>NZ_CALEYG010000024.1 GCF_937924975.1 uncultured Stomatobaculum sp.
CTACAGTTCGCCGGAGGAATTATTTCAGACTGTCCTACTTGATCTTGCAATCTAGAGGATTATGGAAAAATACAGCCTGTATTGCCCGATTCGCAGAGCGAATCCTTATCGGAGACTTGTAAAGGCCACTCACACGAGTCATATAGCGCCAAATCTGATTAACCGGGAATTCACTGCTAAGGGACCACGCATGGTGCTGCTGACAGACGTAAGCTACATACCGTACAATGGCACGTTCTGTTATCTATCAACGATACTGGATGCTTACACAAGACAGGTACTGGCCTATAAGCTCAGCGAGTCTTTGGAAGTGGATTTTGTCCTTCAGACCATTGTACATATGGTCGATAAACATGGGATATCTCTTCAGGCAGAGACCATAGTTCATTCTGATCAGGGGTTTCACTACACCAGCTTGAAGTTTATACAGATCCTAAAGGATTCCGATCTACGGCAGTCGATGTCCCGTCGAGGAAACTGCTGGGATAATGCTCCCCAGGAAAGCTTCTTCGGGCACATGAAGGATGAAATCGACCTTTATGGCTACACTCACTTTTCACAGGTCAAACGAATCATAGATGACTGGATGGACTACTACAACACAGAACGTTATCAGTAGCAGCTTGCAAAGCTGGCTCCGGACGAATACTACAGGTACATCACAACCGGGGTATATCCACTGTCAATCAAAGAACCTAGACCGGCTGAGTAATCGGCCGGTTCCAAGAAGAACAGCCTGACAAAAATCTAATGGTTTCTAATGTGCTCTGTGTCCTTGACAAGGGGTACACTTTACTTCAGGCGTCCACGGATGCTGCTTTCCATGCTTTAGGACCTGGGAGCCATTTGCCTTTTCGGCACGAGCCCATCGACGAATCATGGCGTGAAAGTTACCCGGATCGTTATAACCCTCTGGTGTCTCTGGCTATTTCCCCTGTCGATACAGGTCGACACACATCTTCTTGAATTCATAATCATAGCGCATGATAAAACCCTCCTTACTGTGACACTTTCGTGTCCAGTAAAGAGGGTACATATCAGGCAGGCGTCGGAACCGCTTTTTGCAAGCCGTACGGAGAAGAAAAGCCGGACTCAGTCGAGGAAATCCGGATCCAGAATGACAATCTCCTTGCCGTCCATTGCGATGATACCTTCTTCCTGCATGCGAGACAGCTCTCTGGAGAGAGCGCTGCGGTCCGCGTAGAGAAAGCTCGCGAGCTCGGTTTTCGAGAGCGGGAGTTTCCGGATGCCGTTTTTCTGCTTGGGCAGGGTAGTGAAGTAGAGCTTTAATTTGTCGCGCAGTTTTTTTTGCCCGAGAATGCGAATTTTCTGTGTGAGCAGAAAAGAGCGTCTGGCGAAATAGCCGAGCAGGTTTGCGGCGAGCTGCGTCTCCGCGGCGCTCTGGCGCGCGGCATTCTGCAAGAGGCGTGAGAAGTCCAGAAAGAGCAGGGTACAGTCGGAGACTGCGCGGAGATGAATGGGGCTGTCAGTGACCTTGGCGCAGAGCATCATGGCACCGAAGACATTGCCGGGTTCAATCCGGGTCACACTGACCAGGGAGGCATTTTCATCGTAAAAGGAAACTTCGAGAACGCCCGAGAGCACCAGTCCGGCGCGTTTGCCGGAATCCCCGATTTGAATCACTGTCTCGTTCTTCGGGAAGAAGTCTTCTTTGGCGGAGAGTGCAGCGAGCAGATTTTCATAGTCGCTCTCTGCGATGCCGGCAAAGAGCGGGCAGGTTCTCATGACGGGAAAGGCTTTTTTCATAGCTCAGGCTCCTTTGACTGCCTGCAGTAACAGAAGAAGAAGGACGGCGAGCAGATTGTTGACGAAGTGAAGAGCAATCGGAAAAATTATATTTTTTCGCGTCTCATAGAGCCGGCAGAGGAAAAAGGCGAGCGGCAGATAGATGAGTGTGGCAAGCATATCCCGCAGCTTGCCGCTTGTCAGGGCCGCCGCACCGTGGAGCAGTGAGAAGGTGACCATTGAGACAAAGTAGGCGAGCAGACGGCTCTTCGCATAGAGGCGGTTAAAAATGATATTCCGGAAAACCAGTTCCTCGACGACCGGAGCGAATACGACGGCGAGCAAAATCAGAAGCCAGAGATAACCGCCGGCCGCCAGACCGCCGAGCACATTCTGATTCTGGTTGCTGATGTGGAAATGCCGCAGCAGGAGATTAATCAGAATATTGCAGAGATAGATGATGAGCAGCGCGAGAAACACCACGCGGCAGTTCTTGCCGAAATGCGCGCGGAATTTTTCATAGTCTTCGCGGAGCACTTTCCTTTTCTGCCAAAAGAAAATCAGAAAGGTGAGCAGTGTACCTGCGCCGTAAGCGCCGTAGTAAACCGCGCCGTTTCGAAAGAGCGGGATGTGTGCGGCGGCAAAGGCGAGCAGGAGTGAGAGAACCAGGGTGTAGAAGACAAAATAGGTGATGAGCAGAAGCACATCACTTTTCCGGGAATTTTGAATTTTCATAGTACCTCCGAGCAAATAGTTTGGTAAAACTATACTGGAAACGGCGAGAAAAGACAAGAGCGCCGGGAGGAGGGCAAATGAATGAGCGCAGCGAAATCTCCTTGCGAAAGAGCAGAGTATCTGCGATAATAGTTGACGAAAGGAGGAGACTTATGGAGAGAAAGTTTTCGCTTTCAGAGGATCACGCGCCGAAGGCAGGACTCACGATTTCCACGCGAGAAACGGAGAGCGGCAGCGTCGGTGTGACGTATTTTTCGCTCGGCGGCAACACAGATATCAGCGCGGAGCGCTATCCGGAGGACGTACTCTATCTCGGTAATTTCGGGAGCGGCGAGTTCCGGCTTCGCAACGCGGTGGAGGACAAGGAGAAGTGCCGGACGCTTACAGCGGGGACTGCGATGCTGGTCAGAAAAAATACGCTCTGCGGTGTGCGAACGGAAGAGGGATTCATTTATACGGAAGTGATTCCGGGAAAGGATATTACAATGAACGAACGGGTTAAGGCAGGTGAGGTATTTCGGCTCGGCGATTTGCTTTCCTATGAGAAGGGGAGCGTCGTCAATATGGATGTTGCATCCAATCCGAACATGAAGTTTGTAGTCATGGCGTTTGATGCGGGCACAGGGCTCTCGGAGCACAGCGCGCCCGGAGATGCGCTGATTTTTGCGCTGGAGGGCGAAGGCGAGATTGTCTATGAGGGCACGCCGCACAGCCTGAAAGCGGGTGACCAGTTCCGCATGGCAAAGGGCGGACGGCACAGCGTCAAGGCCAACGGGCAGTTCAAGATGGCGCTGCTGCTCACGCTGGCGTGAGCACGATGAAAGGCAACAAGAGGCGGAACTCTTTCGAGGGTTCCGCCTCTTGACTTTTGTGCGCCGATTCTTTTAGTATAACAATAAAGAACATAAGTAAACTGGGGGAAGTGTGAGTCGCGAGAAGGAATTTCTGGAGTATGTTTTGTCGAGTATGCTTGCCATGATAGGACAGTCGATTTATATTCTGGCAGACACCTATTTTGTCGCCAAGGGACTTGGCGCCAACGGCCTTGCCGCGCTCAATCTGGCCATACCGATTTATAATTTTATCAACGGCGTCGGCCTGATGATCGGCATCGGCGGCGCGGCGCGCTTCATTATATCCCGCACGGTCGGAGACGCCGAGCGCTCCAGGCGGATTTATACGACAGCTGCAATTTCCGGTGTGCTGGCCGGACTCTGTTTTTCTCTGCTCGGCCTTTTCTTTGTAGATCCTCTGACCGTGCTTCTCGGCGCGAAGGCAGAAACCTACGAGATGACAAAGATTTATCTCCGCATGGTGCTGCTCTTTGCCCCGGCGTTTATCTCGAATTCGATTTTTTCGGCTTTTGTCAAGAACGACGGAGGCCCCAAACTTGCAATGCTCGGCATGATTGCGGGCAGTGTCTTTAATACGATTTTTGACTATATTTTTATTTTCCCGATGGGACTCGGTATTTTCGGCGCGGTGCTCGCGACGGTCTTTTCGCCTGTCATGGGTATTCTGGTGCTCTCGTTGCATCTGATCCGGAAAAAGAGTAGTTTCTATCCGGTCAAGCGGGGCTATCGTTTCGAAGAACTGCGGCGCATGCTTTCACTCGGCGTTTCCTCGCTGATCAGTGAGATTACGACCGGCATCGTGATGATTGTCTTCAATAGTATCATTCTGCGCCTCGCGGGCAATGCCGGGGTTGCGGCCTACGGCGTTCTGGCAAATATCATCCTCGTCGTGATTGCGGTTTACAACGGCATTGCACAGGGATCCCAACCGCTATTCGGGCGCTTTTTCGCGTCGCACGACACTGAAAAGCTGCATCTCACCTATCGCGACGCCTTGATCGCGGTCGGACTTGCCTCGGCTGTTTTCTATGGCGCGACGATGGGCTTCCCCGCACAGATTACGGCGCTCTTTAATCACGAGAACAATGCGGAGATGCAGCGGCTCGCCGTGGAGGGCTTCCGCCTTTACTTTACGAGTTGTGTGTTTCTCGGGTTTAACTTATTGACCATTATGTACTTCGTGTCGACGGCGCGGGACAAGCAGGCACAGGTTTTGTCACTGCTCCGCGGAGTTGTCCTGGTGTTGCCGTTCTTGTTGCTCTTCTCCGCACTCTTTGGCATGACCGGCGTCTGGATTGCGATGCCGGCGGCAGAGATTGTGGTCACAGGCATAGGCATCCGTATGCTGCGGGGAAAGGAAAGAAAAGTGGCGTGACAAAACCGGAAGAAGAAATTGCTGTGAGGGTGGCGCAACACAGAGACGAACTCATGGCGCGGCGCCGCAGCGAGCAATCGATCCGATTCCGGCGGGACAGAGCGCCAATGTGATTCCGGACCGGGCGGTGCTGCTCGGAACCGGCCGCTGATTTGATGCAAAGGTCAGAGAGCGCTTCCCGGCACTTTTACAGCGGATTGCGCGCGCCGGGCTCTGTCTTTGGTGATCGATTGCGGTCGGGCGGTGTCCGCATGCGCGGCGAGGACTTCGCAAAATATGAAAACCCGAAGTGTTTTCCGGCACGCGGCGGTGGGAGTGAGGACGCAGAAAAGCGCTATCCGAATCACAGCCCGCGGTTTCAAATCGAGGAAGGCGCCCTTGCGTCCGGCGTCCGTTTTTTGTCAAGTATGCCTTTTGTTATGGCGAAGCGCTTTGACGGGGAATTCATCAAAAATTCATGGCATTTTGCAGAGAACCGTAGCAAAATAAGAGTAGCATAACAACAAGAGGAAAAGTACGATGGGTGAGCAGAGAGAGAGCGGCATGCGCTACGAGACGGAGACCGTGTTTACGGAGGAGGCTGTGCGGGGGTTATTTCGCGCACAGTTCCTTTTATTTGAAAAGTTGCGAATCTGGAGCCGGGTTGCGATGGGCGCAGTGCTGACTGCCTTCGGGTTCAGCCCTGTGTTCGGGACACCGCAGCGGGTGCTCTGTATTGCGCTCGGTATCTGGCTGTTGCTGGGCTGGAATACCGTCGCAAAGGCACGGGCGGACGCCGTCTTAAAACAGCGCGGCGACGCCGAGGGACATGTCATCTACCGCTTTGCGGAGGAAGAAATTCAGATTGAGGACAGCGGATCCTGGAGATACGAGGAGCTTCTGCGCCTCGCAAAGGACGCACAGCGCTTTTACCTGTTCCGCAATCCGCAGACCGCGGTTGTCGTCGACATGGGAGCGCTGCAACCGGCGGATGCGGCCGGGTTTGCGGCGTGGATTGAGCAGAAAAGCGGCAAAAAGTTCCGCTCACTCGGCGCAGGATTTCCGCTGTTCTGGAACCGGAAGAAGAAGGCTTCCTGAGGCAGGAGAAGGAGAAGGTTCAGTATGGATAAGATTGATTTTTTGGAATTTGCGCGTGCGCGCTATTCCTGCAGAAAGTTGACGGGGGCGCCGGTGGCGGCGGAGAAACTGGAGCGAATTTTAGAGGCGGCCCGAGTGGCGCCGACCGCAAAGAATTTACAGCCTTATCGCCTGTTTTTGCTGGAGAGCCCGGAGGCGCTGGCAAAGGTACATGAGATAACGCCCTGCATTTTCGGAGCCAACTGCTTTTTGATGGTGGCGGCTGTTCCGGGCGAGGCCTGGGTGCGTGAGTTTGATCAAAAGAATTTCGCGGAGATAGACGCCAGCATCGTGGCGACGCATATCATGCTTGCAATCGAGGCGGAGGGACTCGGCACGACCTGGGTGGGGCATTTCGACGCACCGCGCGCGAAGGAGCTCTTCCCTGCGATGGCGCCGTACGAACTGATTGCGCTCTTCCCGATCGGGGAAAAGGCAGCGGAAGCGCATCCGGCGCATCTGCATGAGAAGAGAAAGCCGACTGCGGATTTCTTGGAGCGCTTCTGACGATGCGGCACACCTTTGCGATTGCCCAGATGACGGTGGCCGAACAGGTGACCGAGAATAGAAAGAAAATGGAAGCGATGATGCGGGAAGCGCGGGAGCGCTTCCGGGCGGAGCTGATTCTGTTTCCGGAGACCTGCATGGCGGAATTTTCGCGCGGGATGACGCGAGAGATGCGCGCGGAGACCGCGGAACCGTTGGACGGGACTTTTGTCAGTGCCGTGCGGGAACTTGCCGCCCGGTTTTCGCTCTGGACAGTCTTCGGCTTTTACGAGCGCTCGGAGACGGCGGACAGCGAAAACCGCAGCTATAACAGTGCGCTGATTCTGGATGACAAGGGAGAGATTCGCGGTCATTACCGGAAGACGCATCTCTATGACGCCTTCGGGTACCGGGAGTCGGATGACTATCTGCGCGGGGAGCGGCTGTTCCGGCCGATTGACAGCCCGTTCGGGAAGCTGGGACTCTTTGTCTGCTATGAGCTCCGTTTTCCGGAAGTTGCGCGGGCTGCGCGGGCGGGCGGTGCCGAAATCCTGTTGATGCCCTCGGCCTGGGTCAAGGGCGATTTAAAGAGCGAACACTTCCGCACATTGCTCAAGGCGCGTGCTGTTGAGAATACCTGCTATCTGCTCGCGGCAAATCAGTACAGCAAAATTCGCATGGGAGAGAGTGCGGCCATAGACCCGATGGGCGTTGTGACGGCGAGCGCGGGTGAGGGCGAGCTGGTATTTCCGGTCTACTTGGACAGTGAGCGGCTTCGTGAGGTGCGCGCAAAGCTCCCGAGTTTTGAGGACAGACGGGAAGAACTCTACGGAAGCTTATAAAGAAATACGACGAACCGATGTCAAAGCGAAATTTGAGGAAATGCGATATGACGATTTGGGAAGCAATTGAAGAGCGGCACACAGTGCGGCAGTTTACGGATGAGGCGGTCGAAGAGGAAGTGCTGGAAGCACTGCAAGAGCGCATTCAGGCACTGAATGCGGAATTCGGTCTGAAGCTTAGCCTACATGCCAACGAAGAGCTGCAGCTCTGGCCGGGCATGACGCTGTTTTTCTCGAGCGGCGTCGAGAACTTTATTCTGCTCGCCGGACCCCACGGCAGCAAGGCGGCCGAGCGGGTCGGGTACTGCGGTGCGAACCTTTTGCTGCTGGCACAGCAGGAGGGCATTAACACTTGGTGGATTGGCGGCACCTACAGCATGAAGAAGGTGGAGGGAGAGGCCGGCGGTGAGCTCTACGGCGTGATTGCGTTCGGCTACGGCAAAGAGGAAGGAAAGCCGCATCGCTCCAAGGACGCGATGCGCGTGAGCCGCTATGAGGGCAGTGAGCCGGAGTGGTTTTCGCACGGCGTGGAGGCCGCACTGCTCGCGCCGACGGCGATGAACAAGCAGGCCTTTATGATTACCGGCAAGGATGCTCTGGTGCAAGTCAGTTATAAGGCAGGTGCTTTTTCGGATGTGGACCGCGGTATTATCAAGTATTTCTTTGAGCAGGGCGCGGGCAAGGAGAATTTCCGCTTCGCGGATACGGAATAAAACTCAGATTCTTAACAAAATCGTCGGTATTTTGTAACGCCTACCTGTCGTATAATTGGGATAGTTCGCAATTTCGCGCAGCAATGCGCTTTGACGACGGAGGTGGAGATGAAGAGAAAACAGCGGATGCGACTGTGGGCGGCAGCGCTCTCGGTTTGCATGGCAGCAGGAATGGCACAGCCCGCGATGGCCGGCGTTGTGAAAAGGAGCGCAGCGCAGGCGGGCGGCAGAACCGCGGACAGCGCGCCGAGTAATACGGCGGAGGCGGCGCAGACCGACTTCTATTTTGCAGGGCAGGAGATGTATACCTACCAGCGTCTGGAGGCGGATATGCAGCTTCTCAAGTCAAAGTATGAGGGTGTCACGACGGATTCGATCGGAAAAACGGTGGACGGCAGAAACATCTACCGCATTGTAATCGGCAATCCGAACGCGGAGAAGAAAGTGCTGGTGCTCGCGGCAATCCATGCGCGCGAGTATATCACGACGCCGCTCGTGATGCGGCAGGTGCGGGAGATGCTGGACCGGAAGGCGAGCGGAGAGACTGCGCTGAACGATGTCTGCATCCAGTTTGTGCCGATGGCGAACCCGGACGGCGTGCAGATTTCCCAGCGCGCATTGGACGGTCTGAACAACGCAAATTCCAAGCAGACCGTACAGCGTATCATTGAGAGCTGGGCAGACTGGGGGCTTCTGGAGAACAAGGACAAGTACAATTGGTATCTGAACAAGTGGAAGAACAATGTGAACGGTGTCGACCTGAATCACAATTTTCCGACCAAGGGCTGGGCGCAGTTAAACGATAACCGCGGCAAGGCGTCCTCGGAGTTCTACAAAGGACCGTCGGCCGCTTCGGAGCCGGAGACCCAGGCAATCATAAAGCTCGTGAATGAGCAGAAGTTTAGCGAGGTCATCAATTACCACGCGCAGGGACAGATTATCTACTGGTCGCAGATGCATGCCTCCAAGGAGGTGCAGGCCAAGGACAAAGCGATGGCGGTGATTGCGGCGCGTCGCACCGGCTATGCGCTGGTGGATCCGGCCGCGGACGGATCCCGCTATGGCGCAGGCTTTAAGGACTGGCTCGACTGGGAAAAAGGCATTCCGAACATCACGCTCGAGGTGGGACTCGGTGTCTCGCCGGTGCCGGAGAACCAGATTGAGAAAATCTGGCAACAGAATCAGGGACTGCTTCCGGAACTCGTGAACGCACTGCTCGGCCGTAGCGGCGAGAGCATCTCGAACGGCGCATCGACAGCCGCCGCGGGCAATGTAGCGCAGGACAGCGGCGTGCGCTATGTCTCGCCGAAGGGCAGCGGCGATGCGAACGAGAGCCTGACGGCCCCCGGTGCAGAGTGATATCGGAAAGATAAATGACTGATTATAGAGAAAAGACACCCGTTTTCCGAGCAGTTCTGATACCCTGTTCGGGAAACTAGGGTGCCTTTTTTCGCGCTTGTCTCTTTAGGACAAAGCGTTATAATAAAGAAGCACGAAAAAAAGAAGACAGGACGGGGTTTTTATGGAAAAATTGCGGAAAATGCTGAGGGGAATGGAATATAAGGAGAAATTAATCGGTCTCCTGCAAATCATTGTAGGCAATGTAGGCTATGCGCTGGTCGTACAGCTTTTTATTTTGCCCATGGATCTCCTCACCAGCGGAACCACGGGTATTTCCCTCGTGTTACACAAGGTTACGGGACTTCCGGTGCCGCCGCTCCTGCTCGCTCTGAATATATTTACGCTGTTGCTCGGCTTCATCTTCATCGGCAAGGGCTTCGGCATGTCGACCATTCTAAGCTCCTTCATCAGCCCGATTGCGCTGGAGTTCTGGAGCCACGCACTGAAGGGCGTGGTGCTCACGCAGAATCTCATGCTGAATGCGATCTTTGCGGGACTCGGAACCGGTCTCACGCTCGGCATTGTGCTCCGCGCGGGCTCTTCGACCGGCGGTATGGATGTAATTCCGATTATGGCAAAGAAGTATTTGAGCCTGCCGCTCGGCGCCGGCTTCATCATCACGGATATGATTACGCTGCTCTCGCAGGGACTCCTCTTCTCCTGGGAGCGCGTGCTCTTCGGTCTGATTTGTGTCATTGTGACTTCCATCTCGATCGATAAGATGACGCTGATCGGAACCACACGCACCGAAGTCAAGATTATCAGTGAGAAACCGGAGGAAGTGAAGAACGCCATACTCAAGGAGATGGGACGCGGCGTGACCATGCTGCATGCGGACCGCGGATACACGAAGCGGCCCACCCAGGTGGTGCTCTCGGTCATCTATAACCGCGAACTGCCGCAGATTATTCGCATTGCGCATGAGATCGATCCGGCCTGCTTTCTGATTGTGGGACGTATTTCGGAGGTTCACGGTGAGGGCTTTAGCCGCGGGGTAAGATAATGGTATTTTCAGTCATCGGTTTTATGGATTTACTCGGTACCATTGCGTTTGCAATTTCCGGCGCGCTGGTCGGTGTCAAGCGGGATATGGATATTTTCGGTATCAACATCCTCGCGGTCATCACGGCCTGCGGCGGCGGTATGACGCGTGATGTGGTGATCGGCAAGGAGCCGCCGGTCATGTTTGTGAATCCGATTTATGTGTTAGTTGCGGTGATTACGGCCAACATCGTCTTTCTGTATCTTTATACGAACCGCCGTCTGCCGGGTTCGAAGAAGACGCTGAATGCACTGCTCTTCTGGTGTGATACCTTGGGGCTTGCGGCCTTCACGGTGGACGGTGTCTTTGCCGGGATTAACATTGGCATGAACCGCCTGTTCCTCTGCACCTTCCTCGGAACGGTGACGGGAGTCGGCGGCGGTGCAATTCGCGATATCTTCGCGAACCAGATGCCCGAGATATTCTGGAAAAACATCTATGCGATGGCCTCGGTGCCGGGAGCCATCCTGACGGTTCTCGCCTGGCGGATGCTCGGCTCGGAAAACAAGGCTGCGCTGATCGGCAGCCTTTGTGTGATTCTGGTGCGCTGCGTAGCCGTGCGCTATGACTGGAACCTGCCGCGGGTGCCGAAGCGCAGCGGACAAGCCTGAGACAGAAAACAGGAGCTGTGAAGAATGTTTCTTCACAGCTCCTGTTCTCTTCAGTCCTTGCTCACGCAGATACTGCCGGTGCGCTGAATCTCGAGAATGCCGTAATTTCGCACGAGTTCAATGAAATTCAGAATGGCCTCGGGCTCGGCGGTCAGCTGAATGACCATGGTCTTCTGCGAGAAGTGGACCACTTTCGCGTCGGTTACGGAGCAGAGCTCTATGAGGGAGGCACGCGTGGTCACGGAGTGCGCGACCTTGATTAACATCATCTCTTTTAAGATGGAGCTACTCTCTTCGAGTCGCCGCACTTTGATCACATCGATCTTTTTGTTCAGGTGCTTTTCGACCTGGTCGAGGGTACGGCTGTCGCCGCTCGAGACAATGGTCATACTGGATACATCGTGCTGTTCGGTCTCGCCCACCGCGAGGCTGTCAATGTTGAAGCCGCGGCGCGCAAAGAGACCCGCAATCTGCGAGAGCACGCCGTCACGGTTCTCGACCAGCACAGAAAAAATTCCTTTCATAGGGCTCCTCCTTACTGGGTGTTGTTCTCGCTGTCCACATCGCAGACCATGAGTGCGGCTGTCTCGCAGGCGAGGAAGGCATCCAGCGTTTCTCCGAGCGCAGCATTGTTGTCACAGTGGAAGTAGGCCATATCATAGGCAGCGGCGATATGCGAATAGCGGGGGTAGTCAAAGAGCTCGACTGCCTCATAGCGACGGTTGTATGTTTTCGCCTGGTATTCGCGGACCAGTCCGAGGAAGCGGTTCTTCATGATCAGAATTTTGACCGGGAGTTTTTGGACGGCAATGGTGCCGAGCTCATAGAGGGACATCTGGAAGGAGCCGTCACCGCAGACTGCGACGACCTGGCGCTCCGGCGCGGCAAACTTTGCACCGATGGCCGCGGGGATCGAGTAGCCCATGGTACCCATGCCGCCGCTTGTCAGGAAGCGACCGCGCTTCATCACATAATTGTCGGCGGACCAGAGCTGATTCTGACCGACATCCGCCACATAGATGGCATCGTCCTCCATCTTTTCGGAGAGCAGTTTCACGAGCTCCACCGGGTTTACGAGTTTGTCGCTGAAGCGGCGCAAATCCACGGTGCTGTGCTTCTTCTCTTCGAGTTCCCGGAGCCACGCGCTCGTATCAATCGAGATGGGCGCCTCGGCGAGGGCCGCAAACACAATTTTCGAATCGCCGACCAGCGGAATCGTGGGACCTAAGTTCTTGCCGATTTCCGCAGTGTCAATGTCAATGTGGATGATGTTGACGCGTTGCTCCAGATTTTCCGGCTTGGGGACAGCGCGGTCCGCGATGCGTGCGCCGACGATAATCAGGAGGTCGCTCGCGGCAACGGCGCGGTTTGCGTAGGGCTTTCCGTTGTTGCCGAGCATGCCGAAGTTGAGCGAGTGATTTTTCGGCAGTACGCCGATGCCCATCATCGTGTGGACGAGCGGAATCCGGTACTTTTCGCAGAAGGCACGGAGTTCCGCTTCGCCCTGTCCGAGAATCACGCCGCCGCCCGCGCAGACCAGCGGCTTTTTCGCCTTTTGAATCGCGGCAATCACGCGGGACAGCTGGAGGCTGTTGCCCTTGACGTTCGGCTTATAGCCGCGCATCGTGAGCTGTTCGGGATAGGCGAAAGCCTTTTTCAGCGTCTGCATCTGGACATCAATCGGAATATCAATGAGCACGGGCCCCTTGCGGCCGGAATTCGCGATGTAGAAGGCCTCTTTGAAGACGCGCGGAATCTCGTCGGCATTTTTGACGAGGTAGGAGTATTTGACAAAAGACTCGGTCGCGCCGCGCATATCCGCTTCCTGAAACACATCGCGTCCGAGGAGAGAGGAGTTGACCTGTCCCGTGATGGCAATGAGCGGGATGGAATCCGCGTAGGCGGTCGCGAGTGCCGTGATTAAATTGGTCGCGCCCGGGCCGGAAGAGCTCACGCAGACCGCCGGGCGGCCGGTGATGCGCGCATAACCGCTCGCGGCGTGTCCTGCGGCCTGCTCCTGGCGTACCAGTATATGTTCGATCGATGCGTCTTGGTTCAGCGCATCCAAAAAGGGTGAAATTGCGACACCCGGATAACCAAAAATGCGGGAGATGCCTTCCGCGGTCAGGCATTTGACCATTGCCTCTGCACCGTTCATCAGCTTCGCCTCCTTTATTCCGTTGAAAATGAAAGTAGAAAGTATGATAGCATAAAGAGAAGGCGAAAGAAAGCCGGGAAGCGAGAGAGAAAGGCAAGACAGAGAGAAATGAAACAGGGAACAGAGAAAAAGACAGGGAGCAAGAAGGGAAAGCACGGTGAGGAGGCAGATTTGAACGCGCGTCGAGAACTCACAAAAAAAGTCATAGAGCGCTTAAAAGCGCTTTACCCGGATACGAAGTGTACCTTGACCTATGAAGATGCATGGCAGCTTCTGATTTCGGTGCGGCTCGCGGCGCAGTGCACGGATCTCCGCGTGGATCAGGTGACGCCGCGGCTTTACGAGCGATTTCCGACAGTACGGGCTCTTGCGGAGGCGCCGGTTGAGGACATAGAGGAAATTGTGCGTCCTTGCGGACTCGGCAATTCCAAGGCGAGGGACATCAAAAAGTGTATGACGGTGCTCCATGAAACATACCGGGATCAGGTGCCGCGTGATTTTAAGGCGCTGCTCGCACTGCCGGGTGTCGGCAGGAAGAGCGCCAATCTGATTATGGGAGATGTCTTCGGGGAACCGGCGATTGTCACCGACACCCACTGTATACGGCTCGTGAACCGCATCGGGCTCGTGGATCAGGTCAAGGAACCCGCGAAGGTCGAAAAGCTCTTATGGGATTTGGTGCCGCCGGAGGAGAGCAACCAGTTCTGCCACCGCCTCGTGGATCACGGCAGGGCGGTCTGCACGGCGCGGAAGCCGAATTGCGGAGGCTGTGTGTTGAACGATTTATGTCGCTACGCAAAAGAAGAGCAGCCCTTCGGGCTCGGAGAACTTTGAGGAGGAGAAGAATGGATAGAAAAGCAGTGCTCGAGGTGAGAAAATTATTTGACAAGAACGACTGCCGCATCGACCGCATGCGCGGCTGTTATGTGAACGGCGAGAAGCAGATACTCGCGGAAATTCAAGACCAGCTCTACAGCTTTGAGGACGAGGAACTGTTTCAGTACTGTGAGCTCTTTAAGAAGGCAGTCTCCGGAAGAATCGGACGGACGCTTTTTAACATCGAATTTCCGCTCGATGCGGAGAAGGAAGGCGGCGCGCAGGAGAAGCTGTACCGCCTCTTAAAGAGTGAGTTAAAGGATGAGGCGCTTCTGCAGGAATTTTTTCAGGATATGATTCAGCACTACGCCTTCACCGGCAATTATCTGATTCTCCTGGTGCACGGTGTCTACGATATTCCGGGGAGAACCAAAGACCGTGTCGGTTTAAGCGACGGCTCGGAATATGTGTACCCCTTCCTTGAGCTCTCGATTTGCCCGGTGGAACTGCTTCGCGAGGGGCTCTGCTACGATGCCGAGGCCAAGTCCTTCCTGAGTCGCATGGAGAACTGGAGCGTAAAAAAGCCGGATATCGGTCTTCTCTACCCGGCGTTCAACGAGAGGAATACGGATTTGCACGCGGCGCTCTGGTATGCGCGGAGCGAGAAGACGCGCCACGAGGAGCTCGCGGCAGTGCTCCTCGGAACGGAACTTCCTCGCGCCGAGAGTGCGGAGAAGGATGCCTTCCGGGAGATTGTCGAGCGCAGTCTCGGGGAGGACTGCAACTTTACCCTGGTGCAGAGCCTGCAGGAGGCGGTGAATCGCTTTGCGGAAGAGGCCGGAGACAGTGAAGTCACGGAGCCGCCGGTGTTATCGAAGGGCGAATTCAAGCGTCTGCTCGACGAGTGCGGCGCGGAGGAAGAGGCGCTGTCGCGCCTCGATGAAGTCTATGAAGAGGTGCTCGGGGAGAGCAGGGAAGCCCTGCTGGTCGAAAACCTGAGCGCGCCGAAGACACTTACGGTCGCGACGGATTCGCTGCAATTAAAACTGCAGAGCGATGCGAGCGAACTTCTCAGCACCCGGGTGATCGACGGCCGGGAGTATTTTCTGATTCCGGTCTCCGAGGACGTCACGGTCAACGGGATTCGTCTCCGGACAAAAACGGCTGCAGCAGACGAATGAGCGCATCCGTGATTTCCGCAGGGCTTAGGTGATCGGTTGCGATTTTCAGCGAGGCAGCGTCCTCGTAAAGCGGGAGGCGCGCCTGCATCATGGCAGCGATGTCGGCAGGGGTCTTCTTGTCTTTTAAGAGCGGACGGGCAGTATCGGTGCCGATGCGCGAAAAGACGGTCTCCGGCGTCGCCGTGAGGTAAATGACGGGGCCGAGCAGGCGCATCAGCGCGCGGTTTTCGCTGCGGAGTGCCATGCCGCCGCCGCAGGAAACCAGGCAGGGACTCTGCCCGCGGAGCCTTCGTAAAAATTCGGTCTCCCGGTCGCGGAAGGCCTGCTCTCCCTCACGCGAAAAAAAATCGGCGATGCTGCAGCCGAGCTCTTGTTCGAGGCAGGCATCGCTGTCCAGTGCGGGAAGGCCGAGCGCTGCCGACAGTGTGCTTGCGACCGTGGACTTGCCGCTTCCCATGAAGCCGATCAGGAAGAGGTGCTGCTTTAAGCGGTGACGAACCGCGGCGGAGGATGCATCAACGGACATAAAAGACTCCTTTTCTGTGAATCTCCGGTTGTTTCGGGGACAGTGTAACACGGGGCGCAGGGCTTTACAAACGACTGCGTTTTTCTTGTAAAATTGTGATAGAATGAAATGAAAAAGGATGCCGCGGGGCGCGGTGTGAGGAGGAAAAAATATGGGCTGCATTCAATTTGATTTGCGGGGCGCACTTTCTTTTCTGAGTGAGCGGGAACTGGTCCAGATGGAGCAGGCTGCGGAAACGGCAAAGGACGAACTGGTCGAGCACACGGGTGCGGGCAACGATTTCCATGGCTGGATGGATTTACCGGAAGCCTATGACAGAGAAGAGTTTGCGCGCATTCAGAAGGCGGCGGCGAAGATTCAGGGGGATTCGGATGTCCTGGTGGTCGCCGGCATCGGCGGCTCCTATCTCGGCGCGCGCGCGGCCATTGAGTTTTTGCGCCACGGGTTTTACAACCAGTTGCCGAAGGGCGAGCGGAAGACGCCGGAGATTTATTTTGTCGGCAACAACATGAGCGGGCAGTATATGAACGCACTGATCGATGTGATCGGCGAGCGCGACTTCTCGGTCAATGTGATTTCGAAGTCCGGCACAACGACCGAGACCGCGATCAGCTTCCGCGTTTTCAAGACTCTGCTCGAGAAGAAGTACGGCAAGGCTGGCGCGGCGGCCCGCATTTATGCGACGACGGACAAGCAGCGCGGTGCGTTAAAGCAGCTCGCGGACCGCGAGGGCTATGAGTGCTTCGTGATTCCGGATGATGTGGGCGGACGCTTCTCGGTGCTGACTGCGGTCGGTCTCCTGCCGATTGCCGTCTCCGGCGCCGACATCTCCCGCTTGATGGAGGGCGCGGCGGCAGAGCGGCAGGCGCTGCTCACCGAGGCGTATGCGGACAACGATGCGATGCGCTATGCGGTCGCGAGAACCGTCTTGAACCGCAAGGGTAAGGAGGTCGAGGTGCTCGCAAACTACGAGCCGAGTCTCGCGATGATTTCCGAATGGTGGAAGCAGCTTTTTGGCGAGAGCGAAGGCAAGGATCAGAAGGGCATTTTGCCGCACTCGGTCAACCTGACGACAGATCTCCACTCGATGGGCCAGTATATTCAGGACGGCAGACGCATCCTGATGGAGACGGTTTTGAATGTGGAGCAGCCGAAGAACGAACTTGTGATTCAGGAAGAGGCGGGCGATCCGGACGGCCTCAACTACCTTGCGGGCAAGACCATGGACTTTGTGTGCAAGAATGCGATGCGCGGCACCAAGCTCGCGCACATGGACGGCGGTGTTCCGGTCATGCAGATTAACATCCCGGCGCAGGATGAGTATTCGCTCGGCGCACTCTTCTATTTCTTTGAGTTTGCAGTCGGCGTGAGCGGCTACCTGCTCGGCGTGAATCCGTTTGACCAGCCGGGTGTCGAGAGCTATAAGCGCAACATGTTCGCACTGCTCGGCAAGCCGGGCTATGAGAAGGAGAGAGAGGCTCTCCTCGCACGGGAGGCACAGGAATGAAATTGGTGATTGCAAACGACCACGCGGCGGTCGACTTAAAGTTTGCGATTCTTGAACATTTAAAAGAGCGCGGCATCGAAGTCGTGAACATCGGCACGGACACGAAGGAGCGCTATCAGTATCCGCTCGCGGGGTATCGCGCAGCCAAGATGGTCGCGAGCGGTGAGGCGGACGGCGGCGTGCTGATTTGCGGCACGGGCATCGGCATCAGCCTCGCGGCGAATAAGGTAAAAGGCATACGCGCGGCGGTCTGCTCGGAGCCCTACAGCGCAAAGATGGCGCGGGAGCACAACAACGCGAATATGATTGCGTTCGGCGCGCGTGTGGTCGGTGAGGATCTCGCAAAGATGATTGTGGACAGCTGGCTCGATGCGAAGTTCCAGGGCGGCCGTCACGCAGAGCGGGTCGCGCTGATTGACGAGATCGAGGAGACGGGAGAACTCTCCTGCGAGTGACAAAAGTTGAGAAGCCGGGTCGGAGCGCGGTATGCAGCTCCGGCTCGGTTTTTTTGTGGAGGAGATAGGATGCGATTTTTTCATCTTTCGGATTTGCATCTCGGGAAGCGCCTGCACGAGTACAGCCTGCGTGAGGACCAGAGCGATATTCTGGAGAAGATTTTGCAGGCCGTCCGGCAAGAGAGGCCGGATGCCGTCTTGCTGTCAGGCGATTTGTACGATAAGACGATGCCGAGCGCCGAGAGCGTACAGCTCTTGAATTTATTCTTGGAAGCGCTCGCAGCGGAGCACTGCCCGGTGCTTGCGATTTACGGCAATCACGACTCTCCGGAGCGCACAGCCTACGGCGGCGGTCTCTTCCGGAAAGCACGGATTTACGTGTCACCGGTCTTTGACGGCATTGTGCGCCATGTGACGTTTTCGGACAATTTCGGCGCGGTTGATTTTTATCTGCTTCCCTTTTTGAAGCCCGCGACCGTGCGGAGCTTCTTTCCGGATGCCGCAATCGAGAATTATACCGATGCCGTCCGAACAGTTTTAGAGGCGACGCTTAAGACCGCGGACCCGACACACAGAAAAGTGCTGCTCGCGCACCAGTTTGTGACGGGCGCGCTGCGCTCCGACTCGGAAGAGACGGTGGTCGGCGGCCTCGATAACGTGGACGCTGCGGTCTTTCGGGGCTTTGACTATGTGGCGCTCGGGCATATCCACAGGCCGCAGAACGCGGGGAGCGAGCGCATCCGCTACTCGGGCTCGCCGCTCAAATACTCTTTTTCCGAGGCGGCGCAGGAAAAGAGTATCAGCCTTGTGACGCTCGGTGAACAACAGGCGGACGGAATGGCGGCGCTCAAGGTTGAAGAGTTGCCGCTCACGCCGCTTCACGAACTTCGCTGCCTCCGCGGAAGCTATGAAGAACTCACGGCACGGCCTTTTTATGCGCCGCTCTGCCTCGAGGACTATTACCGCATCACGCTGACCGATGAGAGCGATGTGCCGGGCGCCCTGCAACGCCTCAGAACCATTTATCACAATCTGATGGAGCTCGCCTATGATAACCGGCGAACCAGAACCCGGATGGCGCTCGGGCAACAGAGCCGCGCAGAGTCGAGAACGCCGGAGGAACTGTTCGCGGACTTCTTTCAGGAACAGAACGGGCGGGAGATGAACCCGCTCGAACAGAAGATGCTCACGCAGGCACTTGCGGAGCGGGAGGTGGACGCATGAGACCGCTGCTGCTCACGATGAAGGCGTTCGGCCCCTATGCGGGCGAGACGACAATTGATTTTGAGCGCTTCGGCGGCGCCGGACTGTATCTGATCACCGGCGACACGGGCGCGGGCAAGACGACGCTCTTTGATGCAATCAGCTTTGCGCTTTACGGCGAGGGGAGCGGCACGGTGCGAAAGCCCGAGATGCTTCGCTCAAAGTACGCTTCTCCGGAGCAGAAGACAGAGGTTTTATTCCGCTTTGAGGATAAGGGCGCAACCTACGAGGTGCGGCGCACGCCGAGCTACCTGCGCCCCGCGCGCCGCGGCAAGGGAGAGACTCAGCAGCTTCCGGAGGCGGAACTCCGGCTGCCGGACGGAAGCGTCAGAACTAAGGTCAAAGAGGTCAATGAAGCGCTCGAGGACATACTCGGGTTAAACCGCGAGCAGTTTTTGCAGACCGCGATGATTTCGCAGGGAGAATTCTTAAAGCTGCTGCTCACGAGTACGGAGGAGAGACAAAAGATTTTCCGCCGTATTTTTCACACGGAGCGTTTCGCCGCTTTGCAGGACAGGCTGAAACAGCAGAGTGCCGACTGTGAGCGGACTTGTGACCGGCTCGCGCAGAAGATAGAGAGCTGCGCAGAGCAGCTCAGGCTGGAGGGCGAGGCGGAAGCCCTGCGCGCGGCGGTGCTGTGCGGAGAGAAGCCGGCGGAAGAACTGTTCTCGCAGTTGCCGGAGCTGCTTGCGGAAGGAGAGCGGGAGCGGGAGAAGGCGGTCACGGTGCGGGCGGAGAAGGACAAGGAAATCACAATGCTCGCGGCGGAACTCGCGCGGGCGGAGGAGGCCGCAGAGCGGAAAAGACGCAGGCAGGAGAAGGCGCGTGAGGTTCTGGCCGAACAGCGGAAACTCGAGGCGCAGCGGCAGAGGGAAGCAGCTCTTTCCGCGGAGATTGCCGCAAAAAAGCCGCGCTGGGAAAAACTGCCGACCTACCGGGAGCTCCTGCCGAAGTATGAGGAAGTTGCTGCGCTGACGGAGGCGCGAAAGCGCGGCGAACAGAAAGTGCAGGCGGCGGAACAGGCGCTTCGGCGCGCGGAGGCAGACTTTACGGCGGCGGAGCGGGCGCTCGGCGCGGCGCGGGAAAAGCACCGGGAAATCGGCGGTGCCGGAGAAAACCTCGCGCGGGCAGAGGCCAAGGCAGAGTCACTGGCGGCGCGGCAGAAGCTGCTTGCCCTCGTGCGGCAGCAGATTGAAGACTACAAGCGGATTTACCGCGAGCGGCAGAGAGATCTGAAAAATTACAAAGAGAGCGATGCGGCCTATGAACAGGCGAATGCGGCCTATACGACAGCTTACCGGCAGTTTCTCGCCGGGCAGGCCGGAATTCTCGCGGAACAGCTGAAGGCAGGCGAACCCTGCCCGGTCTGCGGGAGCTTAAACCATCCGAAGATAGCGGTGAGAGCCGCCGGGACGCCGAGCGAGGCAGCACTGCAGGCGCTGGAGACGGACTGGAAAGCGTGCCGGAAGGCGGCCGAGCAGGCTGCAAAGCGCCACAGTGTAAGCCAGGAGCGAATGCTGGGGCAGGAAAAGAAACTCATTGAGCGGGCGGCCGAGCTGTTTCCGGGGATTGCCTTTCAGGATCTGGACCGCAGCGCCAAGGCCGAAGAGGCGATACTGCAGGCACAGATTGCGGAGAGCCGGGCTGTATCGGCGCAGTGCAAAGCGGCGGCTATGGAGTATCAGCGGCTCAGCGAGGAACTTCCGGCGCTCGAAGCACAGCGCGCGACACTTGAGACGGCGCGGGGCAATGCGCAGGAAGGGTTGAGTGCGGCGCGGCAAACACTCGAGGGGCTGCGCGCGGCCGAGGAAGCGGGAAAGAAACAGCTTCCGGCCGGAGAGGCCGCCGATTTGCAGCGCGAGATCCGGGCGCTCGAAACAGAACAGGAGACAGCGGAGAGAGACGAACAGGCGTTGCTCGCGGCGATTGCGGAGACCGCGCAGCGGCTGAGTCGCTTCGAGGGCGAGCAAAAGGCGCTCGCGTCGGAGCGCGAGGACTCGAACCCCGCAGATCTGGCTGCTTTGACGGCGCGACTTCGCGAGGCGGAGGCAGCGCGCGACGCGCTGCGAAAGCGCGCGGAACAGTGTAGCGCAGCCCTCTCGCGAAATCGAGAGGCCTTTCTCAGCTGGCAAAAATTTGCGACAGAGCAGGCGAAGGCATTGCAGCACTTCCGGGCGGCGAAAAGTCTCGCCGACACGGCGAGCGGACAGCTCTCGGGACAGGAGAAGCTGATGCTCGAAACCTATGTGCAGCTCGACTACTTTGAGCGCATCATTGTGCGCGCCAACATCCGCCTCATGGAGATGACTGAGGGGCGCTATGAGCTCGTGCGGAGCAAAGAGGCCGAGAACAAGAGATCGCAGTCGGGACTCTCGCTCGATGTAATCGATCACTACAATGGCGGTCAGCGCAGCGTGAAGAGCCTTTCCGGCGGCGAGTCGTTTCAGGCTTCGCTCGCGCTGGCGCTCGGGCTCTCGGACACGGTGCAGGAAGAGGCCGGCGGCATCCGCCTCGACGCGATGTTCATCGACGAGGGCTTCGGAACCTTGGATGAGGGGGCGCTCAGGAATGCACTGCAGGCACTCCTGAAGCTCGCGGCTGATGCGCGGCTGGTCGGCGTGATTTCCCATGTCCCGGAACTCAAGGAAAAGATTGAACGCCAGATTCGAATCCGGAAGCAGCCCGAGGGCGGGAGCTCCGCGGAACTCGTGCTACCCTGAGCAGAACGGAAAAAGGCTGTCGCGCGCCCTTTCCTATGTTATACTTGCTGTTGCTACAACAAGGGCCTGACGGACAGGCCGCAACAGAAAGTTGGGTGCCGTAAGAGATGAGAATCCGCTTGATTGGACACTCCGGATTTTATGTGGAACTGGAAGAGATGAATTTGCTCTTCGACTACTATCGGGGCGAGCTCCCCGCGCCTGACACAGATAAACCGCTCTTTGTGTTTGTGAGCCATGCGCATCCGGATCACTTTCAGAAGAGTATCTTTTCGCTCGCCGAGCGGGCGGACAATGTGGTCTACTTTCTCTCGGACGATATACGCCGTTCCGCGTTGCCGCTCTGGGTGCAGGGCAATGTCAAACTGCTCGCGCCGGAGACCGAGACCGAACTCTGCCGCCTCGTGCGGGATGCCGAGAGCGGAGAACCGCGGCAGGAGACCTTCTTGAAGGTCAATACCTACCGCTCAACCGATGAGGGCGTCGCGTTTTTGATCGACACGGCGGAGGCGCGCATTTACCACGCCGGCGATCTGAACGACTGGCACTGGGAAGAGAATACGGCGGCGGAGAACAATGCCCAGCGCACGCTGTATCTGGAAGAATTGCGGGAAATTCGCGCGGAAGTCGAGCGGAGCAAGCGAATACCGGACATTGCCTTTGTGCCGGTGGACTCGAGGCTCGGTGCGGATTACTGGCGCGGCGCGGACGCCTACATGCGGGAGGTCGGCGCGCGCTATCTGGTGCCGATGCATCTCTACGGCGATGTATCCGTGATTCAAAAACTGCGGGAGCGCGAGGCGTCACGGCCCTATCGCGACAGGATACTGGGGACAGGCAGAGAAGGTGAGGTGTTTACGCTATGATTATGTTGCAAGGGGTGCGGCTCTTGGATCCGCAGAGCAGAACGGATGACATCCGGGATATTTTGCTCGCTGAGGGCAAGATTATCCGCGTCGGAGAGGATCTCTGGCTGGATGCCTCGCTGATTGCACGGGCCAAGGGCGAGGTGCTCGAGGTCTTTGACTGCGCGGGGCTCTGCGTAGCGCCGGGGTTTGTGGACGGCCATGTGCATTTCCGGGACCCCGGACAGACGCACAAGGAAGATATTTTGAGCGGCGCGCGCGCGGCGGCGGCCGGCGGCTTTACCTCGGTGGTCTGCATGGCCAATACAACGCCGCCGATCGACAGCGAGGCGCGAATTGTCGAAAATATCCGGAAGGGCAGGACGACGGGCATCCGTGTGTACAGTGCGTCGACCGTCAGTCAGGGAATGCAGGGCGAGGCGCTCGTTGATATGAAGCTCATGAAAGAGAGCGGCGCCGTCGCCTTCACCGACGACGGCAGACCGCTTAACAATGAGGCGCTGATTCGGGAGGCCATGCAGAAAGCGCGCCGCTTAAAGCTGCCGCTCTCGTTCCACGAGGAAGATCCGCGTTTTGTGAAAGAGCCGGGCGTGAACAGCGGCCCCGCCGCGGAGCGTCTCGGCTTAACGGGCGCGGACCGGCAGGCGGAGATTGTGATGGTTGAGCGGGACTGCCGCCTTGCGCGGGAGACAGGCGCGGCGATTGTGATTCAGCATATCAGCGCAAAAGAGTCAGTTGAGCTTGTGCGTCGCGCGAAGCAGAGCGGCGTGCGGGTTTACGCCGAGGCGACGCCGCACCACTTCTCGCTGACCGATGACGCCGTGAGTCTCTACGGCACCAACGCCAAGATGAACCCGCCGCTCCGCGGAGAAGAGGATCGCATGGCCATCATCCGGGGACTTGCGGACGGCACCATCGATATGATTGCGACCGACCATGCGCCGCACGCAAAGGTTGAGAAGGACAGACCTTTCACCGAGGCGCCGAGCGGCATCATCGGTCTCGAGACCGCGTTTGCGCTCGGTTGCATGAATCTCGTGGAGCCCGGTTATCTGACGCTCTTACAGCTTGTGCAGCGCATGAGCACCGAGGCCGCGAAGCTTTATCAGCTGGACGCGGGCGTGATTAAGGAAGATCATCCGGCGGATCTCACGATTTTTGACCCGGCACAGAGCTGGGCCTATCTCGTGCCGGAATCCAAGTCCACCAATTCGCCCTGGCTCGGCAAGACACTCCGGGGCAAGGTACTGGTGACCATTTGCGCAGGGCGCGTTGTCTACGAGAATGAGCGCCTGTTTGCGGGCAGAAGGCTGCCGGTCGGCAGCAAGAAAAAAACACTGTGATGAGGAGAGGAAAGAAGATATGATCAGTGCAAACGGCATTACGTTCCGCGTCGGCAAGAAGGCGCTCTTTGAGGACGTAAACATTCAGTTTACAGAGGGAAATTGTTACGGCCTCATCGGCGCGAACGGAACGGGAAAGTCCACTTTCCTGAAAATTCTCTCGGGTCAGCTGGAACCCACGAACGGCAACATCGCGATTACGCCGGGACAGCGTCTCTCCTTTCTGGAGCAGGACCACTTTAAGTACGATGAGTTCTCGGTGCTGGACACCGTGATTATGGGAAATCAGCGCCTCTATGACATCATGAAGGAGAAGGACGCCCTCTACGCGAAGGAGGACTTCACCGACGAGGACGGCATCAAGGCGGCGGAACTCGAGAATGAGTTTGCGAATATGAACGGTTGGGATGCCGAGAGCGACGCGGCAAACCTCTTGAACGGCCTCGGCGTGGAGCCGGACTACCACTACTCGCCGATGAAGGATTTGCCGGGTGCCCTGAAGGTCAAGGTGCTGCTTGCGCGCGCCCTTTTCGGCAACCCGGACATTCTCCTGCTCGACGAGCCGACGAACCACCTGGATCTCGAGGCCATCGGCTGGCTCGAGGAGTTCCTGATTAACTTTGAGAACACCGTCATTGTTGTCTCGCATGACCGCTACTTCTTAAACAAGGTCTGCACGATGACAGCCGACATCGACTACGGCAAGATTCAGCTCTACACCGGCAACTACGACTTCTGGTACGAGTCCAGTCAGCTGATTGTTCGCCAGATGAAGGAGGCCAACCGGAAGAAGGAGGAGAAGATCAAGGAGCTCAAGGAGTTCATTCAGCGTTTCTCCGCAAATGCCTCGAAGAGCAAGCAGGCGACTTCCAGAAAGCGCGCGCTCGAGAAGATTGAGCTCGACGAGATGAAGCCCTCGAGCCGGAAGTATCCGTTTATCGACTTCCGCCCGAACCGCGAGATCGGCAACGAGGTGCTGACGGTCACGAACCTCAGTAAGACCATTGAGGGCGTCAAGATTCTCGATAACATCAGCTTCACCTTAAACCGCACGGATAAGGTTGCGCTGGTCGGACCGAACGAGCGCGCAAAGACTGTGCTTTTCCAGATTCTCTCCGGACAGATGGAGCCGGATTCCGGCGATTACAAGTGGGGTATCACGACGACGACTGCCTACTTCCCGAAGGACAACACGAAGGACTTCTCGGGCGATGAGACGATAGTCGAGTGGCTCACCCAGTACTCGGAGAACAAGGACGCGACCTATGTGCGCGGTTTCCTCGGCCGTATGCTCTTTGCGGGCGATGACGGCGTGAAGAAAGTGCGCGTGCTCTCGGGCGGCGAGAAGGTACGCGTGATGCTTTCGAAGCTCATGATCACCGGCGCGAATGTGCTGCTCCTCGACGAGCCGACCGACCACCTCGACATGGAGTCGATCACCGCGCTGAACAACGGCCTTATCAAGTTCCCGGGCGTGCTGCTGTTCTCGTCGCGCGATCACCAGATTGTCGAGACGACCGCAAACCGCATTATGGAGATCATCAACGGCAAGCTGGTCGACAAGATTACGACCTACGACGCTTACCTGGACAGCGACGAGATGGCGAGAAAGCGCTTCACCTATACGGTCAGCGCGGATGATGAGAGCGACGACTGAGGAAGAGTATGAGCGAAAAGAAAATGATTTCCTGGAACGTGAACGGGCTCCGCGCGGCAGCGGGCAAGACCTTTTTTGACGCGTTCCACGAGTTGGATGCGGATATCTTCTGCATCCAGGAGTCAAAGCTGCAGGAAGGGCAGATTGAGCTGGATTTGCCGGGCTACTACGACTATTGGAATTATGCGGAGAAAAAGGGCTATTCGGGCGTCGCAATGTTCACGAAGGAAAAGCCGGTGAACGTGAGCTACGGGCTCGGCATACCGGAGCACGACAAGGAAGGACGCGTGATTACACTCGAGTTTCCGGACTACTATGTGCTGACCTGTTACACGCCGAACTCCCAGAACGAGTTAAAGCGTCTCGACTACCGCATGGAATGGGAAGATGCCTTCTTTGCGTACATCAAGGAACTGGATCAAAAGAAGCCGCTCATCTACTGCGGCGATCTGAATGTCGCGCATGAGGAAATCGACCTCAAGAACCCATCGACCAACCGACGGAATGCGGGCTTTACCGATGAGGAGCGCGAAAAGATGACGCGCGTCTTAACGAATGGTTTTGTGGACAGCTTCCGTTACCTCCATCCGGAGGAGAAAGATGCCTATTCCTGGTGGTCTTACCGGATGAAGGCGAGAGAGCGGAATGTCGGCTGGCGCATCGATTATTTTATCGTGTCGGAGCGGCTGAAAGACCGGATACAGGGAGCGTCGATTCACAGCGAAATTCTGGGAAGCGACCACTGCCCGGTGGAACTGAAAATCGATCTTTGAGGAGGAGGAAGCATGGCGCTCGGAATACAGCTTGAGAAAGAGGGCATTTCGGTCTCTGTCGTCGCAAAGACAGTGCCGGAGCTGTTGCTTTTTTTCAGAAATGAGGAGGCGCCGCGACTTCGGCTTCCGTTTTCGAAAGACCGGCGGCTGGGAGAGGTGTACAGCTTGACCGTGAGCTTCCGGGAACTCCGCGCGGCGGGGTTTCGCGGCGCTGCGTTAAAGAGCGCGGAGTATCAGTTTGAGGCCGACGGCAAGCGTTTCGCCGATCCTTACGGAAAGAGTTTCAGCGGACATGACAGCTTCGGCAAGGCGCTGAAGGCGGACTGTGTGAAGCGCTCGCCGCTCTTTTTGTCGGACTTTGACTGGGAAGAGGAAGAGGCGCCGGTGATTCCGGCGCGGGAGCGCGTCATCTACCGCCTGCATGTGCGCGGCTTTACGATGGCGAAAAACAGCGGCGTAGTGCAGCGCGGCACCTTCGACGGCATTGTCGAAAAGCTCCCGTATCTGAAAGAACTCGGCGTGACAACACTTGAACTCCTGCCGGCCGAGGAATTCGAGGAACTTCCCTTCGGCAGTGCGCGTGTCAATTACTGGGGCTACGGCGAGACCTTTCATTTTGCGCCGAAGGCGAGCTATTGCAGAAAGCGCCGCCGCGACCCGGCGGGGGAACTCCGTTCTCTCGTGAAAGCGCTTCACGCCGCGGGCATGGAGCTCGTGATGGAGTTCTACTTCGACGGGAAGCAGACCGTGAGTTATGTGCTCGAGGTACTGCGCTACTACCGGCGCTTTTATCACCTCGACGGGGCGCGCTTAAGCGGACGGTTTCCGCTCGGCGATATTTTGCGGGACCCGTATCTCAAGGGCTTTCTCCTCTTTGCGGAGGAGCGCCCCGCAGAGCCCGGCGCAAACTTTTACTGTTGCGACCGCGCCTTTCAGCAGGATATGCGAAAGTTCTTAAAGGGCGACGAGAGTATGGTGCGCGCCCTGCTCGGCTACAGCCGCCGCACGGCCGGAGAGGCGCCGCGGGTCAATTACCTCGCGCACACGAACGGCTTTACGCTCGCCGACCTTGTGAGCTACGAGAGAAAGCACAACGAAGAGAACGGCGAGAATAACACGGACGGCGGCAGCGAAACCGACAGCTGGAACTGCGGCGTCGAGGGCAAGACGAAGCGCCGGACTGTCCTCGCCTGTCGGGCACAGCAGCGCCGGAACGCCTTTGCGCTGTTATTTCTGAGTCAGGGAACGCCGCTGTTTCTGTCCGGCGACGAATTCGGGAACAGCCAGGGCGGCAATAACAATGCCTACTGCCAGGACAATGCGGTCTCATGGCTCGACTGGCGCCAGGCAAAGCAGGAGGCAGAGAACCTCGCCTTTGTGCGGGGGCTGATAGCGTTTCGGAAGGCGCACCCGGCGCTCGGCAGACAGACACCGCCGCTGTTCCTTGACACGGATGCGGTCGGCCTGCCGGATGTCTCCTACCACGGGGAACAGCCGTGGCAGGCGCAGACCGAACCTTTCCGGCGGCAGATCGGCATCCTGTATAACGGGCATTACGCAAAGCTCGCAAACGGCGAGGCAGACAGCACCCTGTTTTGCATCTATAATATGCACTGGGAGGCGCACACGTTTTCGCTGCCCGGCGCAGGCAAGGGAAGGGCCTGGTACCTCGCCGTCCGGACCTACGGCGAGACGGCGCACTGCCTGAAGCCCGGCGAAGAAGAGCGCCTCGAAGACCAGGAGACATTTTTGCTGCCGGCGCGGAGCATCGTCGTGTTGCTCGCGAAAGAAGTGCCGACGGAAGAAAAGACAAAACGAAGCAAGAAGAGACAGGGGGATACCAGAAGCAATGGCAGATAAAATTATTTTGACCGGAGACCGCCCGACAGGAAAACTGCATGTGGGACATTATGTGGGCTCGCTTCGCAGAAGAGTGGTTCTGCAGAATTCGGGCGAGTACAAGAGAACCATGGTCATGATTGCGGACGCCCAGGCGCTGACGGACAATTTTGACAACCCGGAGAAAGTCAGACAGAACATCATTGAAGTGGCGCTCGACTATCTCTCGGTGGGGCTCGATCCGGAGAAATCCATTCTGTTCATTCAGTCGCAGATTCCGGAGCTCACCGAGCTTACCTTTTTCTACTCGGATCTCGTCACGGTCGCCAGACTGCAGCGCAACCCGACCGTGAAGAACGAGATTAAGCTCCGGAATTTCGAGGCGGATATTCCGGTCGGCTTTTTCACCTACCCGATCAGCCAGGCAGCGGATATCACGGCCTTTAAGGCGACCACGGTGCCGGTCGGCGAGGATCAGCTGCCGATGATCGAGCAGACGCGAGAAATTGTCCGGAAGTTCAACTCGATTTACGCGCCGGTCCTCGTGGAGCCGGAGGCGCTGATTCCGAGCGATGCGGCTTCCCGCCGTCTTCCGGGCACGGACGGCAAGGCGAAGATGTCGAAGTCGCTCGGCAACTGCATCTACCTCTCGGACGATGCGGACACCGTGGCGGCGCGCATCAAGACCATGTACACAGACCCGGAACATCTCCGCGTGAGCGATCCGGGACACCTCGAGGGCAATACGGTCTTCACCTATCTGGAGGCCTTCTCGCGCCCGGAACATTTTGAGCGCTATCTGCCGGAGTACGCATCTCTCGACGAGCTGAAGGCGCACTACACGCGCGGCGGTCTCGGTGATGTCAAGGTCAAGAAATTCCTGACGGCGGTCATGCAGGAAGAGCTGGAGCCGATTCGGAAGCGCAGAAAGGAATACGAGCGCGATATTCCGGCGGTCTATGAGATTCTGAAGAAGGGCTCGGAGCGGGCGAGAGAGATTGCGGCGGAGACACTGCATGAGGTCAAGGACGCGATGCGAATTAACTACTTTGAGGACAGCGAACTCATCCGGGAGCAGGCAGAGCGCTATCGGAAGGCGGCGGAATGACGAACCGTATTTTGCTCTGCACTTACGAGGGAGAGGAATATTTGGAGGCGCAACTGGCTTCGATGGAAGGGCAGACGGAGAGTAATTTCCGTCTGCTTCTTTCGGATGATGCCTCGACGGACCGGAGCTTTGCAATCGGCGAGGCGGCCGCCGCGCGCGATGCACGCATTACGGCAATCCGGCGGGCGGAAAGGAGCGGCAGTGCGGCGCGGCACTTTCTTGAGGGACTGCGCGATCCGCGCTTCTTTTCCGCGGCCGATGAGAGCGACTACTATTTATTCTCCGACCAGGATGATGTCTGGCATCCGGACAAACTGGCGGTTGAGGCCCGCGCGATGCGCTGCCTCGAAGCGCGCTACGGGAAAGAGCTGCCGCTCCTGGTGCACTGCGATATGCGGGTAGTCGATGCCGTAGGGCGGGAGCTTGCGCCCTCCTATGTGCGCTATCAGAAGATGAGCCCTGCGAGGCGGCGCTTCCGCCAGCTGCTCGTACAGAACAATGTGACCGGCGGCGCAATGCTCATGAACCACGCGCTCGTGCGGCTTCTGGTCGCACACGCAGTGCCGGAACATGCGGTAATGCACGACCACTGGATTGCGCTGGTCGCGGCTGCCTTCGGGCGCATCGCTTATCTGGATCGCGCACTCTATGACTACCGGCAGCACGGCGACAATGTACTCGGTGCAAAGAAGGGCGGCGCGCTCTCGGAAATTCGGCGGCGGCTCGGGCTCTCGGGAGAGAGCCTCGGGGAGATGAACGAAAAATCGGGCGCCGCTTACCGCGCCCTGTTTTTACAGGCCGAAGAGTTCCGGCGGCAGTACGGGGCAGAGCTTCCGGCAGCGGCAAGGAAGACACTCAATGACTTCCTCGCGCTGCAACACAAAACAAGAATCGGAAAGGCAGTGGGCATCCTTCGCGGCGGCTTTACCTTTAATCTGCCGCACCGCACACTGGGAGAATTACTCTTTTTATGAGACAGAGAGAAGAGAGTGTCGCAGGCGGGCTGTTCTGGAAGCTTTTAGAGCTGCTCGGTGCGCAGGGCGTTCAGTTTGTTGTCGCATTGTTTCTCGCGCGGCTCATGACGCCTGCGGAGTACGGAACGATAGGCCTGATTATGATTTTCATCACGCTTGCGAATGTATTCGTGCAATCGGGCTTTGCGACGGCACTGATTCAGGCGGAGCAGGTGGAAGAGAGCGATTTCAGCTCGGTCTTCTGGATCAGCCTTCTGGTCTCCGTGCCGGTCTACGGGCTGCTCTTTGCCGCGGCGCCCCTGATTGCGCACTACTATGAGACGCCGGTGCTGCTGTCGCTGCTCCGCGCGATGGGACTGGTGCTGTTTCCCGGTGCGGTTATTTCGGTGCAGACGGCCTATGTCTCCCGTAACCTGCAATTCCGGAAGCTCTTTGAGGCGACTATGGCGGCGGTGATTGTATCCGGTCTCGTCGCGATTCTGATGGCGGAGCGGGGCTACGGCGTTTTCGCGATGGCGGCACAGCAGCTCATTTACTACACCGCGCTGATGGCGGGACTTTTTGTCGCGGTTCCGTTTCGGCCGCGCAGCGGCATTGTTCTAAAACGGGTGGAGAAGCTTTTTTCGTTCGGCTGGAAAATTCTGCTCTCGGGTCTTCTCGACACGCTCTGGAACAATATCTACGGTCTCCTGATCGGCAAGTATTATTCGAAAGCGGCGCTCGGCGGCTATAACCGCGCGGAACAGTTTCCGAAGCTCATCACCTCGAATCTTTCGGCGGCGATGCAGTCGGTGCTGCTGCCGACGTATGCGAGACGGCAGTCGGAAAAGGAAAGTCTCCGCGACATGCTGCGGGACAGCATACGCCTCTCGGCCTTTGTGATATTTCCGATGATGGCGGGGATGGCGGCGGTCGGCACAAGCCTGATTCGCACGCTCTTGACCGAAGACTGGCTTTTTTCCGTGCCGTATCTCCGCCTGCTCTGCCTCTGCTATGCGTTTTGGCCGTTGCATGTCAGCAATCTGCAGATGATTACGGCGCTCGGGCGGAGCGATTTGTTCCTGAAACTCGAATGCATCAAGAAGCTGCTCGGCGCGGCACTGCTGGTGCTGAGTTTCCGCTACGGGATGATGGGCCTGCTCATCTTCAAGGCGGTCGACGAGGCGCTCTGCAGCGCGCTGAACGCGTGGCCGCTCGGCAAGCTTCTCGGCTACGGGCCCGGCAGGCAGTACCGGGATCTCGGCCCGGCAGCGCTCTGTTCGCTCCTCATGGGCGTTCTGGTCTATCGGATGGAGCGTCTACCGCTCAGTGCGCCGCTGCTTCTGCTCTCACAGCTTGCCGCAGGCATCGTGTGCTACGGAGTACTCGCCGCGCTGTTCCAGCGCGACATGCTGCGTTATCTCCGGAATTTTGTCAGGATGAGAGGAAAACAGGCATGACACAGAAAAAAGAACGCCCGCTCGTCAGTATCTGCGCGGTCTGCTATAACCACGCGAACTACCTTAGGCAGGCGCTGGATGGCTTTCTCGCCCAGCGGGGCGACTTTGACACGGAAATACTGGTCCACGATGACGCCTCGACCGACGGCTCCGCGGAGATTCTGCGGCGCTATGCCGCGCGCTACCCGGATAAAATTTTCCCGATTTTACAGGAGGAAAATCAGTACAGTCGGGGGAGACAAAACATCTCAGGTATTTTCAACTTCCCGCGCGCGCGGGGCAAGTACATCGCTCTGATGGACTGCGACGACTACTGGTGCAATCCCGGTAAACTGGAGGCGCAGGTGAGCTATCTGGAAGCGCATCCGGACTGTGCGATGACCGTGCACGCGGCGGCCGTCAAAAACGACCGCGGCGAGCTCGTGAACCGGAATTTGATGCGCCCTTACCGCGGCGATCGCGATTTGAGTCCCGCGGAACTAATCGACAAGGCGGGAAGTTTTCCCTTCGGGGCGATGCTTCTTCGCCGCGAAGTTGTCGAAAACTTGCCGGACTGGTATTTCCGCTGCCCGGTCGGCGATCGGCCGCTGGAACTCCTCGCGGCGTTAAAGGGATACTGCCACTATGCGGACCGCTTTGACAGCGTGTACCGTTTTCACGGCGCGGGGTCCTGGACCGAGGAGATGAAGAGCGGCGATTTCAAAAAGAAGCAAGATCGCTATGCCCTTGCGATGCGGGAGCTATACCGCGCCTTTGACCGGGAGAGCGGCGGGCGCTATCACCGCGAAGCGGTTTCGGCCGCGCGGCGCGTCTACTTTTTGACGCGGGTAAATCTTCGGGATTACGGCGAGATTTTCTCGCCGCGCTACCGGCGCTATTACCGGGAACTCTCTCTCCGGGATCGCTGCTTTATCCGAGCGGAGCGGACGCTGCCCTTCTTATTTTCGGGGCTCCGCCGTCTGAGAGACCGGATATTCCGGCAAGAGGGATAAAATCCGCTTTAAGTCCCGCGCGGGGAGCTGACCCGGCGCAGAACTTTCCCGCAGAGCGCCGAAACTCAGGCAGGAGCCGAATTCTGCACAGGAGATGCGGCTCAGAACGCCGTGCGGTCCCATGCCGATCAGGACAAAGGGACGGTCGGCGGTCTGTCTCTGAGCAGCGGAGAACCGTAAGAGTGAGAGAAGATCCTCGGTGGTTCCGGTCATGACAGCGAGTTTCAGGATGTCGGCATTGCAGTCTTGCATCCGCTGAAAGGTTTCGCGCATCACCTGCGGTGCGGGGGTTCCGTCAAAGAAGTGGCGGGATGCGATGACGGGGATATGTTCGCGCTGCAGCGCGGCGATGTGCGCGGCGGGATCCGGAAGGCCGGAGAAGAGCTCTACGTCCAATAAGTCGGGGAGCTGTTCCTTGGCGAGCCGCAGTTGGAATTCTCGATAGGCTGCCGCGTCGAACGGCAGGCGGCCGCCCTCCGGGAGACTCCGGAAAGTGATGAGGAGCGGGAGAGAACCGAGAGACTGTTTCAACTCCCGCGCGAGCGCGAGGAGCGCCTCGGTGTCCGGAAACGGCGACAGACAGTCAATGCGCCACTCGACAAGATCGGCGGCGCTGTCCGGCAGAGCGTCGAGCTCCGCCCGCAGTGCGGTCCGGTCGCTTCCGACCAGCGGGACAGCGACCTTGACCGGACCGCGCCCGAGTGTAAGAGTTCCGAGTCTGACTTCGCGCATAATGAGCCTCCCTAAGGTGAATTAGAGGTATTTTATCGGAGACACTGCGGAAACGCAAGCAAAGAGAGAAGGAGAAGGCATGGCAGAGAGCGGCATTTACGGCAATTTTACGGAGACACTGTTTGCAGTCAAGAAGAAACTCGAGCTGCAGATTCTGGCCTGGAATGAGGAGGCAGCGCAGCGCGGCGAGCACAAGTGTTTTGAGCACCTGACGAGCAGGGTAAAAACCGAACGCAGCATGCGGGACAAGCTTCTCCGCAGGGGCCTCGAAGAGACCACGGAGAATGCGCTCTGCCGCCTGACCGACGCAATCGGCCTCCGGATTGTGACCCGCTTTGTCGACGACATCTACCGCGTGAAGGCAAAACTCGCGGCACTGCCGGGTGTGGAAATTGCGGAGGAAAAGGACTATATTCAGAATGTCAAGCCGAGCGGTTACCGGAGCCTGCATCTCATACTCCGCTGCGAGACCAATGCGCCGGATTTCTACGGGCGGGTGCCGGGACAGTTCTTTGTCGAAGTGCAGATTCGCACGATTGCGATGGACTCCTGGGCGAGTCTCGAGCACGAGATGCACTACAAGCGGGAGGGCGGCAACCGCGCGTTGATTGCGGCAGAGTTAAAGCATGTCGCGGACGATCTGGCCTCCTGCGATCTCTCGATGCAGACGATACGCAATATGATCAGAAAGGAGGAAGCATGAAGCTTTTATTTGCCGAAGACGAGGTGGAGCTGTCGCGCGCCGTCTGTGCGATTCTCCGCCACCAGGGCAATGAGGTGGATCCGGCCTATGACGGAGAAGAAGCGCTCCGAAAGGCGCGTGCCGGCAGCTACGACTGCATGGTCATGGATGTGATGATGCCGCGACAGGACGGCATCTCGGTGGTGCGGACCCTTCGCGCGGAGGGTGACAGGACGCCCATCATTATTCTGACCGCGAAGACCCAGCTTGAGGACAAAATCACGGGGCTCGACGCAGGCGCAGATGATTATCTCACAAAGCCCTTTGCGATGCGGGAGCTGCTCGCCCGGATCCGCAGCATGGCGCGGCGCTCGGGGTATCAGGAAGAGCGCATTCAGGCCGGCAATGTGACCCTGGACATGGGGGAGCAGGAGCTCAAGGCGTTTAGTTCCATCCGCATCGGCAGCAAGGAGGCACGCCTCATGGAAATTTTCATACGGAACCCGGGTAAGCTCCTCGGGAGCGAGGAACTTTTCCGGCGGGTCTGGGGCGAGAGCGAGGAGAGCGGCGATGAGCAGCTGTTTCTCTACATTTCGTATCTTCGCCAGAAGCTTGGCGCGATTCAGGCGGATCTCCTGATTGAGGGGGAGCGCGGCGGCAGCTTTGTGCTCCGGCAGCGGGATGCCTGAGACAGGGAGAACAGGAATGGCACGAAAACTGAAGCGGCAGTTTGTCCTGGTCGCGACGAGCGCCGTGTTTGCCGTTCTGGTGCTGGTTCTGATGCTGGTCAACCGGATGAGCTATCTCTCCCTCTATGAGAACAGTATGGATACGCTCGAACTCATCAGCTACTACGGCGGCGCCCTACCGGGGCGCATCGGCAGTTCGGAAGAAGAAGTAGAGCTGCCGCATGCGGCACGCTATTTTTCGGTCCAATACGAACAGGAGAGTGCCGCCCTGACGCCGGTGATGAGCCTCGGCGGCATGGGGACGGAGGAGTTGCAGGCGCTCAGCATCCGCGCGCTCCATATGCCGAGACCCCGGGGGCTCCTCTGGAACGGCAAGCAGCATTATTTTTTCCTGCGCCGGGAAGGCAGTGATAAGACCCTGCTCTGTTTTCTCGATGTGAGCAGCGATTTTCGCGAGTTGCGGCGCATCTGGCGGGACAGTTGCCTCGCATCGGGAGCGGTGCTGTTCCTGTTCGGCTTCATCATGCTGCTGCTCTCGGCGCGGGCGGTGGAGCCTGTGGTTCGGAACATGGAGAGCCAGAAGCGCTTTATCACGAATGCGAGCCATGAGTTAAAGACGCCGATTGCGGTGATTTCCGCCAATGTGGAGCTCCTCGAGATCATGCACGGCAGTTCCGAGTGGACGGACAGCATTCTGCACCAGGTGCGGCGTTTAAGCAGACTTGTGGATGACCTCATTGTGCTGACGCGCGTCGAGGAGGGCATCCAAAAGGAGTTGAGCCGCCAGAGCTTTACGGCAGCTGTGCGGCAGAGCGCCGAGGCTTTTTATCCGGTCGCGGAGCAGCAGGGGAAGCATCTCAGCGCCGACATCGCGGACAATGTCACGGCGACTGCGACGGAGCGGGAGCTCCCGGAGCTCGTGAACATTCTGCTCGACAATGCGGTCAAGTATTGCGACAAGGGCGGAACCGTGCGCATCCGACTCGTGCGGCGCGGAAACTGGCGCGGCAGCGTACTCACGATTTCAAATGATTATGCGGAGGGCGCAGAGGTCGATTGCAGTCGCTTTTTTGACCGCTTTTACCGCGAGGACAAGTCTCACAACTGCAGGAAAGAGGGTTACGGCATAGGGCTCTCGATGGCAGAGGGCATTGTCCGCATGTATAAGGGACAGATCCGCGCGCAGTGGCGGGATAAGGTCATGTACTTTATCGTACAACTGCCAAGTTGAAAAGGAGATAGAAGCAATGGAGAATCAAAAGAAGCAGGGCGGCATTTATGACGCGAGAACGCTCGGGCGGGGGCGCATGTTGCTGCTTGGCCTGCAACACATGTTTGCGATGTTCGGCGCGACCGTACTGGTGCCCATTCTCGTGGACAGCTATTTTCACGGCGAGGGACTGTCCGTTCAGGTGACGCTTTTCATGGCGGGGGCCGGAACCCTCTTTTTTCACCTCTGCTCGAAGTTCAAGGTGCCGGCTTTCCTCGGCTCCTCGTTCGCCTTTCTCGGCGGTTTCGCGACCGTAGCGGAGCTGAACACGGGCATCTACGCGAATATGAGTTACGGGGAAAAGCTGCCCTATGCCTGCGGCGGCATTGTGATCGCGGGGCTTTTGTACCTGGTCCTCGCGGCGGTGATCAAGCTGATCGGCGTGAAGCGGGTCATGCGCTTTTTGCCGCCGGTCGTGACCGGCCCCATCATCATCTGCATCGGACTTTCGCTCGCGGGTACGGCCATTTCCTCGGCAGAGACCAACTGGCTGCTCGCGCTGATTGCGCTCTGCACGATTGTGGTCTTCAATATCTGGGGCAAGGGTATATTCCGCATCATTCCGATTCTGATGGGCGTCGTGGTCGCCTATGCGGCGGCGCTGATTTTCTACGCGATTGGTCTGCGGAACGCGGACGGCAGCGCGGTCATGGATTTTTCGAGAATTGCGGGGAGCCCGATATTCGGCGTGCCGCCGTTTCAGCTCTGCAAGTTTGACCTGACGGCGATTCTCGTGATGGCGCCGATTGCGATTGCGACGATGATGGAACACATCGGCGATATCTCGGCAATCTCGGCGACCGTCGGCGAAAACTTCATTGAGGATCCGGGTCTGCACCGTACACTGATCGGCGACGGCCTTGCGACCTCGCTCTCGGCATTTTTCGGCGGTCCGGCGAATACGACCTACGGCGAGAACACCGGCGTCCTTGAGCTCTCGCATGTCTACGATCCGCGGGTCATCCGGCTCGCGGCGCTCTATGCGATTCTGCTCTCCTTTGTGCCGCGCTTTGCGGCAGTCGTGGCCTCGTTGCCGACAGCCATTATCGGCGGCATCAGCTTTATCCTCTACGGTATGATTTCGGCCATCGGCGTCCGGAACGTGGTCGAGAACCGCGTGGACTTTTCGAACAGCCGTAACCTCATCATCGCGGCCGTCATTCTGGTCTCGGGCCTCGGTTTCTCGAAGGGACTTAGCTTCACGGTCTTCGGCACGCCGATTACGCTGACGGCGCTCGCCATCGCTTCGATTGCCGGTGTGCTTCTGAATGCGATTCTGCCCGGAAACGACTATCACTTCGGGGAGAATCAGCGCGGCGATGCGATGCGCGGCGTCTCGATGAAGAATTGACGGCGTGTTGCCATAGCCACTTGCGGCTGCTGTGACAGCTGTGGTAGAATCAATGTGAATCGAAATTGTCAAGAATGTTGCGGCCGGGTTTCCGGCGGAGCAATACGGAAGGAGCAAATATGGCGGAAGAGAAGAAGGCTTTGGTCACAAAGGACATGTTGGTCGGAGAAATCATCAGCAAGTATCCGGATGCGGCATTCGCACTGATGCAGTGCGGCATGGGTTGCATCAGCTGCCCGGCCTCGCAGGCGGAGTCTTTGCAGGATGCGAGCATGGTGCACGGCATGAATGCGGATGAGGTTGTCGACTATGTGAACGAGTACCTGCAGTTCCAGGCAAGCCAGAAGGAAGAAGGCAAGGCAGAGTAACGAAGTTTTCTTGGCCCGCGCGGGGAGACCTGTGCGGGCTTTTTTTAAAACGGGGAGAAGGCAATGACACTCTATCAGGCACTCTGTTATTTTGTGATTTATGCGTTCCTTGGCTGGGTCGTGGAGGTCGCGTTTCACGCGCTGCGTCTTGGGAAAATCATCAACCGCGGTTTCTTAAACGGCCCGGTCTGCCCGATCTACGGCTTCGGCATGCTGGCCATCTGTGCACTCATGAATGTGCTCGCACCCGGGCAGGAGGAAGCGGTGGGATTGCCGACTCTCTTTCTGGCGGGTATTGTCTTTACGACCTCAATCGAATTGCTCGGCGGCTGGCTCTTAAATACCTTTTTCCACGCGCGCTGGTGGGACTACAGCAAGGAGCCGTTTCAGTTTCACGGCTATATCTGTCTGCGGTTCAGTATCCTCTGGGGGCTTGGCACCGTGTTTATGATACGCATTGTGCATCCGCTGGTGCGCGGCTATGTGCGGCTGTTTCCGCCCGCGCTCGGACAGTGGCTGCTGGCGTTCGCCTACCTCACGCTGCTCGTCGACTTTGTCGCCTCGGTGCTGACGGCGCACAAACTGAGCCGGGATCTCGGTGAGCTCGGCAAACTCAGAGACCGGATTCGCGCGGTCTCCGACGGGCTGAGCCAGCGAATCGGCGAAGACAGCATTCGCGCCAAGGCGGAGCTGGAACGGCAGCGCAGTGCGGCGGAGGCGCGCTTTGCGCTCCTCGAGAAGCGGGCGGAGAGGACACGCTTTTTTGGCACCGGGCGCATGTTGAATGCCTTTCCCGAGCTGAAACCCAACTGGCATGCGGAGCTTTTGCAGGAGCTGAGAGAGCATCTCGGCGGAAAAAAGCACTAAATGCCCAAAATGTGGAGCAAAGATGTCATATTTCCGGCAGTTCTGACAACTTGCGGAGTGTGGATACATAGAGTACAATCGGCTACACAAGCGCGACGAAGCGCAGACTGAAAGGAGAATTGAGATGAAGTACATTTGCAACGTTTGCGGTTACGTTTACGATGAGACGACCGGTGATCCGGATAACGGCATTGCGGCAGGCACCAAGTGGGAGGATGTCCCGGAGGATTTCGTATGTCCGCTCTGCGGCGTCGGCAAGGATGAGTTCTCCGCGGAGGATTGATCGCCGGTAGCATCACAGGAAAGAGCGGGGGCTTTGCGCATGCAAGGCCCCTGTTTTCGCTGTCCGGAAGGAGGGAACGATGTATATCATCGCGGGCCTGGGAAATCCCGGGCGGGAGTATGAGAAGACAAGACACAATGCAGGCTTCGAGGTGATTGACTGCCTCGCGGCACAGCTGCAGGTTTCAAACTGGGAGAAGAAGCACAAGGCGCTCGCCGGGAAAGCGATATACGCGGGCGAAAAACTGTTGCTCTTAAAGCCCCAGACCTATATGAACCTCTCGGGGGAGAGCCTTCTCAGTGCGGCGGCCTTTTACCGGGTGACACCGGATCACATTCTCGTGATTTCAGATGACATCGACCTCGCGGAGGGAAGACTCCGGATCCGGAAGAGCGGCAGTGCCGGCGGGCACAACGGGCTGAAGTCGATTATCTCGAACCTGGGCTCCGGCGATTTTATCCGCGTCCGCGTCGGCGTGGGCAGTAAGCCCGCGGGCTGGGATCTCGCGGACTATGTGCTGGGGCGCGCAAAGGGCGAGGACGCCGAGAAGATGGAGCAGGCCTACCGCGATGCCGCCGAGGCCGTGCTTTCGATTCTCGAAGAAGGGGTTGACCGGACGATGAACAAGGTGAACCGGAAAGAGCAGGGTCAATGAGCAGATTTCGGAATCCGCTGCAGGCGCTGGATGTCTACCGGGCGCTCACGGAAAAGCTTCGGCGCCGCGAGGGTCCGGTGCTGGTCAGCGGTCTTGCGGACGCCGCAAAGGGACAGTTTGCCGAGGCACTCGGCGACGAGCGGTACCCTCTTAAATTATTGGTGTCCTACGACGAGGTGCGGGCGCGGGAGCTACAGGAAGATCTGCAGAGCTTCGGCGCCGATGCGCTGCTCTATCCCGCGAAGGATTTGCTCTTTTTCGCGGCGGATGTGCGCAGCAACGAGCTCTCCGCGCTCCGGATTGATATCCGCCGCCGCATTGCGGAGAGCGGGAGCGGGTTTGTCGTGACGACGATTGACGGTCTGATGGACAAACTGGAGGCGCCGGAGCGCTTTTTGCGCCGCTGCCTCCGGATCACGGCGAGCGACCGTCTGCAGCTCAGTGAGACTGTCAAGGAACTCTCGGCGCTTGGCTATGAGCGGACGGCCGAGGTGGACGGGCGCGGTCAGTTTTCGGTGCGCGGCGGCATTCTGGATGTGTTTCCGGTCACCGGAGACGCACCGGTGCGAATCGAACTCTGGGACGATGAAATCGACTCCATGCGCTACTTCGACGCGGAGACGCAGCGCTCCACGGAGCCCGCGGAAGAAATCCGGATTTACCCGGCACAGGAGGAGCTGCTCGGCGGCAGCGACTCCTTTTTGCGCTATTTTTCGGGGGACAACAGTCTGCTGATTCTGGACGAACCGGCGCGCCTCCGCGAGAGAGCGCGCGAAGTGGAGCGGGAATATCTCGAGAGTGCGGAGGGCAAGGCGGAGACGCAGCAGGCGGCGGAGGCGATTGTGACGGCGGACCTGCTCTTTGAGGACTTGCAGAGCAGCCGGACGGTTTGTCTCGCGGGACTGGACACGCGTCTGCCGGATTTTAAAATCCGCAGTGAGTTCTCGATTGCCGCAAAGAGCGTGGCGAGTTTCCCCGGCAATTTCGACTTGCTGTTAGAAGACTTGCGGCGCTATCGGAGAGAGCGCTGGGCCGTGATTCTGATGACGCCGTCCAGAACCAGGGCACGGCGACTCGCCGAAAATCTGAGGAGCTATGAGCTCTCGGCGTATTGTCCGGACGAGGACACAGACGAGTTACCCGCCGCAGAGCCCGGCAGTATTCTGCTGCTACAGGGAAAGCTGCACCGGGGCTTTGAGTACCCGCTGCTCCGCTTCGCGCTCCTTGCGGAGAGCGATCTCTTCGGGCGGCGGAAGGAGAAGAAGTCGCGGAAGCGGAAGGCAGAGCAGGCGGGCAGCCGGATTTCCGCGCTCTCGGAACTCGCGGTCGGGGACTACGTGGTACACGAGGAGAACGGCCTCGGCATCTACCGCGGCGTCGAGAAGATAGAGACCGACGGCGTCGCGCGGGACTATATCAAAATCGAGTACAAGGACGGCGACAACTTCTATGTCCCGGCGACCCGCCTCGACGCGATTCAGAAATACGCTTCGGCGGAGGCCGTCGTGCCGAAGTTAAACCGCCTCGGCAGCCCGGAGTGGAGCAGAACCAAGACGCGCGTGAAGCGCGCCGTGCGGGAAATCGCAAAGGAACTGGTGACCCTGTACGCCGCACGGCTCAAGGAGAAGGGGCATCGCTACGGCCCGGACACGGTGTGGCAGACCGAATTTGAAGAACTCTTCCCCTATGCGGAGACCGGAGATCAGCTGCAGGCGATTGCCGATGTGAAGGAGGACCTCGAGGAGGGAAAGATCATGGACCGCCTGGTCTGCGGCGACGTCGGCTACGGCAAAACCGAGATCGCGCTCCGCGCGGCCTTCAAGGTCGTGCAGGAAGGCTATCAGGTCATTTTCCTCGTGCCGACCACGATACTCGCCCAGCAGCACTACAACAATTTCTCGCAGCGCTTAAAAGACTTTCCGGTGCGAATCGATCTCCTGTGCCGTTTCCGGAGCGCCACCGAGCAGAAAAAGACGCTCGCGGATTTTTCGCGCGGAACGGTCGATATCCTGATCGGCACCCACCGCGTGCTCTCAAAGGACATCAAACCCCATAAGCTCGGGCTTCTCATCATCGATGAGGAGCAGCGCTTCGGCGTCGCGCACAAGGAGAAGGTGAAGCAGCTCCGGAAGGACGTCAATGTGCTGACGCTCTCGGCGACGCCGATTCCGCGGACACTGCACATGAGTCTCGCGGGCATACGAGAGCTCTCGGTTCTCTCCGAGCCGCCGCAGGACAGGCAGCCGGTGCAGACCTATGTGATGGAACAAAGCCCTGCGATTGTGCGGGAGGCCGTGCAACGCGAGCTGAACCGGGGCGGCCAGGTCTACTATGTCTGCAATAAGATCAGCCGTCTGCCGGAAATTGCGGCAAAGCTCGCGGCGGAGCTCCCGGATGCGGAGGTCGCCTATGCGCACGGGAAAATGCAGGAGCGCGAACTGGAGCGCATCATGCTGGATTTCATGAACGGCGAAATCGATGTGCTCGTCACGACGACGATCATCGAGACCGGCCTCGACATTCCGAATGTCAACACCATCATCATTGAACAGGCGGACCGCTTCGGGCTCTCCCAGCTCTACCAGCTCAGGGGGCGCGTCGGTAGATCCTCGCGAATCGGCTATGCCTTTTTACTCTACCAGCGGGGCAAGCTGCTCCGCGAAGAGGCCGAGAAGCGGCTCCGCGCGATTCGCGAGTTCACGGAGCTTGGCAGCGGCATACGAATTGCCATGCGCGACCTGGAGATTCGCGGCGCGGGCAATGTGCTCGGCGCCGAGCAGCACGGCCACATGCAGGCGGTCGGCTATGACCTCTACTGCAAGCTCCTGAATCAGGCGGTGCGCCGTCTGACCGGTCAGGAAGCGGAGGAAGAGGAGGAGACCGTGCGCGCGACGGTCGAAGCCGAGGCGAGCGCCTATATTCCGGACAGTTATGTGAAGAGCGAAGAGCAGAAGCTTGACCTCTACCAGAGAATCGCGCTGATTCAAAACGAAGAGGACGAGCGGGAGATGCAGGATGAGCTGATTGACCGCTTCGGCGACATGCCGATCGAAGTCACAAATCTCCTGCTGATTGCCCGGATTCGCGCTTCGGCGGAAAAGGTGCGGGCATCCGAAGTCAAGGTGAAGCGCGAGAGCACCCGCGTCACGATGGCAGAGACTGCGGTGCTCGACACGGAAAAGCTGCCCGGCCTGCTCTCCGACTACGCCGGTCACCTCTCGGTGCGCCCGGCGCGCCCGGTCGAATTCCTGCTGACCAAGCAGAGCGCGCGGCGCGCGGAGGATGCGATGTTGCGGGAAACACTGGCGCTTTTTCAGCGTTTTGAGGCGCTTTTGCCTGAAAAAACGACCTTGGATATTGACAACAGGGAAGAGCCCCGCTATAAAGGTAAAGAGTAAAAGGAACCATAACACAGGAGGATTCAAGGATGAATAAGACCGAGTTGGTAGCTGCGATCGCAGAGAAGGCAGAGATTTCCAAGAAGGATGCCGAGGCAGCACTGAAGGCATTCACGGAGACTGTCGAGCAGGAGCTCGTCAAGGGAGAGAAGATCCAGCTTGTCGGCTTCGGAACCTTCGAGATTTCCGAGAGACCTGCGCGCGAGGGCAGAAATCCGAGAACAGGCGAGAGCATGAAGATTGCCGCTGCAAAGACCCCGAAGTTCAAGGCCGGCAAGGCTCTGAAGGACGCTGTCAACGCCTGAGATGAGAATAGACAAGTTTCTGAAAGTCTCCCGCCTGATTAAGCGCCGCACGGTCGCGAACGAGGCGTGCGACGCAGGACGAGTGCTGGTGAACGGCAAAGCGGTCAAGGCCTCCTATGAAGTCAAAAAGGGAGATGTCCTTGAACTACTTTTCGGGCAGCACACGGTCAAGGCGGAGGTCTTAGACCTTGCGGAGACCACCAAAAAAGAAGAAGCAAAGGAATTGTTTCGCTATCTGTGATTCCGGAGCTTCCAAGAAAAACAGCGTCGCCTGCAGTCAAGGCGGCGCGTTTTTTTGCATAAAATTGAAAAAATGCCCTGTCTGGAGTAAAATAAAAATAGGGGATGTATGCGACGAGAGGGGGCAGAGGTATGGTTCGGAATCAAAAAAAAGCCCGGAAAAAGAAAAGTTTCAGAGCCCGTTTTTTGGCGGCTCTCTATGTTCTGCCGCTGATGCTGCTTGCGGTGCTGGTACTGCAGCGCTGTCAGAAAAACATAGAGCGGGCGGAAAAAATCGAAAAACAGACCAAGGAATTGGCAGCAAAGTATCAGAGTGAGGTCGAGCGAAACGATTCCCTCCAAAAAGACAGCGCCATCGTCGACACCAAAGAGTATGTCGTGAAAGTGGCAAAAGAGAAGTTGGGACTCGCGGACCCCGGCGAAGTGATCTTTAAAGTAGAGCACTGAGGCAGACGGTGGGGAGAAAGAAGGTGCGGGACAGCTTGGAAGCGGCGGTGCGGCAAAGCGGCGTAATCGAAGAAAGCGATGCCCTGTTGCTCGCGGTGAGCGGCGGCGCCGACTCGACGGCGTTGCTCTGCTGTCTCGCGGCGCTCCGCGAGGCGCTGAACCTGAGACTCGCGGTACTCCATGTAAACCACGGGCTCCGGGGCGAAACGGCGGCGCGGGATGCTGCCTTTGTCGAGGCGCTCTGCGCGGAAAAGAAAATCCCGTTTTTTCTGGCAGAAGTTGATGTGCGTAGCGCGGCTGTGTCCGCGCACCGATCTCTCGAGGACATCGGGCGGGAACTCCGCTATGCGGCACTCGAAGAGACAGCAGAACGCTGGGGAAAAGACCTCGGACGCCCGGTCAAGATTGCGACCGCACACACGGAAGAGGATGCGGCGGAGACTGTGCTCTTACAGCTGGCCCGCGGGAGCGGCCTGAAAGGCGCTGCCGGGATTCCGCCAAGACGGGGGCGCATTGTGCGCCCGCTGCTCGCGGTCTCCAGGCGGGAGATTGAGGCCTATCTCGCGCGGCTTCACCAGCCGCATGTGGAGGACGAGAGCAATGCGACAGCGCTCTTTGCGAGAAACCGCCTGCGGAGAGAGATTCTGCCGCGCCTTTGCGCGGAAATCAACGCGGAGGCAGTGTCTCACCTGGCTCGTGCGGGACAGTATTTCCGCGAGGCCGACGCCTATTTCGAGGCACTGTCGCGCGAAAAGGCGGACAGACTCATACGGCGTGAAAAGGGTGGCGCGAGCTGTGACTGCGTGCTGCTGAACCGGGAGCCGTCGATTGTTCGAAGCTATCTCCTCTGGCAACTCCTCGAAGCAGCCGGGGGAAGCAGGCAGAACTTCACCGCGCGGCACACGGAAGCTCTGCAGGCACTTGCCGGCAAGGTGCGGGGCAAGCGCGTCTCTCTCCCGCAGGGGCTTTTTGCGGAGCGGCGGGGCGAGCGCCTTGTTCTGTTTCGACCGGAAGGAACGGCGGAGTATCCTGTCTTTTCGGAAGCGGCTGTGCGGAAGAGGCTTCACGCCCGAATCTTTCCGTATGTGCAGGGGGAACCGATTCCCGGCGGGCGCTTCCTCCAGTGGTTTGACCGGGACAAGATGCCGGCGGATTATGAAATCAGGACGCGCCGTCCGGGCGATCAACTTGCACTGCGGGGCGGCGGGCACAAGAGTCTCCGCGCGCTTATGACAGAGAAGAACGTGCCGGTAGAATTGCGGGAACGGCTCCCGCTGCTCACGGCAAAGGGGGAGATTATCTGGGCAATCGGCCTTCGGCGGAGTGCTCTGTATCAGGTGGACGAGACGACAACAACAATCTTGGAATTGCGATACGAAGGGGAAGAAACATGGGAGAACATGTGAAGATAATGTTTCGGGAGGAAGAGGTCAACCAAAGAATTCAGGAGGTTGCGGATCAGATTAACCGCGATTACGGCGACACGCCGCTGCACCTCATCTGCATTCTGAAGGGCGGCGCGATGTTCATGTGCGAGCTCGCGAAGCGGCTCACGATGCCGGTCTCGTTTGATTTTATGTCGGTCTCGAGCTACAACGGCACGGAGTCGAGCGGCGTGGTGCGGATTGTCAAGGATCTCGACGAGTCGCTCGAGAACAAGCACGTCCTGATTGTCGAGGACATCATCGACACCGGCCGCACGCTCGCCTACCTCATCGAGGTGCTGGAAAAGAGAGGGCCGAAGGACATTCACCTCTGCACCCTGCTCGACAAGCCGGAGCGCCGCGTGAAGAAGCAGGTCACAGTGGACTATGTCTGCTTCACGATTCCGGACCGCTTCGTGGTCGGCTACGGCCTCGACTACGATCAGAAATACCGGAATTATCCGTACATCGGCGTCGTCGAGTTCGAAGACGAAAAAGCATAAGAGAAGTACCGTACGCCGGACAGGGACAGTCCGGGACAAAGGCGGGGCAATTTCCGCAGAGAGGTGTTACAGGGCAAAGCAGAAGACAGCGAGGAGATCAGAGCTCTTTCGTGACAGGAAAGAAAAACGCATCACAGACGAGTGTTACCGCGAAGCAAGCGACAACAGGGGACATTGCATCGGGACAGCTTGGAATATGCGCCGCGCGACTGCTCGGAAAAACAGAAGGAAGTTGGCATAGGGCATGGATAGAAACGCATTTTTCAGCGACACAAATGAACATTACGTCACGGAGTGGATACAGGGGAGCTGCTGTACCCTGCGGGTGCGGTTTCGCGCGGCACTCGCCGACAAGCTTCGCGTGAGTTTGCTGTTACAGGAGAGAGAAGAGACGGTTTCGCTCTCGCCGGTCAGCGGCGGCAGCCGCTTTCGCGAATACGCCTGTACGTTTGTGACAGAGAGTCCGGTCTCCTGGCTCTTTTTGATTGAGGACGGAGAGAGCGGAGAAAAGCTCTACTACGACAGGCGGGGAAGCAGTAAAACGGCGCGCCCCGAACTCTGCTTCCAGCACATTCCGGGGTTTCGGACGCCGGACTGGGCCAAGGGCGCCGTGATGTACCAGATTTTTGTGGATCGTTTCCGGGACGGCAATTCCGCAAACGATGTGGATACGGACGAGTATCTCTACATTGGGCTCCCGGTGCAGCACATCGAGAACTGGGATGAAAAGCCCTCGGCCTTCGATGTCGGCTATTTTTACGGGGGCGATCTCTCGGGCGTGCGCGAAAAGTTCGCCTATTTAAAAAACCTCGGCGTCGAAGTCATCTATTTCAATCCGCTCTTTGTGTCGCCGTCCAATCACAAATACGACACCCAGGATTATGAGCACATCGATCCGCATCTCACGGTGATTGCGGAGGACGGCGGAGAGCTGCTTCCGGCGGAGGCGGGTGATAACCTCAATGCGACGCGCTACCAGAAGCGGAGCGCGGATCCGAAGAATCTCGAGGCGTCCGACCGCTTTTTTGCGGCATTTACCGAGGAGGCTCACCGCTTCGGGTTCCGCATTCTCCTGGACGGCGTCTTTAACCACTGCGGTTCCTTCCATAAGTGGCTGGACCGCGAAAAAATTTATGCGCGCGAGGGCGGCTATGCGCCGGGCGCGTATCTGACGCCCGACAGCCCGTATCGCAAGTATTTTGTCTTTGCCGACAACCGCCCGGAGGCCTGGCCGGACAACAAGAGCTATGACGGCTGGTGGGACAATGACACCTTGCCCAAGTTAAACTACGAGGCGAGCCCCGAACTCGCGGAACAGATTTTGGAAGTCGGCGAAAAGTGGTTAAAGCCGCCCTATCAGGCGGACGGCTGGCGCCTCGATGTCGCCGCCGATCTCGGGCACTCGCCGGACTATAATCACAGTTTCTGGCAGCGCTTCCGCAGCCGCATCAAGGCCGTGCGAGAGGATGCGCTGATTCTGGCGGAGCACTACGGAAGTCCGGCGTCCTGGCTAAACGGCAGGGAGTGGGACTCCGTGATGAATTACGACGGCTTTATGGAGCCGGTCAGCTGGTTTCTGACCGGCATGGAGAAGCATTCGGACAGCAGGGATCCCGGGCTTCGCGGCAACGGCGCGTACTTCTGGGACAAGATGAGCCTTGCAATGGCAAAACTGCCGGAGCCCTCGCTCCACACGGCAATGAACCAGCTCTCGAACCACGACCACTCGCGCTTTTTGACGCGGACCAACGGCAAAGTCGGGAGACTCGCGGAACTCGGTTCGGCGGCGGCGGAAGAGGGCGTGCAGCTCTCTGTGATGCGGCAGGCGGCACTGATGCTCTTTACCTGGCCCGGTGCGCCGACCATGTACTACGGTGATGAAGTCGGTGTCTGCGGCTTTACGGACCCGGACAGTCGGCGGAGTTATCCCTGGGGGCACGAGAATCTGGAGCTCCTCGAATATCACCGCTACCTCAGCAAGCTGCACCGCAACTCGGCGGCACTTCGCCGCGGTTCTCTGATTCCGCTCCTCATGGAGCAGGATCTGGTCTGCTACGGCAGAGTCTACGGGCGGGAGCAGGCACTGATTTTTGTCTACACGGGCGCCGAGGAAAAATTGCTCCGACTCCCCTACTGGAAACTGGCGGATTCGATTCCGCAGAGCGTGAAGCGCGTTATGTTAACCTATGAAAACGGCTACAATGTGGGGCATGTCCGCTATGTCCTCGAGGACGGTATGATTCTGGTCTATGTGACCAAAAATTCGGCGGGGATTTATCTCGGCACGGCACCGTCATAAAAAAGACTTGCCGTGCGAGAGAGGCTATGCTATACTCTGAATGTCCGAGATATGGACAGACGCGATAGTGGCGTAGTTGGTAACGCGCGACCTTGCCAAGGTCGAGACCGCGGGTTCGAGTCCCGTCTATCGCTCTCGCTTCTCCCCGCAATCTGCCGTCACTCCCTTGACGACGGGTTGCGGGGATTTTTTCATAGAAGCAAGGTCGCGGAGGTGAGAAGCTTGGGAAAAGAAGAACCGAAATTACCGGAGTGGCCGAAACTGCCGGGTGAGGAAGAGACGGAGAAGCGCAGTGCCGCACGGGACAGGCGATTTCGGCAGCAGTTACCGGCTCTGTTCGGTCTCGCAATGCTTTGTGTCAGCGCTCGGATTGCAAACGATATCCCGGCTGTCCCGCCGCGGGCAATCATAGCGGTTCTGGATCTGGTCCTGATTTACTGGCTGGCCACAAGGCGCAGGTAAGCATGGCGCGGTAGGCAGACTGAATTGCGAAAGGAGTAAACCATCATGAAACTGAGACACTTGCAGGCAACGGCAGCGGCAACACTGCTCTGTGGCAGTGTTTTGCTCGGAAATGTGACGAGTTATGCGGCAATCGGAAAAATCGTGAAGGCCGGGGAGGTCAAGCAGACTGAGAGCGATACCGCAGCGCGGCGCGGTCGGGTGGAAAAGCCGATCGATGAAGTCTATGCGCCGCGCGAGGCAAAGACCGAGAAGAATGAAATTAAGGCGGAGGCAAAGCCGCAGGAAACGACAGCGGCTTTGCAAAATAGCGCAGCGAAAGCCACAGAGGCGAGCAAGGCGAAGACCGCGCAGGAGAGCACCGTGCCTGCGCTGAATCAGGGCAGCAGCAAAGCCGCGCAGAAAAACGGCAGCGCAACGCAGGCACTCCTGGCGCCGTCGAAGCCGAAGGACAGCACGGCGACGACCGCGGCGGCAGCGGATAACACGGCGGCGGCATCCGATCAGAAGAAGATTGATGTGACGGCGCTGAGCTATGATGTGTCCCGGTTCACACTCCCGGCGGATGCCAAGTCCCTGATTGTCGTCGAGGGCTTTGCGGTCAAGGGCGGCAAGGACACCTATCGCGAGACCAAGGTGAGCGATGAGTCGCGCTGGAATAAGGCGCGCGTCACGGTCTTTGTCAAAGATGAGGCGGGGCAGTGGCAGGCAAAGATTCAGTCCGCGGGAGTCTACGGCTACGGCGGTATGTCCGCAGAGCGGAAAACCGGCGACGGTACGACCCCGATCGGACTCTGGAAGACCGATACGCCCTTCGGACGAAATGCGGCCGAGGAGGGTTTCCCGTCCGATTACACGCACATTCAGGCGGAGGCAAAGCGCCAGTACTGGTCCGACCGCACTAATCGCCTCGAGAGCGCGGCCAAGGCGGCCGAGCAGAAGGGGGAAAAGCTCTGGGAGGACTGGGCAAAGAACATCTACGCCTATGCGCTGAACACCGGCTTTAACAAGGACAATCGCCAGCCCGGCACGGGCTCCGCGCTCTTTTTGCACTGCACGAGCAACGACAAACCGAGCACGGCGGGCTGTGTGGCCATTCAGCCGGAGGCGATGAAAGCGGTACTCCGCCAGTACGCAAAGGGCGGTATGTACATCGCGCAGGCCCCGGAGGGTCAGTTCGAGCAGGTCTACGGTGCGTTCAGCGAGAGCGGCGCGGCGGCAAAAGGAGAGTTCAAGGCTTCGACCAAGGAGCTCCCGGCGACCGCTACCGTAGTTTTACCGTGAGTCAAACTTACGAGAGACGGCGAAAGCCGTCTCTTTTTCTTAAGAGTATTGTCGCTTGCGGCGCACCGCAAGTAACTTTAAGATAGATAGAAACGCGTGTGGGGCGCGAGTGAGAGGAGAAAAGATGAGAAAAGCATATCTGACAGCGGCAGTGACAGTCTCGCTCTGTGCGGCACTTTCGTTCGGCGCAGCGGCAGCTTCGTTTCAATCGGTCAATCAGCAGATGTATGTCAGCGCGAGCAGCCTGAATGTGCGGACAGAGCCTTCGGCCGGCGCGAGCCGGGTGCGGAGCCTGACGCACGGCACGGCGGTACAGGTGAACGGACTTTCCGGAGAGTGGGCGCGCATTTCGCTCGGCGGCAAGAATTACTATGTCGCGAGCCGTTACTTGAGCAGCGGAAACAGCGCGGCGGCGAGCACGGCAACGGCAGCGGCGAGTACGCCGGTCTCTGTCCCGGAAGGTGTCACGGTCAGCGACATTTCGCTCAGCGACAACCTGCGCTTTGCCTCGTCCTCGAAGATTAAGACGGGGACCGCAAAGCTCTATAAGAATACCAAGGGAGCCTACGGTGATAAGGTAATCTGCGTGAATGCGGGGCATGGCACGAGCGGCGGTGAGCGCGTGAAGACGCTCTCGCACCCGGACGGCAGCCCGAAGGTCACGGGCGGCACGAACCAGCGCGGAGCGGTGGAGTCCATGGCGGTCTCCTCGGGCATGACGTTTCAGGACGGCACGCCGGAGAGCCGGGTCACTTTGCAGGAGGCACAGATTCTCCGCGATGTGCTCTTAAAGCGGGGCTTCAGTGTCCTCATGATACGCGAGGGCAGCGATGTGCAGCTCGACAACATTGCCCGCACGGTGCTCGCGAACAACTATGCGGCCTGCCACATTGCGGTTCACTGGGACAGCACCTCTTCCGATAAGGGCGCGTATTTCATGAGCGTGCCGGACGGCATGAAGAAGATGGATCCGGTCTCCTCGACCTGGCAAAAGAGCGAGGCCTTCGGCGAGGCGCTGATCGGCGGTCTCCGCGGCAAGGGCGTCAAAATTTTCGGCAGCGGCTCGATGGATGTGGATCTCACGCAGACCTCGTATTCGACGGTGCCGAGCGTGGACATTGAGCTCGGCGATAAAGTCTCGGATCACAGCGAGGCGACACTCCGAAAGCTCGCCGAGGGGCTTGCGGACGGCGTTACGCAGTATTTTACAAAATAAGACAGCACCGGAACGTGCGGGGAAGTCTTCCGAACGGCAGGGAAGACTTCCCTTTTCCTGTGCGGCGGGCTGTTTGCCCGGGGAGGAAGCGATGGGAGAAAAACTGACAAAGGCGGATGTCAAAAAGATAGAAGAGGAGATTGAGCACCGCAAGCTTGTGCTGCGCCCCGAACTGATTCAGGCAGTCAAGGAGGCGAGGGCGCAGGGCGATCTCTCCGAAAACTTTGAGTATTACGCCGCAAAGCGGGAAAAGAACCGGAATGAGAGCCGCATCGGCTATCTGGAGCGTATGCTGAAGTTTGCGACCATCATTGAGGATCGCGCCGCGGCCGATGAAGTCGGGCTCAATAAGATGGTGGAAGTCTATTTTGTCGATGAGGACGAGAGTGAGCGTTACAAGGTCGTGACTTCGATTCGCAGCGAGACGACGGAGGGGCGCATCTCGATCGAGTCGCCGCTCGGCAAGGCGCTGCTCGGACACAAGGTCGGCGACCGCGTGCAAGTCAGCCTGCCGCAGGGCGGCTATGAGGTCGAAATCCGCTCGATTGCCGAGGATCACAGCGACGATGCAATTAGTTCCTTTTAAGAAAATAGTCGCGAAATATCGTAAAATCGCGTATCATGGAAGTATATTGCGCACGCTTTGAAAGGAAAGCAGGCGATCACAGGAGGAAATGCATATGAAAACGACACTGGTGGTGCTCGCGGCAGGCATCGGCTCCCGCTTCGGCGGCGGCATCAAGCAGCTCACGCCGATGGGACCGAACGGCGAGATTATCATGGACTATGCGATCTATGATGCGAAGCGCGCGGGCTTTGACAAGGTTGTGTTCATCATCCGCAAGGACCTCGAGCAGGACTTTAAGAGCATCATCGGCGACCGCATCTCAAAGGTCATCGAGACCGACTATGCGTTCCAGGAGATCGACGATCTGCCGGCGGGCTTCTCCGTGCCGGAGGGCAGAAAGAAGCCCTGGGGCACCGGTCAGGCGTTATTATCGGTGCGCGGCAAGGTCAATGAGCCGTTCGTGGTCATCAACGCGGACGATTACTACGGTCCGGAGGGCTTCCGCGCGGTCCACAAGTACATGACGGAAGAGATGCTGCAGGGCGGCGGGCATCTCGACATGTGCATGGCGGGCTTCATTCTGAAGAACACGCTCTCGGACAACGGCACAGTGACGCGCGGTGTCTGCGAAGTCGATGAGAGACATATGCTGAAGAGTGTCCGCGAAACCTTTGAGATCCGTATGACGGAGGAGGGTCTGCAGGCCAAGGACGGCGCGGGCAATCCGGTCTCTCTGACGCCCGAGCAGTACGTCTCGATGAATATGTGGGGCCTGCCGCCGCAGTTTCTCGACGTCCTCGCCGAGGGCTTCCCGGCCTTTTTGCAGGCGCACGGCACGGAGCAAAAGAGCGAATACCTCCTGCCGAGCATCGTGGACAGCTGCATCCAGAGCGGCAGAGGCAGTGTCAAAGTGCTGCCGACCCACGACAAATGGTTCGGCGTGACCTATCAGGAGGACAAGCCGACGGTCGTCGCGGCGATTCGCGCGCTGATTGAGAGCGGCCGGTATCCGGAGAAGCTCTATGACTAAGAATTGCCTCACGCTGATCGGGATGCCGGCTTCCGGCAAGAGCTCCGTCGGCGTTGTGCTTGCAAAAAAGACAGGTCGCCGTTTTATAGACGGCGACCTTCTGATTCAGGAGCAGAGCGGAAAGCTCTTAAAGGATCTGATTGCCGAGCGCGGGGACGACGGGTTTCGCGCGTTGGAAGATGAGACCCTGGCGGCGCTCGAGACGGAAAATGCCGTGATTGCGCCAGGCGGCTCGGTGATATACGGCGAGAAGGCGATGGCCAGACTCAAGGCGCTCGGAAAAGTCATTTATCTGAAGCTCTCCTACCCCGCCATTCAGCGGCGGCTCGGAGATCTGACTGCGCGCGGCGTCAGCATCAAAGAGGGACAGACACTCCGGGATCTCTACCGGGAGCGCACGGTGCTCTATGAGAAGTATGCCGATCTTGTGATCGATGAGAACGGACTCAGCACGCGGAAAGTGGTCGAGGCCATTGCACGGGCAATCGGCGAGGGCGGCGATTCGCCCGCGCCGCCGGAACCGAAAAAACAGTGGAGAAGAAAGAGGAGAAACGATGGCAAAGGAAGTGTGGCGCGGCGGAAACATGCTGTATCCGGTGCCGGCAGTCATGGTGAGCTGCCGCGGCAACGACGGAAGCAGCAATCTGATCACCGTCGCGTGGGCGGGGACCGTGTGCTCCGATCCGCCGATGGTGTCGATCTCCGTTCGTCCGGAGCGTCACTCCCACCGTCTTCTGGTGGAGAGCGGCGAGTTCGCAATCAATCTGACGACAGAGGCGCTGGTCCGAAAGGCCGATGAGGCAGGCGTGCGCTCGGGGCGCGATTGCAATAAGTGGGAGCTTCTCGGACTGACCGAGGAGAAGGCATCTAAAATCAAGGCACCGCTCGTCAAGGAGAGTCCTGTGAATCTCGAGTGCCGCGTGACAGAGCGTATCCCGCTGGGGACCCACGACCTCTTTCTCGCGGAAGTGCTTGCGGTCGATGTGGACAAGAGCCTGATGGACGAGAAGGGAAAGTTCTGTCTCGAAAAGGCCAAGCTGGTCGCGTATTCCCACGGGGAGTACTATGCACTCGGCACGCTGCTCGGTACTTACGGCTATTCGGTGCGGAAGAAAACAAAAAAGTGAGTTTTAGAATACAGCTACGGCGTGTTGCGGTAGCTGTATTTTTTTGGGATAATGAAGGGATAGCTAACAATCACAGCGCAGGAGGAGAGGAATGAGAATACTCAGCGAACAGGAAATACGTCCGCTTGCCCCCAATGACAGCGCTTTTCGAAACGGAAAGAAAATTTCGGACAGCGGTGCCTTTACGGAGCGGGTTTGTTCCAAGGACGAGAGTTACTACGCAGGCAGCTGTAAGGGCTCCGGAAAGAGCCTCTATCAGGTTTCCGCCTGCTTTGAAGAGGGCAAGGCGCCGGTGATACGCTGCAGCTGCCCGAGCCGTCAGTTTCCCTGCAAGCACGGGATTGCCCTCCTCTTTGAAATTGCCGCGGGCAAGGACTTTGCAGAGACAGAAATCCCCGAGGATATCGTAAAGAAGCAGGAAAAGCTCAAAAAGCGGGATGAGAAAAAGAGCGAAGAAAAGGCCGAGCTTGCCGAGGGAAAGCCGCAGGCAAAGAAAAAGAGTGTGAGCGGACAGACTGCCTTCCGAAAGAAGACGGAAAAACAGCTTGAGGGCCTTCTTCTCCTTGACGAGGCGTTAAACAGGCGCATGAAGCTCGGCTTACTCTCGAGTCTTACGGATACGAAGGAAGAGGATGCGCTCCTTGTAAAGCGACTCGGTGACAACTATCTCTCCGGGCCGCAACAGCTCTTTCGCCGCTTCAGCCTTGCACTCGGTGCGGCGGCGCATATGCGGGAGCAGGGCGAAAAGGAGCGCTATTTAAGAGAGGCGGTGCGGGAGCTCGAAAAGCTTCGCACCCTAGTGCGCCGCGGCAGCGCCTACTTAACAGAGAGACTGGAGGCGACTGCGCCGGACGCAAATCCGCTCTACGATGCGCTCGGCGGCGTGCGGAAGAAGGAAGAATTGGAGGCGCTCGGGCTAATGCTCTCCGAGACAGCACTGATGCAGCTTGCCTTCGAAGTGCGCTACGACGAGGCGAAGCGGGAGTTTCTGGATCTGGGACATTGGATTTCGCTTGCGGACGGAACGCTTTACCGCGAGATGAACTTTAGACCGCTCAGCGCAAAAAACTACATTGCGGAGAAGGACAGCTCCGATCGGAGACTCCGCGCGGAGTGCTTCCCTTACTACCCGGCCTTCCCGGGCGAGGCAGCGCGCATTCGACTCGAGGATGCGACGGCGGAGCAGCCGGAAGCGACGGATTTTGCGCGCATCATCGGCTTTGCGGCTCCCATTGCGCAGGCGGAAAAGCAGGCGATCAAGGCGCTTCAGTCGGTGCTTGCGGAGGACAAAGCGCCGGCGCTCCTGCAGCTTTCGGAGATAGAGGTAAAAGATGAGGCAGTCTACTTAAGGGATGCGGCGGGAAGTCAGCTTCGCATCACAGATGCTAACGGCAGTGAGGTAGCGCTTCGCCTGCTCTCGCAATTTGATACCGGGAAGAGCGCGGTCTTCGGGCTCTTCTTTGCGGATGAAGTGCGGCGGGAACTCTGCTTTTTGCCGCAGAGTCTGGTGACCGGGCGGGGCATCATCCGCCTCATGCTTTGAGCGGGGAGGGAAACGCATGAATGCGGAAATATTGACTTCGATGAGAGAGAGTCTTTTTCAGTGTGCCCTCACGGGAAGCGAACGCATTGCGGAGGATCCCCGCTTTTCGCGCGCTCTCGCGGAACTCGGGAATCACCGCAGTGAGGCGAAGGTCTTAGAAGAACTCGCGCGCCGCGGAGAACAGCTTCTTTTGCCTGCGGAGGAAAGAGGCACGCAGCTTCTGGACTTACTGGCTCTGTTGGACGCAGTCCTGCTCACGCAGAGCAAGGTTGCGGGAAGCGGGGACGAAGTTCCCTTAGAGGAAGCTGTGCAAAAGGAGGCAATCCCGGAGATCTATTATCGGCAGGAGAGCTATCGCAGTCTCGAGGGATTACGCCTTGCTCTGACCGAGAGCGGCAAGGGGCGCATGGAAGTGCTGAAGGCCGCAAGAGACAGCAAGCGCCCCTATCTCGAGGATCTGAGACTCCAGGAGCTCTTTCTCCGTGCGCTCGGCGACCGCTATGCGGAGTTTGCGGATGCGGTCGAGACTTGGATCCGGGAGGAGCGACCGCAGAGCATGTTGCCCCTGCTTCGACACGCCTTTGCACCGGAGCAGAAAGAAAGATTGCAGTGCCGCTACTTTACGCTGATCGATGTGCTGAGCGGCGGGGAGAGCGAGTCCTTCTATACGGATGTCATTGCGAGATCGCAGGGAGAGCTGAAGGAGACAGCGATTGCGGCGCTCGGCGCGCATCCGGAATTTTACGGAACCCTCCTGTCTCTCGAGAAGACCGAAAAAAACAAGGCGCATGCCGCGGTGATTGCGGCGCTCGCAAAATATCCGGAGGCCGAGGAAGTGGTCAGAGAGAATTTCCTCAAAAAGCCCGCGCGCTATCTCGATGCGATTGCGCACTGCCCCTTCCCGTACGCAGCGGATCTCGTCGCGGCAGAGATGGAGAAGATGTATCCGGATGCCGAGAAGGAGAGGGAAAACCGGACCTATCTGGAAAAGATGAAGGAACTCTGGTATGCGGCAATCGACATGGAGAGCCCGGCGCTTCTTCGACAGCTCACGCGAACCGGCGCGATTGTGTCGCATGTGCGCCGCGTCTATCTCAATTCGAGACTCTGGAAGACTCCGCTCAGTGCGGACTTCCGCGCGGCGCTTCATACCCTGCTTCCCGATCTGCCGCCGCGGGAACAGACCAAGCTGGACTTTTTTCTCGCCCTGGAGGAAAAGACGCCGGCAGAGGTCTATGAAATATTCTCGGGGCTGTTTGCGGAGAGGCAGGGACTCCTTGGCCAAGTGAAGGCTGCGCTCGGCTCGCAGGCGGAAAATCAGGAGAGGCAGGAAAGGCAGGACGGCATTTTAGAGGCGACGGAGAGTTTCTGCCTCCGTCCCGCATACGGCCGGGAACATATGGACCCGCGCTGGTATCCGCTTTTATTGCAACAGAAGCGCTACAGTGAGTACGAAAAGGGGCTTCGCGCGCTCTACCGGGAGGATATTCCAAACGCTAAGGAACTCTGGAGTGCCTGGGAGTACAAAAACGTACAGAACCGCCCTGCGACGGAGGAAGATATTCAGCGGCTGAAAGCCTACGCTTGGACGGACTTCTCGAAGATCTTTGACGGCAGCATAAAGACTTGGCAGAGACGCGGTTTCTATAACTACGACCTCACGGAACTCAGTGAGCAGGCGCTTTCAATCGGACTCCCGAAGGATGAACTCATTGCTCTTTTGGAGCGGGTCTATAAGGGCGTGAACATGCGGAGCAACAACTACGGAAACGCGACACAGAGGCTCTACGCGGCGATTCAGGCGCTGAAGGACGGTACGGACCCGAGAGCGCTCACTTGGTAAGAAAAGGAGACAGGATGGAACAGAAGGAAGTACAGCGTCGCGCGGCCGAGAGCCTGTTTGCGGATGAGATTGCCGCACTTATGGCAGCAGAACAGAACGAAGTCCCCGAGGGGTGGCATATGTCGCCGCGCTCGGTGCTCACCTATATTCTCGGCGGCAAGGCAGGGGACAAGGTCATCAGCCCGAAGTATATCGGCGACCGCCGCATTGTCGAGATTGCGGTCGCAACGCTTCTCACGGACCGCTCGCTCCTCTTAATCGGCGAGCCCGGCACCGCAAAGTCCTGGCTCTCGGAGCATTTGACGGCAGCCATCAACGGGGATTCGGGGCGTGTCGTGCAGGGCACGGCCGGTACGACCGAGGAGCAGATTCGCTACTCCTGGAACTACGCGCTCTTAATTGCCGAGGGTCCGAGTGAGCGGGCACTCGTAAAGACGCCCATTTTCCGCGCGATGGAAGAGGGCAAGATTGCGCGCTTTGAGGAGATTTCCCGCTGCGCGCCGGAGGTGCAGGACGCTCTCATTTCCCTGCTCTCGGAGAAGCGGATTTCGATTCCGGAATTGAATCGCGAGCAGGCTGCCCTGCGCGGCTTCTCGCTGATTGCGACCGCGAATACGCGCGACAAGGGCGTGAACGAAATGTCCGCCGCGCTGAAGCGCCGCTTTAACATGGTAATTCTGCCGAGCCCGAAGAACCTCGAGGCGGAGGTCGAAATTGTGGAGACGCGCCTGCGTCAGCTCTCGGCGGAACTCCGTCTGCCGGCAGTCCTGCCGGCCGAGGCCGCCGTCCGCAAGGTCTGCACGGTATTCCGCGAGCTTCGTGCGGGACAGACCATCGACGGTGCCCAGAAAGTCAAGACAACGCAAAATGTACTCTCGACTGCGGAGGCGATTTCGCTCCTCGTGAACAGTATGGCGCTGGCCGGAAGCTTCGGCACCGGCGAAGTGCAAGACAGTGACCTCGCGGCAGCGCTGCAGGGTGCGATTGTCAAAGACGAAGAGAAGGATCAGAAAATATGGGAAGAGTATCTCGAGCACATCATGAAGCGGCGCGGCAGCGAGTGGGCAAAGCTCTATGACGCCTGCCGCTCGCTGTGAGCGAAGAGAGGGGCGGCATGGAGAGCGGGGAAAGAGCGCCGGTCTTTGTCGGCATACGCCACCACTCGCCGACCGGCGCCCGCTTTATCCGGGAACTGCTCCGGGAGAGGCGGCCCGCCTGCGTTCTGATTGAGGCGCCTGCGGACTTTGAAAGCCTCATTGACCGGCTTGCGGACCCGGCGCTGAAGCCGCCGTTTGCCGTGATGGCCTATACGACGGAGGCGCCGGTGCGGAGTGTCCTCTACCCGTTTGCGGTCTATTCTCCCGAGTACCGGGCGCTGCTTGCCGCGCGGGAACTCGGAATTCCGGTCGCCTTTTGCGATCTGCCTTCTTCCTATATGCTGGGTCTACAGGGCGCCGTGGAGCGTTATCTCGACCGGAAACGGGACGAGGCAGCGGAAAAAGAGACAGAGAGCGCCGCGGAACCCGACGACATGGAGGGCTTCTGGGAGCGCTATCTCGAGCAGAGCCCGACGCTCGGAGACTATCTCGAGCGCTCCCGGATTTTCGGCGAAGAAGTGCGGGCCGCCATGCCCGGTGAGCGTTTCGAACAGGCGCACAATGCGGTCCGGGAGGCCTATATGCGCCGCGTGATTGCGGAAAAAATCGCAGCGGGGATTCCGGCGGACCGCCTGGTCGTTCTGACCGGTGCCTTTCACACACCGGCACTTTCCGCGGGGGAGCTGCTCGACGATGCAGCGCTTCAAAAGCTGCCGCAGTGCAAGGCGCAGCTCACACTGATGCCCTACTCGTACCGGCGCTTATCAAGCCGCTCGGGCTATGCGGCCGGCAACCGTGTGCCCGCCTACTATGAACTGCTCTGGAAAGCGCTTGCGGCGGGAAAGCCCGAGAGCCACGCGGCGCGTTATCTGTCCGCGCTGGCCGTACACATCCGGGAGCGGGGCGGTCTGGTCTCTTCGGCGGAAGTGCTGGAGGCGACCTTACTCGCCGAGAGCCTCACAAGGCTGCGCGAGGGGGTATATCCGACGCACGAAGAGCTGCAGGATGCCGCGGTGACCTGCATGGGGCACGGGAGCTTCGGCGAGATTGCCGAGGGACTCGCGCTCACCGATATCGGCACGAAAATCGGAGAGGTGCCGAAGAGCGGGCTGCTCACTTCGATTCAGCAGGATTTTGCGGATCAGTGTGCGGACTTAAAGCTGAATTTCGGCCCGGTCGCGGAAAAGCTCCGCTTGGATCTCCGCGAAAATCGCCGCGCAAAGAGCGAGAAGAGCGCCTTTTTACAGCTGCGCCGCTCCTTCTTTTTGCAGCGCCTACGCCTCCTCGGCATCGGTTTTGCCGCTTTGCAAGGCAGCAGACAGCAGGATGCGAGCTGGGAGGAAAACTGGGTAGTAAGCAGGACGCCGGAGGCGGAGATGCAGCTCGCCGAGGCCGTCTTAAAAGGCGACACGATCGCGCACGCCGTGAGCTTTGATTTGCAGGAGAGGCTCGCGGCGGCAGAACAGATTGCGGAGATTACGGAGCTCCTCGAGAGCGCTTTTCTCTGCGGCATGCCGGAACTTTTGCAGGCGGCGGTCAGCCGTCTTGACAGCGCGAGCATCGATCAGATTTCCATCGAGGAGATTGCGCGGACAGCCAAAATTCTTTCGCGCATGTTGCAGTTCGGGGATGTGAGGCAGTCGGATGTCTCGGTGCTCCGCCCCATCTTGGAGCGCCTTTTGCTCCGCGCGAGTCTTACCCTTACGGACGCCTGCTTCTGCGACGACGAGGCGGCGGGGCATCTCGCAAGGAGCATCGAGGATATCCAGAGTATCTTCAGTGTGGAAAAGGACTTGCCGAGCGAAAAGTGGGAGCAGGCCATTCGGGAGCTTTCGCGCCGGGATGATTTAAACGCCAAGCTCTCGGGGCTTGCAACGGCGATACGCCTCGATCTCGGCGACCTCGGCGAGGAAGAACTTTCCCGGGAAATCAGCCGCCGCATGTCAATCGGACTTCGGGCGGAACTCGGCGCGCTCTGGTTCGAGGGACTTTCGCTCCGAAATCACTATGCGCTGATTGTGCGGCGCGTGGTCTGGGAGAGTCTGAGCCGCTATATCGATGCGATTCCCGAGGACTGCTGGCAGCGCGCCATGGTCTTTCTGCGCCGTGCCTTCGCGACTTACACGGCGGGCGAAAAGGATATGGTCGCCGAGAATCTGGCGGAATTCTGGGGCTTACAGAAGGAACAGCTCAGCGAAGTTCTGAACGCGGAGCTCAGCCAAGAGGAAAGTCAGGCGCTCGAATCCTTTGACTTTGACGATTTCTAGGGAGGCAGGACATGGACGAAAACGAAGCGCGAATTCGAAAGTGGAGACTGCTCCTCGGAAGAGAGAGCGAGGAGCGCTGGAAACAGTACGGGAGCGGAACGGACAATCTTCTCTCCGATGAGGATAGGCTCATGGATCTCGCGCTCGATGCGATTTACAATGCGAATGCCTATTTCTCTTACGGAGACGGCAATGCTTCCGGCGGTATGCGGGGCGGAAGAGAGACAAGCACCATAAGCCGCTGGCTCGGCGACATCAGAAGCCTGTTCCCGCCGGACTTGGTTAAGCTGGTGCAGGGCGATGCCGTGGAGCGCTGCGGCATGAAAGAGCTTCTGTTTGAGCCGGAGCTTCTCGACGCCGCCGAGCCGAGCGTGGACCTCGGCAGCATGTTGCTCCTCTTAAAGGATCAGGTGCCGAAACAGAGTAAGGAGAGCGCGCGCCGCTTTATTCAGCGCATTGTCGAGGAAATTCAGCGCCGTCTCGCGGAAGATGTGCGCCGTGCGGTTGTGGCCGCCTGCAAGCGGACAGAGCACACGCCGATTCCCTCGGCCTCGGGACTTGATTTCAAGAAGACCATACGCCACGGCCTCAAAAACTACGATGCGGCGAAAAAGCGCATCCTCCCCGAGAAGTACTACTTCTTTGCGAAGCAGCAGAACAACGCCGCAAAGTATCACATCATCCTCGACATCGACCAGAGCGGCTCGATGGGAGAGTCGGTGCTCTACGCTTCGGTCATGAGCAGCATCCTCGCCTCGCTCCGCGCCGTGAAGACCCATGTGGTCGCTTTTACGACGGAGGTTGTCGACCTAAGCGATAAGATTGAGGACCCGGTCGAGCTGCTGTTCGGCTTTCAGCTCGGCGGCGGCACCGACATCAATAACTCGGTCAAGTACTGCGAGACATTGATTGAGGAGCCGAAGAAGACTCTCTTCTTTCTCATTACCGACCTCATGGAGGGCGGAAACCGCGCTGCGCTGATGCGCCGCATTGCGTCGATGAAGGAAGCCGGTGTCCGCGTGATTGTGCTGCTCGCGATTGCGGACGGCGGCGCCCCCTATTACGATGAGCACAACGCAAAGCACATCGCCTCGCTCGGCATTCCCTGCTTTGCCTGCGCACCGGAGCGTCTGCCGGAACTCCTGGAGGCCGCGCTGAAAGACGAAGATCTCTCACAGTTTTCCGGAGAAGCGCGAAAAGGAGGGAAATCCGTGCTATAATGTTGCACCGGTGAGTTCGAGACCATCCTCACCTAAAACAAAACTATGGAGGAAACAAAAAATGAGAGAAACATCCCTTGGCAACACGCGGGCGCTGGTGAATGCCGCGCTGCTCGCCGCAGTCTACGCCGCGCTGACCTATGTCACGAAGCCCATCAGCTTCGGCGCCGTGCAGTTTCGCGTCTCGGAGGCGCTCTGCATCCTGCCCGTCTTTACGGTCGCAGCCGTGCCCGGGCTCTTTGTGGGCTGCTTCCTCGCAAACTTCCTGTCCGGCGCAGCGGCGCTCGATGTGATTTTCGGAAGTCTTGCGACGCTGCTCGGTGCCTACGGCACTTACCGGCTCCGCGACAAAGGCTATCTCGCCGCTCTGCCGCCCATTCTCTGCAACGCGCTGATCATTCCCTTCGTGCTGCGCTACGGCTATGGGATTGAGGGCTTCCTGCCGTTCTTTGTGTTGACAGTCGGTGTCGGCGAAATCATTGCGGTCGGAATTTTGGGGAATATGCTCCGCCTCGCGCTGCTGCGCTACGGCAGCAAGCTCTTTCCGGAGGGCAGCATAGGCTGAGCGCGATTGACGAATCGGATTGGTTGAGGAGAGACAGAATGGATACAGTCAGTATTGATTTCAAAAAGCCCTGCCGCGTCTATTTTATGGGGATCGGCGGCGTCAGCATGAGCGGTCTTGCGGAAATTCTTCAGAAAGAAGGATTCTCGGTGAGCGGAAGCGACGCGAAGGAGAGCGAGTTCACGGCACATCTGAAAACACGGGGCATACGGATTTATATCGGACAGCGGGCGGAGAATCTCAGCAGTCCGGTTGACTATGTGATTTATACGGCGGCCATTCACCCGGATAATCCGGAGTTTCGGGAGGCAAAGCGGCAGGGCATTCCGATGCTGAGCCGCGCGGAGCTCCTCGGGCAGCTGATGCGCTGCTACGGGGAGAGCATCGCGGTCAGCGGCACGCACGGAAAGACCACGACAACCTCGATGCTGTCTCTCATTCTGCTCGCGGCAAAAAAGGATCCGACCATTTCGCTCGGCGGAAATCTGGATGCAATCGGCGGCAATATCCGGGTCGGCGGCAGCGAGACCTTTTTGCTCGAGGCCTGCGAATATACGAACAGCTTCCTGTCCTTTTTTCCGACGCTCGAAGTGATTCTGAACATCGAGGCGGATCACCTCGACTTTTTCAAGGATATCGACGACATTCGCCGCTCGTTCCGGCGCTTTGTGCAGCGCATGCCGGAGAACGGCAGCCTCGTCATCGACAATCGGATCCGGGATTACCGGGAAATTGTCGGGGACTTCAAGGGCAAGGTCGTGACGGTGGGAACCGAAGCGGCGGACTATTATCCGACGGATATCCGCTTTGACGAACGCGGCAACGCGGCCTTTACGCCGACGGAGCGCGGCAAGGCACTCCCGCGTATTCAGCTCTCTGTGCCGGGCGAGCACAATGTCTACAATGCGCTCGCGGCCCTGGCGGCCTGCCGCCTGCTCGGCATTCCGGCGGAAACCGTGCGCGAGGGACTCGAGGCTTACCGCGGCACGGAGCGACGCTTTGAGAAAAAGGGGGAGTACCGGGGCGCTGTCATCGTGGATGACTATGCGCATCACCCGCAGGAAATTGCGGCGACTTTAAAGGCCGCAAAGAACTATCCGCACAAGGCGCTCTGGTGCGTTTTTCAGCCGCACACCTATACGAGAACCAAGGCACTTCTGCCGGATTTCGGCAAGGCGCTTGAGGGAGCGGATCATGTGCTGCTCGCCGATATTTATGCGGCGCGGGAGACCGACACCCTCGGGATCAGCTCGCGCGATGTCGCAGAGGCCATCAATGCGGATCAGCCCGGCAAGGCGCGGTATTTCGGCAGCTTCGGTGAAATCGAGGATTATCTCGACAGGGTGACAGAGCCCGGAGACCTCGTGATTACGATGGGAGCCGGCGATATTTTCCGGGTCGGCGAAGAACTTTTAGAGCGGGCAAAAACAGCCGATGTGAAAAAATAAGACCTGAAAAGGCGCGAGAAAAGCCGGTGTGCGAAACTGCACACCGGCTTTTCCACAGCCTTGTGGATAAATTGTGGAAAAAGATGTGAAGTTCTCGGGGATACTTTATGTTAAGATGAGCAGTGAGAAAAGGAGGATGAGATGAAAATTATTTTTCAGGGCGACGCCGCGCCCGGCGTGACGGTCGTCTCCAACGAATTTATCGACCGCTATATGCCATCGGTAAACGGCGCATATGTCAAGGTTTATCTCTATCTCCTGCGCCATCGGGGCGAGGAGGTCACAGACGCCCGGATTGCGGACAGCTTAGAACTCACGGAGGGCGATGTGAAGCGCGCGCTGCTCCGCTGGCAGCGGGAAGGTCTGATCGCGGGCGATATCGGACAGGACGGACTCCGGGAGACAGAGAGCGGGTATGAGCTGCCCGAAACGCGGCCGGAGTCGGAACCGCTGCCCGATAGCCGGGAGCCGGAACCGGCGGAACCCGTTCTGCCGCCGGCCAAACTGCCGGACAAATCCGGCGTGGATTTCCGGCGTCTGCAGGATGACAGCGAATTTGCGGGCTTAAGTTATGCGCTGCAGCGCTATCTCGGCAGAACCTTTTCGCAGACGGACACCGAGACTGTCGCCTATCTCTACGGGACACTCGGCATGTCGGCGGATTTGCTGATTAAACTCGGCGAGTACTGCGCGGAAAAGAAAAAGAGTTCGCTCCGCTATTTTGAAAAAGTTGCGCTCGACTGGTACGAGAGAGGCATCCGGACGCCGGAGGAGGCAGAGCAGCGCGGCCAGAGCTATACCAAAGAGGTCTATGCGGTCTTAAAGGCCTTCGGCATTCGCGACCGCGGTCCCGGCGTCGAGGAACAGAAGTTTATCGAGAAGTGGTACCGGGAGTATGCGTTCTCCGAGGAACTGGTTGTAGAGGCCTGCAGCCGGACCCTTCGCCATGTCAATAAGCCGAGCTTCCCCTATGCCGACGGCATTCTGACCAGATGGCATCGCGCGGGCGTTCACAGCATGCAGGACATTGCGGAAGAGGACAAGAAGCGGGAGGAGACAGGCCGAAAGAAGGGCGCCGAGAGCGGCGCCAAAAAGAACGGGACGCGCTTTCATAATTTCGAGGAGCGGGAGGAAGATCCGAACGACCTCGTGCTGCAGCAGCTCAAGCGTAAGCTCGAGCAGGAGTCCTGAGAGGAGGTAGGGCGTGGCACTCAGCAATACAGAGTACAATGCCATTTTGCGCGAATACGAGGCGCTGCAGGCTGCGAGGCAGCAGCTGCTGCGGGCGCGGAAGGCAGAACTGAACCGTGTGTTGCCCGGCTACCACGCGCTCGAGCAGAAAATTGCCGACCGCGCCATGGCGCGCTACCGCGCGGCCGTCGGCGGAGACAAGGAAGCGCTGACGGGACTGAAGGCGGAACTCGAGGGACTGGAAAAGCAAAAGAGCGAGCTGCTTTGCGCGGCCGGGTATCCCGACGATTTTCTCACGCCGCCCTATCACTGCGAGCACTGCAAAGATACCGGTTTTGCGGACGGCGAAAAATGCCGCTGCTTCCGGCAGAAGATGATTGCGCGGCTCAGCCGTCAGGGCAGACTTGCGGCGAGCATACGCGAAGAGAATTTCAAACATTTCTCGCTCGACTACTACAGCGACGAGCGGAAGGTCCCGGGCCTCAACATGAGCGAGCGCGCCTACATGGAGCAGCTTGTGCTCGCGCAGTGCAAGGCCTATCTCAGGAATTTTGACAAGAGAAAGGGCAATCTGTTGTTCACCGGAAAACCCGGGCTCGGCAAGACCTTTCTCTCGCACTGCATCGCCGGGGAACTCTTGTCGCGCGGCAAGACCGTCGTCTACCTCAGCGCGGAGGAGCTTTTTTCCCTGCTCGCCGCAACCCAGTGGCGACAGCGCGCGGAGAGCGACGAGGAAAAAATCAGGGCGCGGGAGGAGAGAGAATTCCGCGAATATATTTACGGTTGCGATTTCCTGATCATAGACGACCTCGGGACAGAGTTCGGCAATGCCTTTACGGCCTCGGCGTTTTTCACGCTCTTAAATGAGCGTCTCATCACAAAGCGCGGCACGCTGATCTCCACCAATCTGGACCCGAAGCAACTGAAAGCGCAATATACCGAGAGAAGCACATCGCGCATTTTGGGCGAATATGATATACTTCCCTTCTATGGAAGCGATATCCGCGCAAAGAAGCGCAAGCAATAGTTTTCCGAATCATCGAAGAAAAAGGAGCAGAACAGATGTCGAACGAAGACAAAGAGATTGAGACCATTCCGGTGGGACCGCTTGGGCTGGTGCCCTTGAAGAGCTGTGAGGAGCTCGGGAAAAAGGTCGATGCCTATCTGGTGCGCTGGCGGAATGCGCGGCAGAGCGAGCACAAGGACACCCTTGCGTTCATGGGCTACGAGAAAGACTCCTTCATTGTCCGGAGCCAGATTAACCGCTTCGGCACGGGCGAGGGCAAGGGAACGCTCTTACAGTCGGTGCGCGGCAAGGATCTCTTCCTCATGGTGGATGTCTGCAACCACAGCCTGACCTATTCGCTCTGCGGCATGACCAATCATATGTCGCCGGATGACCATTTCGCGGATTTGAAGCGCATCATCTCGGCGGCGGCCGGAAAGGCGCGCCGCATCAATGTGATCATGCCCTTCCTCTACGAGAGCCGTGTGTCGCACCGGGACGGCAGAGAGTCGCTCGACTGCTCGCTCGCGCTGCATGAGCTCGTGAACATGGGGGTCGATAACATTCTGACTTTCGACGCGCATGAGCCGCGCGTGCAGAATGCGATTCCGCTGAAAGGCTTTGAGACCGTGCAGCCCATCTACCAGTTTATCAAGGCCCTCCTCCAGGCGGAGCCGGAACTCAAGGTGGATTCCGAGCACATGATGATCATCAGCCCGGACGCAGGCGGCATGGGCAGAGCGATTTACTTTGCGAACATGATGGGCCTTGATGTCGGCATGTTTTATAAGCGCCGCGACTACACGCGTCTGGTCGGCGGCAGGAACCCGGTTCTTGCGCACGAGTTCCTCGGGTCGGATGTCACCGGCAAAGAAGTGATTGTCGTGGACGACATGATTTCCTCCGGCGAGACCGTGCAGGAAGTCGCAAGGGAGTTAAAGCGCCGCGGCGCGCGGAAGGTCTTTGTCTGTGCGACCTTCGGTCTCTTTACGAACGGCCTCGCGCGCTTTGACCGCTACTACGAAGAGGGCATGATTGATAAGATTTTCACGACCAATCTGGTCTATCAGAGCCCGGAGCTCTTAAGCCGCCCCTACTATGTGAGCGTCGAGATGAGCAAATACATTGCACTTTTGATTGACAGTCTGAATCACGATACGTCCGTGAGTGAGCTCCTGCAGCCCAGCGAGCGCATTCACCGCGCGCTCACCAAGCACAGAGCCGCGCAGGAACGGAACTGAGGGAGAGAGGAAAGTATGGCAGAGGAGAAAAAAGCGGTCAAAGAGATTACTTCGATGGAACAGGATTTCGCACAGTGGTATACCGATATTGTGCGGAAGGCAGAGCTCTGCGACTATACGAGCGTCAAAGGCTGTATGGTCATTCAGCCTGCCGGATATGCAATCTGGGAGCGCATCCAGAGTCTTTTGGATCGGCGCTTCAAGGCGACAGGCGTAAAGAATTGCTACATGCCGCTTTTTATTCCCGAGAGTCTGCTCGACAAGGAGAAAGATCATGTCGAGGGCTTCGCGCCGGAAGTCGCCTGGGTCACGCAGGGCGGCCTTGAGCCCCTGCAGGAGCGCCTCTGCGTGCGCCCGACCTCGGAGACTTTGTTCTGCGATTACTATGCGAAACATGTGCACTCCTACCGCGATCTGCCGCAGGTGCTGAACCAGTGGTGTTCGGTGGTGCGCTGGGAAAAGACGACCCGTCCCTTCCTCCGCTCCCGTGAATTCCTCTGGCAGGAGGGACACACCGTGCACGCGACCGAAGAGGAGGCACAGGAGAGAACCGAGCAGATGCTGAATCTCTACGCGGATTTCTGTGAGCAGGAACTCGCAATTCCGGTGGTGCGCGGCCAGAAGACCGACAAGGAGAAGTTTGCCGGTGCGGTCGCGACTTATACGATCGAGTCCCTGATGCACGACGGCAAGGCGCTGCAGAGCGGCACGAGCCACAACTTCGGCGACGGGTTTGCGCGCGCCTTCGGCATGCAGTTCCAGGACAAGGACAATAGCCTCAAGTACATGCACCAGACATCCTGGGGCATGACAACCCGTATGATCGGCGCAATCATCATGGTGCACGGCGATGACTCCGGTCTTAAGATGCCGCCGCACATTGCGCCGGTGCAGGTCACGATTGTCCCGGTCGCGATGCACAAGGAAGGCGTTCTGGAGCGCGCCGAGGCGCTCGCGGCAGAGCTCAGAGCGGCAGGGGTTCGCGTCAACTTAGACGACACGGATCGTCGCCCGGGCTTTAAATTCGCCGAGTGCGAGATGCGCGGCGTGCCGCTTCGCATTGAACTCGGCCCGAAGGACATCGAGGCAGGCAGCTGCGTGCTGGTGCGTCGCGATAACGGTGAGAAGTCTGAGGCCTCGCTCGAAGGCATTGCGGCAACGGTTTCGGACATGCTCGAGACCATCCAGAAGGCCATGTTCGAGAGAGCCAAGGAGCATCGCGACACGCATACCTACGACGTGACCACGATGGAAGCGTTTGCGGAGACCGTGAAGAACCGCCCGGGCTTTGTTCGCGCGATGTGGTGCGGCGATCAGGCGTGTGAGGATAAAATCAAAGAGGAGACGGGGGCAACCAGCCGCTGCATTCCGTTCGCCCAGGAAAAGCTCGCGGACCGCTGTGTCTGCTGCGGAAAACCTGCGAAGAAGATGGTTTACTGGGGTGTTGCATACTAAAACGCAGAGAGCTGCCGCGGCAAACGCGACAGCTCTCTTTTTGGCGTTGCGGAGAGGAGTGTGATGCGCATGCGCTTGCCGGAGACGGTGAGAGACATCTTGAACAAATTGGAGACGGCCGGTTTTCAGGCCTATGCGGTCGGTGGCTGTGTGCGGGACAGCATACTGGGAAAAGAGCCGGACGACTGGGATCTCACAACCGATGCGCGGCCGGAAGCGGTCAAGGCGCTGTTTCCGCGCACGGTGGACACGGGACTGCAGCACGGCACGGTGACGGTGCTGCTCGGCGGAGAGGGCTATGAGGTCACGACCTACCGCATCGACGGCAGCTACTCGGACGGGCGGCACCCGGACAGCATCCGCTTTACGCCCTCGCTCGCGGAGGATTTAAAGCGCCGGGATTTCACCATCAACGCAATGGCGGTCTCTGCGCGCGGAGAACTCGTGGATCTCTTCGGCGGCCAGGAAGACCTCGCGCGCGGCTGTATCCGCTGCGTCGGGGATGCGTATGCGCGCTTTCGGGAGGATGCACTCCGCATGCTTCGTGCGGTGCGTTTTGCGGCGCAGCTGAATTTTGAAATAGAGGCCGAGAGTTTCAAAGCCCTCACGGAGCTCTCTCCCAATTTGGCGCGGGTCAGCAAGGAGCGGATTCTCGCGGAACTCACGAAACTGCTGCTCTCGAACCACCCGGAAAAACTGGAACTCCTGTATGTGGCCGGGCTGGCGCCCGAGATGGCGGCGCATTTCCCGGGCGTGCATCTCGACAGTCGGGCGGCAAGACTTCCGCGCTGCAAGGCGCTGCGTTTTGCGGCGGCCGGTGAGCAGATCACACCGGAGGCCCTCGGCAAGCTGCTCACCGAATTAAAGAGCGACCGCGCGACGAGAGACCGGGCGGTATTATTGCTGACGGCCTTGCACAAGCCGTTGCCGGAGAGTGAGACGGAAGTCCGGCGCTGCCTCTCGGAGATCGGGCACGATGCTTTCACCGAGCTGCTTCTCCTGAAAGAGGCGGGCTACGGCAACGGCGAGACGCCGGGGAGCGTTGAACTGCGGACAGAGCGGATTGCAAAGCTTCGCGCGCTGCAACAGAAGATTGCGGAGCGGGGAGACTGCCTGGAAATTCGCGGCCTCGCGCTCGGCGGCGCGGAGCTTCTCGCGCTCGGCATTCCGAAGGGACCGGCGCTCGGCGCTTGTCTGCGCGCGCTGCTCAATGCAGTGCTCGAAGATCCGGCGCGCAACGAAAAGGCATACCTCTTCGCCCATGCGGCGGCATGGCTGGAAGCGCAGAAAAAAGAGAACGGGGGAGCGGTGAAATGAGAGTGCGAAAGCTGGCGGCGGCGGTGCTCGGCCTCTGCCTGACGGCGACAGCTCTGGGAGGCTGTGGGAAGACAGAGCGGACAACACAGGCAAGTCATGCGGCGGATCCGCTGATCTGGTACAACCGGAGCGGGCTCTACGCCTGCTTTCCGGGAGAGAGTGCGCAGGAAATCGCAGGCTTTGACAGCGCAGGCGAGACCAATACAGTGCAGCGTTTTCTGGGGCGTCACGATCCGACGCACGATGTGCGTTTTGACGAGACGCGGGAGCAAGTCTATTTCTGCCGGAATTACCGGGAGGACACAAGCTACGGCTTTTTCGCGGGAGAACTTTGCGCGCGGAAGTTCGGCGGTGCGGTCGAGACCGTAGCGGCGGATATTGTCAAATACGAGCCGACGGCGGGCGGCACACTGCTCGGAGAGGATAAGACAGGGGCACTCAGCCTGTATCGCCGGACAGAGAAGAGCTGGCAGGGAGAGGTGCTTGCCTCCCTGGTGCTGGACTTCCGGGTGAGTGCGGACAGACAGTCGGCGGTCTACCTGACCGGAGACGGCAATTTATACGCCCTGCAACTCACGGAGAGCGGCGAACAGCGCGGTGCGACAGTAAAGCTGGCCTCCGGAATGCAGCAGATTAACTTCGCAAGTGCGGATTTGCGGCAGCTTTACTGCAGCGATGCAAGCGGCTCTCTCTGCTACAGCGCGGATCTGCACCCTGTGCAGGTTGTGAGCGTCGATGTGGATCAGAGCATCTTTATCCGGAAGACGGGGCACGCCTATTATCTGCGGGACGAACACCGTGTTCCGGACGAACAGCAGCAGAAAAAAACAGCTTCGGATGTGAAGGAGCGCGGCGAAGAGCTGGCGCGACGGGAGAGCGAGGCTGTCGCGGAAGAGCCGGACGCGGCTTCGGCGCAGCAGCAGACGGCGATGAGCGAGATTACGCCGGCAGAGGGCAAGACGCTCTGCTATTTTGACGGGACAAAGAATCAGATTCTGCTGCACAATGTGTCGCGGCTCAGCGCAGTCTACGCAGACCGCGTGCAGGCGGACCGTGCGCTCGCCTGGCAGGGCAGCGGGAGCGGCTTCTCGATTTATCTGTTGCGGGACAGCGTGGCACTGAACACCGGGCTGCACCTCATTGACCAGGGGCTTCTGGACCTCGCGCTCGATGCGGGGGAAGACAAGTTCTACTATGTGCTGTTCCAGCCGGGGGGAGAGGGCGAGCAGGATCCCCAGCGCGGCACAGTCTTTGCGCGGGCCTACACGGCAGAGGGAATTGAGAAGGAAGAGGCGCTCTTCTCCGGCGTGAGCGGTATTTCCAACGCACAGGGCGGCAATGTTTTTGCGGGCGCGGAGCATCCGAATGAGAGCTATGCGAGTCTGGTGGTCGACGGACAACAGCTTGCCGAGCGTGTCGCGAGTTACGAGCGCATCAGCGAGACGGGTAAGGCGCTCTTTTATCTGAAAGACGTGTTTCCGAACGGCGACGACAAGGGCGGAACCCTGGTCAAGTGGGACGGCAGCGCGGACAGCAGCGGAGAGGAGCTCTTCTACGGCGTCAGTGATTACGAGGCGGAGGAGGACGGCAGTGCGGTTCTGCTCACCGGGTACGGCGATACAAAGGAGCTCTGGTACTACGGCGCGGACGGCACAAAACAGTGCCTCGACGAGGCAGCGATTGCCTTTCGCCACAGGGAATCGGAGTAATAAAAAAGCATCCGCTGCGAGTCGGATGCTTTTTTTGGTGAAACAAAATATGCAAATAATCTTAAGAGGGGGATCTCAGATTAGGAGCTGGTAAGGGGGGCCGGGCGGGGGTAAGCCGCCCGGTATGAGTATGAAAAAGCTTTGCGGTCTCAGCCAACTGAAACCAGGGCATTTCCGTCATCATTTCTGATGACAAGGATATGATACCTGAGATCTGTGTCGAAAGTGTGGCGGCCCTCTAAAAAAAGCATAAAATTTCTGAATAAAGCCGGTCGAAGTCATTAAGACAATTTAAATGCGCTTTCTTGGGAAAAGGCTTTTATTGCGCAATACTTTTAGATATAATGAATTCCAAACATTGTCAAGAGGTTGTGAGGGCGCAGGCTCTCTTTTTATACTGTCCGGAGGGGTTTCATGTTTAATATGTTTGGAATGAGTTCAAATGACATCGGCATCGACCTGGGTACCGCGAGTATCCTGGTCTATATCAAGGGAAAGGGCGTCGTCTTAAAAGAGCCGAGCGTCGTCGCGATTGACCGCGACACCAACCGCATTCTCGCCATCGGCGAGGAGGCGCGTCTCATGATCGGCCGCACGCCCGGCAATATCATTGCGATTCGTCCGTTGCGCCACGGTGTGATTTCGGATTACACCGTGACCGAGAAGATGCTCAAATACTTCATCAATAAGGCGGTCGGCAAGAAGACGCTGCTCCGCCCGCGCATCGCGGTCTGCATTCCGTCCGGTGCGACCGAAGTCGAGAGAAAGGCCGTCGAGGACGCGACTTACCAGGCGGGCGCGAAGGAGGTCTCGATCATTGAGGAGCCGGTCGCGGCAGCCATCGGCGCGGGCATTGATATCTCGAAGGCCTGCGGCAACATGATTGTCGATATCGGCGGCGGCACCACGGACATCGCCGTTATCTCCCTCGGCGGCCCCGTCGTCTCGACTTCGATTAAGGTCGCGGGCGATGACTTTGACGAGGCAGTGGTCCGCTACATGCGAAAGAAGCATAACCTTCTGATCGGTGAGAGAACCGGTGAGGACATCAAGATTCAGATCGGCGCGGCTTACCGCCGCCCCGAGGTGCTGACCATGGAGGTGCGCGGCCGCAACCTGGTCACCGGTCTGCCGAAGACTATCGTCGTGACTTCGGATGAGACCCTGGAGGCACTGCAGGAGCCGGCAATGCAGATTGTCGACGCCGTGCACAATGTGCTGGAGCGCACCCCGCCGGAGCTTGCAGCCGATATCTACGACCGCGGCATTGTCTTTACGGGCGGCGGCTCTCTGATTTACGGTCTCGATCAGCTCTGCCAGGAGAAGACGGGCATCACAACCATGATTGCCGAGGCACCGCTCACGGCGGTTGCGATCGGAACCGGAAAGTTCATCGAGTTCCAGAACGGCGACAGCGCAGACGCAAAGAAGGAGTATTGACCGGATGGACTCGCTGAGCGGCTTTGTTGAGAAAATCAAGTACCGGAACGAGGAGAATGGCTATGCGATTCTCAGCGTGGAGAGCGGCGGCGAGGACTATGTGCTGGTCGGCACCTTTCCGATGATATCGGAGGGAGAGTACATCAGCGCAGAGGGACATTTTCAGCTTCATCCGACTTACGGCGAACAGCTGGCGGTCGAGTCATACGAAATCAAGACGCCGGAGGACAGTGCGAGTGTGCAGCGCTACCTGTCCTCCGGCGCTGTCAAAGGGGTAGGCGAGGCGCTCGCGAAGCGCATCGTCAAAAAGTTTAAGAACGACACGCTTCGCATTCTCGAGGAGGAGCCCGAGCGCCTGGCGGAGGTGAAGGGCATCAGCGAGCGCCTTGCGATGGAAATCGCGGGGCAGATTGAAGAGAAGCGGGAACTGCGCCGCGCGATGCTCTTTCTCTCCGGCTACGGCATCCGGATGAACCTCGCCGTCAAGATTTACCGGCGCTACGGAGACGAGGTCTATACCTTGCTTCGCGAAAACCCCTATCGAATTGCGGACGATTTGAGCGGCGTGGGCTTTCAGACCGCGGATGAGATTGCGCGGCGCATGGGCGTCCGCGCGGACGCGGAGACCCGAATCCGGAGCGCGGTGCTCTATGTGTTGCGCCTTGCCGTTCAGGAGGGGCACTGTTATCTCCCCGAGTCGCTGCTCACGGAGCGCCTGAAGGCACTGCTCCGTCTGGAGCCGGAGAACCTGCGTCAGCTGTTGCTGGATTTGCAGATGGAAAAGCGCCTGGTTCTTCGGCGCGCCCCGAACGATGCGGAAGAAAACCGGGTGTATCTCGCAAACTACGACCGCATGGAGTTGCATGTCGCCGCGATGCTGAAGGAACTGGACCTCCGGGAAGCGCGGCCCGGTACGCGCGCGGCCGAAGCGCTGGCACTACTCGAGGAGGAGACGGCGGGACTCGTGCTCGACGAGACCCAGCGGCGCGCCGTGCTCGCGGCCGTGCAGTCCGGCCTGCTCATCATCACCGGCGGTCCCGGCACCGGCAAAACGACGACGATCAATGCGATTATCCGCTGTTTTGAGGCGGAGGGCGCGGAGATTCTGCTCGCGGCGCCGACCGGGCGCGCAGCGGCGCGGATGACAGAGGCGACCGGGCGGGAGGCAAAGACGATACACCGCCTGCTCGAAGTCACGGGCGCGCCGACCGGCGACGGTGAGGGCGATGCCGGGCGGGAGAGCTGGAGCACGGTCCGCTTTGACCGCAACCGGGAGCAGCCGCTCGAGGCCGACTGCATCATCATCGATGAGATGAGTATGGTGGATTTACGGCTCTTCCATGCGCTGCTCCTTGCGGTGCCGGTCGGCGCCCACCTGATTCTGGTCGGCGACAGCAATCAGCTGCCCAGTGTCGGCGCGGGCAATGTGCTTCGCGATTTGATTGCCTCCGCGTGTCTGCCGGTCGCGCAACTCACACAGATTTACCGCCAGGCCGCGGAATCCGATATTGTGGTGAATGCCCATAAGATGATGGACGAGGAGCCCATAGACCTCGGAAAGCGGAGCAAGGACTTTCTGTTTATCCGGCAAGGAAGTGCGGAAGGTGTGATTCAGACCATGCTGCGGCTCATCACGGAGAAACTGCCGGCCTATATCGGCGCGGATGCGAAGAGCATCCAGTTGCTCACACCGGTGCGTCGCGGGGCGCTCGGCGTCGCGGGGCTGAACCCCGTGTTGCAGGCGAAGCTAAATCCGCCGGGGCACGGAAAAGCGGAGCGGGAATTTCCCCATGCGCTGTTCCGGGTCGGCGACAAACTCATGCAGATCAAGAACAATTACCAGCGCGGCGTCTACAACGGCGATGTGGGGATTCTTTCCGACATCAACCGCTTCTCGGAAACCCTGACCGTCCGCTTCGACGAAGGACGGGAGGTCGAGTACGGCTTTGCGGATGTTGAAGAGCTGGAGCTCGCCTATGCGGTCACGATTCACAAGTCGCAGGGCAGCGAGTACCCGGCTGTCGTGATTCCGGTCTGGAGCGGCCCAAAGATGCTCCGGACACGCAATCTGATTTATACGGCGGTGACGCGCGCCAAGAAGTGCGTGGTTCTGATCGGTGAACCATCCTGTTTCTATGAAATGGTCGCGAATACCAAGGAGCTCGGGCGCTATACCGGCCTGGCGGACAGGCTGCGGGAATTGCTGCAGCAGGAGGCGCAGTTTGAGTGAGAATTTCAGAGAGAGCTTTGCGGAGACGCTGCTCTCCGCTGTTTTTCCGCGGCGCTGTCCGGTCTGTGGCGAAATTGTTCTGCCGAAGGGACAGCGCATCTGCCCGCCCTGTGTGAAGAAACTTGATTTTGTGCGGGAACCGCGCTGCCTGAAATGCGGGCGCACGCTCGCGGACGAACAGGCGCGATACTGTCATTCCTGTGAGGCCAGGGAGCGTAGCTTTGAAAAAAATCTCGCGCTGCTCTTTTACGATGACTGTATGCGCCGCGCGATGGCGGCGGTCAAGTATCACCATAAAAAAGAGTACCTTGCGCCGCTCGGACGCCTGCTAGCGCTCAAGTTTGCGGCGGAACTGCGAAACTTTCGGGCAGATTGCCTGCTCCCGGTGCCGTTACACCCGGAAAGACGCAGAAGTCGCGGCTTTAACCAGGCGGAGGAACTCGCGCGAGAAGTCGCAAAAGAGCTCGGGTTGCCGCTCTATACGGATATTCTGCTGCGACACAAGAAGACCGAGGCCCAGAAGAGCCTCGGTCCGGACGCAAGAATCCGGAATCTGGCAGAAGCTTTCCGCGCGGACGAGAGCTTGATTTCGGCGCGCGGTGTGCGCCGCGTGATTCTGGTTGACGATATCTTCACGACAGGGAGCACGATTGAGGCCTCGGCCCGGGTGCTCCGCGCGGCGGGCGCGGAAGCCGTGATGTCGGTCTGCCTCTGTATTGTGCCGGAAGACTAGAGAAAATGCGCGTTTCTTCGGGGGTGCGCCTTGACAGCACCCCCGGGATGCGCTATAGTGACTCTGCGATAGAAGATGAGAGGTCTTTTTTTTTTGACTTCAATCGGCAAATTTGAAATGGGAGGTGGAGACCATGCGTACGAGAATTACTCTTGCCTGCACAGACTGCAAGCAGCGCAACTACAATACGACAAAGGATAAGAAGACGCATCCGGATCGTATGGAAGTGAAGAAGTACTGCAGATTCTGCAAGACGCACACATTGCACAAAGAGACAAAGTAATCTTTGAGAAAGGAAGCAAGATGGCTGAGAATGAGAAGACAAATTCCGAGAAAAAGGGATTTGTGGATGGCCTGAAAGCCGAATTCCGAAAGATTGTCTGGCCGACACAGGAAGTGCTGGCAAAGCAGACCGCTGCGGTCGTTGCAGTCTCCCTCGTGCTGGGCACGATTATTGCCGTACTCGACTGGGCTTTCCGGTTGGGACTGACACGCGTATTTCAGTGAGAAGTGGGAGAGCGCATGGCTGAAGCAAGTTGGTATGTTGTGCATACCTATTCGGGATACGAGAACAAGGTGAAGGTTGACATCGAGAAGTCTGTGGAGAACCGGAAGTTACAGGATCAGATCCTGGAAGTTTCCGTTCCGACACAGCCGGTCACGGAGCTCCGGAACAATGTCGAAAAGACGATTGAGCGAAAGATGTTCCCCGGCTATGTTTTGATTCGCATGATTATGAACGATGAGACCTGGTATGTTGTCCGCAACACGCGAGGTGTCACGGGCTTTGTGGGACCGGGATCCAAACCGGTGCCGCTCTCCGAGGAGGAGATGCAGAAGCTCGGCTTTGGCGGCGGAGAGCAGGCGGCGGTGCGCGAGGTCGTTTTGGAGTTTGCGCCCGGCGATACCGTCACCGTTGTCAGCGGCCCCTGGAAGGACGCGGTCGGCAAGGTAGCGGCAATCAACGAGAAGAAGAGAACCGTGACGCTGCCCATCGATATGTTCGGCAGAGAGACGCCGGTGGAGTTCGAGTTCACCCAGGTAAAGAAGTTGTAATTTTCCCGCAAGGGAAGGTTGCGTGGAAGGGGCATAAGCCCCGTCATGACCACAAGGAGGTGCCATTATGGCAAAGAAAGTTACTGGCTACATCAAGTTGCAGATTCCGGCAGGCAAGGCGACCCCGGCTCCACCCGTAGGTCCGGCTCTTGGCCAGCACGGCGTGAACATTGTCGAGTTCACGAAGCAGTTCAACGCGAGAACCGCTGACAAGGGCGATCTCATCATCCCCGTTGTCATTACGGTTTACGCAGACAGAAGCTTCAGCTTCATCACCAAGACCCCGCCGGCAGCAGTGCTTCTGAAGAAGGCTTGCAAGCTGCAGAAGGCTTCCGGCGTTCCGAACAAGGAGAAAGTCGCGACCATCTCGAAGGACGAAGTGAAGAAGATCGCCGAGATGAAGATGCCCGACCTCAACGCAGCGAGCATTGAGTCGGCTATGAGCATGATTGCCGGCACAGCCCGTTCGATGGGTATTGTTGTCGAGGACTAATGGGGAGGAGATGAGACCATGAAGCACGGAAAGAGATATACAGAGGCAGCGAAGCTCGTTGACCGCAGCCAGTACTATGATGTTGCAGATGCAGTCGGCGTGATCAAGAAGACCGCCAATGCGAAGTTCGATGAGACGGTCGAGTTACATGTCCGCACGGGTGCGGACGGCCGTCACGCAGATCAGCAGATCCGCGGCGCAGTTGTTCTCCCGCACGGCACCGGCAAGACGGTTCGCATCCTCGTGTTCGCAAAGGGACCGAAGGAGGATGAGGCTAAGGCAGCGGGCGCTGATTTTGTCGGCGGCCAGGAGCTGATCCCGAAGATTCAGAACGAGGGCTGGCTTGATTTCGATGTTGTCGTCGCTACCCCGGACATGATGGGCGTTGTCGGTCGTCTCGGTAAGGTGCTCGGCCCGAAGGGCCTCATGCCGAACCCGAAGTCCGGCACGGTCACGATGGATCTGACCAAGGCAATTGCCGATATCAAAGCAGGTAAGGTTGAGTACCGTCTGGACAAGACCAACATCATTCACTGCCCGGTCGGCAAGGCTTCCTTCACCGAGGAGCAGCTGAGAGAGAACCTTCAGGCGTTGCTGGATGCGCTGAACAAGGCGAAGCCGTCGTCCCTGAAGGGCGCTTACATGAAGAGCGCTGTACTCACGAGCACCATGGGCCCGGGAGTGAAGCTCAACACTGCGAAGATTGCAAACTAAGAGCTTGACAAAAAGCTGATTTTATGTTAGCTTTTAACAGCTAGAATACTCTTGCCGAAGACAGCGGACGCCAATGGCGTAAGGAACTCTCGTCCGCCGAGGAGGATGTTCACATCTGTGAATATTACGAACTCGTCTGTCGTGCGGCAGGCGGGTTCTTTTGTTTTGCAAGTACGGAAGAAGGAGGAAACGAGATGAGAGATTCTAAGATCGACCAGAAGCAGCCGGTCGTGAAGGAAATCGCTGCGCTCTTAGACGGCGCAAGCTCTGCAGTGGTCGTTGACTACCGCGGCCTCACGGTCGAGCAGGATACCCAGCTCAGAAAGCAGCTGAGAGAAGCCGGCGTAGTCTATAAGGTCTATAAGAACACGATGGTCCGCATCGCCGCAAAGGGCACGGACTTCGAGAAGTTCGACGCTTATCTGGAAGGACCGACGGCGCTTGCAGTCAGCAAGGACGACGCAACGGTTGCTGCCAGAGTGCTCGCGAAGTTTGCGAAGACCGCACCGAAGCTTGAGATCAAGGGCGGTATCGTCGAGGGCGCTGCTTACGACGCAAAGGGAATGGCTGCTATCGCAGCGGTTCCGTCGAGAGAGGAGCTGCTCGGCAGACTCTTCGGCAGCATGCAGAGCCCGATCACGAACTTTGCACGCGTCATCAAGCAGATCGCAGAGAAGGACGCTGCACCGGCTGCGGAGTAAGCCGCAGGTTCCAGAAGCATTATCAAACATTTATTCCACGATATAGGAGGATACAGAGATGGCAAAGTTAAGCACGCAGGAATTCATTGACGCGTTGAAGGAGCTCTCCGTTCTCGAGCTGAACGAGCTTGTTAAGGCTTGCGAGGAGGAGTTTGGTGTTTCCGCAGCAGCGGGTGTTGTTGTCGCAGGTCCGGCAGCGGGCGGCGCAGCAGCTGAGGAGGAGAAGACCGAGTTTGATGTCGAGCTCACCGAGGTCGGCGCAAACAAGGTTAAGGTCATCAAGGTTGTCCGTGAGGCAACTGCCCTTGGCCTCAAGGAGGCAAAGGAGCTGGTTGACGGCGCACCGAAGATGGTGAAGACCGGCATCTCCAAGGAAGAGGCTGAGGCTCTGAAGAAGTCCCTCGAGGAAGTCGGCGCAAAGGTCACCCTGAAGTAAAAATTGCCAGGTAAAAAGCCGGTGAACAGCAATGTTCGCCGGCTTTTTTGTATCGTTGTCACTGGATTTTGTCTATCCGAAAGACCTTGCCATGACAGATATGAGGGACTTGCATCTATAGGTCGTACGGAGTCACATCCATGTGACCTTGCACTTTTGATCGTGAAAAGATCTTACAGAGGGGACGAATCTGTAAGGTCTTTTGCTTTTGTCCAAAATTAGGCACAGCTTGCAGAAGTACGCGGAATCGAGTATTCTTAACACAGAGTCTGCCGTTCAAACGGCGGCTCAAAATGACAGCGCAAAAGGTGAGAAAGGCAGGGTATCCGAATGTATCGGGACGAATACAGTCGTTGGTGCAAGGCAGAACTGGTTGATTTTGACTTAAAGAGAGAACTCACGGAAATTGCGGGAGATGAGAATGCGATTCGCGAGCGCTTTGCCGCGAGCCTCAGCTTTGGTACGGCGGGACTTCGCGGGACGCTCGGTGTCGGGACAAACCGCATGAATATCTGGGTGGTGCGCCAGGCAACGCAGGGCATTGCTGACTGGGTGAAGACGAAGGGCGGCAGCCAGACAGTCGCCATCAGCTATGACAGCCGCTTGAAGGGCTGGAATTTTGCGCGCGACGCGGCTTCCGTGCTCGCGGCAAACGGCATTCAGGTGCGCCTCTACGACGAACTCATGCCGGTTCCGGCGCTCTCGTTTGCGACGCGCTACTACAACTGCAACGCGGGTATCATGATTACGGCTTCCCACAATCCGGCAAAGTACAACGGCTACAAGGCCTACGGTGCGGACGGCTGCCAGGTCACGGATGAGGATGCCGCTGTCGTCTACGCGGCGATTCAGAAGACCGATGTGCTCGGCGGCGCGAAGTTCATGAGCTTTGCGGAGGGCGTTGAGAAGGGGCTGATTCGCTTTGTGGGTGACGACTGCAAGGAGGCTTTCTATGCGGCGGTCGAGTCTCGTCAGGTTCGCCCGGGCATCTGCAAGACAGCGGGCTTAAAGCTTGTCTACTCGCCGCTGAACGGAACCGGTCTCGTGCCGGTGACGCGCGTCCTGAAAGATATCGGCGTCGAGGATGTGACGATTGTCAAAGAACAGGAGTACCCGAACGGCTACTTCACGACCTGCCCCTATCCGAACCCCGAGATTTTTGAGGCGCTCGAGAAGGGACTTGCGCTCGCAAAGGAGACCGGCGCGGATTTGATGCTCGCGACGGATCCGGATGCGGACCGCGTCGGCATCGCGATGCGGACGCCGGACGGCGAGTACGAACTCGTGAGCGGCAATGAGATGGGCGTATTGCTGCTCGATTACATTGCGGCGGGCAGAAAAGAAGCCGGAACCATGCCGGAGCGCCCGGTTGCGGTCAAGTCCGTTGTTTCGACCCAGCTCGCAGACAGAGTTGCAGAGCACTACGGCGTGGAACTTCGCAGCGTGCTCACGGGCTTTAAGTGGATCGGCGACCAGATTCACAGACTGGAGAGCAAGAATGAGGCGGAGCGCTTCATCTTCGGCTTCGAGGAGAGCTACGGCTATCTCGCGGGCACTTATGTTCGCGACAAGGACGCTGTCGTCGCGAGTATGCTGATCTGTGAGATGGCGGCTTACTACCGGAGCATCGGCTCTTCGATCAAGGCGCGCCTCGAGGAGATTTACGAGACCTACGGACACTATCTGAACGCGGTCGACAGCTTTGAGTTCCCGGGTCTCTCCGGCATGGAGAAGATGAGCGGCATCATGGAGGCGCTTCGCAAGAATCCGCCGAAGGAACTCGCAGGCTATGCGGTCACCAAAGTCACGGATTTTGAGCAGGCGGAGACGACGGGTCTGCCGCGCGCCAACATTCTCCTGTTTGCGCTGGAGAACGACGAAATGGTCATTGTACGTCCGTCCGGCACTGAGCCGAAGATCAAGACTTACTTCACGACGAAGGGCAAGGGGATGGACGAGGCCAAGAAGGAAAAGGAGAAGCTGGCGGCAGCGATGAAGCCGCTGCTCGCCTGACGGAAAGGAAGCTATGGCAAAAGAAATTTTACTTTTTACCCGCGATGACTGCGGGTACTGCGCGAAGGCGCACAAGGGCATTCGGGAGCTGATGGAGGAAAATCCGGCTTATAAGGCCCTGCACATCCGGGAGGTCGAGGAGACCAGAGAGCCGGAATTTATTGAGAAGTTTGATTACTATGCGGTGCCGACCCTCTATCTGGACGGCGTGAAGAAGTTCGAGGCCCATATCGGCATGGGTTACGATGAAATCAAGGCCGCTGTGAAGCGCGTCTTCGATGAAGCGCTCGACTGATGCAATATCTGATTTCATTCCTGGAGGGCATGATCACCTTCATCTCCCCCTGCCTCCTGCCGCTTCTGCCGGTCTATGTGAGCTATTTCGCGGGCGGCGGTGAGCGGAGTCTCGGAAAGACGCTTCGGAATGCGGCCGGTTTTGTGCTCGGCTTCAGTCTCGTCTTTATGGCGATGGGGGCGCTTGCGGGAACGGTCGGCGGCTTTCTCGGACAACACAGGACAGCGGTCAATCTGATTTCGGGTGTGATCGTGATTGTCTTCGGACTCAATTTTCTCGGTGTGCTCCGCTTTCAGCTGTTCCGGGGCGGGGCGCGGAGTCTCGGCACTACAGAGCTCGGTTTCTTTTCTTCGATGCTCTTTGGTGCAATCTTCTCAATCGGCTGGACACCCTGTGTCGGCGTGTTCCTCGGCTCGGCGCTCGCGCTTGCCTCGCAGAGCGGGCATGCGGGCGAGGGGGTGCGCATGTTACTCGCCTATTCGCTGGGGCTCGGCGTTCCGTTTTTACTCAGCGCGGCGTTGATTGACAGGCTGAAAGAGAGCTTTGCGATCATCAAATCGCACTACGGCATCATTAACCGCGTGAGCGGCGCCTTTCTGATCCTGGTCGGCATCCTGATGGCGACCGGTACCATGGGGCGTCTGTTGGTTTTGCTCACGCCCTGAACGGATAGTAAGGAAATACTGCATGAAGAAAAAAACAACATGGATTCTGGCACTGGTGCTGTTGGTGCTTCTGGTGGGCGCAGGCACACTTTACCGGAAACTCGCCGCAAAGCAGGCGGGTTCCCAGTTGCAGGCGGAGGCCAAGAGTACGGCGGCTGCCGAGAGCCCGGCGGCTGAGGGACAGGACAGCATTGCCTCCAAGGCGGGCGCGGAGAGCACCGCGGAGGGGAGCAGCGAGGCGCTGACGGCGGCACCGGATTTTACGGTGCAGGAGGCTGACGGCACGGTACACAAGCTCTCGGAGTACAAGGGCAAGCCGATTGTCCTGAACTTCTGGGCGAGCTGGTGTGGCCCCTGCCGCTCGGAGATGCCGGAGTTCAATGAGGTCTACAAGGAGCGCGGCACAGAGGTCCAGTTCCTCATGGTCAACCTGACCGACGGCAACCGCGAGACCGTGAAGAGTGCCTCGGACTTTGTCGCGGCACAGGGCTACAGCCTGCCGATTCTCTACGACACGGCACAGGACGCGGCGAGAACCTACGGTGTGTTTTCGATTCCCTGCACCTACTTTATCGATGCGAACGGCATGATGACCGCGCAGGCGCGCGGCGCCATTGACAAAGATACCTTGCTGCACGGTATCGAGATGATTACAACAAAATAAGAAGAACGGGATGTGCTTTCGCACATCCCGTTTTTTGTCCTTTCTCTCGTATTCTGTTACGCATTCTGGGACTCAAAGATCCCGCTCGAGCAGAGCGCGAATCGAGTTCATGACAGAATACATTTGATAATTTAAGAGGAACAGCGCATCGCGATCGCGGTGAAAGTGCTGCTTGGCGTAGTCGAGCAGCGGAATCACGGCGCGCTCGGTCTCATCGATATAATCGAGCAGCTTTTCCCGCGAAAAGCCGTAGGCCATGTAGGAGAGATTGTTGCAACGATCCAGTAACTTTGTCAGAACCGCAACGCGGTTGCCGGGAATCCGTGCAAAATAGCTGTCCCGCGCGCGCGCGTGCGGCACCCCGGGTTCCGGAAAGAAGGTGAGACGGCGCACGGCCTCCTGTACGCTCGCATTGACCGGAAGCTCTTCCGGCAGCAAATGACAGTCCTCACAGGTGTCGTGGAGCAGCGTCGTGGCAATCAGCTCATCTTCCGCGAGGCCCAAGGACAAGGCATGGCAGGCCATCGTCAGCGGGTGGATAATGTAGGGAAGCTTGGCCGGTCCCTTGCGCCGCTGTCCGGCGTGACAGCGCTCCGCAAAGAGCAGAGCTTTCGGTGTTTCCTGAAAATCAAAGCGCGCGGCAGCTTCCATGACCTGGGTTCTCAGCTCCGCGACTTGTATGAAGTGTTCATAGGACATGGTAGTATTCATGACAACTCCTTCTATGGACGATTCATCATACGTATCGATTCTATTGTCGGCTCTTTTGTCTGTGAAATCAAGCAGAGCCTGCATTTTCAGCGAAATGTTGAGAAAGACAGAGTGAAATACAGTTTGTTTTGCCATTTTGCAAAGCGGCGCAAATCTGTGTATAATGAGAGAAAATGGAAGGCAACGGAGGTTTACCATGAATTATGAAGCACTGATGGAAGAGAGACAGTCGCTGCGCTCGTTTGAGCAGAAGGAAGTTCCGGCGGCTGCATTGCAGGAGGTAGAGCGCTATTTCGGAGAGACGGCCCGCATTTTACCGGAAATCGGTCTGGAGTTGCACTGCGCAGCCGGCATCGGCACGGGACTTGAGGGCATCGCGGGTTACGGCGGCAATGCCTTCGGTGCGCCGCTCTACCTCATGGTACTCTCGGAGGAAAAGGAAGGCTGGCTTGAAAACGCAGGTTTTGTGAGCGAGCAACTTCTGCTGAAGCTCACGGAGCTCGGCATTTCCGCCTGCTGGCTCACCCTGACCGATGAGGCGGCGACCAAGCGCGCGCTCGGCATTGAGAGCGACAAGAAAGCGGCGGCCCTGCTCGCGGTCGGCTATGCGAGAGCGGAGCGGGCGGAGAAGCGCCTGGATATTGATACCCCCGCGAATGTAAAGGTGGACACGCGCGCGGGCCACATTGCCCCGAAGATTTCCGAGCAGGCGCTCTTCTTTGAAGAGAAGTTCGGACAGGAGGCAAGTTTTGTCGAGGGTCAGTTTGACCCGGTGCTGGACAAGGCGCTCTATGCGGCGAGCCTTGCGCCGAGCTTCCACAATCGTCAGGCCTATCGCTACCTGCAGGCCGGACGCGATCTCTACCTGCTCGACGGCGCTGACGAGAAGACCACGGAAGAGGACAGACGGCTGAGCCTCGGCGCTACCATGGCGAACTTCTGGCTGGTCTACTCCAATTACAACCCGGTGGCTGCTCGCTGGGAGATCGGCGGAGAGGCAAGCGCAGATATGCAGCTTCCGGCAGCATATCGCGTCGCGGCAAAGCTTCGCCTCTACTAAATATCAATAGGGCTGGGAACATTTTATGGGACTGACAACGTCGCCTCTCGTCAACGGAGGGCAATGGACAGACGACAACAGTGCGCGCCATAGCGCACTTCTGCACCGCCTCTTGGACATCGGGGAACTCTTGATGGCGAGCGGCGCGGAGGTAAATCGCGTCGAGGATACTTTGACCCGCATGGGGATGGCGTACGGCGCATCCCATATGAATGTATTTGTGATTACCACGAGCATCGTCATCACGATGATTTTTCCGGACGGCACGGAGCGCACCCAGACGAGGCGTATACGGAACGGTGGCTCGACGGACTTCACCTTGCTTGAGGATTTGAATGCGTTGAGCCGTCGTTGCTGCAGGCAACCCTTGCCCATTGAAGATCTGAAGGAGCAGCTTGACGCCATCCGCTCGGAGCCGCACTCGGATTTCCTCTATTACGCGGGCAATGTAGTCGGCGTCGGCAGTTTTACGGCTTTCTTCGCGGGAACGACGTCCGATGTGATTGCGGCGAGCATCCTCGGGCTGATTGTCTCGGCGATGCGAAAGCGCCTCGGGAAAATTACGCCGACACCGGTCATCGACAACTTTGTGGGTTCCTTCCTGACCGGTTGTCTGCTCGGCGGAACGGTGCAGGCGCTGCCCTTCCTCCACATGGACGCCATCATAATCGGAGAAGTCATGCTCTTTGTGCCCGGAATTGCGATGACCAATGCGGTGCGCGATGTCCTGTCGGGCGATACCATGGCGGGAATGATGCGCCTTCTTGAGAGTCTGCTCTGGACAGTCGCGCTGGCCTGCGGTTTCATGGCAAGCCTGGCGCTGATCAACATGCTCTCCTGAACCTAAAACGATGAAAATAGGAGAGAGCAGCGTATGAGCGAGGAAATGCGCACGGTAGTCATTCAGCTCTTAGCGGCCTTCATGGGCGCGGGGAGCTTTGCGATTTTATTTCAGTTGAAGCGAAAGTATCTCTTCATCGCGGCGCTCGGCGGTGCGTTGGAGTGGGGCGTGTATTTGCTGCTCATGAAGCTCATCGGCGCGGTATTCCCGGCAAGTTTTCTCGCCTCGGCCTTCACCGCGCTCTATGCGGAACTGCTGGCACGGTGGCAGCGGGCTCCGGTGACCATTTTCTTTATCTCGGGGATTATTCCCCTGGTGCCGGGAAGCAGCCTTTACTATACGATGAGCGCCATTGTGCACGGGGACAGCGATGCAGCCAGATACTACAGTTCCAGAACCGTTCAGTATGCGTTTGCGATTGCGGCCGGCATCTCCGTCATCACGGCGGTCTTTGAGATGTGGCGCACGCTGAAGGCGAAGTTAAAAAGAGAAGCGCGCCGAAATCGGCAGAACAACCTCTAAAACAGAGCTCCCGCAACGCGAGGAATCAGCGTTGCGGGGGCTTATTTTTTTGTTTGTATGGGCGGAGGTATGCCTGTCGCGAACGAGCGGAAAGGACACCGGCGTTTTCGCTGTTAGAATGCGGCCAAGCGGACAAAAAGAGTTGGTGTCATTTCCTTGTGATTGCATCCTCTCGTGTCGGGATTGAACTTTCATACTGTTTCAGGGAAGGATATAAGCAGAGAAAGGCCTTGTATATCAAGGGGGTAAAGCACTTTTCAACTCTTTTTGTCCTATAACGTTAGAATGCGTTCAAAAAGAACACAGTACCCGGAAGAACCGGACGGAAGCATTGAACAAAAACAAGGGTATTGTAAAGATATTGAAAATATAGTATTATAAAAATGGCAACGAGATTTCGATTCAAGAGATTCATTCTGTGTATTGGTGACAGCGAGAAGAAAACTGTGAACAGGAGGAGAATCGGGATGAAGAGAAAACCGGCTACGGTACTGGCGGCAATGCTGCTGAGCGCTGCAATGGCGCTTCCGACCTTCGCTGCGGGCTGGCAGCGGGATGGCAGGGGTTGGTGGTATCAGTACGCAGACGGGCGCTACGCCGCGGGCCAATGGGAACAGATGCAGGGGAGCTGGTACTACTTTGATGCGGACGGGTACATGGCGACCGGCTGGCGGCAGATTGACGGCAAATGGTATTACCTGAATTCGTCCGGGGAGATGCTCCGCAATACGACCACGCCGGACGGCTATCGGCTCGGCATCGACGGCAGCCTGCTCGATGATGCCGGGAATGAGACCATCGCCGGAACCTGGCATTATGTCTGTGAGATTTCGCAGGCGGATGACGAGAGTCAATACCGGTTCAAGACACAGAGAGCGGACGATGTGCCAGAATCGCTGACCTTCCGCGTGGAGGGCAAGGCTGCTGTGCGTGATAATGGAGAGGTCTATACGAAGGACGGCGTGTACTATGTACGCAACCGAAGCCACGGTTCCGGGACCATTCTCCAAGTGGAAGACGGCACGCTGTACCTCGGCGCTGTGACCAACGGCGAGATGGTGCTCTACATTTACAACAGATAACAAATGTCAGATGACAAAACGCAGATAACAAAATCCCCGCAGCGACCGGCAGGCAGCTGCGGGGATTTTTGCGTCAACAGGCAGAGAAATGCGCTCAGCGCTTTCTCGAAGCGATGTAATAGGGCAGCGCCACAAAGACCGCACCGCCGATGATGTTGCCGAGGGTGACCGCCGCGAGGTTAAAAATCCAGCCGTTTACGCTCACAGCCTGACCGGCGGGGACTAAAAGCGCCGAGGTGAGCAGGGTCATATTGGCAATGCTGTGCTCAAAGCCGGTCGTGATGAAGGCGAAGAGACACCAGAAGCACATGAGAATCTTGGCGCTCTCGTTCTTGACGCGGAAACCGCACCAGACCGCAAGACAGACCAGAATGTTGCAGAGGATGCCGCGCGATACAAGCGGCACAAAACCGGCCGACATCTTGGCAAAGGCGCCCTTTGCAACGGCTTCCGCGACCGCACCGGTCTGCAGGCCGCTCGCGTAGAAGAGCAGGGAGAGCAGCACGGAACCCGCGACATTGCCGAGCCAGCAGACACACCAGAGCTTCAGAAGCTCGGCGGCACTGATCTTGCCGTCGAGGGCACCGGCTGTCATGACCATGGTGTTGCCGGTAAAGAGTTCCGCGCCGGCAATGATCACGAGGCTCAGTGCGACACAGAAGGATGCGCCCATCACAATCTTGGCCGCTGGGTTCCCGGCCAAAAGGCCGCTCTCCGTGAAAATCAAAAGAATACCGAAGCCGATATAAGCGCCTGCCAGCATAGACATGAGAAAATACCCGAGGGGGTTTTTCTTCAGTAAGCCGACTTTTGCAGCTGCCGCATTGGTCATTGCCGAAAACTCATCTTGGTACATGGCCTTGTCCTCCGAAAAAACAATATTGATCTGAATTGTGCGAATTTATTATAGCTTAGTGCGAGGGCTTTGTCAGCACTACAGTCTCACACAGAGTAAGGCAGACGGATAGGGGCGCAGGGGAGTCTTTTGGGGCGCGCTCCGGGTAGAGGCGCTTGAAATATTAACGCTGACTAAACTATACTGGACTTAAGTTTATAAAAGCGATTTCTTCAGAGTGGCAATCGGAGTTTGCTTGCTTGAGAGGAGCAGAACATGGGGAGAGAAGCGCCGGAAAAGAAGCGGCAAGATGAGAAACGGCTCATTGCGGAGATGATTGCGTATTACTGTAAAAAGAAGCACGGCAGCGCAGAGGGATTGCTATGTGAGGATTGTCGAAAACTCATGGACTACGCAAACACCCGTATTGAGCGCTGCCCCTTTACGGAGAGCAAGAGCTTTTGCAGCCACTGTGAAGTGCACTGCTACGCGCCAAAGATGCGGGAGCGGATACGCGAAGTCATGCTGTGCAGCGGCCCGCGCATGCTCATACGGCACCCGCTCCTCTCAGTGCGGCATATGCTGACGGGAATACAAAACAAAAGCGCGGGCAAAAAGGGGAGGGAAGAAGGATGATTCAAATGCGGCTCATACGGCTCCTAAAGGGAGCCCGAAAGTATATTGTTCTGCAGATTCTCTGGCAGTGGCTTTCACTCCTGGTACAGGTCGTGATTGCGTGGAACATCGCTGGCCTCATCGAGGAAGCCCGAAACCGAACGCTCGGCACCGAGCGCATCCTCGTTGCGCTCGTAACCGTGCTGCTGGGGCTTTCACTCCGCGCTGTCTGCGACCGCCTCTATACCGCGGCGAGCTTCCGCGCGAGCGCGGATGTGAAGCGCATTCTCCGCGGCCGCATTTATCAAAAGATACTGCGGCTCGGCCCCTCTTACCGCGAACAAATCAGCAGCGCCGAGTTGGTGCAGATGTCGGGCGAAGGCGTTGAGCAGCTCGAGACCTATTTCGGCCGGTATTTGAGCCAGTTCTTTTACGCCCTGCTTGCGCCGCTCACCTTGTTCTTTGTGCTATCGCCGATCGATCTTAGAACGGCGACCCTGCTGCTCATCGCAGTTCCGCTGATTCCGGTGGTCATCATGCTCGTCATGGTGGTCGCAAAGCGCCTTCTGAGCCGCTACTTTGACATCTACTACGGGCTCGGGGACAGCTTCCTCGAAAAGCTGCAGGGCATGGCCACTTTAAAGATTTATCAGGCGGATCGGGCGGCGGCCGATGCTATGGACCGGGAGTCCGAGCGCTTCCGGAAGATTACGATGAAGGTGCTGACCATGCAGTTAAACAGCACCTCGGTCATGGATATCATCGCCTACGGCGGCGCGGCGGTCGGCATTGTGTCGGCGCTGACTCGTTTTGCAAGCGGCGAACTCTCCCTTGCGGGGGTGCTCATGTTCATCCTGCTCGCGGCGGAGTTCTTTCTGCCGATGCGCATCCTCGGCAGCTTCTTCCACATCGGCATGAACGGCATGAAGGCGAGTGACCGCATTTTTGCTTTCCTGGATCTCCTGGAACCCGAGGTAGGGCAGGCAGAGCTCGGCGCGGGGAAGATTGACATCCGCATGGAGCAGCTCAGCTTTTCCTATGAGGAGAGCCGTCAGATATTAAAGGGCATCACGCTCGAGCTTCCCGCGCAGTCCTTTGTGTCCCTGGTCGGTGTCTCCGGCTCCGGAAAATCCACAATTGCCGGCATACTCATGGGGCGGAACAAGGGCTACGTCGGCTCGCTTCGGCTGAACGGCGAAGAGCTGAGCCGCTTTTCGACCGAGAGCCTCATGGATCGCCTGACCATGGTAGGGCACGACAGCAGGTTCTTCCGCGCGAGTGTGCGGGAAAACCTCTTGCTCGCAAAGCCGGAGGCGACCGAACTTGAGATGAAAGAGGCGCTCCGAAAGGTGAATCTCCTCTCCTTTATCGAAGCCCGGGGCGGTCTCGAGATGCGGCTTGCATCGAATGCCGGCAACCTCTCGGGCGGACAAAAGCAGCGCCTTGCGCTGGCCCGCGCTTTGCTTCACGACACCCCCGTCTATATCTTTGACGAGGCCACTTCGAACATCGATGCGGAGAGTGAGGAGATGATCATGGCGGTTATACACGAGCTCACAAAGAGCAGAACCGTGTTGCTCATCTCGCACCGGCTTGCGAATGTGGTGGACAGCGACAAAATCTATATGTTGAAGGACGGCAAGCTTGCGGAGGCGGGCAGCCACGCGGAATTGATGCGACAAGCGGTGGCGTATCGGCGCCTCTTTGAGGAGCAGAGTCAGCTTGAGCGCTTTGCGGCGGGTAGGAGTGACAGTCATGAATAAACGAAGATCGGATCTCGCAATCATGGGAAGCCTGATCGGGCTCGTTAGACCCCTCACTTTCATTATGTTGACCGGAATTCTGCTCGGTGTGCTCGGTTTTCTCTGTGCCATTTTCATCACGATACTCGGCGGCTACGGCGTGATCAAGGGGCTCGCTGCGGCCTGGGGCAGCGAAGTTCAGGGGCAGTTCACGGCACTTTTGAGCGCTTCCTGGCGTCAGCTCTTTTCGGCAATCTTAGTGTTTGCGCTTGCGCGCGGCGTCCTGCACTACGGCGAGCAGTACTGTAACCACTACATTGCCTTTCGCATTCTGGCCATCATCCGCCATAAGGTGTTCGCGGTTCTAAGGCAACTCTGCCCGGCAAAGCTTGAGGGCAGGGATAAGGGGAACCTCATTGCCGTCATCACGAGCGATATCGAACTGCTCGAAGTGTTCTTTGCGCACACCATATCTCCGATTGCGATTGCCTTTCTGACCTCGCTTATCATGGTGGGCTTTATCGGGGCGCAGCACAGACTTGCGGGCTTGCTTGCCGTTCTCGCATATGTGACGGTCGGCATAGGCCTTCCGATTTGGAACGGCAGACGGAGCGCTGCGGCGGGCATGGCCTTACGAAGCGAGATGGGAGAACTCAATAACTTTGTCCTGGACAGCCTCTACGGCGTGGATGAGCTCCTGCAGTTTAATCGGGGAGAAGCTCAACTCGCTGAGATGAACCGGAGATCCGAGAAGCTTGCGGGTTTCCAAAAGAAGCTGAGCGGCTTTGAGGGCTCGCAGCGCGCGCTCACGAATCTGGTCATTCAGCTCTATTCCTTTGGCATGTTCTTTTTGATGCTCTTCCTCTACCGAAATGGCGAGGTTACGTTCTCGGGTATGCTGCTTGCGACCCTCGCGATGATGAGCTCCTTTGGTCCCGTCGTCGCGCTCTCCTCGCTCTCGAATCACTTAAACCAGACCCTGGCCTGCGGGGAACGCGTGCTCTCGCTGCTCGAAGAGACACCGGAGGTGGCAGAGCGAAGCGATGGAGAGACGCCGCGCTTCGAGGGGGCGGCGCTTGACCGAGTCAGCTTTGCCTACCGCGAGGAGAAGATTTTGAGCGAGTTCTCCCTGCAGATCGAAAGAGGGAAGGTGCTCGGCATTCACGGCGCGAGCGGCTCCGGGAAATCGACCCTCTTAAAGCTCTTGATGCGCTTCTGGGATGTGCAGAAGGGCGCGGTGCGAATCTCGGGGCAGGATGTGCGGGACATTCAAACTGCGGCACTACGAGAAATGACAAGCTATGTGACGCAGGACACCGTGCTCTTCCGCGATACGATTGCAAAGAACATAGCGGTCGCAAAACTCGATGCGACGCAGGCGGAGATTGAGGCCGCGGCGGCAAAGGCTAGCATCCATGACTTTATCATGAGCCTCCCGAAGGGCTATGAGACCGAACTCGGGGAGCTCGGCGACACGCTCTCGGACGGAGAGAAGCAGAGAATAGGCCTCGCAAGAGCCTTTCTCCACGAGGCAGATTTCATCCTATTGGACGAGCCGACCAGCAATCTGGACGTGCTGAACGAGGGCATCATCTTAAAATCCCTCTCTGCGGAAAAAGAAGGCAAAACCATAGTGCTGGTCTCGCACCGGCAGTCCACCCTGTCTGTTGCGGATTGCCGCTATCACATGGACAACGGGCGAATTTCGTAGGTGCGGAAGAAAAAGCGACAGGGCAGGGTTATGTTAGAAGCAGACAGAGTTGAAAACATATGTTCGAAAAAACGCTTGTTTTTTGCGCCGTTTTATGCGATACTCCGAAAAGAACAAATGTTCTGTGCGCGGAAGGGGGGATGTTTCATGGAAGAGGCAAAACAACTCTGGCGGGAGGTGAGGCTTCATTGCCCAAATTGCGGGCGTTATCTGCACGGAAATCTTCGAGCGGATGGCAGTGCGAGAATGAAGTGTCAGTCCTGCGGTCTTATCATTGTTCGAACGGTGAAGAGTCGGCGACGTTGTGAATTGCAACTTTTAGCGGTGGAAAACAAATAAAAAGAAGGAAGAGACATGACGACGATGCGGCATGAAAACTAAGCCCGCATCAGGTCCGTGTAAGAGAACGGTGTGTTGTACCAGTATTGAGAGGCAGCCGGCAGAGTGAATACTCTGCCGGCTTTTTCGTTGTCGAAAGGAGAGATTTTGTTGCTGATTGAGATGATACGAAGACTTCGGACGGGTAATAGCAAGGTGATGGAAGAAATTTATAAGAAGATGTATCCGCTGCTGGCTGCGGAAGCAAGCAGAACCCATTTCATGGAATTTGACGATGCGATGCAAGAATATTGTCTCGCACTGTTTCTTGCTTTGCGACAGGTGCGTGAGCCTGCAACGGAAGCGCAGGCATTGGCTTACTGCAAGACAGTTGTGCACCATCATTTTTGTAAACTCTATCGCAGCTATGTGAGAAAAGGGCAAGCGGAATACGCGGAGGAAGAACTTCCGGAGAGGGCATGTCATGACGGTGAGATAGAACGAGTTTTATTGGAGACAGCCTTGCGAAGAGAATTACAGGGATTCACGGAAAAGAAGCGGAATATTCTGGCGGAACTATATCTTTCCGGAGAAACGGAGATGTCTCTTGCACAGAAATACGCAGTCAGTAGGCAGTATGTGAACCGCTTGAAGCGCGAATTTCGTGTACAGGCCGAGCGGTATCTGTGCTAATCCGGGAAGAAGGAAATCAGATAAATCAGGAGGAAAATGCGTTGGAAGAAATACTGTATGGATTATTGCGGGAACAAGGTATTTGGGCAGTCTTGTTTGTTGCGCTGCTTTTCTATGTGCTCAGAAAAAATGAGGAACAGGACAAACAGGAAGCTGCGCGGGAGGCTGCGTGCCAAGAGCTGTTAAAACAATTTGCGGAGGAACTGCATGCACTGCGAGAAGAAAAGGAGAAGAAAAACACAGCGAATAGAAAATAAGAAACGGAGTTGCTTTTTTGGCTCGTCCGGGCTTCTTCTCTTATGAATTTGCAAATTCAGAAAGATGAAGGAGGACAAGAGAATGTTATTGAAGGCAGGAAGCAGTGGTGAGCAGGTCAAGGCGTTGCAGCGAGGTTTAAAGATGCTTTGCTGCTACGGTGGCACACCGGACGGAAAGTACGGAGGCGGCACGGAGGCAGCCGTTCAGAAGTTCCAGAAACAGCAGGGAATTGAAGCGGATGGTATTGTGGGAGATGAGACTTGGCGTTGCCTGGTAGAAGAGCTTTTTTCGCTTGGAACTGCGTTAAAGGAGCAAGGCTTTTATAAGGGCTATGTGAGCGGAGCTCCGAGTGTGAAACTTTATGAGGCTCTCTGTGCTTTTCAGCGGGCAAGAGGACTGCAGCCGGACGGCATGGCGGGGGCAGCAACGCGCGCCAGGTTGTTTCGTTACGGAGAAAGCGTAGTATTTCCGCTCGGCTTGGGCAGTAAGGGCGATTATGTGTGGAATCTACAGTATGCTCTTTTTGCGCTTTGCTGTAATCCAGGTGGAATGGACGGTGTCTATGGCAGTGCAACGGCAGAGGCGGTTCGGAAGTACCGGAAGCGCTATGGTTTCCCGGATAATGTAGTTGTTGACAGTACACTGTTCGAACACAGCAAAGAAAAAATTCGGCGGATTCAGCGCGCACTTCGTGAAAAGGGATATCCGACCGCCGCAGAGGAAGGTTACGCGGATGCCAATCTGATTGAACAGATTCGTGCGTATCAGAAGCAGAATTGGCTTACGGCGGATGGTCAGGTGGGACCCGCCACGGAAGAGTTGCTGTTCGGAGCCGTTCAGGGGGATGCGCTGGATTCGCTGCCGCTTAAGCGGAAATCGCGGGGCGAACGTGTGCAGAACCTGCAGTATGCGCTTCGAATGCTCTGTATCGATCCGAATGGCACAGACGGAATCTTTGGAGGCGGCACCGAGGCAGCAGTCAAGAAGTATCAGAAGAGAAGTCAGCTTGCGGAGAGCGGCGTGGTGGATACCGCACTCTGGGGAAGATTGAGTGCGGAAATCAAGCCGCTGCAGGAGGCACTGCGCAACAAGGGATACAGCTGTCGCACAGACGGCGTGGTAGACACAGCTTGCTATCAGGCAGTGCTGGATTTTCAGCGCAAGCATGCACTCAGTGCCGACGGTATGATCGGAAAAGGAACAAAAACGCTGTTATTTGGCGATGCGAATGCAGGGGGAACTTTAAGCGCAGTGCTTCGCGAGGGAAGCAGCGGTTCGCTGACGCGTTATCTTCAGCAGCTGCTCGCAGAGCAAAATTACGCAGTGACTGTGGACGGTGTTTTTGGAGCGGAGATGAAACGTGCAGTTGAAAATTTCCAGCAGAAACACGGGCTTACGTCGGATGGAATTTTTGGCGCACAGAGCTGGAAAAAACTGTTCGAGGTAAGAAGCAAGTTAGTGCTTTTCAGCGATACAATGCGCTTTGTACAGGCAGCTGAGGCGGAGCTGCAGCTTGGGTTTGCCGAGGACTATGGGAACAATATTACGCCCTATGGGGAGTGGTACGGTTTGAACGGAGAGCCTTGGTGTGCGATGTTCGTGAGCTACTGCGCTTATCGGGCGAACATGCTGCCGGTGTTTGTACCGCGCTTTGCCTACTGCCCGGACGGCGTAAACTACTATCGCAAGATGAAGCGCTACTATAAAAGGGACAGCGGTTATATCCCGAAAAAGGGAGATGTTATCTTCTTCTATAATTACAGTAAGGGGCGAGTAGCACATACCGGAATTGTGGTAGAGGGTGATGCACGCGGTATTTTCGTGATTGATGGCAACGGGATCGAAAATAGCGTGCGAAAGTCCTGGCATTCTCTGAAAGAGGATACGATTGATGGATATGGTGACAATGGAGGGAAACCGGTATATGGAAGTTTAATCACAGAACTGGAAGCGCAGGAAAAGGCGGATCAGCTGGCCCTTGAATTTGTGAAAGGGGTTATGGTTTCGCCGGAATTGGTTCAAAAACTGGAGAGTTGGGGGCTTGACAAGGATGTCTTCCTTTATCAAAATGTGGATAGTAAGCTTAGCGTTAAAGTCAGCAGAGGGGCTTCGTGGTATCTTTCCTGTGATGAAAATGCGAGTTTAGACATCTCGTCAGATGGTGTGGAAATGACTAGTCGGCTAGGACCGATTTCTTTGAGCTTTGGTGGACTGGATGCAGGAACGAGATCGAAGTTGTCGAGTTTATCATTGGAGCTTGAGGGAGTACCCGGAAGAATTGAAATATCAGCGGAGGGAGCTTGGTTAAAGGTATCTCTTGTTTTTGAAAAGACTTTCCGTGTTGCAGAGAATATGGATTTCAATTACTCAGTCGGATTGACATTATGGGTACACCCCGACACGACAAATTTACCGCCGGCAGTTTCCATGGAGGCCTATGAGGCTACTATCTATAATATCAGGACTTTACAGGGAACAGTGCGATACGAAGGGAACCCGGCTGTGTTGATAGCGAGCGCAGGTGTTCTAGCAGTCGTTTTACTGGTAGTATTCGTACAGAGAGCTGAGGCTTCAGAGGTGGTGACAGAAACGATGATAGAAAATGTTGTGAAGATCCATGAGAGGACGATAGATAAGCTTCCGCAGGTGGAGGAATATTTGAAGCAAGCAGCTTGAAAACAGAAGCAAGGACAGCGAAGCTGTCCTTGCTTCTGTTTTTTTGTTAAAACGCACGAAGGAGCACATTATGGAAGAGAAAATAGTTCTGTCATATCCTGCTGAAATGGAAGATGACTGCTTAAATTGGTCCTATGATCAGATCGGCAATATAAAAGCGGATCATTGGGTGGCGAGAGTTATAACTTGTCTCGGTGTGGCGGGATTTATTTATAACGTGAAAAATGTTGATTATGCGCAAGTATTTGCTGTGCTGATAGCAATCGGATGTATCAGACTTTTATCCTTGAGACTGCAGAAGTCGGCTTTTTTGCGCAGCACGATAAAAATGAGAACGGAACAGCCATATGAGAACAAGAAAATTCTCTGTGAGAGCGGAATTTTATCTGAGCTGGGAAAAAGGAGCTGGAGAGGGGTACGCTTGATTCTCAGAAAGAACAAACTAATCTTGATCAGCTGGGTGGCAATTTATTTGATTGTTCCCAAGAAAATGCTCGGGGAAGAGGATATTGCCAAAATTCGGAGATGGATTCAAACAGCAAATGGGCATAAGACAAGGGAGGATTCCGACAGCGCCGGGATTGATTGGAATGAGGTCAGAAAGATGAAATTTCTTGGCTTTATTCATCTGGGAACTCCGGTATTGGGAACGGCATTTAGTTTTGTATTCACAGTGGTGAGTATTGTGCTTTTTCGAAGTGTGGAGGGGGTTCTTTGGCGAACCCTGATAGGCTTGGAACTTGGCTTTTGCTTATATTGGATTATTTATATTGCTTTAAGCGCTTGTAGGGAATGCTTCTGGACAGTCGCTGAGGACATGGAGCGAGATCCGGCGGCAAAAGAGATGGAAGTTTTTAGGCGCGTTTTCCCGTCGGCGGAAGGGCCCGTTAATTGGACGGAGCTGATACGCTCACATCCGGAGGAGGTCAATATCATCCCGTGCAAGCACGGGCGCATCCTGATGTTCGGACATAGGAGATATTTCGTGCAGTATGAGGGCTGTGACAGGTTGCTGTAATCCTGTGTGCGAGGCCTTGTATTTTATAAGCCAAATTACTACACTCGAAGATAACAAGGGGGCTTCAAATCCAAAGAAAGAGGTATGAGTTACTATGAAAATGCGAGGGTTCAAGTTGTTTGCTGCAGTGCTCACCGCGACCATGCTAAGCGTGACGGCTGCGATTCCGGCAGCTGCCTATCTGAATACGGCAGGACATTGGACACAGAGCGGGGGAAAATGGTACTTCTTGGACGAGCAGGGGAATACAGTGTACGGCTGGATTTACGACAACAACAGTTGGTACTATTTCTCGCCGCGTTGGGGGGCCTTGCACAGCGACTGGCTGGAGCTTCGGGACGGAAGACAGTACTACTTCAGCACGAAGCATGACGGGAGCTTTGGGAAAATGCTGACAGGCTGGCAGTGGATTCATGATGCTTGGTACTACTTCGGAACTGTGGCAGATGGGCGAGAGGGACTGCTGTTTACGAATGAGACAACGCCGGACGGCTATCGCGTAGACAAGGATGGAAAGTGGATCGGTCAGGCGAATGCGAGTGGAGACAGCAGAGCGGCTGTTTTGGCGGCGTGGCCTGGAATTTATTATTTGAATGAGGATACCTACATTGAGGTTTTTGATGTTTCGGCCGGAGGGACCATACATTTCGGCAGACGCATATTGGATGCTTCTGGAGAATTCCCGATTTACCACGAGTATACCGTCCCCTTCACGAATGCGGAAATGACCGAGTTCCGGAACCCATATCAAGGTGGAATCAATGAGGTATTTACCTTGGTCGACGGCGGAATCAATGCGACTTTGGAAGGCGGTGGCAGAGGCGCGGACAGCGGTTTCTATGTGAAACGTCGCTGAGGTTTTGACGAAAAACAGAGAGCGGCAGAGCGTAGGCTCTGCCGCTCTCTGTTTCTGGCAGGAGGTGAGGCTTCATTGCCCAAATTGCGGGCGTTACCTGCATGGAAATCTTCGAGCGGATGGCAGTGCGAGACTAAAGTGTCAGTCCTGCGGTCTTATCATTGTTCGGACGGTAAAGAGTCGGAGACGTTGTGAGCTGCAGCTTTTGGCGGTGGAAAAATAGAAAGAAGGAAGAGGAATGACGACGATGCGGCATGAAAACTAAGCCGCATCAGGTCCGTGCAAGAGAACGGTGTGTTGTACCAGTATTGAGAGGCGGCCGGCAGAGTGAATCCCTCTGCCGGCTTTTTCGTTGTCGAAAGGAAAGATTTTGTTGCTGATTGAGATGATACGAAGGCTTCGGATGGGGAATAGCAAGGTGATGGAAGAAATTTATAACATCAGAACTTAGCAGGGCAAGGTAAGCTATGAGAAGCGGTACCGTTGGGAGCGGACGCTATTACTTTAGTCATTCTGGTGCTCGCTGCACTGATACAAAATTTAGAAACTTTGAAGAATATAGTAGAGGAATTACCGGAGCTTTTGGTAGAATGTTATAAAGGACTGTTAAGGGCACAGCCTCAGTTAACACCGCGGTTAGCACATTGAAGATATAATATATGGGCAGGGGATCCTGCTCATATATTTTTATAAAAGGTGGAAAGAATGCGAGATGTAATTGTCGTGGAATATTACGATACAGAAGAATCCGTGCGCTGTATGCAGTGGGCTGATAAAAAAAGAGGGTTGGATGTGGCAAAGCATTGGCTTGCTTGTTGCTTTGCAGGTGTCGGGGGGGTGGGCTTTGCAGAATCGCTGGGAGATATTAAACGTACACAGATATTTTGCATTCTAATGGGGTTCGGATTCACTTGGTTGCTCATGCAACATATTTGGCGGACATCAAAAACGATTCGTCAGATGAGAAGGCAAGAATACGAGTTGCAAGGCATTAGAGTGATTCTGTGCGAGAAAGGGATCGTATCAGATACCGGTAGGCGAAGTTGGCAAGGCATTAAATTGGTTATTGGCAAGGAGAGCTTAGCATTGCTGAGTTCCATACGAGTTTACCTAGCCATTCCAAAGACAGAATTGTCAGAGGAACAGATTTCGCAAATTCGTATATGGATGCAAGAGGCAAAGAAAGCGGAAGCAAGGGGAGAGAAGCAAGAAGATCAATCAGGTATTTGTTGGGGAGAAGTCAAGAAGATGTGCTTCCTGGGTTTTCTCAATATGGGATTCCCGGTCCTTGCACTGAGCTTTTCGCTGGTGTTGGGACTTATTGTGTGGGTTTTGTGTTACAGGGCATCCGATATGTTTTGGAGTGTACTTCTGGGTGTTGAGATGGGAATCATACTTCTGATAATCGTTAGTACACTCGAAGGAATGCTCTATAGATGTATATGGTCAGTGGATGAGGCGAAAAAGGAGGATCCGAGTGCTCCGGAAATGGAATTTTATCGGGAAGTGTTTCCTAAAAGAGAGATTTCTGAGGAAGAAGCGCGGGAACTTTTCCCGGATATAGATTCGATTTACACGATTTCCTGTAAGCACGGGAGAATTATTATGTATGGCTATCAGGGATTTATTGTCCTGTATAAAAACATAGGGCGTGCCCTGTAGCTGAAAAGCAGATGTTACAATGCGGTTTCGTCGGAAGCAGTATAGCGCGGAATTAGCTTTGTATATTTGGCGCTGACTGCAGCAGAAATAGCAGTTTTGGAGTTTATTGGGTGGTGTTGTCAGAGGGCAGTTGAACTTGCTCCGATAATTAACGCGCAATAGAATGAATCCCAGACAGCAGTGAAATCTGCTGTCTGGGATTATATTGAGGGCTGATATGAACGATAAAATAGTTGTTCCAAAGCTGGAAAAGGAACGCCTGATGGAATATTTCTGGGCGGTGAGAAAAATGCCGTTATTTCAGCGCCTTGATAAAATCACGGGAATCGCATTTCTTTCCGTGATTATTATGCGGAATACGAACATCCTGAAAAGCTAATATTGGAATTTTCTTTTGGGATTCAGCGGACTTATTTTTTTCGTTCAGTGGTTGCTTCGAGTGGAACAAGTGACGAGGCTATTGCAGGCCGATGACGAAAAGTTCCTCCTTTCAAAGGAGGGATTTCTAATGCGAGAAGGCATGCGGACTTGGAAGAATAAACGCTTGCTGGTGCGGAAGGATTATGCAACGATTGTATCGGAAACGAGTATCTATTTTGTTTTTTCCGTGAGAGATATGTCAGATGAACAGTTGCAGCGGCTCATACAATGGGTTTCGGAGGGGAAGTAGCAATGAAAGAGCAAGTGAATCAAATTGAGATTCCCAACAGACCGCTTAGCGGAAATCAGCAACTGAATTGGCAGGAGATTCGAACATTTCGCTTTTGGTGTTTGCTTCAAAAAAACTTTGCCTGGGGGCTGTTTTTGATTCTGCCGTTTTCAGTTCTGATTTCGGGGTATAATATTGCAATATCGAAAACCCATGCGAATCTTCTCTTTGCCTTTTTGCTGCATGGGGCCGGCATCGGATTGATTTTTGAATATGCGATGACAATCATACGGACTGTGCTTTGGGATGTTCGAGATATGCGGGAGTGTAGCTATACAGAGGAAACGATAGCGAAGTTGGAAATGCTCTATGAAGGAAGGACGTCACTCTGTTTTGATGCGGATGACTGGGAATCCGCTCGATGGATTCGAGGCAGAAACGGATATGTGCTAAAACTGAAAAGAAAGGTTCCAAGACCTTTTGAACAGCGGGAATTGCAGTATTGGTTTTATAAGACGCAGCTTAGCGAAGCGGAGGCAGGTGAAATTCAGAAATTTGTCGATACGGTCAATCGCTGAGATGCGGAAAGCCGGGGGGGAAGGAGAGCATAGGATGCAAACCATCATTACGGTAGAGTACGGCGATGTCGAGGAAGCGGTGCGTTGTATACGATGGGCGGCAGGAAAAACACGCTTGTCTCTGGCAAAGCATTGGGGTAGCTGCCTGATGGCGGGACTCGGAATTGCGGGTTTTTTAGGGTCTTTGGCAGATACAGACCGAGCACAAGTGTTTTGTGTCTTGATGGGATTCGGTTTAATCGGCTTGCTTCTTCGAGCCATTCGGCGGAGACTCAAAAACAGCGATGAGATGCTGAAGCGAATGCTTCAAATAGAGGGGACACGGCTGATTCTATACGAGAAGGGAATTCTATCCGATACCGGAAAGCGAAGCTGGCTAGGCATTAAGTTGCTTGTCGGGAAAGAAACAGTAGCGCTTATGAGTTCCGCGCAAGTCTACCTGGCTATACCGAAGGCAGAATTGACAGACGAACAGCTTGCGCAGATTCGTGGCTGGATCCAAGCTGCAAAGAAATTAAGGCAAGCGGAAGAGAGACGAGAAGATCAAGAGTATATTTGCTGGGGGGAGGTCAAGAGGATGTGCTTCCTCGGGTTTATCCATTTGGGAATTCCGGTCCTTTTGCTGTCTTTTTTACTGGTCTTGGCATTGATTGTTCTGGTTTTATTTCACAGTATGTCGGCTATGGTTTGGCGTGCACTGATGGGTGTTTGTCTGGGAATGATACTTCTTGGGATTACAATGATAGCAGAGGCGGCTCTGTATCGATGCATATGGTTCGTTGATGAAGAAAGAAAAAGGGATCCGAATGCACCGGAAATGAAGCTCTATTGGGAAAGGTTTCTGAAAAAGGAAATTTCGGAAGCGAGCGCGAAGGAAGTGCTATCGAATTATGACGGCATCCGCACCATACGCTGTAAACACGGAAAGATTATTATATTCGGCACTCGTCAGTTTGTGGTTCTGTATCGGAACAGCGCGCGGGGGCTCTGAGTAATAAGCAACACACAAGAGCGCAAATTGCTCGAAAAAAAGTGCAAGCCCGAAGCACAGTAAGAATCGAACACCATGTTAATAAGAAGAATCTAACTCTTGATACTATCACTCGCAAGAATATCTTAAGATATGCGAGAAAAACGCAAGATATGTTTCTTGACGACTGTCGGAAAGCCGTGCTAGGTTAAAAAAGGCTAATAATTAGAGGTATCTAATGACAGGAGTTAGAGACAGAGATGAGAAAGTATGGTTTAAAGGCGCTTGCCATTGCAACCGCAATGAGCATGGTCCTATCGAGCCCGCTGCAGGTCTTTGCAAAGAGACGGGCGAACACGGCGGGAAGCTGGAAGCAGAGCGGTGAAAACTGGTCCTTCTTGGATGAAAAGGGACAGAATGTCCTCGGCTGGATTTATGAAAACGGCAGCTGGTACTATGTAGACCCGAAGACGGGAACACTTCGCAGCGGCTGGCTTTACCTTGCGGACGGCAGTCAGTACTTCTTCAGCAACAAGCACGACGGCAGCTTCGGCAAGATGCTGACCGGCTGGAACTGGATTGACGGCAACTGCTATTACTTTGTGACCGAGGCGGATGAGCGCGAGGGTAAGCTGATTAAGGACGGCACGACGCCGGACGGCTATCGCGTGGACAAGGACGGCAAGTGGGTCGATGCGAGCGGCAACATTCAGAGCCGCACGGGTGAGGGCTATATCACCAAGAGCGCAAACGCAGGCAAGGGCGGCTCCGGCAAGTCGGGCGGAACGTCTTCTTCCGGAAAGCGCGGCGGTTCGGGCGGCGGCGGAAGCCGTGGCGGAAGAAGGGGGGGCGGCTCCGGCGGTTCGGGCGGCGGCAGTTCTCATACGACGCCGGTGAAGCCGGTACAGCCCGAGGAGCAGAGTAAGCCGGTACAGCCCGAGGCGCAGCCGGCAAGCCCGAGTAACCCCGCGCAGCCGGGTGTGATAACCTCGGAGAATCCGACAACCCCGGAGGATCCGGCAAACGCGGCAGTGAATCCCGTAAATCCGGCGCTAAGCCCGGAGGCTCCCGAGCATCCGGTGGGCCCGGTGGAAGATGACAGACCGGGTAAAAAAGAGGAAGCTTCCAAGCAAGAAAACGAGCAGCCTGCGAAGGAACTGAAGAGCCGCATGGTGCAACTCGGTTTTGCGGACTTTGTGACGGTGGTATTCCGTCAGGGAACGCTTGCGGACCACGAGATCTATGTGGACGGTGTGAATGTCACCGAGGCTGTGCGGAAGGTGGACGATGCCGGCCGCGTGGTGAAGTGGGCTTCCACGGTGGCTTCTCCGAAGGAGCTGGTCGTGGTCAACAAGGCGGACGGCAGCACGGAGCAGACGCTTCGCCTGAATGCCGGCACCGCAAGCGAGACGGTCACACCGGGCAATCCGGAGGATCAGCCGGACTACATTCTGTCCCGCGGGCGTGTCTCGAAGTTTGACTACCTGCTTGCACCGAAGGACAAGGAGGGCAGGGACCGCATACTCCCGGCAACGACGACCTTTGATCTCCTGCAGGAGAGAAAAGAGAACAGTGACGCAGTCACGACCCAGTTCTATGTAAAGGCTGTGGAGATTAACGCAGAGGGCAAGGGTGTCAGTAAGGACAACATTGTCATCAAGTTCAATGTCGAGAACGAGGAACAGAAGAAGTGGTTTGAGGGCATCGACAGCCTGAAGATCATGAACAACGAGAACTGGCCGGTCAACCGGAACCCGACCTTCACGAAGGAAGTCAAGGATACGAAGCACGGCAAGAACGGCATCATCCAGATTCCGACGGGGCAGGATAACATGCGGAGCAGAGGCATCTACCGCGTGAACATTCACTCGAGTTATACGAACGAGACGGTCACGGTGCCCTTTGAGCTTGTGAGCAGCGCAAAATTCAGCTTAAAGCAGCGCGTTGAGACCGCGAACCCGAAGGCGGGCGAGCGCGTCCAGTTCAACGTGGAGGCAAGCGGCGGCGAGAGCTTCGGCAACGATTTGAAGATTGATTCCATGCGCGTCACGTTAAAGAAGCCGAGCGGTAAGATTGTTGAACTCAAGTACATCGATGACTTCTTCAACTTCGGCGACCTCTTTGTGCTCTACGGCAAGAGCTCCAATGAGGAGAAGACGGTCAATACGGATGAGGTCGGTGTTTATACCCTGACCCTCAAGTACTCGGGTTACCAGACGATTAAGAAGAAGTTTGAAGTCTATCCGGGTCAGTCCTTCTTAAAGGAAGAGGACAGCGAGAGCGAGCGGAATGCAAAGAAGAGCGCGAGAACGAAGCCGGTTGAAATTGATGCGGTTTCGAGTGCAACGACGGGTTCCGTTTCCGGCAAGAAGAGCTCCGGCAAGAGCGGCGGCGGCCAGTATGTGGACGGACGCATGGTCTTTGACTACGATCTCTTGACCAATGCGCTGATTCTCAATGAGATTGAGGCGCTGAACGAGGATGCGAAGGCGGTGAGGGATCGCTACTTTGAGACGACGGAGAGCGATTACATCTATAAGGACGGCGCGGAGAAGCTGTATCGCTTCACGGACTACATGGATGCCTACAAGGAGGCGCGCCTTGCGGGCGGCAAGACACTCAGCTTCAAGGAATATACGGATACCCACGCGGCGGCGAGCTATGCGGGCCCGAACGAGGTGCAGAATGTCCTTGAGGACGGCAGCCTCGGCGCACTGACAAGCTTTAAGTTCTATCAGGGAGACAAGGTTCCGGTCTTTCGCGGCACGACAGCGGTCGCGGGCAATGACTTTGTGCTGCACACGGACGACAGCGCTTACCTCGAGGCAATCCGCGGTCTCTATGTGGACGGCGAGAGCCGTAACCTCATGGACGCTTACGAGAAGCAGTACGTGCTGGATCAAGCGGCAGGCACGCTCACCGTGAAGCGCGGCGCATTTAACTTCTACAACACGCCGGAGGTCGGTGAGCACAAGCTTAAGATCGATGCGGGACAGAAGTACAGAACGGCGGAACTTACGCTCAGCTACACGGCTGCGGAGGCGCTGCCGAGCCTTGCGCTGCAAGGTGCGGCAAAGCAGAACGCGGATGTCAGGGTGAACGTGGAAGGCCTCAACGCAGAGAGACTGGCGGCAAAGCTTGCGAAAGTGGAACTCAGCAATCCGGAGGAGAGCGGTCTCAGAAGACTCATGACGGCAACGGAGGGCGGCACGAGTTCCGACGACTACTATGTGCTCTCCGGAACGCAGCTCATTCTGAAGGGCGGACTCTTTAAGACGACCGGCGATTACGCGCTCTACCTTAAGTTTACGGATGCCAAGATACCGGTGAAGTTAGACTTTACGGTCGCGGCGGCAGAGGCAACGCCCGAGCAGCCCGCGGTTGAGGAGAAGGCAGCGCCGAGCGGCGCGACCCTCGGCACGAATCGCGGTGTCTTTGGCAGCGAGACCGTCCTTAACTTCGAGGGACTTTCCGGGGAGGAACTCGGCAACTACCTCTCGAAGATCACGGAGCTCCGTGTGAACGGCACGGCTTTTGAAAAGAGCAACTTTAGCTACGGCCTCGGTGCCACCGCGTATGTGCTGAAAAAAGATGCTTACGGCAGAAACAATGCCCTGGCACTCGGCAGCACGGCGGCAGCGGCCGGCGAAAAGAAGATTGAAATTACGGCAGAGGGCTATGCAAAACTTTCGGTAACGATTCCTGCGGCGGGAGGCGCTTCCGCGCCGGTGACACCGGCGGTCGAAACCAAGGCAGCGCCGACAAGCGCAACGCTCACGAAGGAGGAGAGTATCCTCAGCAAAAACTGGTTTCTTCACTTCGAGGGACTCTCGGCGGATGAGCTTGAGAGCTATCTCTCGAAGATCACGGAGCTCAGCGTAAACGGCACGGTCTACGAGCGTAAGACTTTCAGCTACGGTCTCGAGAACAGCGAGTACGCTTTCCACAAGGACAGCTACGGCAGAAACGACGGACTCAAGTTCGCGCTCGGGGCTTTGGCGGCGGGCGAAAACCGCATTTCCGTGAAGGCCGAGGGCTACGCAGAGAAGGAATTTGCGGTGCAAAACGGAAGCGCTGCACCGGTCGAAACGGCGAAGAAAGCCGCGCCGACCGCCGCGCAGGCAGAGAAGGTTTCGCCGCGTCAGGGCTATGACAGCGGCACGAAGGAGGTCTATGATCTCACCTTCACGGGGCTCGATGCGGATGCGCTGGATACCTACCTCCGCGCAAAGGTGACAAAGCTCACGGTGAACGGAAAGCGTTATACGGAAGCGCAGAGCAAGAACTATCTCTTCTCGATGGATGATAAGTATGTGACGCTCTTTGACAGGACTTATAAGAAGAACGGCATACGTCTTTCGGCGAACGGCTTTACCGAGGCGAGCAATGAAGTGGTGCTGGAAATAGAGGGTTACGAGCCCTTCCGTTTCACGGTGGAGCGCGCTTCCGCGGAAGAGAGTGAAAACGAGGCGGCAGCCGGCAAGGCGGTGCCGACCGGCGCGGTCATTGAGAAAGTGATTCCGCGGCAGGGCTATGACGTCGGAACGAAGCCCGCGTATGCGCTCAGCTTTGAAGGGCTCGAGGACGAAGCGCTCGATACTTGGCTTCGAAGCAATGACTTGGAAGTTTCTGTGAACGGCAAGAAGCTGAGTTCGGTTTCTGCGAATTACATCCACCTGTATGACGATCGCTTTGCCTTTAGTCTGAAGCGCTATCGCCGCGCGGGCCTCACGCTGAGCGGCAATCTCTTTGAGAGCGGCAGCAACGAGGTGACGGTGAAAGCCGGCGGTTATCAAGTAGGCAGCTTCACGCTTACGGCAGAATAAATAAGAAACGGAAGAAGGGACAGCGCGGAAACGCGCCGCCCCTTCTTTGCTTGTTAGAAAGTCCGGAATATGAGATGATAGAGCTATCAGAACAGACGGCGTCGGAGGGAAGAACATGCAGAATAAAGAGGAAGAAGGCAAGCAACTGCTGGGCAGTAAGGCGTGGCAATTACTCCGCAGGCGTGCACTGGGTTACGCCGTGCCAGCTTTTTTTGTCCTGGACCGGAATTTCTTTTTTCACTTTCTGGGCGAGCGCCGGGCGCGCTATGAAGAGCTGCTCCGGCATCCCGATGCGGAGACGGGAGCGGCGATTTCGGCGCTGCTCGCGGAATGTGAGTTTACGGCGGAAGATGCCGCCGAGCTCATTGCGAAACTTTCGACCGCTGTACCGCGGGCAGAGCGGTTTGCGGTGCGGAGCAGCCTAATCTTGCCCGGAGAAGAACGCCACAGCTTTGAGGGGATTTTTCAGAGTTATTTGCATGTGCCGTGCGGCGAGGAGATTCTCACGGCGGTGAAGAACTGCTATCTCTCCTGCTTCTCGGCGCGCGCGACCGGCTATATGTTGCGCTACGGTCTTTTTGACGAAGACATGGCGGTTGCCGTGATTCTCCAGGAGATGATTGCGACAGTACGGAATTTTGTGGTCTATACGACAAACCCGGACAGCGGCGATCCGGAAGAATTGCTTGTCGTCTATGACGATGCCGCGGGGCGGCAGCGGACGGTGCTAAGCAGAACGGGAGAAATACGCCGAAGCACGGTATCCGGCGTGCCGGACGAGGCGGATGAGGTGCTGTTTGTGCGTCTTGCTACGCTCGCGGGAGAACTTGAGAGAGACAATGTGCCTACAACCGCGCGGCGGTTTGAATTCGTCGAGGGAAAGAGCGGAAGTCTCTGGCTGGTCCAGGAGAGTGAGATGGCCGTATACCGTCACCTGGATAAGCGGGAGCCGCATTTCTATCTGGAGGCTGCCGCGCGGGACGGCCGAGCGGGTGCGCTGCTCACACCGCTCGGCTTTGATCTGCTGCAGGGACTGTATCAGAAGGCGGGTTGCAGAACTGTGCTGTTTGAAGGGCGGCTCTACATGCGACGCGAGGGCAATGCAGAGGAAGACAGAGAGAATTCCCAGGCGGCAGAGCTCCTGCAGCGACTGCCGCAGCACTATGCAATCTCGCGCTACTTGCAACAGGCAGAGCAGAAAAAGCAGCCTGAGGAGAAGGCGGATATCACTGCCGCGGAGCGCTGGAAGGCCATAGAGACCGAGAGCGCCGCACTCGGCGAACTCGGACAGCTTGCGGCAGAGGCGGAAGAGAGCGCAAAGCGCTGCTATGCGGCGCTGCTCGGTGAACTGAAGGTGCGGCAGACAGAGCATCCCGAGGGGCTTTTACACGCGGCGCTTATGTCGCAGGGCGGTATGAAGAGCGCAGCCTTTGTGCAGGCGCTCAGTGCCCTGCTCCGCACCGTGCAGGAGAGCGACGATTTGCGCGGACTCTTTGCGGCACACACGGCGCAGGAGTTGGAGGGCATTTGCTGGCGGCTTCGCGCGGAGGAGGGGAAGGCGCAGCGCGAGCGCAGTGTTTTTGCGACCGAGTTGTATCGCTTTCTGGAACAGTTCGGCGCCTACGGCGCGGCCGATTATGTGCTGGAGCGGGAGAGTCTCCGGCAGAATCCGCAACCGCTCTTTCGCTTCCTGAAGCGCTACGCCGACGCGAAACCGGTGCCAATCCGCACGGAACAGCGGGCAGTCAGCGAGCAGGCACAGGAAGAGCTGATGCGACAGCTCGGTTTCTTCGGCGGCCTCTTTGGAAAGCGACTTCTGCAGGAACTGGTCTTTTTCCTTCGCGCCCGTGAAAATCTGGATTTTCTCGCGCAGCGGCGCGTGGATTGCCTTCGCCGCAAGGTTTTGTGGCTCGGAAAACAGCTGGTGCGACTGGGAGAACTCGCGGAGGCGCAGGATCTGTTCTACCTTCGCCGCGAGGAGTTGGGGCGCGCTTTTTCGGGAGAGATAGCGCAAGCGGACTTTTTCCGGAGTCTGCAGCCCCGCATCAACGAGAGAAAGCGCGAGCAGGAGCGGAATGCCGCGCTGCCGCGTTACCGGGAGCTCTGCTGCTTCGGTATGCTCGCGCGGGAAAATATGAGCGTGATACGGCGAGAGGCCAAGGCGAGTGCGGAGACAGACAGTGTGTCGGTCGAGGCGGGCGGCGCTGTCGCCGAGGGAGAGGCGGGGTTCTTTGACGGAGAGTCCCTGCCACGCCGCAGCGGAACCGTATTATTTGCACAGCGCTTTTCGGAGCGGCTCCTGCCGCTCTTTGCTGTGAGCTGCGGCCTGGTCCTCGGAGAAGGCAGCATTTGGTCCCACGAGGCAGTGCTTGCGCGCGAACTCGGGATACTTGCGCTACTTGGCCTGCCGAATCTGTTTGACTGTGTGCGCGAGGGCGAGTGGGTGCGCGCCGACGGCAGGCGCGGAATCCTGGAGCGCTTCTCTGAAGAGGAAACCGAGAACATTGAGGAAGTGGAAGTGTAAAAAGCAGAACGCGTCTTTGCCGATACAGTCGGCAAAGACGCGTTCTTTGTGAGGTGCGGCGCTTTTTGGGTACAAAAAATGGAGATAGTAGGGTTCGAACCTGCGACCTTCCGCACGTCAAGCGGATGCTCTCCCAGTTGAGCTATATCTCCAGCGAGGATTAGTATACCGGAGGTACAAGAAAAAAGCAAGCGGAAATTTAATTTTTTTTCTTGCGGATGATTGTAAGATGAACTAGGACAATAAAAAAGAGCCGATGACGAACTCGTGGTATGATGAAGCTACCACACACCAACACACCAGGAGGTTCG
>NZ_CALEYG010000025.1 GCF_937924975.1 uncultured Stomatobaculum sp.
GCGGATTGCCGTTCTGGTTCGACCAGGCAATCGCATCGTCGAGGTTGCTGAAGTACTGCCGCTGACCGTTCACAACCACATAGGCCACATCGCTCGTGACGAGCGGAATTGACTGGTTGACCGTCGTACCGCTCTGCTTGTAAGAACTAAACTCAACGAAGAAGCCGTGAATATCAAAAGGTGCATAGTTATATCCGGTCAGGTTGTGAAGATCGTTCCACTTGCCGCCGACCGCATGTACCTGCATGACAGATTCATAGCCATTAACTGTAGCACCCGTATCGCCGGGGGATGAATTCGGTTCGCCCGGTGTGAAGTTTGTATACATTCCGTTCAGCGGTCCGACACGCTGCTCATAGTATTCAACACCCGCCTCGGGGCCATCCTGCCAACGGAATTTTTTAAACGCTGCGGGAGTTCCGGCCGCATGACCGATGTAGCTCTGCGCTTCGTAGGGCTGTCCCGGCGCGCGAAGCGCTGCGCTGTTGTCGTGCCAAGCGGGAATGCTGTCCGCATCGTTCAGCGGCGCCCAGCGGTTACCGCCCGACCACGCACCGACTGTCGTAATGTTATCCAGAACGGTATTCTCATCTGCGGAGGTAATCGTGACCAGATAGCCGACCATACCATTCAATCGATAGGTTTTTGCGAGATTATAGCTGTCCGCCCAGCTGATCAGCTGACCCGGGTTCGGCTCCACATACATGTAGTAGTGCTCGGCCGTATCGCCCTTGTCCGTCCGCGGATTCGGAATGGTTGCCTTGGTGATGGTCGCGCCGGTCGGCAGGTTGTTCGCGCCGTTTCCGAGCGTGATCTTGACCTGCTGCGTCGCACCGGCGCTCGGCAGATGGAACTTGATATTGTTCTCGATAAAGGTCTTCGCGTCCGCCGGTGTCAGCGCCGTCGGAAAAATAATCTGATAGAACTTGTGCGCGGTTAGAATGTCCGTAAAGGTCTGGACCCCCGTCGGCGTACTGAGAAGCTCAATGCTACCCACATCGACCTGGAAGTTCATCGAAGTGATGCCGTTTCCGAGCGTGTCGGTGACCGTCACATCCTTTAACTTGTAGGCCAAGCGGTTGTCATCGTCATAGTCGAGACGCTTAAATGCGACCGAGAGCGGCAACGGAGTTGCGGAAGTCGGCGTGTAGTTCACAACCGCAAACGGCGAGAAGTGCTCTGCCGCAGCCTGTAAAACCGGCAGATTCTCATTGAGGCCCTCGCGGAGCGTGTCGACCTTATCGGCTGCCTCGTCGATATGGAGGACGGAGACTGCGTTCTGCTCGATTTCCGCCGCATCGGTGCCCGTCTCCGCGCTCGCCGCCGAGACAATCGCAATGTTCCGAAACGAAACAGCGAGGGTACCTTTCGTGTTATCCGGCTGAATCGGCTCACCGGCCGCATTCAGCACCGTGAGGTCGCAGAGGAACTGGGTCGTCGCGGACTTTCCTGCCGCTTCGGCGTGCTCGCTAATCTTTGCGAGCACTTCCTTCTCTTCCTCTTCACTGAGTTTCCGCGCCTTCAGGCTAGCCCC
>NZ_CALEYG010000026.1 GCF_937924975.1 uncultured Stomatobaculum sp.
CAGCAGACGCTTTGACCAGTTCCTTCGTTTTCTCATATGCTTTCCTCCTTGTTACACGAGCCAACCACAACTTCTTCTTAATAGTTTAGCGAGCTCTGTAAGGATTTTCAACAGTATATGAATATTTTTTTAATTTTATCGCTGTTCATTTAAGATATAGCTTGGGTTTAATGAACTTTTTATGAGCATAGTGTTGAGTAATTCCGAGTGCCAAAAAGGCACTGTGCTCTCGCACAGCGCCTCTTTTTGTATTTCCGACTGTCTTACCGTTTTTTACCGCAGTTCCTCGGCGAGTGCTTCCGCCGCCTTGGCGAGTGCTGCCTGCACGCCCGCAGGATTTTTGCCGCCCGCCTGTGCAATGTTCGGTCTGCCGCCGCCACCGCCGCCGATCAACGGCGCAATCGCCTTGATGAGCTTGCCGGCATTGGCGCCCTTCTCTTCCGCCGCCTTGCCGACCATGACAAGGAGGTTTACCTGCGCCTCATCCGCACTTGCGAGCACAGCCACGCCGCCCTCGGTCTTCTGAAGCAAACTGTCGCCGAGGTTCCGGAGCTCATTCATCTCAATCTTTGCGAGCGCGGTCGTGAGGAGCTTCACGCCCTTCACGTCCCGCACTTCTTCGCCCGCATTCGCCGCGGCATTCCGCGCGAGCTCGGCGCGAAGCTTCTCGTTCTGCTTCTCGCTCTCGCGGAGCTCCTGCTGCAGCTGCTGAACGCGCTGCGGCAGTTCCGCGCGATTCGTCTTCAACTGCGCCGCGAGCTCTTCGAGCTCCTGCACAGCTGCCTCATAGTAGGCGGTCAGCGCGTCGCCGGTCAGTGCCTCGATGCGGCGCACGCCCGCCGAAATGCCGGTCTCGGAGATAATCTTCATCGCGCCGATATTCTCGGTATTCTTCACATGGGTGCCGCCGCAGAGCTCGGTCGAGAAGTCGCCCATCCGCACCACGCGGACCTCGTCGCCGTACTTCTCGCCAAAGAGCGCCTTTGCGCCCTCCTTCTTTGCCTCTTCGATGCCCATGACCTTGGTCTCGACCGGATGTGCCGCCCGAATCTCGCGATTCACAAGCGTCTCGACCTGTTTCATCTCTTCCTGGGTGAGCGCCGCAAAGTGCGTGAAATCAAAGCGCAGTCTGTCCGCACTCACAAAGCTGCCCGCCTGGTTCACATGATTGCCGAGCACCTCGCGGAGTGCCTCGTGCAAGAGATGCGTGCCGGAGTGGTTCTTCGCCGTATTCTCGCGGTTTGCCGCATCGACCGCAAGCGTCACGGTCTCGCCGATCCGGAACATGCCGGAGAGCACTTTGCCGGTATGACCGACCTTGCCGCCCTTTAAGTGAATCGTGTCGCGCACCGCAAAGCGGTTGTTGCCGGCTTCAATCACGCCGACATCGCCCTGCTGTCCGCCCATCGTCGCATAGAACGGTGTCTTATCGGTCACAATCGTGCCCTCATCGCCCTCTGCGAGTGCCTCGGTAAGCGAAGTTGCGTCCTCCTCGCTCTCGTCGGGGAGAATGCGGACCATCGCCGTAATCTTGCCCTCGTCCGTCAGCCTGTCATAGCCGGTGAACTCGGTCGTGAGCGTCGGATCGATCTGCTGGTAAGCGGTCTGCGCCTCGCCCATATAGTTCGTGGTCTTTCTCGCCTTCCGCGCAGTCTCCCGCTGCACCTGCATCGCCTTCTGGAAACCCGCCTCATCGACCGTAAAGCCGCGCTCGGCGAGGATCTCCCGCGTCAGATCGAGCGGGAAACCGTAGGTGTCGTAGAGCTTAAAGGCGTCCACGCCGGAGAGCTCGGTCTTTTTCTCCGCGGAGAGCGTCTCCTCGAGTTCCGCGAGAATCGAAAGCCCCTGGTCAATCGTCCGGTTAAACTTCGCCTCTTCCTCGGTCAGAACCTTTAAAATCATCTCGCGCTTCTCTTCGAGCTCCGGATAGCCGTCCTTTGAGGAGGCAATCACAGTCTCGGCGAGTTTGCCGAGGAAGGCTCCCTCAATGCCGAGGAGTCTGCCGTGGCGCGCCGCGCGGCGTAAAAGTCTCCGGAGCACATACCCTCTGCCCTCATTGCTCGGCATGATGCCGTCCGAAATCATAAAGGTGCAGGAGCGCACATGGTCGGTAATCACGCGGAGCGAGACATCCTTCTTCTCGTCCTCTTTGTACTGCGTCCCGGCGAGCTTTGCCGCCTCGTCGAGCAGGGCGCGTATCGTATCGACCTCGAAAATCGACTCGACATCCTGCACGACAACCGCAAGGCGTTCAAGGCCCATGCCGGTATCGATGTTCTTCTGCTTGAGCTCGGTGTAGTGCCCGTGGCCGTCGTTGTTGAACTGGCTGAAGACATTGTTCCAGACTTCCATGAAGCGATCACCCTCGCCGCCCATTACATCCTCGGGACCGGTGCCGTAGGCTTCGCCGCGGTCATAGTAAATCTCGGAGCAGGGACCGCAGGGGCCGGAGCCGTGCTCCCAGAAGTTATCCGCCTTACCGAAGCGGTAGATGCGCTCCGGCGCGATGCCGATTTCATCCCGCCAGATTGCGAAGGCCTCGTCATCCTCCTCATAGACCGAAGGATAGAGGCGGTCCGGCTCGAGTCCCACCGTCTTCGTCAGGAACTCCCAGCTCCAGTGAATCGCCTCGCGCTTAAAGTAGTCGCCGAACGAGAAGTTTCCGAGCATCTCGAAGAAAGTACCGTGGCGCGCGGTCTTGCCGACATTGTCAATGTCGCCCGTGCGGATACACTTCTGACAGGTCGTCACGCGGCGGCACGGCGGAATCTCCTGGCCGGTAAAGTACGGCTTTAACGGCGCCATGCCGGAGTTAATGAGCAACAGGCTGTTGTCGTTGTGCGGCACCAGACTGAAGCTCTTCATGATCAAATGTCCTTTGCTCTGAAAGAACTCCAGATACATCTTGCGGAGTTCGTTGACTCCGTATTTCTTTGCAATCATTGCACTGCCCCTCTGTGTTTAAATTTTCGAATTTCCTAACTTTTTATTTTAGCCGTAAACCGCCGTTCTGTAAATCCGCTTTGTGCGGTCCTTACGGCAGTCTGTCCTTGTACTGCTCAAGGAGCTGATAGGCGCGGGCGCGCGTGTTTTCCGCCTGTTCCCGCACCGAGAGCACAGCGCCGCCCTCCGCCGGGACATCGCGCTTTCTGCGCCACTCCTGCTGATCCTTCGTAAAAGCCGCCGCCTCCTGCTCGCTCAGCACAGCCGGGAGCACCTGACAGAGCGCATTGAGCTGCGTCTCCCAGTAGCGGAACTCCGCCGTCGCAAAGCGTGTCTCGCTGTCAGCGCGGCTGTCCTTCTTCGCCTTTTCCCGGAGTATCGCTATGGTTCTGTCCGTGTCCTCAAACTTCTCCCGGAAATCCCGGTAACTTCGCCCGGTGCCGCCCGTTTCCGCGAGCGTTCCGGTGACGCTCGTCTCGGCAGCCCGCGCCGCCGCAATGTGCCGCTTTTCGCGGAGCATTGCCTCCACGAACAGCGTAAACGCAATCCCCGCAAAAAGGACAAAGCAAAGGAGACGCCATCTCTCATGCCGTCTCATTGACTTTGTCCTCCAATACAGCGCGGTGATCCGCCGCGTCGGTCGCGAGGGCATCGCATCTCTCATTCTCCGGATGCCCCGCATGTCCTTTGACCCAGCAAAATGTCACCCTGTGCGGTGCCATTGCCGCAAGGAGACGCTTCCAGAGGTCTATGTTCTTCACAGGCTCATTCTTTCCCCGGGTCCAGTTTTTCTTCTGCCAGCTGTCGATCCAGTGCTGATTGAACGCATCGACCAGATAGCGCGAGTCCGAATACACTGTGACCTCACAGGGACGCGTCAATGCCTCGAAGCCCGCGATACAGCCGAGGAGCTCCATGCGGTTGTTGGTGCTCTTTTTGAATCCCGCCGAGAGCTCCTTCTCGTGTTTCTGCCCGCTGCCGTCTATGACCTGCAGGATGGTGCCGTAGCCCGCAGGTCCCTCGGGATTACCGCGCGCCGCGCCGTCCGAAAATAGATTTACGCTCGTCACTGCCGTTTCCCCGCTGTTATTTATTCGCTGAGGTAAGCGCTCTTCACCTCTGCATTGTTTAAGAGTTCCTCTGCAGTCCCGGAAAGGCGGATGGTGCCCGTCTCGAGCACATAGGCGCGATTTGCGATCGAGAGCGCCTTTTTTGCGTTCTGCTCGACTAGGAGGACCGTGGTGCCGCTCTCGTGAATGGATTTGATGATGTCAAAAATCTCATTCACATAAATCGGCGAGAGTCCCATGGAGGGCTCGTCCAGCACCAGCATCTCGGGCTTACTCATGAGCGCGCGTCCCATCGCGAGCATCTGCTGCTCGCCGCCGGAGAGTGTTCCGGCGAGCTGGTTTTTCCGCTCCGCAAGGCGCGGAAAACGACGGTATATTTCTTTGAGGCTTTCCGCCTTCTCCTCTTTGCTGCGCCGCGTATACGCGCCGAGCTCCAGATTCTGTAAGACCGAGAGCTGGGAAAAGACTCTTCTGCCCTCCGGCACATGCGCGAGCCCTCGCCGCACGAGCTGATAGCCCGGCACATGGGTGATGTTCTGTCCGTTGTAGACAACCTCGCCGCCCGAAGACGGCAGGAGGCCGGTAATCGTGTGGAGCGTTGTGGTCTTGCCGGCGCCGTTTGCGCCGATCAGAGTCACAATCTCGCCGCGCTTCACCTCAAACGAGATGCCGCGGATTGCGTGTATCATGCCGTAATAGACATGTAAATCTGTCACTTTGAGCAATTCGTCCATATGCCCTCCTCACTCGCCGAGGTAAGCTTTCACGACCTCCGGGTCGTGCAGCACTTCCTGTGTTTCGCCTTGTTTCAGCACCTTGCCGAAGTTCAGAACCGTGAGGCGCTCGCAAATGCCGGAGACCAGCTTCATGTCGTGCTCAATCAGGAGTATCGTCATGTGGAAGCGCTTCTGCACCAGCTGAATGGTCTCCATGAGCTCTGCCGTCTCATTCGGATTCATGCCGGCCGCCGGCTCATCGAGCAATAAGAGCTTCGGCTCGGTCGCCAGTGCGCGCGCAATCTCCAGTTTCCGCTGAGAACCGTAGGGCAGGTTTTTGGCCCTCGTGTCCGCGAACTGTTCCAGATGAAATACTTCCAGCAACTCTGTCGCGCGACGGTTCATCTCTCGCTCCTGTGCGCGAAAGCGCGGCAGGCGAAGAATGCCCTCCAGGGTCGAGTACGGGTAGTGGTTGTGAAGACCCGCCTTCACATTGTCGAGCACCGAGAGGTTTGAGAAAAGACGAATGTTCTGGAAGGTTCTCGCGATACCCGCCTGGTTGATTTCAATAATCGACTTGCCCGTCAACTCCTTGCCGTCGAGGCGGATGCTGCCCTTGTCGGGGCGGTACACGCCGGTCAGGAGATTGAAGATGGTCGTCTTGCCTGCGCCGTTCGGGCCGATCAGACCCGAGAGTTCATTTTCCTCCAGGGTGAGCGAGAAATTGTCGACCGCCTTCAGGCCGCCGAAGGAGATGCCGATATTTTTTACTTCTAACATTGCCATGGTATCGCCTCCTTAAGCCTGCTTGCCGGGTTTCCGGAAACCGGAGAAAAGCCGCTCCCGGTACTGAATGAACGAGGGTGCCGAGGTAAAGAGCATCATAAGAATCAGGACGACCGCATAAATCAGCATACGGAAGTCGCTGAGGCCGCGGAGCAGCTCGGGCAGCGCCGTCAGAACCACTGCGGCAATCACCGAACCGCGCATATTGCCGATGCCGCCCATCACGACAAAGACCAGAATCGCAATGGACATGTTGTAGCCGAAGTTCTTCGGCAGCGCCTGCAAGGTGCTCAGATTGTGCGCATAGAGCACACCGCCCACGCCCGCGAGCGCCGCCGAAATCGTGAAGGCGAGGAGCTTATAGCGGGTCACATGGAGACCGACCGACTCCGCCGCAATCTCGTTGTCGCGAATCGCCATAATAGCGCGCCCCGTGCGGGAGCGAATCAGATTCTGCACAATGAAGAGCGAAAGCAGCAGGAGAAGGATGCCGGCGAAGAAGGTCGAGAGCCGCGGCGTGCCGGTGATTCCCTGCGCGCCCTTGATTAAAATTTTGCCGCCGGTTTCGAGTTTCAGCGCCGCCGTGTCTTTCAGCGAGACATGCACGCCCTTCGCATCCACGCCGAGATAGAGCGCATTGATGATATTCTTCACAATCTCACCGAACGCGAGCGTCACAATCGCGAGATAGTCGCCCTGCAGCCGGAGCACCGGGATGCCGATCAGGAAGCCGAAGAAGGCCGCCACCGCCGCGCCGATCAGTACGGCGAGCACAAAGTCGAGACCGCCCGGGAGCTTCCCCGCCATCAGATTCGTAAAGAGCGCGGAGCTGAAGGCACCGACACACATGAAACCGGCGTGTCCGAGGGACAGTTCGCCCGAAATGCCGACCACCAAATTCAGACTGACCGCGAGAATCGCATAGGTGCAGAGCGGCACCAGAAGACCCTTGAACAGGGAACTCACCGCGCCGCCGTTTACCAGCACCTGTACAATCGCAAAGGTGAAAATCACAAGGCCGTAAGTGAGACAATCGTTTAAAAATGCTTTCTTTTCCGATGTTCTGTTCATATTACACCTTCTCTCTCATCTGTTTCCCGAGTATGCCGGTGGGTCGCACCACCAGAACCAGAATGAGCACCGAGAAAACAATGGCATCCGAGAGTTTGGAGGAGAGATATGCCTTCGAGAGGTTCTCGAGCACACCGAGCAGGAGGCCGCCGATTAACGCACCGGGAATCGAACCGATACCGCCGAGAACCGCCGCAACAAAGGCTTTGATACCGGGCATGGCGCCGGTGGTCGGCGTGAGGGTCGGATACGCCGAGCAGAGCAGCACGCCCGCAATCGCGGCGAGCGCCGAACCGATTGCAAAGGTCAGCGCAACCGTCGCATTGACATTGATGCCCATCAGTGTCGCGGCCCCTCTGTCCTCCGCGACCGCGAGCATGGCCTGGCCCGCGCGGGTCCTGTTGATGAAACCGGTCAGCGCCACCATGATGATAAAGCAGACCGCAATCGCCGCAACCGTCTCGCCGGAGATGACCAGCTGTCCGTTCGCAAAGCTCATCGACTGAATCGGCACCACCGAGCGGAAGCTCTTCGGGTTTGCGCCGAAGATGAGCAACGCGAGGTTCTGCAACAAGTAGGAGACGCCGATTGCCGTAATCAATACGGCGAGACTGTTCGCGCCGCGGAGCGGCTTATAGGCAACGGCCTCAATGATGACGCCGAGTGCCGTGCAGAACAGGACGGAGAGCAGCACGGCCGCGGATGCCGGCAGGTTCAGGGCTGTCATTGCCGTGAACGCGACATAGCCGCCGACCATGATAATATCGCCGTGTGCAAAGTTCAGCATCTTAGCGATGCCGTAGACCATCGTATATCCCAGCGCGATAATCGCATAGATGGAACCTAAGCTGATTCCGCTGAGCAAATAGGACAAAAATTTCATGACTGCTCTCCTTTATGATAAAGAAAGGGCTGCAAATTACGCAGCCCTTTCGCTCTTCTCTTCCGTGTGCGCTCAGTTCTCAATCGACTGGTAAGCGCCGTCCTTGATCACGACTGCCTTCGGCTCCTTGGACGGCGAGCCGTCTGCATTCCAGGTGATGGTACCGGTGAGGCCTTCAAGCTTAATCTCCGTCATCGCCTTCTCCATTGCCGTGCCGAGTTCTTCTACCGACATCGACGGGTTCAGGTTTGCCTTCTCCGCCGCTGCCTTAATTGCATACATACCGTCGTAGGTATCCGCCGCGAACTGAATCGGAACCTCCTTGTAGCGCTCCTTGTACGCTGCGACAAACTTCTGGGTCTTCTCATCCTTCGCATCCGCGGAGAACGGCGTCAGAAGCATAAGGCCTTCTGCGAGCGACTTGTCAAAGCCCTCGAGGTTCAGGATACCGTCCATGCCGTCACAACCGAAGAAGATCGGGCTGTAACCCATGTCCTTGCTCTGCTTCAGAACAAGTGCCGCCTCGGTGTAGTAGAACGGCAGGAAGACAAGCTCTGCACCTGCGTTGCGGATGTTCTGGAGCTGAATGTTGAAGTCGGTCTTGTTGTCCGCCGTGAACTGCTCGTCCGCGACAATCTGAAGACCGTTCTTCTCGGCATTTGCGACAAAGCTGTCGTGAATACCGCTCGAGTAAACATCGGAGGAATCGTAGAGAATACCGATCTTCGTCGCAAGCTTGTGGCTGCCGATGTACTCAGCAGACTTCTCGCCCTGCTGCGGATCCGAGAAGCAGACCGCAAAGGTGTTGGAGTTTGCGATGCAGTCCGGCGCGGAACCCGAAGGGGTCAGCTGGAACATGTTGTCCTTCACGGACTCGTTCGAAACCTGAATGCAGGGGGCGCTCGTCACCGTGCCGAGCAGCATCTGCATGCCCCAGTCCTTCAGGTGGTTATATGCGTTGACCGACTTCTCTGCGTCGTGCTCGTCGTCGTCGAACTCAATCTCGACCTTGTAGCCGTTGATGCCGCCGGCAGCATTGATCTCATCGACCGCAATCTGCTGCGCGTTCTTGCAGGCAAGACCGTAAACTGCCGCGCCGCCGGTCACCGGACCGATACCGCCGATCTTCCAGACCGCGCCGTCCTTGCCGGCTTCGCTCTGTCCCTCTGCCTTGCTCTCACCGGCTGCCGTGGTCTCACCCGCCGCCTTGGTCTCGCTACTCTTCTGCTGACCGCAGGCCGCAAGTCCGAAGACCATGGAAGCTGCTAATAATACAGATACTGCTTTCTTCATAACCTTTTCCCTCCCAAACAACATACCAAACAGATATGTCGAAGATTATAAAGAGCATATCTAGAGATGTCAACCGGAAGGGTCCAAAATATAGCGATTCAGCAGATTTGATATACACCGTTCCGGATGATAACGACTTTCGGTTCCTTTGACGGTGCGCCGTCCGCACTCCAGGTAATCGTTCCGGTCACACCCTGTAACTGAATTTCAGTCATTGCCTGCTCCATTGCGCTGCCGATTTCCGAGACCGACATCGCAGGGGTGATATTTGCCTTCTCCGCTGCCGCTTTGATTGCATACATACCATAGCAGTCGCAACCAGCCGTTTCATAGAGGCTCCTCCTTTTCAACTCATTGATATGAATAATTCTGCACAGTATAGTCACATCGTATTGAGTTGTCAAGAAAAGTCTCTCAATTATCCTGAATATTTATAAATGATTCCACTCTGCAATCGGGTCCCGCTCCATCAGCATGCGCACGGCTTCCGCCGCCGGCAGCTCCGAAAAGAGCACGCGATTCACAACATCCACAATCGGCATTTCGACCTGCTCCCGCTCGGCGAGCGCAAGCGCCGCCTTTGCGGAGTACACGCCCTCCACGACCTGTCCCACTTCCCGCATGGCCTCTTCGACCGGCTTTCCCTGCCCGATCAGAATACCGGCTCTCCGGTTTCTCGAATGCATGCTCGCGCAGGTCACAATCAAATCGCCGATGCCGGTGAGACCCGCAAAGGTCTCCCAGTGCGCGCCGAGTTTCACGCCGAGACGCGCGGTCTCCGCGATGCCGCGCGTGATTAACGCCGCCTTCGTGTTGTCACCGTAGCCGAGGCCGTCGGCAATGCCCGCCGCGAGTGCAATCACATTTTTGACCGCGCCGCCGAGCTCAATGCCCTTGACATCGGTCGAAGTGTACACGCGGAACACGCGGTTCATAAAAAGCTCTTGTACCTGCTCCGCGACCGCGCTGTCAGCCGCTCCCGCGACGCAGGTCGTCGGGAGGCGTCTCGCGACCTCTTCCGCGTGGCTCGGCCCCGAGAGGCAGGCAACGACCGCATCCGGAATTTCTTCCTGTACCTCGTCGGTCTGAAAGAGAAGACTCTTCTCCTCAATGCCCTTTGCGACGCAGACGAGAAGCTGCCCTGACTTCACATAGGGGTGCAGCTCTCGCGCGACACCGCGCGTATAGACCGAAGCGGTCGCAAGGACAATCGCGTCCTGCTTTTCGCCCGCCTTTTTCATGTCAGAGGTAAACTGCATCCCTGCCGGCAGCTCGAGGCCGCCGAGCGCGGACGATTTCCGCGTGCGGCGCAGTTCCTCCGTGTGCTCCGCAAAGGGAGACCAGAGCAGTACCTCGTGGCCGTTGTCCGAAAGCAACATGGCAAGCGCCGTACCCCAGGCGCCGGAACCCAGAACCGAAATCTTAGCCATTATTTTTTCACCTCCATGCCGCGCGTAAACAGATGTAAGCGGCTCTCTTCGCCGCGAAGCAGCCGCCCGATGTTCGCGCGGTGGCGGAAAATAGAGAGCAGGGGATTAAACAGGGCAAGAAGCAGAAACTCTGTCTGATATGCCGCGCCGACCGGCAATGCATGCCGGAAAAAGAAAACCAGTGCGAGCACCAGTAACAAAAGCATCGACAAAATCGACGAGAGCGAGACATAGCGGAACAGACAGCAAGTCACGATGAAGAGGAGGCACCAGGCGAGCGCCAGTCTCCAGTCGAGCGCAATCAACACGCCGACCGTGCTCGCGACGCCCTTGCCGCCGCGAAAGCCGAGATAAAACGGATAGTCGTGTCCGAGCATCACGCCGGTCGCGGTCCAGAGCACCATGAGAAGCTGAAGTTCTGCCTGCCCCCGGAAAAAGTGGCGCGCGAGCACACAGGGAATAATCGCCTTGGCCGCATCGAGGAGCAGCACCAGAATCCCGGCTCCCGTGCCCATGACACGGAGCGAATTGGTCGCGCCGGTCGAATGGCTGCCGTAGTTCCGGACATCCAGTCCCTTCGCTTTGCCGAGAAAATAGCCGCTCTGAAAACTACCGCAAAGATAGCCGATCAAAAGCCAGAGAAGTCTCTCCATCGATTACTCCTTGTCCTTTCCCTGTCGCTCCCGGATGAAGAAGCGCAGCATGGTTCCGCGGAACCCGAAGGCCTCACGGATACGGTTCTCGAGATAGCGCTGGTAGGAGAAATGCATGAGTTCCTTGCTGTTGACGAAGAACACAAAGGTCGGCGGCTTCACCGCAACCTGGGACGCGTAGAAAATCTTCAGGCGGTGTCCCTTGTCGGACGGCGGCTGCTTTAAGACGGTCGCCTCGGTGATAATCTCGTTCAGCACGCCCGTCCGAATGCGAAGCGTCTGCGAAGAGCGTATCATGTCGATCATCTCGAAAAGCTTATTCATGCGCTGGCCGGTCTCCGCGGAGACAAAGAGGAACTCGGCATAACTCATAAACGAAAGCGTGCTCTTGATTTTGTCGGTGAACTCCTTCATGGTCTTATCCGTCTTTTCGACCAGATCCCACTTGTTCACGACCACCAGGATGCCCTTGCCCTTCTCATGCGCGACACCGGCAATCTTGGCATCCTGCTCGGTCACGCCCTCGCTCGCATCAATCACGAGCAGCACGACATCGGCCCGCTCCACTGCCGTCACCGTGCGGATAATCGAGTATCTCTCGATGTCCTCATGAATTTTGGACTTTCGCCGTATGCCGGCCGTGTCGATGAAGACATATTCCTGTCCGTCGTGCACCACGACCGTATCGATCGCGTCACGCGTGGTGCCCGCGATGTCGGAGACAATCACGCGGTTCTCGCCGAGCAGGCGATTGATAATCGAGCTCTTGCCCACATTCGGCTTGCCGATCAGCGCAACCTTCGGGCGCTCATCCTCTTCCGCTTCGCTCGCTTCGACCTGCGGGAAGTAGGCCTCGACTGCCTCTAAGAGATCGCCGATGCCGAGGCGGCTCGCCGCCGAAACCGGAATCGGGTCGCCGCAGGCGAGATTGTAGAACTCGTAGATATCATTCTGAAACTTGGTGAAGCTGTCCACCTTGTTGACCGCAAGCACGACCGGCTTTTTTGCGCGGCGCAGCATATCGGCGACGCGGTCGTCGGCGTCGGTGACACCGGTGCGGACATCGGTGAGGAAGATGAGCACATCCGCTGTCTCGATGGCAATCTCCGCCTGTTCCCGCATCGACACCAGCAATTTATCCCGGGATTCCGGCTCGATACCGCCGGTGTCGATCAGCGTGAAGTCGCGGTTTAACCAGGTGCAGTCCGCATAGATTCTGTCTCGGGTCACACCCGGAATGTCTTTGACAATCGAAATCGGCTCTCCCGCAATGGCGTTGAAGAGCGAGGATTTGCCGGTATTGGGCCGCCCGACAATGGCGACAATCGGTTTACTCATAGCTTTCTCCTTTTTTCAAAGCGCAGCGGCTTTATCCTTTGTGGAATTTCTCGGTCGCGAGCTCGTAGGCGCTGCCGCTGCCGGTATAGCGGTAAGTTTTGTCGTTCACGGCCTCCACGAGGTCATCTCCGCCCATGCCGATGATTACACAGGGCACGCCGAGTTCCCGCTCGAGGTCGGATCGCGTCATGTCGTCGAGCAGCACTTCCTCGCCGCTCCGGAACACACACTGCGGCAGCAACAGGCGGTCGCCGAGCGGCTTTCCCTTGAGACCGTCCAGAATATCACGCCCGGTCAGAAGCCCTGTCACCGTGATTTTTTCGCCGAAGAAACGGTTCTCCAGCGGGTAGAACAAAATCTTTTTGGCGGGGAGTTTCTCCCCGATTCGCGCCAGTTCCCGCGAGAGGCTCGGCGCGGCGAGGAGACCGCTGAAGGTACTCACGGTCTCCGTTTGGTCGGACGGCGCCACCGTCGACAGCGCCTCTCCGATTTCCTCGTGTAAGAGGGTCAGCATCCCGACGCCGTTCTCGAGCTGTGGGTAACCGTCGTAGCGCGAGGGCTCCGGCAGCGGCCGCCCCGCCGTCAGATAAAATTCATCCGACGCCTGGACAAAGTGAATCCCGCATTTTTCCATGGCGCGGCGCTGGATGTCTTCAATGATATCGATTGCATTCGCGCAGTCCTCGGGTCCGAGGAGCTCAAGCTTCTCTAACTTGTCGCGATAATTGGTGAGCCCGACCGGCACCACCGAGACCGACTGCATGAGCGGCGCATAGCGAAGCAAATCCGTCAGGGTGCGCTTTAACTCCTCGCCGTCGTTATAGCCCTTGCAGAGCACAATCTGCCCGTTCATCTGAATGCCCGCCTCGAAAAGCTTATCGAGATAGCGCAACTTTTCGCCCGCAAAGCGATTTTTCAGCATGCGCACGCGGAGCGAGGGATTTGTCGTATGTACGGAGATATTAATCGGTTCCAGGCGATATTGAATGATATGCTGAATATCCGCCTCTTTCATATTGGTGAGCGTCACATAGTTGCCCTGCAGGAAACTGAGGCGCGAATCATCGTCCTTAAAATATAAAGTGTCCCGCATCCCACCCGGCATCTGGTCGATAAAGCAGAAGATGCAACCGTTTGAGCAGGAGCGATATTCGCTCATCAGGCCGTTTTCAAAGACCAGCCCCGGGTCCTCGCCGCCGTTCTCGATTTCGTACTCCCACTCCTCGCCATCCGGCTTCAGAACGAGCAGGGTGATGACTTCCGCGCTCACCTGATAGCGGTAGTCAAAGACATCGGCGACCGCTTTTCCGTTTACTTCCAACAGGCGGTCCCCCGCCGCGATTTCCAATTCCGCCGCCGCACTTCCCGGCTCCACGGCAGCAATCAAATGTCCCTTGTTTTCCGCCACAATCAACTCCTTTACTTTCTCGCATTTTACATGAATTATGAACGCTTTGCAACGCAGCCTTGCGGCAGGGAAACGAAAATGCTATGATTTAAAAAATATGCCATGTCTCTGACAGACCCAGCTGTTTTTTAGAAGGAGAACGAAGAAAGATGTCCAATCAGTCCACCGAAAACAATCGTCTTCCCGTCGCGCCGCTCAAAATCGCAGCGCTCGAGAGCTGCCGTGATCTCGCGGAAAAAGTCAACGCCCACCTCGTGCGGATGCGCGCTTCGGGCGCGGAAGCGACCGATGAGCGCCGTCGCTCCCTGCACTACCGCGGCTATGACGCCGATTCCTATCTCCTCTCCATCAACTGCCCGCGTTTCGGCACCGGTGAGGGCAAGGGCGTCATCAATGAGTCCGTGCGCGGCGCCGATCTCTTTGTGATGGTCGATGTCACCAACTACTCTCTGACCTATAAGGTGGACGGCAACGAGAACCACATGTCGCCGGACGACCACTTCCAGGATTTAAAGCGCATCATCGCGGCGGGCGGCGCGGCAGCGCACCGCGTGAATGTGATTATGCCCTTCCTCTACGAGGGCAGACAGCACAGAAGAACCAAGCGGGAATCTTTAGACTGCGCCTATATGCTGACCGAACTCGCGAACATGGGCATCGAGAACTTCATCACCTTCGACGCACACGACCCGCGCGTCCAGAACGCGACGCCGCTCTCCGGCTTTGACAACTTCATGCCGACCTACCAGTTCATCAAGACCTGCTTCCTGAACATTCCGGATATGAAAGCGGACAAGGATCACCTGATGATTATCAGCCCGGACGAAGGCGCAATGGACCGCGCAATTTATATTTCGAACATTCTCGGGGTCGACATCGGCATGTTCTATAAGCGCCGCGACTACTCGAAGGTCGTCGACGGCCGCAACCCGATTGTGGCCCACGAGTTCCTCGGCGCAAGTGTGAAGGACAAGGATGTGCTGATTATCGACGATATGATTTCCTCCGGCGAGAGCATGATGGACACCGCGAAGAATCTGAAAGACCGCGGCTGTAAGCGCGTCATCGTCTGCGCGACCTTCGGTCTCTTCACCAACGGTGTGAAGAGCTTCCGCGAGAAGTACGACGCCGGCATCATCGACTATGTCTGCACGACAAACTTAAACTACCGGAGACCGGAGCTCCTCGAGGAGCCTTGGTACCTCGAGGCGGATATGAGTCCCTATCTCGCCTACATCATTGACAGTCTAAACGCCGACGCCTCCTCGGGCGACAAGCTCTCTTCGACGCGGAAGATTCAGGACTTCTTAAAGAACCTGCAGAACGAGGAATACCAGTACTTCGGTTCGGTCATTGAATAAAACAATAGCAAAGGAGCTTATCCGGATTGTTTTCCGGGTAAGCTCCTTTGTTATGATTATTTATCGCTCGGTTCTCAAATTTGCTCCTGACTCATACCTTCCAGCACAATATGACCTTCCTTAAGTAATGCGCCGCCGCAACCATCAACTCGCTTTGTTCCAGCAGCATAAAATTCTCCATCCAGGTTCATCACACTGTTTAGCATGGTACTCATTGCCTGATCTACCGGAACCGGCACAATCTTATGACCTTTGCTTTCCAGAATTCGTCGCGTATCTCCGGAAATCCCGTACTCCAACTCCAGTCCCTGCGACCTTGTCAAACAGTTGACATAGGGAGCATTTACCAACTGCTCCGGCGTCATGTGAAAATCGATCGCATTGACGATACCTTGCAGTGTGCCCGTAATGATTCTTGGACCGCCCGCCGCACCGATGGCAAGAAATGGCTTTCCATCCTTAAATACGATGCTCGGTGACATACTGGAAAGCGGTGTCTTGCCGCCTTGAATCGCATTGGCACTGCCGTAGGCCAGCCCCTGACTCGTCATGGCGCCTACCGCAGCTGAAAAATCGGACATCGCATTATTCAATACGAATCCCAGCCCTTCAACTACAATTCCACAGCCAAACCAGTCGCGAACTGTCTGCGTCTGTGAGACCGCATTGCCCTCTTTGTCCATGACGGAAAAATGCGAGGTGTTTCCCGGATACTGCTTTGCCTCAATCCCCGTGGCGGCAGCAAACTCTCCGGCATGTTCTCCGGCAAGCTCGAAGCGCTCATAAGCAAATTTTTTACTTGTCAATCGTTCAAAATCTACATCAACGAACTCCGGGTCTCCCAACGCTACACTGCGATCGGCAAATCCGAGCTTCATCGCTTCTGCCAGGGCATGAATAGCTTCAGCAGTGTTGTGTCCCATGGATTGAAGGTCATAGTTTTCCAGAATATTCAACATCTCCACCAGTGCGCCCCCGCCGCTGGGCGGTGCAAAAGCAGCGATCTCATATCCTCGGTATGTTGTTTTGATCGGATCACGAACTTTCGGTTCGTAAGATTCCATATCGGAAAGATCAAAACAGCCGCCTCGATCATTAATCAGATTGACAATCTTCTTTGCAATTCTTCCTTTATAAAAATAGTCCACACCATATTTTGCAATACTCTGTAGCAGCTCCGCTATTTCAGGGTTCTTCTGAATCTCTCCGAATTCATAGAAAGCGCCTCCTTCCTTTCGATATAGCTTTCTGAACGCTTCGGAGAGCCGCATTTTTCGCTCTACAGAATTATCAAACATAGTAAGTGCTCCTGTGTAACTTGTGCCGAATCCATCTTTTGCACATCGAATTGCCGGAGCACTAATCTCTTCCCATGACAGAGTTCCATACTTATTTAGGATCATATCCATCGTCTTCAGGAGACCCGGAAGCGCAACCGACTGTCCTCCAAGATCCTTCCATTCATCCTGCACTTCCCCGTCTTTCATGAAGAGATCTGCGGTCGCCCGAGCGGGAGCGATTCCCCTTCCGTCAATTCCCACACTCTCACCGCTTCTTGCATCATACAGCAAGGAAAAGCAGCCGCCACCGATGCCGGAGTGATGTGGTTCTACTACAGACAACGTCAGAGATATCGCAACAGCGGCATCAAAAGCATTTCCACCCTGATTCAATATCTCAAGTCCTGCTCTTGTCGCATAAACGCTGTTACTGCTAACTGCACCGTTAGAACCATGCGCCACCGGTCTTCTCCAATAGGACGGCCACATATAAATCTGTTTCTGCTTGTCCTGTCCCATATTTATTTTGCTCCTTTTATCAATTCCTTTTCCCGATAAGTCAGAAGCGAAACAATAATGCCAACACTATATGTAACAATGAAAACCGGATATACCGCCTCTACCCTATCGGTTAGACCCAATAACATCCATGCTACGCCTGTAATCATACCGGTCAACATACTCCAGAACGCTCCTTGTTTTGTGGTTTTCTTCCACATAAGCCCTGCCAAAATAGAAAAGCTGACCGGAGCTGCCGCCACGTGCTGCAAGGTCAAAAACATATTTGTCAAAGATTTACTCGGAATCACAACCGCAGGAACCAATGTCATATAGGCAAATACAAATGTAATTGCCTTGGAGAGCTTCAGAATCTTCGCGTCATCCACGTTTGGATTAATTTCCGTTCTGTAAACATTTGTAATGATCGTTCCTGTCGCCAACATCATCGTCGCCATCGTTGCCGCTATAATCATGGTCGCGAATGCAAAGATGATACCTGCAAATAGAGGATTGCTAAAAGTCTTGATTGCATATGCAAAAGCGGTAGAACCGTCACCGAGATCCGCACCGCTCGCCTTAGACAGCATTCCGCAAGTTGCGGTAAAGAAACAAATGGGTGCTGCAATCAAGTAACCGAGAATAGAACCGGCTCTTGCAGCCTCCGGGCTTTTTGCCGAAAGGAGCGGCTGTAAAACCGCCTGCATAACCGCAGTACTGATACAACCACCGACAATCCATGCAATGATACGCTGCGTCGGCATGTTTCCCATAGAATCATATTTTTCCGGAAGTGTCTTTAGAAGTCCGCCAAACCCTCCGAATTTCGGAAGTGTCTTGAATACGAAACCGATTAAAAGAACATAAATGCCGATACACACGATTCGACCGACTGCGGATGCGCCCTTCATACCTGAAAAACTTGTATAAATAACCGCTATGGTGACACCTATGAACATAGCGACCATAAGGTTCAGCCCGGGCAACACAATCTGGATAATACTGGATACTGTCTTCAACTGAATCGGAATGTAGAGGAATCCATAAATAATCCACGCATAGGAATACAGTCTTGTTGTTCTAATATCATATTTGGACTGAAGATAGGCCGGTACCGATTCCCCCGGCATTCTCTCTCGGATAATCTTTGCAAATACAGCAAGTGCAATGAAGTAGAAGGAACCGGCAATCGAATACCATGCTCCTGAGATGCCGAGCTTATATCCGTTCTGTGCCGCTCCTACAACCGCCATACCCCCGATCTGCCACGCCGCAAAGACACAACCGAGCGTCAACGCTCCCATGGTCTTATCACCTCCGGACCACTGGTTTGCAGACTTTATCTTCGTTCCCGCATACACGCCTACGCCGATGATTAAACAAAATGTAATAATCCAAACCGCTACTAACATACATATCCCTCCTGTTAAAAAGCTAATATGAAGCATTTCCGGAACTTTCAGTTCCAAGTACAGTCAGCTTCTTGAAGCTCCTTGCGGAGTTCCTTACACGAAGAACGTCTGTGCATACGATGTTGTCAACAGCTTCCCAGGCACGCAAGATTCAAATTACCTCTAAACCCTTTATCTACCTCCTTTCTGTCAACTAGCCCTACTTTCTTTCAATACCTTGCTCCTACACCTCCTCTCTACTGCTTCTTTTTCTCATACTTAACAGTAATATATTACACATTACATATCTTTATCAAAAGAGTACATTTTTTCTTTTTTGATGTCAATAGAAAGTACATATCAGTTGATTTCTCCGTTTTTCCCCTATATACTTAAATTCATTAGTCGTTTTGCACAAAACATAAATTAGCTGCGCAATTTGTCTAATGCTCTTCCGCTCTTTGAAAGCGGTTCGATTCCTATTTTCTACCCATTCGGAAGGCAAGCTTTATGAGTGAATGTCAGTCAGATCTTTTAGGCACAGGAAAAGTACATACAGCAAGTTATAAAAGCCAAGCATACGAACTGATCAAAGACGCAATCCTTTACAATCGTTTTCGCGTTGACGCTATTTATTCTCAAGAAGCCATTTGCAATGAGCTCGGAATCAGCCGTACGCCTGTGCGCGAAGCGTTGCTGGAGCTTCAGAAAGAAGGCTATGTCAGCTTTGCTCGCGGGAAAGGCGTGAAAGTGGTTCCCGTGACAAAGCAAGATGCCATGGATATTCTCGAATCCAGGATTTTTCTGGAATCACACAATGCAAGGCTTGCTGCTGAGCGTGGAACAGCATCGGAAAAGCAGGCAATTATGCACTGTTTGATCGAGCTAAAGGAGAATTTGTCCACTCTTGACAGCCGTCTTCTATACCGCATAGATCATCAGTTTCACCGTCTGGTCGCTGATGCTTCCCATAACAGATGGTTTGCTCTTCAAACAAGTCTGATTCTGGACCATTACCTGCGCTTTGAAGTCAAATCCGTATACAATAATTCCATTGACGGCAAGCTTGTATACAAAGAGCATCTTACCATAGGTGAGGAGATACTTCACAGTCAACCGGAAAAGGCAGCCCAAGCCATGCTACTTCATCTCTCAAACTCCTACACCCGCACGCTGGGCGAAATTTGGAGGCGCTCTCCGGAGCAATAACACTTACACTTTGGATTTTGACTCCTATATTCAAAATGATGCCTGTCAGTAAATATGATCTGATTTATGTTCATATATCTGACATCAAGCCTCAATTACCGTCTTGACCATATAAAAGCTATCCCTACTCCCATCTGCCCGTTTCAGACAAAGCTAAATCCCGGAAGCGCTTGATCTTAGGCTAAGCGGACAAAAAGCGTTGATGCTAGCTCCATATGATTGCATCACCCCACATCAGGATTGACTCTGCAATACTTCCATCCGTCAGCATTACCTTTAACAGTTCCTTTGCAGAAAGCGGCTCCGGTGAGTGCATGTAGCACCACCAGAAAGCCGCTTTTATTCGTCTCTCTATATTTAGACCTCTAGGATCTCTAAGCATGGCTCTGAGTCTTGCATTTACACCTCCTTCAATCTGATTGTTTGTTGAAGAGATCTTCTCCCTGCTCTTTGCAGAAACGCCTTCATTTTACGGTGCCCTATGACACCATGAGAATCATGATAAAGTGCTTGCATCCATTGACAACAATGAGAGTTTTGAGCGAGATAACCCTCTTTCGCATTTCTGAGGTAGTTGTAATAAGCGTTTGGATGAAGATGCAGCATTTTAAAAAGCCATCTCAATCCGAACTCCTGCTGTTCTCCTTTTCTAATTCGGCTTTTTCACGCCGAAGACGACGAAGTTCTTCCATCATCTCGAACTGAGACTTCTCCTCACCATTGTTTTGGCATTCTTCGCGATACGAGCCTACTCAGCTGAAAACAGTGGCTCTGAATATGCCGTACTCAGCTCCAAGGCTGGCAATCGTGCATCCATCTTGAATGTGCGCGCGAACAACTTTTCGTCTGGTCTCGTCTGATATTCGAGTCATGTATTTTCTCCTCTGCTGACATTATAATCTATCAGGCAGAGGTGTTACAAATTCCCTGTACCACTACCTCCCGTATTACAACAATCCAGCTTTCTCAAAATGCTTTTTCAAAATCCGGGTGGAAATAAACGCACCGAGGAAGCTGGTCACAATCGTCAATGCCACCATGCTGAAAAACATGGGCCATGTAAACATCTTTAAGTACACAGCAAGTGCTTCATCTGTCAAATGAAGGATATCCTGTCTGTCGATCAGATATTGAGCATTAGACAAATACATAGGGAGTGTATATCCGGCAGAATGAAGCGTACAGCCGAGAACATAGGCAAAGATCAATACCGCTTTACTTTTATAATGATTGGCGCTCGCAACAACCTCCGCTATGATCCAGCCGAGAATGGACGCTATAACACCGATCACATTTGCGGCCATAAGCCCCGGAAGCGCGCTGATCGTTCCCATAATCAGGAATGTCCCTTTTTTTCTGACCTTTGAAACAAGAAGCATATAGGCAATGGATGTAAAGAAAACGGTTATCGGGATATTGGCTACCGTTCCGACGAGGGTCATTCCGGCAGCTCCGCCGATTACAAAGAAAATCACAAGACTGATGGCTGCAAAGATGCCTATGGTGATAAAATCACGGACATCCAGCTTTTCTGTTTTGATGGTGTTCATTTTAAAATCGTCCTTATTTGAACTGTAAGTAAAATAGTGCGGCAACAATCAAGGTAGATAATGCTCCAACAAGGTAGTCAGGTGTTTTCAGCTTCAGCGGATACAGGATTGTCTGTTCGTTCATGTGTTCAAATCCACGTGATAGTGCGGACGCTGCAAGTTCATCGGATGTACGGAGGCTTTTCATCAGGATCGGAACGAAAAGGTATTCCACTATCCGCACGGGGTGGATGATATATTGCAGCGGCGACAGGGATACCTTGCGAATCCGCAGGCTGTCTTTCAAGCTGTGATAATCCTCCCGTATGGTGGGGAAGAAGCGCAGCGCCACCATGAGTGGGACTGCGGCAGCGTCTGGTATCTTCATGTGCTGCATGGCGGACAGCACATAAGAAATCGTCGTCATACGGACAAAGAAACTTCCCATCATTAGCAGGACGACCAACTTTTGAACGAAGTAGCTGAGCGACACGATCAAGAGCATTGCGCTTGTGTTATGAATCTTGTCCACGTTCGCCATAAGGAAAGCAACGACAATGTAGATGGTGAGATATACGGCAAAAGGCCTATACGCCTTTGCAGCAAGTAGATAAACTGCTGCTACCGCGCAGATGATATGCGCGGTCATGGCCTTGTTCATAAACATAGCCGTTGTTCCGAGAAGAATTACTACAAATCCAACAATCCGCGGGTCTAATGCGGGGCTAGTCTTGTCCAGAGGAAGCACCCCCTTTCCGAAGTAGCCGAAGCACCGTGTCTTTACTGTTTTCTGTCAAAGCGAAGTCCTGCTCTATTCTCCCCTCGTTCAGATAAAGAACGCGATGGCAGGCAGACAGGATAAACTCATAGTCGTGGGTAATGACAAAGACCACACATCCATCCTGTGCAAGAGCTTCCATTTCCGCAGAAACGCGAAGCATACTTCCACGATCCAAACCGCTGGTGGGCTCGTCGAAGAACAACACGCGGCTGTCTGCTTTCAGAGCTCCGGCTATCGTAAGCCGCTGCTTTTGCCCTCTGGAAAGAGCGGCGGGGTGACTTTCACGTTTTTCCCAAAGAAAGAGCTTTTCCAAAATCGCCTGATTATCTGCGTCATCCAAGGCTTTCTTTCCTACTCCGATTCGCAACTCGTTTAGTACGCTGTCGCCAAAGAGCTGATAATCGGAATCCTGCATTACAAAATAGATTTGACCGAGGCGCTTCTTCTGCGGAAACTGTGCTCCGTGAATTGAAATTGTCCCAGCACTTTCTTTCAGCAGTCCGCAACACAGCTTCGCAAGGGTCGTTTTGCCCGCCCCGTTCTCTCCGATAATCCCGATGATTTCTCCGCTGTATGCTTCAAAAGAAACATCGTGTAAAAGCGCAACCCCCACCTGTGAGCGCCTCTTGCGCCGCCCATAGGCAAAGGATACATGGGAGAGAGACAGGATCGGCACCGCAGCCTCCTGTAAAGCTGCCGGGTGCTGACAAGGCATGAGTGTGTCAAGGCTGAAATTCCTCAATTCGAGCTGTCTCAAGTCGCCGTCGCTTAACGAAAGCGTTTCCTGCCTGCTGAAATCGTTTTGTATGGCACCATCCTCCAGAAACACCATGCGATCCAGCAAATCGGCCAGATAGAAAACCCGGTGTTCCAGCACAATCAAGGTTTTCCCTTCGTCTTTCAGTTCCGAGAGAACGTCGTGCAGCTCCATAATTGCCCGAAAATCCAGATTCGCGGAGGGCTCGTCGAACACATAAATATCGGGTGTCATGGCATAGCAGGAGGCAATAGATACCTTTTGCATTTCTCCGCTGGATAACTGAAACAGGCTTTTGTCTGTCAGCTTGGAGATATTGAGCTTTTCAAGACTGTCCTTTGTGCGCTTCCATACTTCTTCACGTGGTAGCTTCATGTTAACGCATCCAAAGGCAATCTCGTTTGTCGTATCCGTCATAAAGAACTGACTGCGCGGGTCTTGAAAAACAGAGCCGACCATCCTTCCAAAGTCGCGTAAGGCGAAATCTGCGGTATTTTTGCCGTCCAAATAGACCTCGCCGCTGAAAGTACCTTCATAGAAGTGTGGCACAAGCCCATTAATGCAGCGAGAAAGCGTTGTTTTCCCGCTGCCGCTTGCGCCGCTGATAAGCACAAAAGAACCCTTTTCAATCGTGAGGTTAATTCCATGAATGGCAGGCCGGGAATGTCCCTGATATTGATACGATACATCTCGCAGCTCAACTGCATAATCCTTCATCTGCGCCGACCTCCTTACTGCCGCGGGCGTTCCACAGCTTGTGATAGTATCCGTCGGTATCCGACAGCAGGGCTTCGTGCTGCCCTGACTGAACGATCCGCCCGTCTTGAAATACCAAAATCTGATCCGCGCTGCGAATCGTACTCAAATGATGGGCGATTACCAAAACCGTCCTGTCCTTTGCCAGCTCCGAAATGGCTTCCTGAATCAGCGCCTCGTTGACCGGATCGACATTGCTTGTGATTTCGTCCAAAAGCAGGATCGGAGCGTCTTTCAAAAATGCCCGCGCTATAGAAAGGCGCTGCTTCTGGCCGCCTGACAGCCCTACGCCGTTTTCTCCGATCATGGTCTCATATCCGTCGGGAAGCGACATGATAAAGTCGTGGATGCGGGCTTTTTTTGCGGCGGCAACGATTTCATCCTGTGTGGCCGACGCCTCTCCCAGCCGGATGTTCCCCTCGATGGTATCCGCAAATAGCTGGACATTCTGCATGACAATACTGACAGAGCCGAGAAGCTCATCGTAGCTCATATCCCGCACGTCCACGTCGCCAATACGGATCTCCCCATCTGTCACATCCCAAAAGCGCAGCAGGAGATTTGTAATCGTCGTTTTGCCGGAGCCGGAGCCGCCGACAAGGGCGGTGAGAGTATGCGCCGGAGTGCGGAAAGAAATGTCTTTCATGATGAAGCCGCCTTTCTCATAGGAGAAAGACACATCCTCAAAGGCAATCGAATATTCAGTGGGGTGGATCGGATCTTTCGGCTCCGGGACGGTTTCAGCTTCGGTGATCTTTTTGATGCGGCGGAAGCTGTCTGCCACCGTCAGATAGTTTACCCAATGACTTTCCAACGCAAGGAAGGGCTTGTAAAACTCGCGGCTGATGATGGCAAAGAGCAAGAAGCCGTAAACGGAGATATTGCCCGCCAGCAGCAGGAGCAGCCCTGCGGTGAGCATGACCCAAAAGGAAACATCAATAATAAAGCCATAGACGGACAAAACCGCCGCCCGATTTCTGGATACGGCCTTGCTGCTCTGCCCAAAGTCGCGGGCCGTCTGTTCTACCTTTTTCTCAAAGCGGCGGCTTTCAGAAAAGGCTTTCAGAAGGGGAATCCCTTTTACATATTCCACAAAGACACTCACCATATCGGCAAGATCATTCCCTGCTTCTTCCTCTAACCGCTTCGCGCGCTTCAAACCTAATATGAGGAACAGGATCGCAATAGGTAGAGCTGAAACCATAAGCAGCGCCATCTTCGGGCTGTAAATGACCAGCGCCGTAAGCAGAACAGCAGACACGATAAAGTCGGAAAGCATCCGTGTCCACACATGACCAACAACCATTTCCATATTATCTACGTCTTTATGAATAATGGTGCTGATCTCGCCCAAACGCTCGTTGGTATAGAAGCCAAGCGAAAACTCTTTCAAACGATAGATGATATTTTTTCGTACCTGATAGACAATATCAAACCCTGCATAGTGCTTTCTTACGTCTGCAAGGATATTGCTACCACCTTTTATCAGCAGGCAGGTGGCCAACACAATCCAATACCATATCAACATGCCGGCGCCGGACATAACGGCCTCCAAAGACTTTAGAAAAATATACATCATAGCAATCCCCGAAAGGGCATACAGAGTAAAGCCCATAACAGAGAGCGATAAAGAGCGTTTCCCGCTGGGGGTTAGCGTGTTCCAGATTTCCTTAATCAAAGGGACACCTCCTTAATCTTCCAATTATCGACCTTGTTTTGATCCTCCACCATCTTTCGATACAGGGCGCAACGGTCAAGCAGCGCATTGTGCCTGCCTGTATCTACGATCCTCCCGCTGTCCATGACGACGATTTGATCCGCGTCACGGATGGTATTTAGGTGGTGAGCGATCATAATGACGGTTTTATCTCGGCTCAAATCGTCGATAGCTGCTTGAATATAGGCTTCATTCTCTGTATCTACCGCCGCCGTCGCCTCGTCCAAAATAATGATTGGGGCATCTTTCAGAATCATGCGGGCAATGGAAAGCCGCTGCTTCTCCCCGCCGGAGAACTTGACGCCGGCTTCTCCTGCCATGGTCTGATAGCCGTTCGGCAGGGACATGATGAAATCATGGATGCGGGCTTTCTTTGCGGCCGCTGTGATTTCTTCCATGCTGGCCTCTGGCTTTCCGATTCGTATATTTTCTTCCATGCTCAGATTAAAGAGAAAGACATCCTGCTGAACGATGGAAAAGAGGCGGTTTAATTGCTTTTCGGAAAAGCCTGCAGCGTCTTTCCCCGCTATGGTAATGCTTCCGTCAGCCGGTTCCCAAAAGCCCATAAGCAAGTTGGCAAGCGTGCTTTTTCCACAGCCGGAAGCTCCGACCAGTGCAGTCTTGCTGCCTTTCGAAAAGCGAAGATTGATGTTCTCCAGCACGTTGCCGTTGTCGTTGTAGGCAAAGTTCAAATCTGAAATGACAATCTCCCCATTCACCGGTGCGTCGCTATGCTCCGGCCTGTTTGACGCAGGTACACCTAGGATCGACCAAATGCCTTTCATGGCCTGCTTAAATACGATTCCGTAATGCTGGAAGGTGGCGACCTTGGCAATAGAGGATGTAAACAGCCCGCCTAAAACAATGGCAAGGATCAGACGAGGGAGCTCGATTTGTGAGGTAGAGAGAAGATAGGTGCCAAGGATCATCACGAGGACAACGCCGGATTCCATGAATAGGATAATCAATCCCATTGGAACAGAAATACCGGCCATGGATTTTTTCACCCAATAATCGTAGTCCTTTGCCGATTGGATCGTCTTTTCCGTCTTGGTTTCCTCTTTTCCAAAGGCTTTGATTACGGAAATATTGGAGACATACTCCATGACGTTTTCCTGCATCCTTGTCACAGAATCAGCATATATTTTGAAATTCTTTGTCCAAAGCGGAGCGGAGATTTTCTTTGTGATCCACATTAACGGCAACCCTACGACCATAACAAGCGCCAGACGCCAATCCACCCACAGCATGACAAGGAAAACGGCAGCGGGAAGAATGGTAGCGGACATGATTTCCGGCAGGCCGTGAGCGAGATACCCTTCCACCTGTTCTACGTCATGTTGCACGATATTTGTCAGGTCACCCGTCTTTCGCTCCTGAAAGAAACCGAGGGACAGTTTTTTCAGATGGCGGATAATTTGCAGCCGCAAATCCGTCAGACAGGTGTACGCTGCTTTATGGGCTGTCCATGTCGCAAAATAAGAGCAGACAGCCTTCCCTATGAAACAGAGTAGCATTGCGCCGCACTCCCAAAAGATTTGTTCCAGCATAAGTGACGCGGTGAAATAAAGACCGATCATGTGGATCAGTAGCATTTGCGGGATCAGGTCAAAAACAATTTTGCAGCACAGCATCATGTTGGACAGCCTGCTTTTGCTCGTTACCTGTCTCACAAGCTCCTGTTGGGTTTTCATGTTAAGCATCCTCCTTTAATACCGAATTATAATTCGTTATTTTGTCAAAATAATGAGTTATCTATCATTAACCCAGTCTTAAAAGAAAAGGGCTTATGATTATCCGAAACGGGTAAGCATAAGCCCCTATTATAAAGAGTTTACGCCCTCATAATAACACTTTGTTACCAGCGAAAGCATGGTGTGTGCAAACTCACGATCTTGATAATGCCGTACAACCTCTAAAATGCTCTCTGCAAAGTTGCTGGCAAGAATATGACACAGCATATCATTATAGGAAACGTGCGTTTTTTTACCAAGCTGCCGCTTGATGTGCTGCTCGATGGAGTGGATAAACTGCTCCTTTGACACTTCATACTTTGTTCCCTGGCTTTTGTCCATGATAATTACAAATATTTTATGGTTTTCAAGCAAATCAAGAATGTAGTCTTCGGCTATGTTCTTATACTTCTCTGACGGGAGCCCATCTGCCTGTTCTTCTTCCATTACGATCTTATCAAAGTTCAGGTGCAACGAAGATGCGATTTTGTCAAACAATTCCTCTTTATTTTTATGGTAATTATAGATTAGGCTGACCGGAATCCCCGCTCTTTTCGCAATCTCCTGCATTTTTGCGCTGCGATAGTCTTTTTCGTAAAACACATCCACCCCGGCTTGAAAAATGCGTTCAAAGATTTCATCCTTCAATACTTGCGGCATAGAAACCCCCTCTCTTTATATAACTGAATCTAGATTCGCTTTTAATGATGCACTATAATGAAGCTAAAGTCAAGAGGGTAACGCCCATATCATGGTGTAAATTCAAAAGTCGAAAAGAGCCAGCGGCTCGTCCTTCAGGTATAATGTAAATCACTACAATCGACATAGTCCCGAGGGAGGACGAACCAATGGCTCAGCTCAATATTACATTGAATCAAGATGAACTTCTACAGTTACTTTTGGTGGATCGCGAGGAAGCATTCCGAAAGCCACTTCAAAGAACGCTCAATGACATCTTAAAAGTAGAATCTCAGGAACAACTACAGGCGGCCCCTTATGAGCGCTCTGACAGCCGCCTGGACCGTCGCAACGGACTTCGTACCTGAGAGCTTAAGACACGAATTGGAAGAATTACACTTGCGGTTCCGAGACATCGTAACGTACCGTTCAAGACTCTGATTTTTGATACCTATTCTAGAAGCGAAGCAGCTTTGGTGGCTGCAATGGCAGAGTCATAGAGAGCTTATGCGGAACAAGTGTGTCTAAATCTTCTGTCTCAGAGATTGTAAAAATCTAGACAAAGAAGTCGAATCTTTTAGAAATCGTTCGCTGGAGAAATGCTATCCATTTTTGACTGTTGACGCAACATATTTCAAGGTTCGCGAGAATAATCGCGTCATCTCAAAAGCCCTGA
>NZ_CALEYG010000027.1 GCF_937924975.1 uncultured Stomatobaculum sp.
GTCCCACACCACATACCTCATTCAATACAATTTAACTACTTATACTAATTATATTTATATATGATTATATTGTAAAAGCCCCTCGCATATGATATGTACCCATTTTCCTGGACACATATTATTATACAATTATTACTTTCAAAATTGCAATAACAAGTTGAACATTACCAGCTAAATAGTCCATCAGGTCGCACAAGAATAAATCCTGTCCAGTTCACCCTCAAAGAGTTCATCCGGTGTTCGGTATCCGAGAAGCTTCCGCGGCAACCCATTACACCAGAGTTCGACCTGAGCTATCTGCTCATCGGAATAGCTGTCGATTCGTTTTCCTTTTGGAATAAACCTGCGAATTAATCCGTTATGGCGCTCCACAGATCCTTTCTCACAGGATGTGTAGGGATGGGCAAAATAGACCAGTGTTTTACTCAGAGTCTCTAAATCAGACAGTGTCGAAAACTCGGAACCGTTGTCTGTGGTGATTGTCTTAAAGACATCATCCCAGTGTTCCTCAAATTGAGAATGAATTATTGACAGAGCATTCATGACGCCGTTCGGGTCACGACCGGGGATGCGAATCATCCAGTACTCCCTGGTCTTTCGCTCAATCATGGTCAGTAGGGCATCGTCGGTATTATTTTTTGAGCCGATAACAAGATCTGCTTCCCAATGTCCAAACTCCTTACGGTCATTTACAGATGCCGGTCGCTCCTCAATGCTCCGACCGAGAATTCTCTTGTTTTTATGAACCTGTGTTTTTTTAGGTGACCTGCGAAGTTTTTCCGGAAGATCGATGTTCTTGATTCTAAGAAGTCCGAGATCAATGTAACCATAAAGTGTTTTTGTACAGACAATCTGATCTCTGGTGAATAATTCATCTTCCAAGGCACGGCCTACACAAGCATCAAGTGACCATCCTTCTTCGAAGAACTTCTGCTCTACAAAAGAGATGAAGTTAGATTTCTCGAATAAGTCATAGTGTCGGCAGCATGACTGGCGATTTCGCTCATAAGTATCTTGGCCAGCAGTGGCTTTGTAACGGAGGATATTTCCTTTGTATAATGACACAGTTCCGCGCTTGATCTCATTTCGAACGGTATTCGGCGCGCAGCCGATTTCCTTGGCAATCCTGTTAGGACTCCATCCATCTTTGAGTCGAGTCTGAATCAAAACACGGCACTCAAATGTAAGATGTTGTCCTTTTCTGTGCTCATTTGCGGTATAATGTAAGTGGTCCATAGGGATTTTCTCCTTGTGAATGAAGTTTAGGCACTTACATTCTACCAAAGGGAGAGAGCCGTATGGACTTTTTGTGTTACTTGTTCAACTTGATTTTACAATCAGCGTACAATTATTACTTATTCGTTTTCCTTATAGTAATTGGGATAAAGAGGGTGTTCAAATACACCATCATCAATCATTTTCTCAATCTTCGATGGCAAATCAACTTTATATACTTTTTCATAAATAGCTGTGCTTAAACATTCAAATCCTCCTCCCGAAGAAATATCACCTAAAAAATTTTGAATTGCTTCTATATCGGGATAATGATCAGGATTATGTAGATAACGCATATATTCCTCTAAAACTCGTCTAATGTATAGAAAGTCTTTCAGGCTCATTGTTATTTTTTCCTTATCAGAAATATTATTTAACCCATATTCAATTATGTCTTTTATATCTGCATATTTTCTCATATCTGAATTCAATACATCTTTTCTCCAAATAAACCGAGAGTTTCATTAAATTTCTAATGAAATTATCTCCATAAATTTTGATTTCTCTTTGCTTAAAAATAAATACCATTATATAATTCCATAAACTCTTTAGCAAACTTTGCGATAAGTTCATGATCAAGTGTAGTAGCTAAGATTTCTTCACTATCATTAGCTGTTGATGTCCAAGATTCGCTGTTACAGAAACGCTATCGCATAAAGCATTCGTAATTAAGGACTTCACGAATGTCCATTATTGGCTATTTAATTTGGTTGTCAAGCTCAATACCCTGTTCCGCTAAACCAAAAACTAACTCCTTAAAACTTTCTGCAATAATTTCTAAATCATCAACCGATGTCACATATACATCATGTGGCAAAACAACAATTTTGTCTGTTTCCTTTAAAATACAAACTAAACTTCCATCACCTAAACCGCCAATAGGAAAAACAGTATTATTTGATATGTTGCTTTCTTCGTCGTCGCTATAGTTTGCAATAAAAGCAGGGTATTCATAACCTAATTCCTCTAAAGTGAAAATCCATGGATCAACAAAATGGCAGCCACCAAATTCCTTGAGTAAATATCGATATTCTGACGGAATTGGTTCAAATTTGTTTTCAAACTCAGATATGTCTTTTTCGGACTCCGGGTGATATTTGCTGTGCGTGTCAGCCATAACGCTATAAGCTTTTCTTAGTAATTTACTCTCTGCTTTTGTTAATTCCATATGCTTTCTCCAATCAATACGATGAATTATCTTTTGTTCACCTTATCCGCCTTTGAAAATCAGCTCAACAAACGGGAATTGGTTATCCTTTTCCGCAAGCTCCTTTTCCAATATTGCCCTCAACATTATGATAAAATATCCGGCACTTTTCCTGCGTAAATGCTTGCACAATTCCATTCAACTACTGAAAATCCATATTCTTTAATAAAATCTTCAAATTCCTTTTTATCC
>NZ_CALEYG010000028.1 GCF_937924975.1 uncultured Stomatobaculum sp.
CACGAGTTCGTCATCGGCTCTTTTTTATTGTCCTAGTTCATCTTACAATCATCCAGCGTGATTTTTACAGCATTTGCACTTGCAAAGCAGCTTAAAATCGGGTAAACTTAGATACCGTGACATTACATCCTTGCTTCCGGACGTGACCGGAGGCCGGAGACCAAAAGGAGGAAGAGCGAAATGAACAAATACGAATTGACGCTTGTTCTGAACGGAAAGCTCGAGGAAGAGGAGAAGGCAGCGGCGCTGGAGAAGGCGCAGGGCTACATCACCCGCTTCAACGGCACTGTGACGAACGTCGACGACTGGGGTAAGAAGAGATTTGCTTACGACATCCAGAAGATGAAGGAAGGCTTCTACTACTTCATCAAGTTCGAGTCCGAGGATGCGTCCACGCCGAACGAGCTGGAAGCAAGCCTTCGCATTTTCGAGCCGGTCGTGAGATATCTGATCGTCAGAGACGAAGCTGTCGAGCAGCCCGCACAGGAAGCGGCAGAATAATTCAGAAAGAGTGATTGTATGAACAAAGTCGTTTTGATGGGAAGACTGACGAGAGATCCGGAAGTTCGCTATTCGAGCGGCGAGAAGTCCATGGCGATTGCGCGTTACACCCTTGCGGTGGACCGCAGAGGCAGACGCGGAAACAGCAACGGCGAGCAGACAGCGGATTTTATTCCCTGTGTTGCCTTTGACCGGGCGGCGGAGTTCGCGGAGAAGTATTTCCGGCAGGGAATGCGCGTGCTGGTGTCCGGCAGAATTCAGACCGGCAGTTACACGAACCGCGAGGGCCAGAAAGTTTATACAACCGAAGTGATTTTGGAAGATCAGGAATTCGCCGACAGCAAGGGCGCTGGCAACGGCGGAAGCGGAAATTATAACAGCGCCCCGCAGACAGGCTATGCGGAGGAGAGAAGACCGAGCCCGCAGAACGCCAGCACTGAGGGATTTATGAATATCCCGGACGGCGTCGAAGACGAAGGACTGCCGTTTAACTAAAGAGATAGGGGGACAAGATCATGCCTTTTAACAGAAGTGACAGACCGGAAGGACAGAGAAGCAGACGTCCGGGCGGCATGCGCAGAAGAAGAAAAGTTTGTGTGTTTTGTGCAGAGGGCGCAAAGCCGATCGACTATAAGGATGTCGCAACGCTGAAGAAGTACATCTCCGAGAGAGGTAAGATTCTTCCGCGCCGCATTACCGGAAACTGCGCGCGTCACCAGAGAGCACTCACGCTCGCAATCAAGAGAGCACGCCACATCGCTCTGCTGCCGTACCAGGTGGACTAAGCCACAGGCGCAATACGAGAAACCGGAAGGGAGTTCCCGCGAGGGGACTCCTTTTTTGTGCGCTTAGCCTCATCTGTTTTCCGCAAATGTAAACTCGGGTGTAATCATCCTTGCGTAGCCGGTCAGCGCGCCGCTAAGTTCCGGGCTTGTTCTGCCCGTATTTCATATAAGACCCGCCGCAAGAAGGACAGAGAACATGCGTCATGACGTTTTCCTCCAAACATACTGGTTCAAGGAAGCCCACTCTTTTTGTCCTATAACTCAAAAAAGAATCCCTCACTGCACGCAGCGGGGGATTCCGGTATTTATTCTCCGCGTCTCGCTGCATAGTCCTCGAGGAAACTGTGGTCGCCGTCGCTCTTTCGGATGCCCGGAAAGGTTTCGGTGCAGACTGCGTGAATCGCGTTAAAAATGCTTTTTTCAATGTCAGGGTTGGTCTGCTTTAAGTGACGCAGCAAAATCTTGACTTCTTGGCGCTTGCTGCCGCCGCCGCCGTTGTCGCAGATGGTGCAGTTCTCGGTGAAACGGCAGGCGCACTGGATGAAGGAGAGCTCATTGTAACGCCGCCATGCGATGATATCGTCCTCACGGATGCAGTACATCGGGCGTATCAGTTCCATCCCCTCAAAGTTCTGTGAGTGCAGCTTCGGCATCATACCCTGCAGCTGGGAACTGTAAAACATCGCCATCACGGTGGTCTCGATCACATCGTTTAAGTGGTGGCCGAGCGCAATTTTGTTGCAGCCGAGGTCCTTGGCCTTCCGGTAGAGGTGGCCGCGGCGCATGCGGGCACAGAGATAACAGGGGTGCTCGTCGGCATTGTTCGCGACATCAAAGATGTCGGTCTCGAAAATCGTAATCGGGATATTCAAGAGCTTTGCGTTGCTCTCAATCTTTGCGCGGTTCATCTCGTTGTAGCCCGGATCCATCACGAGGTAGATGACCTCGAAGGGAACATCGCTGTGTCGGTGCAGTTCCTGGAAGAGCTTGGCCATCAGCATGGAATCCTTGCCGCCTGAGATGCAGACCGCGATTTTATCGCCGGGTTCCACGAGGGCATAGCGCTTTACGGCGGCAATAAAAGGGTTCCAGAGCTGCTTTCTGTATTTTTTGATGATGCTGCGCTCGGCAATCTGGTAAGGCAGAAGTTCTCGTGCCATGGTAGTCCTTTCTGGTAAGCGGTCAATGCAGGAGAGGCGCGAGTGCCTCGAGCAGGGCATCGAGTTCCTCGCGGGTGGTCAGGTGACTTAGGCTCAGGCGGAAGGAGGCGAGCGCATTCTTCCGGGAGCGGCTCACGGCAAAGACAGCGCGGCTCGGCAGAGCATCTGTGGAACAGGCGGATTTCACGGAGATGCAGATATCGGACAGGGCGAGTGCCGCCTGAACGGCCGCGCCCCTAAGTCCCGAGATGCTGAGATTCAGAATGTGCGGAACGGCAGTCGCCGGGCTGTTGACGGTAACTTTCGCTTCCCCTTTGAGCGCCGCGCGGAGATACGCGTTGTGCGTGGCGACAAGGTCGTAGCGGGCGGCTTCTTCGGCGAGTGCTGTCTCCAGCGCTGTCTCCAGCGCGCAAATTTCGGCGAGTGCCGGGGTGCCGCTCCGGTAAGGCGAATCGCTTTCTCCGCCGTGAAGCTGGGGGTAGAGCGGAATGCCTTTCTTCTTATATAGAACACCGCTGCCGACCAGACCGTAAAACTTATGCGGGGCAAAGCTCACACTGTCGGCGGCGGAAAAATCGACCGGGACTTTGCCGATGGCTTGGGTTGCATCCACATGGAAGTGGCAGTCCGGGAAGCGCCGGATCAGTGCGGCGGCCTCGGCGAGCGGCTGCAAAGTGCCGAGTTCGCTGTCGACTGCGGAGAGCGACACGAGGCAGGTGTCCTTCCGAAGTAGGGAAGAGAGTGCGTTCAGATCGATGCAACCGCTCGGCAGAATGGGGAGCAGATCGATTTCATAGCCGACTTCCTGCAGATAGCTGAGGGTTGCGCTGACGGAAGGATGTTCGAGCGCGGTACTGATGATGTGGCGGCCGACATGGCGCCTGGCTGCCGTGCTGCCAAGCAGCGCGAGATTGTTGGCTTCGGTTGCACCGGAGGTGAAAACCAGCTCCTCCGGCAATACGCCAAGCAGCGCCGCAATATGCGCCCGCGCGTCGGCAAGTGCTTTTGCAGCGGCCTGTCCGGCGGGATGCTTGGAATTCGGATTGCCGGGATAATCGAGACTTGCGCGAAGAAAGGCCTCGGCGACGCGGGGGTCTGTCGGGGTATTTGCGCTGTAATCGAGATAAATCATAAAAACCTCCCAAAAGAGTACAGAAAAATATTCTAGCATGCGGCTTTGAGCGGTGCAAGGCGGCTCAGGCGGAAAGGGGATAAATGGGAGAGGCTCAAACAAAGAGCCCCGGGATGCGGGAGCGAGAATTGCGTTGTCATAAAGAAGCGGGTAAAACGAGGAGGAGGGATGAGGGGTGGGGGAGGGAGAGGCAATCTCTGCACTTTTCGCGTGTCAGGTGGCGATACTTTCTATTTGTGTTATACTCTTTCTGAGCCATGGCGAACCTCCTGGTGTTGTGTTGTGTGGTAACTTCATCATACCACGAGTTCGTCATAGGCTCTTTTTTATTGTCCTAGTTCATCTTACAATCATCCCAATAAAAAGTATTTCAAAAAAGCAATTGACAGCAAGAGACAAAACGGGTATACTCTCTTTGTTCTTGTGATTGGGCTATCGCCAAATGGTAAGGCAACGGACTCTGACTCCGTCATTGTGAAGGTTCGAATCCTTCTAGCCCAGCGAGTAAAACCGAGCCGTCCGGCTCGGTTTTTTTGTATCTGTTATTTTGACCGATATGTGGCTATGATTGAGACAGTGCGTTGTTTCAGGACGTTGGATATTCGGATTTGATGATTCGCCGAGAGGCGATTTTGGAAAGGCGGTAGGGCATGAAGTACTTAAAACTTGGCGTGATGCAGACTTTGGTGATTGAGAGACAAAAGGAGTTCGGTGTCTTTCTCCGCGCGGCAGCGGACACGGTGGGGGAGGAGACCGTGCTGCTCCCGAAGAAGCAGCTGCCTGCGGGGGCGGCGCAGGGCACGGCGCTCGAAGTTTTCTTATACAAAGACAGCTCGGACCGCCTGATTGCGACGACGCGCCGCCCCCTGCTCACGGTCGGCGAAGTCGGAAAGCTTGAGATTCGGGAGATCACGAAAATCGGCGCGTTTCTCGACATGGGGCTCGAGCGCGATGTGCTGCTTCCGTTCCGGGAGCGGGTCGGGGAGATTAAGCCCGGCATGCAGGTGCTGGTCGCGCTCTATGTCGACAAGAGCGACCGTCTTGCCGCGACCATGCGGGTGTACCGTCATTTGAGAGCGGCGGAGGGAGTCGCGAAAGAACAGGTGGTGCGCGGCACAGTCTACGAGCTCGGCGAGCCGGGCATTTATGTTGCGGTCGATGACAAGTATTTCGGCATGATCCCGAAGTCCGAGGCCTACGGCAACTTCTCGGTCGGACAGGAAATCACGGCGCGTGTGATTCGCGTGCGGGAGGACGGAAAGCTGGATTTAAGCCCCCGGCGCAGAGCCTTCGAGCAGATGGATGAGGACGCGGAACTGCTGCTCAGAAAACTGGACGAAGCGGGCGGAAGTCTGCCCTATCACGACCGGAGCAATCCGGCGGAAATCGAGGCTGCGCTCGGCCTCTCGAAGAATGCGTTCAAACGCGCACTCGGGCGCCTCTTGAAAGCCGGGAAAGTAGTCAAGACGCCACAAGGGTTGCTGAAAAAATCATGAATATTGCCTAAAAATTAGCCTTGTCCTCCGCTTGTATGCTTGCTATTCTTGTCAAACTGCCTTATGATGGTTCTGATTGAATGTGAAATTCTTTGAAAACACGGTAGCAGCGGAGCTGTGTCACCGCGATTGAAAGGAGACAGGGATGATATCGAACCAAATTTTGCAGTCCACCCTGGAGGGAATGAAGGCAATTACCCGCGTGGATCTTTGCATCACGGACACCGAGGGCAGTCTGCTGGCCGGAACGTTTCCGGAGGCGGAGACACAGGAAGCCGCAGCCTATACCTTTGCCAATTCGCCGGCGGACGCACAGGTGCTCGGCAACTATCAGTTCTTTAAAATTTTTGATGACAACCAGCTCGAGTACATTCTGGTTGCCTGCGGTGCAAGCGAGGATGTCTACATGGTCGGAAAGCTCGCGGCGTTTCAGGTCGAGAACCTCCTGACAGCTTACAAGGAGCGCTTTGACCGCGACAACTTCATCAAGAACCTACTGCTCGACAACCTCCTCTTAATCGACATCTACAACCGCGCAAAGAAGCTCCAGATTGAGGAGCAGGCGCGCCGCGTCTGCTTTGTGATCGAGACCGAGGCGGGGAAGGAGATGAGTGCGCTCGAGACCGTGCGCAATATCTATGCAAATCGCGGGCATGACTTTGTGACGGCGGTCGACGGTCGCACGATTATCCTGGTGCGCGAAGTGCGCGAGGGCGAGAGCTTTGAGGAGCTCGACCACGCGGCGCGCGAGGTGATCGAGGGGCTCCGCGCGGCGGAGATTCTGGATGTGAATATCGCCTACGGTACGATTGTGAAGGACATCAAGGATGTGTCCCGCTCGTACAAAGAGGCTATGATGGCGCGGGAAGTCGGCAAGATTTTCTATCCGGGCCAGACCATTGTTGCCTACAACAAGCTCGGCATCGGCCGCCTGATTTATCAGCTGCCGTCTTCGCTCTGCAAGATGTTCATCAGCGAAATCTTCGAGGGCAAGACCCCCGAGCAGTTTGACGAGGAGACCCTGCAGACCATCAACAAGTTCTTCGAGAACAGCCTGAATGTCTCGGAGACCTCGAGACAGCTCTACATCCACCGGAATACCCTGGTGTACCGTCTCGACAAACTGCAGAAGACCACGGGTCTCGACCTCCGCGTCTTCGAGGACGCCATCACCTTTAAGATTGCGCTGATGGTTGTCAAGTATATGAGTTCTAAGGAAGAGGTATTTGATGGCAGAAAATTCTGAGTGGAAGAACGACGAGGAGGAAGCCCGCGCCCGGAAAGAGGCTGAGGCGGCCGTGCGACACGCGCGCGACTATCATATGCGGAAGCAGGGCTACTGGAAGGGCTTCTTCGTCGGCTTTTTTGCCTGCGTGGCAGTGCTTGCGGTTGCAGCCGCAGTTCTGTTTTTCCGGGTGAGCGGCAATCGCCGGCCTTACCGGGCGGACAAGACGACGCAGGCCACCCCGGCTGAGGCGAGCGCCAATCCGAAAGATCTGAATTACGATAAGATCGAGGCGAAAATGCGCCTTCTGCAGAATGTGATATACAAGAATTATCTCTTTGATGAGAAGGAGACGGATGTCGAGGACGGCATCTACAAGGGCATGATGTCCGGTCTCGGCGATCCCTACTCGGTCTACTACACGGCGGACGAGTATAAGAAGCTGACCGAAGAGACCAGCGGGCAGTACTCCGGCATCGGCGCTGTGCTGAATCAGGATCCGGATACGAAAATCAGCCGCATTGTGACCGTATTCCCGGGCTCCCCGGCCGAAGAGGCGGGGCTCAAGCCCGACGACATTCTCTACCAGGTCGCCGGAAAGGATGTGACCGGAGAAAATCTGGATGTCCTGGTCGCGAGTTATATCCGCGGCGCAGAGGGAACCAGCGTCGAAATCAAGGTACTTCGCGGTGACAAGCACGAGGAACTCACGTTTAACGTGACGCGCCGCAACATTGTGATGCCGACGGTCGAGTCGGAGATGAAGGCGAATAAAATCGGCTACATCCGCGTGCTTCAGTTCGACACCGTGACATCGGATCAGTTCAAACAGGCGGTCGATGAGCTCCAGAAGAAGGGCATGAAGCGTCTGGTCATTGACCTTCGCAACAACCCGGGCGGCGTTCTGGACTCCTGCATCTCGATGCTCGACTACATGTTGCCGGACGGCCTTCTGGTCTACACGGCAGGGCGGGACGGTGTCGGCGAAAAGTATTACGCGACCGACGGGCACGAGGTGAATCTGCCGACTGTCATTCTGATTAACAAGGGTTCGGCGAGCTGCTCGGAGATTTTTGCGGGTGCCTACCATGACTTCGGCCGCGCAAAACTGGTCGGCACGACGAGTTTCGGCAAGGGCATTGTCCAGTTCGTGATGCCGCTCGGCGACGGCTCGGCGGTGAAACTCACGACACAGCATTATTATACGCCGAATGGCTTTGATCTCCACGGCAAGGGTGTCGCGCCGGATGTCAAGGCAGAGTCTGAAGAGGGCGATGTGCAAAACGGCGAGAAGGACGCACAGCTTGCGCGTGCGCTGGAAGTTGTACAGGAAGAATAAGAAGAAAACGAGATGAGACAGACCGACCGGAAATTTGAGGCGTCTGTCTCTTTTCTCACCCAGAATGCATAAAAATAAGTATTATAGATTATTTTTGCAAATAACAGCTTGCCTTTTTCGGGGCAGGGCGTATATAATGGGGCAAGAGAAAATGAAAACCGGATTCAGGAGGGGAAAAAGATGAAATTAAAAAAAGTTGCGGTGGCAGCGGCAATCGGACTGATGGGCATGGCACTCATGGCTTGCGGCGGCAAGAAGAGCGAGGAGAGCAGCGCGGCAGCGGGCAGCGAGAGCAGTGTATCGGCCGGTAGCGTGGCGGCGGATGCGGCAAAGGTAAAGACCGTGAGCGCGGGTAAGCTCACAATGGTCACAAATGCGGAGTTTCCGCCCTACGAATATCACGAGGGCAATGACATCAAGGGCATCGATGTCGAGATTTGTCAGGCAGTCGCCGAGAAGCTCGGTTTGAAGCTGGAGATTGAGGATGTCGCCTTTGATGCGATTATTCCGGAAGTGACTTCCGGCAAGGCGGATCTCGCGGCGGCAGGTATGACCGTTACCGAGGATCGGAAGCAGAACATGGACTTCTCGGACACCTATGCGAGCGCCAAGCAGCTGATTCTGGTGAAGGACGATTCGACGCTTGCGGATAAGGATGACCTGAAGGGCAAGAAAATCGGTGTGCAACAGGGCACGACGAGCGACCTCATGAGTACGGAAGACTTTGGCGATGACGCGGTGGTGCGCTTCTCGAAGAGCATGGAGGCCGTGCAGGCGCTCACCCAGGGCAAGATTGACGCGGTTATCGTGGACAGCCAGACCGCAGAGCAGTTTGTCAAGGAAGTGCCGGGCATCAAGGCGCTGGATACAAGCTATTCTGACGAGTCTTATGCAATCGGCGTAAAGAAGGGCAACACGGAGCTCTTGAATGCCGTCAACGGCGCGCTTGCGGAGCTAAAGTCCGAGGGCAAGCTCGACGAGATTGCGGCGAAGTACACGAAGGCAGAGTGAGGAAAGAATGTTTCAGACATTTGCAAACGATTTTCAGCGGAATTTTATCGCGGATAACCGCTGGCGCTATCTGACCAACGGCCTTGCGGTCACGCTGGAAGTCACCTTCTTTGCGGTGTTGCTCGGCGTGCTGCTCGGCTTTTCGGTCGCACTGGTGCGCGAGGCACACCGCAGTACCGGCAAATTTCGCCTGCTCAGCACGATCGGCGGCGTCTATCTGACCGTGATTCGCGGAACGCCTGTGGTCGTGCAGCTCATGCTGATTTATTTCGGCATCTTTGCCTCGGTGCGCATTCCGCAGATTCTGGTCGCAATCATTGCCTTCGGTATCAACTCGGGCGCCTACCAGGCGGAGATTTTCCGGACCGGTATCGAGGCTGTGCCGCGCGGTCAGTACGAGGCGGGGCGCAGCCTCGGCTTCAGCTATTGGAAAACCATGTGGCGTATCGTGATGCCGCAGGCCGTGCGCAATGTGATTCCGACCCTGGCGAATGAGTTCATTGTTCTGATGAAGGAGACTTCGGTTGCGGGTTATGTCGCGCTGAACGATCTTACAAAGGGCGGTGATATCATCCGCAGCCGCACGTATTCCCCCTACCTGCCCATGCTGGCGGTGGCGCTGATTTATCTCTGCCTCGTGATGATTTTCTCCGCGGGCGTCAAGTATCTGGAGAGGAGGTTGAAGACCGGTGAGCGCTAACGCTTTGATTCAGGTAAACGAACTCCGGAAAGCCTACGGAAAGCAGGAAGTCCTGAAAGGCATCACGACAGAGATTCAGACGGGAGAGGTAGTCTGTGTAATCGGCCCCTCGGGCTCGGGAAAGTCGACTTTTCTCCGCTGTTTAAACCGCCTCGAAGAGCCGACCTCCGGGCAGATTCTCTTTGAGGGCGTGGATCTCTGCGACAAAAAGACGGATATAGACCGCGTGCGGCAGCGCATGGGCATGGTCTTTCAGCAGTTTAACCTCTTTCCGCACATGAACATTTTGCAGAATCTGACCCTCGGGCCGATGGAACTGCAGAAGCGGAGCCGGGAGGAGGCAGAGGCCTATGCAATGGAACTGCTTCGTAAGGTTGGGCTTGCCGAGAGAGCGAACGCCTATCCGCAGCAGTTATCGGGCGGGCAGCAGCAGCGTATCGCGATTGTGCGGGCGCTCTGCATGAAGCCGGATGTGATGCTCTTTGACGAGCCGACTTCCGCGCTCGACCCTGAGATGGTCGGAGAAGTGCTGAACGTCATGAAGGATCTCGCCGCGCAGAAGATGACCATGGTCGTTGTGACCCACGAGATGGGCTTTGCGCGTGAGGTGGCGTCCCGTGTCATGTTCCTGGCGGACGGTTATTTCCTCGAGGAGGGAAGCCCCGCGGAATTATTCGGGAAGCCGAAAAACGAGAGATTGCAGAGTTTTTTAAGTAAGGTATTATAGGGCGGGGATAGGCGCAGTGACAGAGAGGAAGTGTAAGTAATTCGGCTTACACCTTCCTCTTTTTTGCTTCCGCTTGACGCGGAGGCGCGAAAGGTCTATGATTAATTTAAGAATCATTCTTATTTTGTATTTGACATCAATCGGGAGGTCATGTGATGAGACAATATAAAAATTTGATTATCGGCTTCGGCAAGGCGGGCAAGACGCTTGCAGGCTATCTCGCAAAGCAGGGCGAGAAGACCGCGCTGGTGGAAGAGAATCCCCTTCGCTACGGCGGCACCTGCATCAATGTGGCTTGCATCCCCTCGAAGTCTCTGGAGCACAGCGCAGCGCTCTCGGCTACCTTCGGCGGCAGCTTAGCGGAGAAGAAGGAGCGCTACCGGGCGGCAATTGCGGAGAAGCAGCGCCTCACGGGCTTCCTCCGTCAAAAGAACTATGAGAAAATCGCATCGACCGGTGCGGAGATCATTGATGCGCGCGCAGTCTTTCTGGATCAGCACCACGTAAAGCTTCAGTTCCCGGACGGTCGCGTGGATGAGGCAGAGGCAGAGCGCATCTTTATCAACACCGGTGCGGTCACGGTGATTCCGCCGATTGCGGGCATCGAAAACAACAAGAAGGTATTCACGAGCGAGAGCATGATGGAACTCGCCGAGCTTCCGGTGAAGCTCGTCATCATCGGCGGCGGCTACATCGGCCTCGAGTTTGCATCCTACTATAATAACTTCGGATCCAAGGTCACGGTGATTCAGGACAGCGAGCAGTTCATTCCGCGCGAGGATAAGGAGATGGCGGCACTCATCGAGAAGACCCTCGTTGAGAGCGGCATCGAGATTATCAAGGGCGCGAAGGTCGAAGAGATTCAGGGCGGCAGCGTGCGCTTTACCGTGGGCGGCAAGGCAGAAGAGAAAACGGGAGACGCAGTACTCCTTGCGACCGGCAGAAAGCCGAACAGTGCTAATCTCGGCCTCGAGCACACGGGCGTTGAACTCACGGCGCGCGGCGGCATCGTGACCGATACGCAGTGCCGCACCAAGGTTCCGAACATCTTCGCGATGGGCGATGTGCGCGGTGAGCTTCAGTTTACCTACATTTCTCTCGATGACTTCCGCATTGTCCGCGACGCCCTGAAGGGCAAGGGACGCAGCACCGAAAACCGCGGCGCCGTGCCCTATGCGGTCTTTTTGACCCCGCCCTTTGCGAGAGTGGGCTTAAGCGAGGAGGAGGCGGTCGCAGCCGGAAAGCAGTTTAAGAAGACCCTGCTTCCGACCGCGGCAATCCCGAAGGCACAGGTGCTCCGCGAGACCCGCGGCGCGCTGAAGGTGCTGGTGGAAGAGGGCACGGGTCTCATTCTCGGCGCTCACCTCTTCTGCCCGGAGTCCCCGGAGATGATTAACCTTGTGAAGCGCGCGATGGACAGCAAGATTCCCGCTTCCGAGCTTGCGGAGCAGATTTACACGCATCCCACGATGACCGAGGCATTTAACGACTTGTTCGCATAAACAAATGTTCTCTTTTCCCTTGCCGTGGGACGGTTCTGCCGCTATACTGAATATGTGATTTGTGTTTTGCGCCTCTGCCAAGGGAAGAGGCGCTTTGTTTGTACCTGCGACAGGCGACAGGCGATAGAGGAAGAAATGGCAAAACAATATATTAAAATACGGGGCGCGGCCGAACACAACTTGAAGCACATCGATGTGGACATTCCGCGGAATGAGTTGGTGGTTCTGACCGGCCTTTCGGGCTCGGGAAAGTCGAGCCTTGCATTTGATACGATTTACGCCGAGGGGCAGCGGCGATACATGGAATCGCTCTCGAGTTATGCGAGACAGTTTCTCGGTCAGATGGAGAAGCCGGAGGTGGAGAGCATAGAAGGGCTCTCCCCTGCGATTTCGATTGACCAGAAGAGCACCAACCGGAACCCGCGTTCCACCGTGGGAACTGTGACCGAAATCTACGACTATCTGCGTCTTCTGTACGCGCGCATCGGCATACCGCATTGCCCGAACTGCGGGCGGGAGGTGCAGCGACAGACCATAGACCAGATGGTGGATCAGCTGCTCGCTCTGCCGGAGAAGACCCGTGTGCAGCTCCTTGCGCCCGTGGTGCGCGGCAAGAAGGGCAGACATGAGAAAGTGCTCGAAAAGGCAAAGCGGAGCGGCTATGTGCGCGTCCGTGTGGACGGCAACCAGTACGAGCTGAGCGAAGAAATCGTGCTGGATAAGAACATCAAGCATAACATCGAGATTGTTGTGGACCGCATCTCGATTCGCGACGGCATTCAGCAGCGACTCACGGATTCGCTCGAGGCGGCGCTCGCGCTTGCGGACGGCATTGCCGAGGCAGAAATTGTGGACGGCGAGACTCTGCGCTTTTCGCAAAACTTTGCCTGCCCGGACTGCGGTATCTCCATCGAAGAGGTGGAGCCGAGAAGCTTTTCCTTTAATAACCCCTTCGGTGCCTGCCCGGAGTGTGCGGGTCTCGGCTACAAGATGGAGTTCGACCCGAGTCTCATGATTCCGGACGAGAGCCTTTCGCCGAATCAGGGCGCGATTATAGCGCCCGGTTGGAACTCGAGCAGCCAGAAGGGAAGCTTTACGAATGCGCTTTTAAACGCGCTCGCGGAGCACTACAACTTTTCGCTCGACACGCCGTTTGAGGACTACCCCGCATCCGTGCGGGAGCTGATCCTCTACGGCACCAAGGGGAAGGAAGTGCCGGTTTTCTATAAGAGCCAGCGCGGCGAGGGTACCTATCAGGTCGCCTTTGAGGGCCTCATCGAAAACGAGAACCGCCGTTACCGCGAGACTTTTTCCGACACCATGAAGCAGGAGTATGAGAGCTTCATGCGCATCACGCCCTGTAAGGCCTGCGGCGGAAAGCGCCTCAAGAAGTCGAGCCTCGCGGTCACAGTCGGCGGCAAAGACATCTACGATGCGACGGATATGTCGATTGTCAAGTTCCGCGACTTTGCGGACAGCCTTGCGCTCACGGAGACGCAGCGAAAGATAGGCGAGCAGATCTTAAAAGAGATTCATAACCGCGTGAGCTTCTTAATCGATGTGGGACTCGACTACCTGAGTTTAAGCCGTGGGACGGCGACCCTTTCCGGCGGCGAAGCGCAGCGCATACGTCTGGCGACCCAGATCGGCTCCGGTCTGGTCGGCGTCGCCTACATTCTGGACGAGCCGAGCATAGGCCTCCACCAGAGGGACAACGATAAGCTCCTTGCGACCCTAAAGCACCTCCGCGATCTCGGCAACTCGGTCCTCGTGGTCGAGCACGACGAGGACACCATGCGCGCGGCGGACTGGGTTATCGACATAGGCCCGGGCGCCGGCGAGCACGGCGGACAGGTGGTCGCGGCGGGAACCGCCGAGGATCTCATGAAGAACCCGGACAGCATTACGGGACAGTATCTCTCCGGTGTGAAGAAGATTCCGGTGCCCGCGGAGCGGCGGAAATCCGATCAGTACCTCACAGTAAAGGGCGCTGCCGAGAACAACTTAAAAAAGCCGACGGTCAAGTTTCCGCTCGGCGTCATGACCTGCGTGACCGGCGTTTCCGGTTCCGGCAAGTCCTCTCTGGTCAACGAGATTCTCTATAAGTACCTCGCGAAGAAGTTAAACCGCGCGCACGAGCACCCGGGCGCGTTTCAGAGCATCGAGTGGGACGGCAAGCTCGATAAGGTCATTGCAATCGACCAGTCCCCGATCGGCAGAACGCCGCGTTCCAATCCCGCGACCTACACAGGTGTCTTCGACTTGATTCGAGACCTCTTTGCGGCAACGCCGGATGCGAAGGCGCGCGGCTACCAGAAGGGACGCTTCAGCTTTAATATTAAGGGCGGGCGCTGCGAGGCCTGCGCGGGCGACGGCATCGTGAAAATCGAGATGCACTTCCTGCCGGATGTCTACGTGCCCTGTGAGGTCTGCGGCGGCAAGCGCTATAATCGAGAGACTCTTGAAGTTCGTTACAAGGGGAAGACCATCTACGATGTGCTTAACATGACAGTCGAGGAGGCCTGCAGCTTCTTCGAGAACGTGCCGAGCATCGCGCGAAAGATGCAGACCCTGATGGATGTGGGCCTCTCCTACATCCGCCTCGGGCAGCCGAGCACCGAGCTCTCGGGCGGCGAGGCACAGCGTATTAAGCTCGCGGCCGAACTCTCGCGCCGCGGCACCGGACGCACGGTCTACATTCTGGACGAGCCGACCACCGGCCTCCACTTTGCGGACGTGCATAAGCTCGTGGACATTCTAAGACGCCTCTCCGAGAGCGGAAATACCGTTATCGTGATTGAGCACAACTTAGACGTCATCAAGACGGCGGACTATATCATAGACATGGGACCCGAGGGGGGAGATGGCGGCGGCACCGTGGTTGCCGCAGGCACCCCGGAGGAAGTGGCGGCGGTCGAGAATTCCTGGACAGGACGCTATCTGAAAAAATACCTGTGAACTGTTTGCAAAGCTGCCAAAGCTGAGACTACCGAAGCTTTGGCAGCTTTCTTGCACCTATGGTGCATACAGTTCGAGGAGCAGTGGAATTGCTTTGCTGACGCAGCATAGCAAACGCGATTTGAACGGAGAAAAAGGATTGCAGATTGTTGTGCCGCCCGCAAATGTGATATGATGACGGAAGATTATTCAGAGAGGAGAGCGACGTGGGACTCGAACAACAGGAAAAGATTATTGTGTTGGATTTCGGCGGGCAGTATAACCAGCTGATTGCACGGCGCGTGCGCGACGAAGGCGTTTATGCGGAGGTATATGCTTCCGACATCGATTTGGACAAGTTAAAGGCAATGCAGCCGAAGGGCCTCATTTTTACGGGCGGACCGCAGTCCGTCTTCAAAGAGGAGAGCCAGCACATCGATCAGAAGGTGTTTGATCTCGGCATTCCGATTCTCGGCTTCTGCTACGGCGCACAGCTGATTGCGCACACCCTGGACGGCAAGGTTGAGACCGCACCGGTCAGCGAGTACGGCAAGACCAAGACGGAAGTAAAGACGGATGCAACGCTGTTCCGCGGCATTCCGGACGAGATTTCCAGCTGGATGTCCCACACGGACTATATCTCCAAGGTGCCGTCCGGCTTCACCGTGACCGCGCACACCGAGAACTGCCCGGTTGCGGCCATGGAGGATACGGCGCGTCACATTTATGCGACCCAGTTCCACCCGGAAGTGCAGCACACCGAGTACGGCAAGGAGCTGATTCACAACTTCCTCTATGACGTTTGCGGTTGCAAGGGCGATTGGCACATGGACAGCTTTGCAGAGGCAGAGATACAGCGCATCCGCGAGACTGTGGGAGACGGCAAGGTGCTTCTTGCGCTCTCCGGCGGTGTGGATTCCTCGGTCGCGGCGACTTTGATGGCAAAGGCCATCGGCAAGCAGCTGACCTGTGTCTTTGTGGACCACGGCCTTCTTCGGAAGGACGAGGGCGATGAAGTCGAAGCCATTTTCGGACCGAAGGGAAAGTACGATCTTAACTTTATCCGCGTGAATGCGGGGCCCGAGTACTTCGAGAAACTGAAGGGAGTCGAAGAGCCCGAGCAGAAGCGGAAGATTATCGGCGAGCAGTTTATTCGCATCTTTGAGCGCGAGGCGAAGAAAATCGGCGCAGTCGATTTCCTCTGCCAGGGCACAATTTACGCCGACGTGGTCGAATCCGGCCTCGGCAAGGGCGCCGTGATTAAGTCCCACCACAACGTGGGCGGTTTGCCGAAGAACATTGAGTTCCGCGCAATCATCGAGCCGCTCCGCAACCTCTTCAAGGACGAAGTGCGAAAGGTCGGCTTAGAGCTCGGACTTCCTGAGGCGCTCGTGTACCGCCAGCCCTTCCCGGGCCCGGGACTCGGCGTCCGCATCATCGGCGAAGTCACGCCGGAGAAGGTTAAGATAGTCCAGGAGGCAGACAGCATCTACCGCGAGGAGATCAAGAAAGCAGGCCTAGAGCGTGAGCTCAGCCAGTACTTTGCAGCCCTCACGAACCTCCGCTCCGTCGGCGTGATGGGCGATTTCCGCACCTATGACTACGCCGTCGCGCTCCGCGCCGTGAAGACAGACGACTTCATGACCGCCGAGTGCGCGGAAATTCCGTTTGCGGTGCTCCAGACCGTCATGAACCGCATCGTAAACGAGGTGAAGGGCGTGAACCGCGTGTTCTACGATCTGACCTCGAAGCCGCCGGGGACGATTGAGTTGGAATAAATTTCGAAACCGGGACATAAATAAATAATACAGATATTTATACCGAAATCGGGATACATGTTGACCTTCTATCTGGCCTGCATTAAAATGAATGCAGATCAGACAGGAGGTCTTTTATGATACAGAGAAAGGAATATCTCGAGCTTCTTGATCAGTGGAAAGATGAGAAGGTAATCAAGGTGATCACCGGGATCCGCAGATTGGGCAAGTCGACACTTCTCGCAGAATACCGGGAGCAAATACAGGCCGAAGGCGTCAGTAAGGAACAGATCATCAGTATCAATTTCGAGGATCTGGCATATGAGGATCTCTTAGATTATAAGAAGTTGTATCAATATATTACCGAGAGGATAGGAGAGCTGCGGCCGGTCTATATTTTTCTGGATGAGGTTCAGAAGGTGAACCAGTTCGAAAAGGTGGTAGACAGTCTCTATATCAAGGAAGGCGTAGATGTCTATATTACCGGGTCCAATGCATTTCTGCTGTCAGGCGAACTGGCAACGCTTCTGTCAGGCCGATATGTTGAAATCAATATGCTGCCGTTGTCTTTCCGTGAATATATGGATGCGGCGGGAGGCAAAAATCCTGACAGGACATTTTCCGACTATCTGGGGTTCGGCGGATTTCCCTTTGTGGCAATGCTTGGAAAGGATACAAACAAAGTTCATACCTATCTGGAGGGAATCTACAATACCATTCTGATCAAAGATATTGAAGAACGGGAAATGCGAAAGAGCGATGATCCTAACAAGCGGAAGATCAACGATGTAAGCCTTTTGAAAAACATATCCAGGTTTCTGGCAGGCAGTGTGGGAAGCCCGATTTCCGTAAAAAAAATAGCTGGGTTTATTACATCCACAGGAAGAAAAGTTTCTCAGTCCACAGTGGCTGATTATGTTGAAGCGCTGGTGGAGCCGTATATTTTCTATGAAGTAAGTCCCATCAACATCTCCGGAAAGCAGCTTCTGAAAAATGTGTCAAAATATTATATTTCGGACCTTGGAATACGTAACCTTATTCTTCCGAAGCAAATGTATGATCTTGGTTTTTCATTGGAGAACGTGATTTTCTTTGAGCTCAAGAGACGTGGATATGAGGTATGGGTCGGAAAGCTTGGAGAACTGGAGATTGACTTTGTTGTCAGAAAAGATGGAATCTATGAATATTATCAGGTGACAGCAAATCTGACGGAACAGACAACATTCGACAGGGAAATAGCTCCACTGCAGAAAGTGCGGGATAACTATCCAAAGACCATTCTTACCTTGGACCGTTTCAGCCAGGGAAATTACAATGGTGTGCAGGTTGTGAATGTAGTTGACTGGCTGCTGGGGCAAGCGATATAAGGTGTAAGTTACTAATTAAATATTATGGTTTTCAGAAATGCCTGAGGAGAAGGAAGTTCATATGACGGTAGAACAACGAAAGGAAAGCTGGAAAAGAGAGGAGGAAATCGCCCGTATTCACGGATGGGATTTTTCTCATATTCATGGCAGGTATACGGAAGAAGATGATTTACCGTGGGATTTTGGAAAGATAATTCAGAAATATCGGAACGACAGCATGAAACTGATGGATATGGAGACCGGTGGCGGAGAGTTTTTGCTTACTTTCCGACACCTCTATGAAAATACGGCGGCGATCGAAGGCTATCCGCCGAATGTGGAACTGTGCAAAAAGGTTTTGCTCCCGTTGGGAATTGAGTTCAAAGCGGCGGGAGGAGGAGATAAGCTTCCGTTTTCCGATCAAAGCTTTGATATTGTCACCAACCGGCATGGAGACTATGACGTTGCAGAACTGCAGCGCGTATTAAAATCAGAAGGATTGTTCCTAACACAGCAGGTAGGTGCCGAAAATGATCGCGAGTTGGTTGAGCTTCTGCTTCCTCAGCTCACAGAAGTACCATATCCAAAGCAATATCTGGATGTTAAAAAAGCGGAACTTCTCGAACATGATTTTGAGATACTGGAAAGCGGAGAAGTCCGACGGCCGATTCGTTTCTTTGATGTCGGAGCGCTTGTTTGGTTTGCAAGAATTATCGAATGGGAGTTTCCGGGATTTTCCGTTGAAAGCTGCTTTGAACATTTGCTTGAGGCACAGAAAAGAATTGAAAGAGACGGATTGCTTGAGGGGAGTATTCACAGATTTTATATTGTTGCCAAGAAGATATCGGCACCGATCGACATTTCCGATTTCTGAGGTATAGAGAAATCCAGCTTCTTATAAGAAAAGAGCAATCAGCTCTTTTCTTATAAGTGAATCTCAGGGACAACTAAAGGTCGGAGAATAAAAATGGTCAATTTAATTGAGCTAAGCGAAGAAAATTGGATGGACTTTGCCGGACTATCCGTTGATGAAAGTCAAAAAACATTTCTTGCAAGTAATATCGGTATCATAGCAAGAGGGTATGTCTATCGTAATTCCCGCGCAAAAGTCATTGGCATTGTTGCGGACGGAACTCCCGTTGGTTTGGCTATGGTACGGGATATGGACGATGAACCGGCTTGCTATGAATTGCAGCAATTCATGATTGATAAGAAATTTCAGGGCCAAGGATACGGATTTCGAGCATTAGAGCTCATTCTTGTCGCGCTCAAAGCAGAACAGAAATATGCTTGTGTTGAGGTATGTGTAAAAAGGGAAGATGTGCAGGCAATCCGTGTCTATGAGAAAGCTGGATTCGTTGATTCCGGATACATAGATGATATCGTTCCGGATTGCTTGAATTTTGTGTATCGCCTTGTGGCTGACAATGGTAAAACAGATGCTTCCGACATACGAATTGTCAGTGTCGAGGAAGCGGCAGAGAAGCAGAGGATTTCCCGAAGTATACTGGAAGCGCTTCCCGAGTGGTTCGGTATTCCCGAAGCAAGAGAGCAATACATAAAAGAAAGTGCCGTGCAGCCGTTTTTTGCGGCCTTGGATGCGGAAAAACCGATCGGTTTTCTTTGCCTAAAAGAGACGGGAAAAGAAACCGTAGAACTCTCCGTGATGGGCATATTAAAAGACTATCATAGAAGAGGCATAGGGCGGAAACTGTTCGAGCAGGCAAAAACAGCGGCCCGAAATCACGGATATTCGTTTATGCAAGTGAAGACGGTACAAATGGGACGTTATGCTGCGTATGATGCCACGAACCGCTTTTACCGGTCGCTCGGATTCAAGGAGTTTGAGCTGTTTCCGACTTTATGGGATGAACGGAATCCGTGCCAGATATATGCAATGACTTTGTAATGATACTTCCGCCGGAACGGTTTGATGGGAAAGCGAATCGAGGCCAATCCTAACAGAGAACCGGAATCATTCGGATTTAATTTCTTTGTTGCACACGCAAATAAGAAGAGCAGGTTCTACCGAACTATAAGTTCGGTAGAACCTGCTCTATTTTGTTTCGGAGTATGGCTCTGTCTGATTCATTGAAGGCGCCTGCCGTGGATGGACTGACCCCACATTGCTAGAATTACTGTCAAACGTGCGTGCGCACATCCGACTTTTTTAGGAAGAGGATGCTGCATGTAATTGCTCCGAAAATATAGAAGCAGCAGGAGGCAAGAAGCACGGGAATGTTCAATTCCCCGGTAATCGAGCTGCTTCCCATTCCATAAATCAGCATCGAATACGGGAGGGCATAATAAGCACCTTTGACGGTCAGCCAAAGACCTGCAATGCTCACGACAAAAGCAAGTGAGATGGGGACGGCGAAGGAGCGGAAAATCATAGACAACATACTCTGCACAGCACTGACGGCAGCGAGGCAGATAGCGGCACTTAGCATCCGAATCCAGAACAGTTCGGGCACCTCTCCGGGAAGTCTCAGTATAATTTTGCCGGTAAAAAGATAGATGAAAGCAATCCACAAAATGCAGACGGATGATAGAAGTACAGACGTCATCCACTTATCCTTAACCAGTTTTTCGGGCGTGGTGACTGTCAGAATCAGGTTCCAGTTGCTGTCCTGATGCTCCATCCGCCATAGGAGGCTGCAAAGAATCCCCACCAGAGGCGCGAGGAAAAATATTCCCAGAAACAGGGACTGCTGCGTCCAGAGATCTTCCCAGGTGTTCTGTAAAATACCCTGATTCTGCGTGAAATTGAAGGTTCCGATGACTGCCGAAATCAGCGGAATCAGAAGAAACGGAATCCATATGGGATTGCGCTTCAGTTTGATCAGTTCCACAGGCAGTCTGCTGTGAACGGACTTGGATGCTTTGTGCCCGCCTGTGCCTATGCTGAGTGCCCCTTGCTCTGATTTTGTAAAAAGATATAGACCCAGCAAAAAAATACCGAAAAGGTAAACAAGCGCAGTCAGAATCTCAAGCGGCGTAATCTGTCGTAGGAAAAGTGTCATGGTTCTCGTTGCCCTCTGATAATCCATACCGAGGGGACTCAGGGAGAGTAGGACGGACCACGGAGTCCAGGCCTTCGTGCTCACATAGGCAAGGAACAGACCTGTCAGCGTGCCGCCAAAGCCGATCGAAAGCGCTGCGAACTGACTGGGAAACAGGAGTGACAAAAGGCACTGTAGCTGATAGACAATCATTCCGCTGACCAGCTCTGCCAGAAAGGTGGTTCCGATCAGAGAGAACGGAATATTGCCCTCATATCCGAGCCTGACGCCCATCAGAATCACCATTCCCATCTGCAGGAGGCAGAATAAGGTCAAGTGTATGAACCCATAGAGAAGTTTGCCGAGATAGACGGATGCTCTGCTTTCCAGCGTCGGCAGGAGATTCCACATGTTACCTTTATGTTCCATGTCCACCGACTGACTGGCAAGGACAGCCATCAGGACAGACAGAATCAGAGTATCAATCAGCGGAATGGCAAAGAAAACATTGTACCATGCCTGCCGATCGGGAGACTTTCCGTGAAACAGAAAGAAGTAATTCAACAGGACAGCGATTGCAAGCAGTAAAAAAGAGTGCTTATGTCGGGATTTTTTGAACTCAACGGAGACCAGCTTTGGAATTGCAGCTATCTGATTCATAAGGACTCCTTCCCGCCTGTCATTTCAAGGAATACATCCTCCAGATTGTCTCCGTGGGTTTCCAGATCGGCAAGCGATCCCTGGTAGAGCATACGACCGTGGTGGATGATGCCGACCTGATCGGCCATCTGTTCAATCTCGCTGAGGAGATGACTGGAGATGATAACGGTCATGTTTCTTTCTTTCGGGAGAGAACAGATTAACTGACGCATTTCCTGGATCCCGGCGGGGTCAAGACCGTTGGTCGGTTCATCCAGAATCAGTAGCTTCGGATTCCCCAAGATTGCCATAGCGATACCGAGCCGCTGCTTCATGCCGAGAGAATAGTTGCTGAGCTTCTTATCGCGTTGGTCATAGAGGCGTACGGTCTTCAGCGCAGAGCTGATTTCCGCTTCATTGACCCCTTTCAGCTTCTGTATAATCTGCATGTTCTCAAGACCGGTCAGGTGCCCGTAGCCGCCCGGGTTTTCAATCAGACTCCCCGTTTGCCGAAGAATCGACAGCCGGTTGGCGGAGCTCATAACTGTTCCAAAGATTTTGATGCTGCCCTGACTCGGCTGAATCAGCCCGAGAATCATCTTGAGTGTTGTGCTTTTGCCGGCTCCGTTCGGCCCGAGAAAGCCGTAGACACAGTTTTCGGGAACAACCATCGAAAGATCGTTCACGCGATAGCTTTTACCGCTCTGTTTACTCAGACCGTTTGTCTCCAGAATGTAGGTCATCGTATTCTGTCCTCCTTGCTTGTTTTACAATGACAGGATATCCGATGAAGACTATGCGAACCTTGTGCTTACCTTATGCTTACATTAAGAAAATGCAAAAGCCTTGGGAGAAATGTCGGGATACCGTATAGTAAAAGCACCGCATACTTGTGGCGCTTCAATCAACGAAAATAGATTCGGGAGGATCCGCAGATGGATAGGAGCGAATGCAGAATATTAACGATAGATGATGAAAAGGAACTGACAGACATTGTAACGGCGCTGCTCAAAAGAGAACAGTATTCACAGGTTGATGCTGTCAGCAACTGCAGTGAGGCGGAAGAAAAGCTCCGGAAACAGCATTACGATCTGATCCTGTTGGATGTCATGTTGCCGGATGGGAATGGATTTGATTTCTATGCTCAGATGAAAGAGACGGGGTATCTGTATGATGTGCCGGTGATCTTTTTGTCGGCGAGGGATGAGGACACAGCACGCTTAAAAGGGCTTGGACTCGGGGCGGATGACTACATCACCAAGCCCTTTCTTCCAAAGGAACTGCTGCTCAGAATCGGCGCGGTACTGAGACGAACCTATCATTTTGAGGAGAAAGGACAGTCGGCTCGTCTTGGGGAAACGCTTGTCTCAATGGATGCCGGAACTGTTACACGGAACGGGAAGGATACCGCGCTGACTGCAAAGGAATTGGCGCTCTTTCAGATTCTTTTCCGAAACCGGGGGAAAATCGTTACAACAGACGCTCTGTGTGACGCCCTCTGGCCGGACGGCAGTTTTGGCTTAGAAAGTTCGCTGATTGTCCACATGCGCCATTTGAGGGAGAAGGTAGAGGCAGAGCCGTCAAAACCCAAATATCTCATCACGGTACGGGGGCTTGGCTATAAGTTGGAGAAGGAAGCATGAAGCGAAGGTTGGGAAATAGGCTGCAACTGCTTACGGGCATTGTGCTGATGATGGCGTTTCTGTTCTTTACGGATCTACTGATTGTTGGGATTGCGGCGATTCGATATCATTCGGTCGATTATCAGTATCCGCAGGAGATACTGACACATCTGTCGGTAAACAACGGAAGGTATGCCTTGGATGAGCAAGAAACGGAACGTCTTTTGAAGCACGGGCAGTTTGCCATGATATTAGGGAAAGACGGAAACATTCTGTGGAGTGTAGCGCTCCCTGAAGAGCTCAGAAAAACCTATACCTTACAGGACGTTGCCAAGTTTGCCAGATATTATCTTGAGGATTATCCGGTACACAGCTATGTTTTCGAGCAGGGCTTGCTCGTGATCGGAGGAGAAAAAGATCAGGTATGGAAATATACCCTTGAGTTTGATGTGAACCTGTTAAATTACCTTGCGAAGATAGTTCCGTTGCTGCTTTTGTCCAATATCGTTGTGCTGGTGGCAGTTCCGACCCGGATACAGAGGCGACGCGCAAAGCAAAGGGAAGAGGAGCGTACAGAGTGGATTGCAGGCGTATCACATGATATTCGCACACCGCTTGCCATTGTAATGGGCAATGCGGAAATGATAGCCGCTTCGACCCGGGAGGAAGAGGTCAGGCAAAGAGCGAAATCCATTGAGTCACAAGGAATCCGGCTCCGCCGGCTCGTGGATAATCTGAATCTTTCCGGCAAGCTGGAGTTTGGCGCAGGGAAATTTGAAAAAAAGAAAGTGAGAATCGGCCGCTTTCTCCGAAAGACGCTCACAGAAATCATGAATCAGATGGAGGATGATAGATACAGGTTCACACTCGAAATCGAGGACAGCCTTCAGGATTCGGAACTTTGCTTCAATGAAGATTTAGTAGAGAGAGCGGTCATGAATTTGCTTCATAATGCAATTCGACATAATGCGGACGGATGCAAGATTGAAATGCGGCTGTATCAGGATCGAAAAAATCATGTCTTTCTGAAACTTAGTGATACCGGAAAAGGTGTGTCAAAAGAACTTCTGCGCAGACTGAACAGCAGAGGCTATGAGGGGGAGTTCGGCACCGGGCAGCATGGCCTTGGATTAAAGATTGTAAAACAAGTGGCGAATTGGCACCGCTGGAAACTATTCTTTGCAAACGGCGAACAGGGCGGATTGGTTTGTACCATTCGGCTGAGATAGAGGCAATTCCAAAGAGCCTCGGATTACAACTTGGCATTTCCAAAGAGTGCAATGCACTAAGCACACGAAAAACACTTGAAATACACACTGATTAGTGATATATCTCGATTAGGAGGTAGTAGAAATGTCTAATACAATAGAAATGACCAACTTCACATTCAAGATGGATAAAACAACGAGGGAGCAGTACAGCTCGCTCTGTAATGAATTGGGACTGACAATGTCCGCTGCTACACTCGCGCTGGTCAAGCAGGCTGTTCGCAATCAGAGCATGAGCTTTTCTCTTCGCGATGAAAATGGATTCACTCCGGAGGAAGCCGCAGAACTCATGAGAAGAATCCGTGAGGTACAGAATAACGAGGCGGTTCACCATGATCTGATGGATGCCTGACATGCGAGATTTGTACTGGCAGTCGGATGCATGGCTGGAGTATGTCGATCTTCAGAAAGACAAGACTCTTTGCAAAAAGATCAATAACCTGATCAAAGATATTTTGCGGAATGGTTATCAGGCTGATTATGGAAAAGTTGAACTGCTAAAGGGAAATATGTCCGGATATGCGAGTGTTCGTATTGATAAGAAGAACCGATTGATCTTTACAGCAGATGCCGGGCGAATTACGGTGATTCAGTGCGGAGGCCATTACGGCGATCATTGATAGGGTGTAAAGTCATTCATTATGATAACAAATTGATAACAGCAGTTTGTGCACCTGTAGAAATGGGATAACTGAAATCTATCTGAATCAAATCATATCAAGAAACAAAACTCAAATGGGTTAGTGTAGTGGTACAGTGAATTTGTAACACCTCTGCCTAATAGCTTATAATGCCAGCAGAGGAAAAAACATCAGGGTGTTCGTGCACACATTCGGGATGGACGCACGATTGTCAGCCTTGCTGCTGAGTACGGCATATCCAGAGCCGCTGTTTCCAACTGGGTATGCTCGTATCGTGAAGAATGCAAGAACAATGATGAAGAGAAGTCTCAGCCGGAGATGATGAAAGAATTTCATCGTCTCCGGCGTGAGAAAGCCGGATTTGGAAAAGGAGAACAGCTTCTTAAAAGAAAGCAGAGGCATTCTTCGCGAAGGAAATGGTATGGATTGAGAGTAACGCACCTAACACAATTCATGATGAAAATCCCTTAGCCGCGGTAATTCGGCTAAGGGATTTCCGTTATCTGTGGGAGCTTATTAAAAACATAAGGAGACTTTCAGAAATGCCTGAGGAGAAGGGAGTTCATATGACGGTAGAACAACGAAAGGAAAGCTGGAAAAGGGAGGAGGAAATCGCCCGTATTCATGGATGGGATTTTTCTCATATCCATGGCAGGTATACGGAAGAAGATGATTTGCCGTGGGATTTTGGAAAGATTATTCAGAAATATCGAAGCGACAGCATGAAGCTCATGGATATGGAAACCGGTGGCGGAGAGTTTCTGCTTACTTTCCGACACCCCTATGAAAATACGGCAGCAATCGAAGGCTATCCGCCGAATGTGGAACTGTGCAAAAAGGTTTTGCTTCCGTTGGGAATTGAGTTCAAAGCGGCGGGAGGAGGAGACAAGCTTCCGTTTTCTGATCAAAGCTTTGATATTGTCACCAACCGGCACGGAGACTATGACGTTGCAGAACTGCAGCGCGTATTAAAATCAGACGGGTTGTTCCTAACACAGCAGGTAGGAGCCGAAAATGACCGGGAATTGGTTGAGCTTCTGCTTCCTCAGCTCACAGAAGTACCGTTTCCAAAGCAATATCTGGATGTTAAAACGGCGGAACTTCGCGAACATGGTTTTGAGATATTGGAGAGCGGAGAAGTCCGACGGCCGATTCGTTTCTTTGATGTCGGAGCTCTTGTTTGGTTTGCAAGAATTATCGAATGGGAATTTCCGGGCTTTTCCGTTGAGAGCTGCTTTGAACATCTGCTTGAAGCGCAGAAAAGCATTGAAAGAGACGGACTGCTGGAGGGGAGTATTCACAGATTCTACATTGTAGCAAAGAAGAAGTAGAGAATAACGGATTCAAGGAGAAATCAGACGATTGGACCAAAACGCTTTTGTCCGGGGGACACCGTTGCTATCGTGAGTCTTTCTTCGGGAATGCTGGGAGAAGCTTGGGCGATTCACAAACTACACATAGCAGAAGAAGAGTGATGTACGGAATGGCAGACATTCCGTTAAATCGTTTGCAACAGAATAAGAGAGGCTGTAACCCCAATGTTTTTCAGGGGTACAGCCTCTCTTTTGACCGAATGCAATAATACAACGCAGTTCTTCTCGGGAGCATCGCTTAGGAGAATCTGCGTACCCGGGCTTGCGGAAATAAAATATCAGTAAGGTACTTGACAATATGATGGGAGAGGATTTATGATGCATATTGTAAGGCACATTACAAAATAGCAGCAGACTTGTTGATTTGAAACATACGGAGGTTGATGATAGAATGCATACGAATACAGAGAACAAGAGATTAAATGGTAGCGAGGAGAAGTGCGGAGGCTGCGGCAGACGTTGCCTGCTGACCGAGCTCAAATGCGAAAGAGGGCGCAGACTGAATGGGGTTTCGGAGCTTGCGCTTGAGGAACATGGAAGTGCTCAGAGCTGCAAAGGGGAATACGCTGCACACGGTCGTGAGGAGGAGGCCTTGCATGGCGAGCATGGACCGTACGGCGGGCGTGGATTTCAAGGTGATCATGAAGCTCAGGGCGAGCATGGAGCGCACGGTGGGCGTGGATTTCACGGTGAGCATGAAGCTCACGGCGAACGTGGTACTCACGGATGTCGTGGTCGCAGAAAGCATGAGGGCGAGGGCCGTCACGGAGAAAGAGCAGGAAGACAACTTCCGTTTGATATCGAAGCCGAGGGAACCAAGGGGCTGTATGCTAGGCTGCGGGAATGCGGGCACTACCTGTATCATCGGCAGGGGGCTTATGTCGGCCAGGAACGCGTGTTAAAAGAGCTTTCCGAGAACGGCGGGACAATGTCGCAGAGAGAGCTGACGGAACGCCTGCAGCTACAGAGAGCATCCGTGAGTGAGATTCTAGGTAAACTGGAACTGCGTGCGCTCATCGCGCGAGAGCAGAGCATGAGCGATCGCCGCTCTCAGGACATCAGCCTGACAGCGGAAGGAAAACGGGCGGCGGAAGAGATTGCAGGCAGGCAGGAAGCGGAATACAATGGCCTCTTTGACGAGATTGCGGAAGAAGAGCAGAAAACACTCTATGAATTGCTCGGAAAGCTTCTGGAGAAATGGAGAGAAAAATAAAAGTGACAGGAACATCGCCTTTCCGAAACGCGACTTAGGGGGGCTGCGTTGCATCCGCAGCCTCGGCGTTTCGAGAAGAGTAGGGGTATCACGATTTCGTAAGAAGGGTGTAGGGCAAATCCACTGCTTGCTCCTACAATCGAATGAGGAGCAAGCAGAGCTGTGGTGACTTATTTCCAAACGGAGCATGATAGTGGAAACAAAAACAGAGCGGTCGCATATCGGGCAAAAGCCCGGAACGCGGCTGCTCTATTTTCGTCAGGAGCGGTCCTCTAAATCATCATGTCCATGCAGTTAGGCAATGTACTCGTTTCCCCAAACCTCAAGCGCGGCAAGTACGCTCTCAAATATATGTGCAGATCAAGTTGTGATGTAGCGGTGGCGAGTGTAAGATGAAGCTCGGTAGACGGGCGGCCGAGAGAAGAGGGGGGCATAGAAATGACGGAAAAAGAAAAAATGTTGCAACAGAAATTATATGATGCGAATTACGATAAGGAACTGGGAAAAGACAGAGTTCGCTGCAAAAGGCTTTGCCAAGAATACAACAATCTCCCGATAGAGGATCTCGATAGGAGGCATGCGTTCCTAAAGACAATACTCGGCGAGAGTGGAGAGAATGTTTATATTGAGCCGGATTTCTGGTGCGATTACGGCTATCGCATTAAAGTAGGTGAAAACTTCTATGCAAATCACGGTCTGGTCATTCTCGATGCAGGCGGTGTAAGCTTCGGCAATGATGTCTTTATTGCACCGTCATGCGGCTTCCACACCTCCGGTCATCCGATTGATTTTGAGCGTCGCAATCAGGGCCTGGAATACGCTTATCCGATCGTTGTCGGCGATAATGTCTGGATTGGCGCAGGGGTACAGGTAATGCAGGGAGTTACGATTGGGAGTAATGTGGTAATAGGGGGCGGCAGTGTGGTTGTGAAAGATATTCCGTCCGACAGTGTGGCGGTCGGAACCCCCTGCAAGGTCATTCGCCGTATTACCGAGGAAGATGCAAAGAAAAACTGGGACAGATGAGGTTTGTGGCTGTAAATAAGAACGGCGCTGTCTTACCGATACAAAACGGTAAGACGGCGCTTGTTTTATTTGTGGGGATGAGATCCGGAAGCAATCCCTGTGAAATGGAGCCGCAAGGGCTTAGTGTTTCCCTGTCAGTTCCATTGTATTAGGAAGAAATAGCTTGATTCGGAAAGAAAAAGGAGTCGTTACATCCGAGGCGGATGCAACGACTCCCTTTTATATTCGGCTGTCCTTCTTATTTCTCACTCATGTAAGGATAGAGGACTGCCGACGAGGGGGAGAAGGCTTTTTTGACTGCGTGCGCGCTGAGCCAGCGAAGCATGTTCAGTGTGGTTCCCGCCTTATCGTTGGTGCCGGAAGCTCTTGCACCTCCGAAGGGTTGCTGTCCGACCATCGCGCCGGTGCACTTGTCATTGATGTAGAAGTTTCCGGAAGCGTTGCGAAGCGCTTTCTCCACCTTTGCAATCACCTGGCGATCCTGTGCGAAGACAGCACCGGTCAGAGCGTACGGAGAAGCGGATACTTCTTCGCAAGCTTGATTACGAGAAGATACCGGAAGCCGATATCAATGTTATAATTACGATTAGTGAAGGCATCAGTCCGAGTTTAGGTCGGAAGGGAAGAAGTTGCCCCCTGTATGGATTGAGTTGCCTATGGCGAGACTGTTTTGGGAAACGGAGGAGATACTCTTTTGAAAACACTGGTTGTGTATTATTCCTATTCCGGTATCACTAGAAAATTGGCGGAAGATATTGCCTTACTGACAGACGGAGAATTGCGAGAGCTGAAGCCTCAAAAGCCGTATTCATATTCTTACAATACAGCTGTGAAAGAAGTAAGGGGAGAGATTGAGAGAGGATACTGCCCGCCGCTTCAAGAAGGGGCAGAGCCTGTTGGAGATGCAGAGTTGATTTTTATAGGTTCGCCGAACTGGCTGCATACCTTTGCACCGCCGGTGTTGTCTTTCCTTCGGGCTGTTAATCTGAGCGGAAAGACCGTAATTCCCTTTTGCACCCACGGAGGCGGCGGTTTCGGGGATATGCCGGAGCGCTATCGAAAAGAGTGTAAGGGCGCTGTGCTAAGGGACGGCATTGCTTTGAAGGGGGATTACAGCTTTGATGTGTTGGAAGCCTGGATTCGCAGCTTATAAGCGCTATCATTCTTTTGACGAAATAGCTGATGAAGGTACCTCAGAGAATTGAATGTACGCCGTGAACTGCACCGCAGCAAATGTATTTTCACATTTGCTGCGGTTTTTATTACCCTTTGAAGCCTTGCGGTAAGCGTAGCATCCTGAAAAGCAATGGGGTACAATAGGGCTTGATAAAAACAAATTGCCAACCCCTGTCAGGAGAGGACCATGATTCAATATATCTGTAAACAGTGCGGCGCGCAGCTGGAGCTCGGCAGTGCCGGCGGCTTTCGTTGTTCGTATTGCGGGGCAAGAGCCTTTTTGTCGGATGCCGAATTAAAAGGGAATACGGAATTCCGGAAGAAGCTGCTGTCCTACTATAAGGCCAAGGCGGATGCGAAGGAGCAGGACTACAGCGGAGACACACTTTGGGAAGAGAACGGCAGTGCAAGTTATCGCATGCAGAACGGGAAAACGCTGACGCTTTCCTATATGGACCACTATTCCTATCCCGAGCTTGTGTGCTACCTCTGCCGGGAAACAGTGGTTTATGTATTCGATCGTGAGGAAGGGGCAAATGCCTTTTTGCGGGGGCTATCCCAGCTCGCCTTTCCCGCGGCGGATGTGAAACTGGTCCGCTGTTTTCCGCAGTTGAAGAGCAAACTCTACCTGGACGAGGGGAAGCTTGGCCTCATCTATACGCGGAAGCCGTATTTCTACCCGGCGGAGGTATTTGCGCCGTTTGCATCGGAACATTTGGCCTGGGTCATCTCCCGCATGGAGAATATCTGCTGCGCCCTCGAGTATTCGGAACTGGAGCACGGGAACATCACGGCGGCGAGTCTTTTTATCAACCCGATAACGCATGAGGGTATGCTCTTTGGCGATTGGCGAGATGTAAAGAAAAAAGAGAGCAAGCGGGATTTGCGGGATCTCCGGGAGGCGGCGAAGTCGGTTGCGGAAGATATGCATCACCCGCGGGAGCTGGAATTATTTCTTACCTCGGAACCCGCAGCGGATGCTTACGCGGACTTTGCGGCTTGGGACAAGGTGATTGAGGATGGCTTTGGCGGCCATCGTTTTACAAAAATGGATTGAGTCAGGAGGAAATTATGGGGTACGGAAGTTATTCGGCGGCGGATTGGCAGAAACTGAAGAACAGCAGAAAACTCTCCAACGGGCAGAGCGTCGGAGAGGTCTTTAAGAGAACAGAATGCAACCCGAAGATGGATCCTAAGTTTATCGGCACGCGGGAGTGCTTTGACTCGGAGGAACACCCGAATACCACGCCGATTGTGGTCGGTCTGGATGTGACGGCTTCGATGGGCTATCTCGCGGTGGAGCTTGCGACCGGCGCCCTGAATGAGTTGATTACCAAGCTCTACTCCACCGGCGCGGTTGAAGATCCGGCGCTCATGTGCGCGGCCTACGGTGATTTTCAGGATAAGTCTCCGCTGCAGGTTACGCAGTTTGAATCGGACATCCGAATTGCGGAGCAGCTCTTGGAACTCTATTTTGAAAACGGCGGAAGCGGAGAGGTGGTTCCCACCTGCCTCTGGGAGTTTTTGGCGAGACACACCAACATTGATGCGATTCGGAAGAGAAAGCAGAAGGGCTTTTTGTTTACCATAGGGGATAATGCGGAGATTCGCAGCGAGTCCGTGGGAGCTACGGTAGAGCGCGTTATCGGGGATGCGCTTCCGGGGGAAGTGACGAGGGAGAGCCTTTTAAAGGAAGTTGAGGAGTCCTTCCATGTGTTCCATATTATGATAGGGCACGAAAACAAGGGGAATGCGGAACTACTGCCGGGGCACTGCATGGTGCTGGATCGCGAGAGCATTGCCTGCCTGCCGGAAATCATCATCAGCACCATTCAGCTCCAAAAGGGCGAGGCGAGGGAGGATGTTCTGGCGCGTTGGGATGAGCTGAACCGGCCGGTCATCAGCGCGGCGCTTGCGCAGCTCTCGCTGCAGGCGGACGCCGACATTCAGTTATGAGAAGCATTGCGGTCATCGGAAAAAATTTCGGAGATGAGGGAAAGGGGCTTGCGACAGCAAGCCTCTCTCGCGTTCTCGGGAAGCCGCTGATTATTAAACACAACGGCGGCGCGCAGGCCGGGCACACCGTGGAAGATGCGGAGGCTGCTTGGCGCTTTGTACACCACCAGATCGGTGCCGGGGCAGAGTACGGGGCACCGACGCTGTTTGCGGAACACTTTATGCCGGATCTCTATCAACTCGGGAAGGAAGTCGCAGACTTTACGCAGGTTGTCGGCTTTGTACCCTTGCTCTATTCCGAGAAAACAGCGCGCGCTACCACCATAGACGATGTGCTTCTTAACATGGGTGCGGAAGCCGCTCGCGGCGATGCGCGGCACGGTTCCTGCGGCATGGGCATCGATGAATGCGTGCAGCGAAACCGCGCTGGGTACGGGCTCAGCGTAGAGGAAGTCGCCGCATGGAGTGAGACAGAGCTCTTACTGCGATTGCGTGAGCTGCGGACACGCTACACGAGAAAAAGAGCGGCGGAGCTCGGCATAGATCGCGAGAACCCGTACTTTGAACTGTTGGAAAATGACACAGTGCTTCAAAATTACGTCGCGGAAGTGAAGGCGAACATAGGTCTTCTGACTTTGGTGGATGCAAACCGGGATTGGCTTTCGCAATTTGAGCATCTCATTTTTGAGAGCGGACAGGGCCTTCTTTTAGACGAGGACTATGAAGTCTATGCGCCGCATTTGACCTCCTCAAAAACAGGGATGCATAACCCGGCGCAATTCCTCGAAAAGCGAGGTCTCACCCTGGATGAGGCAATTTATGTGACGCGAAGCTATGTGACGCGCCACGGAGAGGGACCGCTGCCCAGTGAGACAGAGCGTGACAAGCTCCCCGGTGTCGGAGAGGATCTCACCAATCAGCCGAACGAATGGCAGGGAACACTCCGCTATGCGCGGCATGAGAGTATGGAGGCCTTTTTTGCGCCTGTGGAGCGGGATAAAGACTCGGTTCAAATGTTCTCAAGCGCCCGCGATACCAAGCTTTCGATTCTGATTACGCATTTAAATGAGACGGGTAATCGACTGTATTTTGTAGAAGGGGATGTTTCGTTTGAGCGGGTGGAAAGGGAAGGAGAGAGAAGGGGGATACGGTGTATACGGATTGAAAGATTTGAGTTGAAAGATTTGAGCGAATCGGAAATGTTGACACCAAATACGACACCATATAAAATAAGGACAGGGGCAAAAGATGTCAAAGTGGGAAAAGCTTCTGAGAAGGATTCTGACATTGTCGAAGGACTTGCGTTTTGACGAATTGCGAAGAGTACTCGAAAGTTACGGCTATGTCATGAAGGCACCGAAAAGAGGAAGCAGTCATTACACATTTAGGAAACCGGGAAGTAATCCGATTACCATCCCGAAGATGAACCGATTAAGAGAGTGTATGTTGAAATGGTAAGAGATGTTGTTCTGGGGGATGCACCATATGAAGAGTCTTGAATACTATATGAATCTTCCCTATAAGTTGGAGATTGTGCCTGATTTGGATGAAGGCGGATATGTGGCGCGCTATCCGGAACTGCCGGGTTGCATTACCGTTGGGGATAGCGTTGAGCATGTCGTATCGAATGCGCTCGATGCAAAGCGCGAATGGCTAAGTGCCGCCCTCGAGGATGGCATACCGATATCGGAACCCGGTGAATTAGACGATTACTCGGGGCAATTTAAGCTCCGTCTCCCGAAGAGTCTGCACAAATCCTTGGCAGAGCATTCGAGAGCGGAAGGAATTAGCATGAATCAATATTGCGTCTATCTGCTTGCAAGGAATGATGCCTTGGCGAAAGCATAAGCGAGAAGGCGCTGGCACTCGATGATCGAATGGTCGGAATAAATGGACATAAGGGATGCGTCTCCGTGAATCACAGAGGCGCATTTTTGTTGTATCCTTCGTTTGGCATGATATAGTGATAGAAAGCTGATAAGAGGAGTGTTGAGCATGGCGAGCAGATATATCATCAAGTACAACGACGGCGCGGTTGAGATGACAAAACCGAATAGCACGATTCTGGTATATAAGATTCCGTATACCAATCTAAAAGCAGTGAAGCCGGGATTTGTGATACCGAATCTATTCATCGTGTACATTTTATTCGGGAAAAACACACGAGGGAAAGACGTGCTCTATGTGGGAAAGTCAAAAAATGGTCTTGCAAATCGCCCCACTGCGCACGACGATAAATATGAGAACTGGTCCGCCTGCTATATTTTGACACAGTTTAAGGAGCGCACATTTTTTAATGACGGTACCATTCAGTATTTGGAAGACGTCTTAAATCACAGAATCAACGAGCTGAATTTGTACCACAATACGACGCTTACGACAAGCTCCGGTACGGCAAACACAGACGATGTGGAGAATTGTGACGATTACCTTGTCGAAGTATATAAGATGCTGGATATTCTTGGACTTGATTTGATTACCAATTCCGAAGAAGCCGAGGCAGAAAAAGACCTTGAAGAGTTTGAATGCGGCTATCGGGTAAGCGATAGGGCAAAAATACCGGAGGGTATCTACTATTTTGCAAGGAAAATCAAAAGGCTCGGAAATACCTTGTTGCGAGGCGAGATGAGGGTAAAGAACGGTACATTTACGCTTTTGAGAGGAAGTGATATTGCGACGGAAACAGGAATCGGACTGGCGCCGTCTGTCGATGAAAAAAGGAACCGGGCTAAGGTGGAAGATGGGAAATTGATGGAAGATATTGAACTGACATCTCCTTCTGCCTGTGGTGAATTTATCATGGGGGCTTCTTGCAACGGTTGGGATGCCTGGAAAACAAAATCCGGAGAACCAATCGATTGTTATCGCAAGTGAGCTGTATCGCGTGAGAATCTCGCCATGAAGCGGCCGGAGAATTGGCGACCGAGGGATTTTCGGAAGCCCCGAAGCTTGCGCCGCGTATACTCGCGTTACAGGTACATACGCCCTGAGTTGTGATCTTTCTCCGCTATCGGAGTTTTGCAAAGGGGTGTAGATATAGAAGTTTGCGAACCCGATTGCTTTTCGCCGCATCGGAAACGGTGCCTACAGTTTTGCGGAGCGGAATCGGGAAAATGGCATTACAGTGTTAAGGAGAGTCAATATGTGGTCAACGGAGAGTGTGTTTTATCAGATTTATCCCCTGGGTTTTTGCGGTGCGCCGAAGGAGAACAACGGTGTGCTTGTGCCCCGGATTCGGAAGGTGACGGAGTGGATTCCGCATTTAAAGCGCCTGCATGTGGATGCGGTCTATTTTTCGCCGGTGTTTGAATCCGACCGTCACGGCTACGATACGCGGGACTATACGAAGATTGATTGCCGCCTCGGCAGCAATGCGGATTTTGCGGAAGTCTGCAAGGCACTCAAAGAGAACGGGATTCATGTGGTTCTGGACGGTGTCTTTAATCATGTGGGGCGCGGCTTCTGGGCTTTTCAAGATGTGCTTCAAAAGCGGGAGCAGTCTCAATATAAGGACTGGTTTTACATTCACTTTGACGGGAATTCCAATTATAACGACAGCTTCTGGTATGAAGGCTGGGAAGGACACTTTGAACTGGTCAAGTTAAATCTTGATAATCCGCAGGTGACGGAGTATCTCTTCTCCTGCATCAAAGCCTGGATTGAGGAATTTCAGATTGACGGCCTGCGCCTGGATGTGGCCTACTGTCTGAATCCGAACTTTATGCGAAAGCTTCGCGCGTTCTGCGATTCCGTGAAGCCGGACTTCTTCCTGCTCGGTGAGATTCTGTTCGGCGACTATAAGCGCATTGTAAATCCCGAGATGCTGCATAGCTGCACGAACTACGAGTGCTATAAGGGACTGTATTCGAGCTTTAACGACCTGAACCTCTTTGAAATCAACTACGCGCTGAACCGTCAATTCGGAAAAGAAGGTCATGCCATCTATCAGGGCGAGCATCTGCTCAGCTTTGCGGATAATCACGATGTGACCCGCGTGGCGAGTATCCTAAAGGAGAAGCGACATCTGCCCCTCCTCTACTGCCTGCTTTTCGGCATGCCGGGCATCCCCTGCATTTACTACGGCAGCGAGTGGGGCATCTTGGGTGAAAAAGGCCATGGCAGTGACGATGCGCTCCGCCCGGAACTCGCTGCGCCCGAGTGGAACGAGCTCACGGATGCCATTGCCTCCTTTGCGGAGATTCATAAGAGCAACAAGGCGCTCACGCACGGCGATTATAAGAGCATTGTGCTCACGAACCGTCAGCTGGTATTTGAACGGGAGTTTGAGGGAGAGCGAATTTGGATCGGTTTAAACGCCGAGGACAAAGCGTATCACGCGCACTTTAACGGGGCGGATATTAGCGCGGCGACGGATCTTTTGCGCGGAGAGCAGGTAGCCCTCCACGACGGATATCAAATGCCGCCCTTTGGCTACTTCATTTGGAAACTCAATTAAGCTTTGAAACAGTACTCGAATCGGAACCGAAAGAGAATTGAAAAAGAATCAAAAAAGAACCCGCAGGTCTGCCATCTCGGAGACTTGCGGGTTCGAACATGGGGTATACAAAGGAGAAGCCGTTCACGTTCATGAGGATGCCGTAGGCAAGCGCCAGGAACCAGAAACCGGCAAAGATGGGAAGTGTGTAGGGAAAGGCAGCTTTCAAGGCTTTTTGTTTCATCAAGCCCTCCTTGAAACCAAAACAAACAAAATGTAAGATAAAATGAACGGGGAAAGAATACCACCGAACGCTAAAACACACAAGGTGTAAATTATAATTTTCGCTTGCGGAGACTGCCATGGAAGCCGGAGAAATCATTGCGTACAATCTGAAACGCTTGAGAAACGAAAAGAACCTGACCTTGGGGCAGCTTGCCAACATGGCAGGCGTCAGCAAGGTGGTTCTCTCGCAGATTGAAAAGGGAGAGGCAAACCCCACCATCAATACGATATGGAAGATTACGGGAGCACTGCAGTTGCCGTATTCCGCGCTCTTGGAAATGCCGGAAAAGGCTGCGGTTCAAATTCGGAAAAAGGAGATTTCCGCACTTTCGGAGGACAAGTACCATATCTTCAACTATTATGCGAAGACCGCAGATCGAAACTTTGAACTGTATCAGATTGAGGTGGAGCCGGGCTGCGAGCACGCATCCATCGGGCATTCCGCGAACAGCTTTGAGTATCTGATGCTGCTGAAAGGAGAGTTGGTTCTGGAAACCGGCGGTGAGGAATATTTTCTCAAGAAGGACGATGCCATCTGCTTTGATGCCTCCGGCGCGCATTCCTATAGAAATAGCGGAAAGAAGGATGCCAAGGCTGTGCTGCTCATTTATTATCGGTAAAGGCGAAGCAGAGTGTCTCTTCGGAGCGTTTCTACCCCAAACGTGTACAGGAGGTTTGATATGAAGTTGTTGCTGACAGGTTTTACGCCGTTTGACGGCGAGACAATCAACCCGGCGCTGGAGGCGGTGAAGCGCCTTCCGAATGGAATCGCAGGCTTGGAAATCGTGAAGTTGGAGGTCCCGACGGTATTCGGCGAGTCCATCCGGCTGGTTCAGGAAGCGATAGAGCGTGAGCAGCCCGACTTTGTGCTATCGGTTGGGCAGGCGGGCGGCAGAGCGGCAGTCACGCCGGAGCGCGTTGCCATCAACGTGGACGATGCGCGAATCCCGGACAACGCGGGACAGCAGCCGATTGATGTCCCGATTTTCGCGGACGGAGAGAATGCCTATTTTGCGACCCTGCCGGTGAAGGCAATGGCGGAAGCCATACGGAAGGCGGGACTGCCCTCGGCGCTCTCGAACACCGCGGGGACCTATGTTTGTAACCACTTGATGTACGGCGTCTTGTATCATCTGAATCAAAAAAACAGCCGTGCCAAGGCCGGTTTCATTCATGTGCCCTATATCCCGGAGCAGACCGCAGATAAGCCGGGTGTCAAATCCATGCCGCTTGACGAGATCGTGAGGGCATTGGAGGCAGCAATTGCCGCGATACCGGCACATGAGACGGATATAAAAACGGCTTACGGAAGAGAGTCGTGACAACCATGATTGAGAAAATCAACGGTGACACAGCCCAGTTTGAAGCGCCGCTCACGGCGGAAGATATGGCGGATCTATTGTCGGATGACAAAATACGGCTGATCCGTCCCTGGGGCGGCTATCGGCCGGGAGAGGCGGATTTGGAGAAGCTCAATGACTTTTTTCGCCTTCGCCCGGAAATCGAATTTTGTGCGACAGAGCCGGGGCAGCTTGTAGATCTTCCGGAATTGCAGCGGGTTAGCGAAGCGGTCTCAGGCTGCTTCGGTGAGGGACTTTCGGGCTTAAAAGCGCTGAAACGATTGCTTAGCCTCGGTCTCACGGAAGCGGATCTCACAGCGCTCCCGGAATATGCGGATACGCTGGAGGAACTTAGCCTTTCCGGCAGATTAAGTAAAAAAAGCGGCGCTTGCCTTTCTAAGCTCACGCGGCTTAAGGTACTTTCGCTGAGCGGAACCACACTGGAGTCTTTTGCTTGCATCGGCAAACTGCAACTCACTTACCTCTATGTATACGGCAACCGGCCGAACAGCCCTGCCGGACTGGAAGCACTTTCCTCGCTTCGGGAGCTTCGCGTGAAAAACAATTCCTCCTGGACGGATTTCTCGTTTCTCACGGAGCTTAGAAACTTAGAGTCGTTACGCCTGGATTACTGCGCCAAGTTGCGGTCGCTCGTTCCGCTCGACGGTCTTCGTCAACTGAGATACGTAAGGCTCGAAAACTGCGACAGCCTCGAAGACCTTTCGCCTCTCTGGCGTCTGACAGCGGACTGTGAGGTCTTCGCGACGGGAAGAAAACTTTTGCAGGCAGGGCTTGCCTACGAATACAGTCCGAAAACCGGCGTAGCGGAGTGGTGCAGAGAAGCTTCTCCCAATTTGCCGACAGAGCTTCTTGCGCGCGGGAGAGAGGTACAGTAGTAAGGCGGCGAAACCCGGGAAAACGAACGATATACCGGTCCGCAGGTCCGATTTTACACGGATTTGCGGGCCGGTTTTTCCTGCTGTCAAAGTGATTTTTTGTCTAAAAGCACCCGTCAAAGTGTATAAAACGATTGCCGTAAAAAGGAGTTCATTGTATAATAATTCAAAACTCAAAGCGTAAATCGGGTCGTGTTAGCGTGAAAGCAAAGGAAGGTCACGAAAGCCGAGACCCGTGCATGGCGCTGGGGGAGAAGGAGGAGAGGCATGAAAATCACGGAGATTCGGCTCGGCAGCATCTCGGTGCCGTTGCGGGTGCCTTTTAAGACAGCGCTTCGCACGGTGACAAGTGTCGAGGATATCATTCTCGAGATTCACACCGACACGGGAGCGGTGGGCTACGGCGAGGCACCGCCGACGGGCGCGGTGACCGGGCACACGACGGGCGCCATCATCGGGGCGCTGAAGGATCACATCATCCCCAACCTTCTCGGCAAAGATATCGATGCGTTTGAGGATTTGATGCAGCTTGTTCAGTCCTGCGTACACGGAAACAGCAGTGCGAAGGCCGCGGCGGATATGGCGCTCTGGGATCTCTACGGGCAGCTTTATAAGCTTCCGGTCTACAAACTTCTCGGCGGCGCACGGAAACAGCTGGTGACGGATATCACCATCAGCGTAAACGAGCCGGAGGAGATGGCGCGGGATGCCGCAACGGCGATTGCGCGCGGGTATGACTGCCTGAAAGTTAAGGTCGGCGCGGACCCGACGCTGGATGTGGCGCGGCTCCGGGCAGTACGTCAGGTCGCCGGCGCTGACATTCGCCTCCGCATTGACGCAAATCAGGCCTGGGAGCCAAAGCAGGCGGTGCGTATCTTAAATGAGATGCAGGAGCAGGGACTCAAGCTTGAATTTGTCGAGCAACCGGTCAAGGCGCACGATATCGAGGGGCTCAAATATGTGACCGAGCATAGCTACGTGCCCGTACTGGCGGATGAGAGCGTGTTCTCCCCGCGCGATGCGATGCGGGTACTGGAACAGCGGGCGGCAGATTTAATCAACATTAAACTTATGAAGTGCGGCGGCATCTACAACGCGCTGAAGATTGCGGCTGCGGCAGAGATTTACGGTGTGGAGTGCATGATTGGTTGCATGCTGGAGGCGAAGATCTCGGTGAATGCGGCGGTTGAGCTCGCCTGCGCCAAGAAAGTCTTTACCCGCATCGACTTGGATGGTCCGGTGCTCTGCAGCGAGGATCCGATACTGGGCGGTGCGCGTTTTGAAGAGAAGTTAATCACGGTTTCGGATGAGGCCGGCATGGGCATCCGCGGCGTGGATGGCTTGCGTTACCTGGATTGAGCATCAAACAATAAAAGATGGGGGATAAAGAGATGATCACCAACGGGTTTACCTACATTGCGTTTCTTATTTTCCTTGCCGGGATGCTGCTGTTCCTGGAGAAAAAGACCAAGGCGAAGATTTTTAACATCGTTCCGCCGCTGGTCTGGATTTATGTGCTGAACATGGTCTTTTGCACCATGGGACTCTACAATTCCGAGGCCTGCTCAAACACGTATTCGGCGCTCAAAAACAACATTCTCTACGCGATGATTTTTGTCATGCTGCTTCGCTGCGACTTTAAGAAGCTCTCAAAGCTCGGCGGGCGCATGGTGGCAATCTTCCTCGGCTGCTCGCTGACACTGGCGGTCGGCTTCCTGATCGGCTACCCGATTTTTAAGGGCACGCTCGGCACGGATACCTGGGGTGCGGTTGCAGCGCTCTATGCTTCCTGGGTCGGCGGTTCCGCTAACATGGCGGCCATGCAGGCGGCACTTCCGGTCGATGCGGGCGCATACAGCTGTGCGCTCGCTTTGGATACCGTTTGCTACTCGGTCTGGATAGCGCTCCTCCTGCTCGCGGTCAAGTACGCGGGGCGCTGGAACACTTCGGTCAAGGCGGACACGTCTACACTGCAGGCCATTGCAGAGAGTGCGAATGCAGAGGTCGCAAAGGAGAAGAAGGTTGCGACCAGCGCGGACTGGATTTTCCTGATCGGTCTTTCGCTCATGGTTTCGGCTCTCTCCCAGATGGTCGGAAAGAGCTGCAATGCGGCACTCGCAGGTGTGGGGCTCGGTATGTTTGACAAGGGAACCCTGACGACGGTCTTTGTCAGTATCCTGGGACTCATCTGTGCGGGTACTTCGCTCGGCAAGCTCCCGGCGGTCGAAGAGCTCTCGAATGTATACCTCTATGTGGTGGTCTCGCTGCTCGCATCGACCGCATCGGTATCCGATCTGCTCGCGGCGCCCATGTGGGTGGTATACGGACTTTTCATCCTGGTCATCCATGTGGTGCTCATGTACCTGCTCTCGAAGGTCTTCCACTGGGATCTCTGCATGGTATCGACGGCATCGCTTGCAAACATCGGCGGTTCCGCCTCCGCACCCATCGTGGCATCTGCCTATGACGCTTCCTATGCGGGCATCGGTGTCCTGATGGGCGTGCTCGGCGCGGCAATCGGGAACTTCTGCGGACTCGGTATGGGAGTCTTGTTGCGGCTGTTTTTATAACAGCAGAGTCTTTGTGACAGCTTATCTAACTTGGGATGCCCGCACTGCGGGCATCCCTTTGCCGTTGACTTAAAGGAGAGTGCAATGGGAAAGAGCATCTTTGAAAGCATGTACCTGCCGCTTCCTTCTCCGGTGCAGCAGATGAAGGAGCGCGGAAATTTAAAAGAGGCAGAGGCGTATTTGCAGCATTTGCTGGAAACGGGAGACTGTCTCCCGGAGGAGCGGCAGCGCTTCCGCGCGGAGCTGGAAATACTCCGCCGTTTGCCCGCGGAATATCCCTATACAAGGGCGGAAGCGCTGGAACTTGTGCGGCGCTATGTTCCGAATTTTTCGGAGGCGGACTTTGATTCCTTGCGCACGGACGGCAGAATATTTTGGCGCTATCTGGACGGTGAGCCGCGCTATTTCGGCCGCTTCTTTGACTCGCTCTGTAAAACCGATCCCTTCTTTGCCGTAGCGGCGGAGAAGCAAGGGCATCATGTTCCCGGCAGTGACCGCAAGTTGCTTAGCGAGAGCGCGGAAAAAATGCGGGCGCAGGGAGAACTCTCTGTGCGCCTCGCGGTGCGCGCGGAACTGGAATTGAAGGAGGCAGTTTTCCGGGAAGGGGCTCTTGTTCGGGCTTACCTTCCTCTGCCGCGTGTTACGGAAGAGCAGAGTGAGATTGCGGTCGAAGAGATGAGCGCCGGGGGACTGCTCGGCGCGGAAGCGGCAGAGCAGCGCGTGGTCTTCTGGGAGGAAAGGCTACGCGAAAACCATCCTTTCACGCTTCGCTACCGTTTCCTGCATACCGAGAGCTATCGCGATGTCTACGGATTTGCGGAGAGAATGCAGGCTGTGGGCAAAAATACGAGTGAAAACAAAACGGAATACAAAGACTTAGCGGAGACGGGCGTCCATGCGGAGCAAGGAATAGAACAGAGAGAGGAGAGCGGGACCCAAAGCATCTCGGAATACCGCTTTGAAAGCAAGACGGAAGGTAACGAAAATCGGGCGGGAGACAACGAAAATCGTATGGCGAGCGGAATGGAGGTGTCTGTAGCGAACGGCCGAAACAGCGCCTTGTTTCCGCCGAGCGCGTACCTCAGGAGCCTTGCGGATGAGCTAACCGCGGGGGCGACGGAGCCCCTTGTCAAGGCAAAGTGCTTCTATGACTTCATCACAAAGAAGGTGCGCTACAGCTTCATGCCCTCTTATTTTTGCCTGGACAGGATGGCGGAGCGCTGCGCGACGGACCGCGTTGGCGACTGCGGCATTCAGGCGCTCTTGTTCCTATCGCTCTGCGAGGCGGTCGGAATCCCGGCGCGCTGGGAGAGCGGGCTAAAGACAGAGCCTAAGTTTATCGGCGCCCACGACTGGGTGCGTTTTTACAGCGCGGATTTCGGTTGGCGGGCTGCGGATTTATCCTACGGGGGTTCCGCTTGGAAGCGCGGAGACGAGCTCTTGCACCGCTTCTACTTCGGCAACGTGGACCCGTGGCGCATGGCGGCAAATGCGCGTATACTTGGAGAGACGGGTTTCCCGGAGCCGGAATTCCGCGCCGACCCTTACGACAATCAGGTGGGAGAGATGGAACTGGACGGTCGTGGTCTTCGCTACGAGGAATTCCGCCGCCGAAAAGAAGTGCTGCGGGCAGAAGAGATACGGCAGGTGATACGTCCGTAAGGAGCGGGAAACAATGAGGGACAGGAGTTTTAACAGCTGGATGCAGCGGGTTCTCTTTCAAAACTACGAAGACTGGCATATGAAGGAGCCGAACTATAACCGGAACGGTTTTAATATAATCGGAATTGATAACACGCTGAAAGCGATGCAGGACGGATATATTCCATATATGGAACTGACCCCGCCGCAGGCAATTCAGGGTTGCACGCGGATGAAGGCGATTGTCAACAAGAAAAAGGACGGTGTCGACTTATATCTGGATGTGGATGGCAAATCCTATATGATTCCGGCACTCGGCTATCCGGAGGCAGTGCGGATTTTGCGGAACTTTGTGAGCCGCTTAAAGCTCCCGGAAGCAAGCAGATATATCGAGGTACAGCGTGTAGACGGTAAGGCGATTCAGGCGGACTTTCGAAAACTCGCTCTGCTTTTGCTCGGTGACAGCGAGCGAACAAAGCGCTTTTTAAAAAAGCAGAGGCCTGACAGCATCGAAGCGGCGGAAGAAGCGCGGAATGCGCTTTACGAGGAGATGTTGGAGCAAAGAAAAGCGGTTGAACTTGAGTGGAAGTGCGACAAGGAGAGTTTCCTCGCGTTGGTCGGGGAACTCTGCAAGGCGCGGAAGCTTGCAATCCGGGAAGACGGTCTGCACGAGGCGCCCGGTGATATAGAAGGCTGGTGCCGGGAACTGAGTGCACAGTGGAACGATGACTGCCTCGCGGAGCTCGACATGTTCAGCGAGACGCACGGCTTGTTTCTGCTTGAAAGGGAACACTGTGATGAGGCGGTACGATTGGCAGAGAAACTGTTGCTGACCGTCAAGATATACGGAAGCGGGGAGGAAGCACGAAATGTTTGATTCACTGAAGAATTTCTTCGGCGGCAAAAAGGAGCCGGACGGATCGGAAAAACAGCAAAAGGCGCCCGTTCGCTTCACGCTGATGGCGGAGCGAGTTGTGCCGGACGCCGGGGAGCGGTTTTATGCCGAGGGAGAGCTCTTCGGCGAGGCTACGGTCGGTGAGCGGGTCACGATTTTACACCGCGACGGCAACATCTCCCACCCTGTCTTAGAGGAGATGCAGGGAGGCGGTGCAAACACGAAGCTCTTCTTTTCGGGAAAAGAGGGCTTATCCCTTGATTGGACCTACGCTCTGATTACGAATATTCCCTATCAGATTGAGGTCGATGTGAACCGGCCGATTGAAAACCCCTATCTCCTTGGGCTCACGCGGGTCGTTTTTCGCTTTCAGCAGGAAGGGGATTTTCTAAATCTCTTTTTCCGTGAGCTGGTGCGAAGCCACTATCTGCTCGCAGTGCGAACGGACGGAAGCCTGCCCGAGGGGAGCGGCACGGTGACATTGAAAAAGGGCATGCAGTTCGGCATTGCCCGCGTCACCCTGGATGAGGGTGAGGAAGCCTTGCCGGTCTATACGGATTGGGACGCCATACGACAGATGGAAGCGCAGGGGGCAAACGGGTGGAAGCGGGAGACCATGGTTCTCCACTTTCCGCAGCTTGTCGGGATGCTCCGGGAAAACGAGGGCTTTGTGATTAACCCCTACGGGCCGCAATTATTCTATGTCTCGCCCGACATCATCCGCAGCATTCAAAATTCTCCGGGGTATCAGAGTGAGTTCGGGGAGGCCAAGATGCAGAGTAAGACCGTCGAGCGGGATAGCAAGATGATGCTCGGCTACCCGGCGGAAAACGAAGAGGTGACGGCTTTAAAGAGCGCGCTGCTTGCCTATGCAAAATCGCGGCGGGAAATTGCCATGCTGGATTTGCTCCTAAAGAGCGACGAGGACGGAACCCAGTCCTATCTCATCATTCTGGATGTGCCGGAGGAGAATTGCCGCGCGTATTTTCAGGAGATTTACAATGCCTGCCGCCATCTTTTGCACCGCGTCTGCTACATGGATTTTGTGACCCTGCGGCGTGCGGGATTTGCGGACGGTGTGCGGACAGAGCCGCCGCTCTATGTCCGAGAGAATGAAGACTGAGACGAAAACGGTCGGATTTGGGTTTCCTTGAACGAAACGGGAGAACAGATTGTAATAAAGGTAAAAGATAACGGCCTCGGCCTTGCGGAGGAAGATAATTTGAAACACGAATCAAGGCGTAATCTTCCGTGGATAGAATGAAGACAGCTTTTACCGTGCTCTGTTCACTTGCCATTCTGACTGCGGTAGGTACCGGAACAGCCTTTGCGGATGCGGGCGTCGATCCGGTCGCGGCAGAAAATGTGCGCACCGAGTTCGATTTTGAGCAGGGCCACTTCATCTACGATGTGGAGTTCACCGCGAACGGAACGGAGTACGGCTATTGGATTCAGGCTTCGGACGGAAGTGTAGTCAAGAAGAAGATTGAGCTGATTGGCGCGGGCGGAAGCAAGACCGGCATCACCGCGGCAATCACGCAGAAGGACGCGAGAAAGATTGCCCTTGAGGACGCGGGACTTATGGAGGCGGAAGTTACTATCAGCGCCGAGAAGCTGGATACGGAAAACGATGACGGCGTGCCGAACTATGACCTGGATTTCTACACCGCAACCCACGAGTATGACTACGAGATCAATGCGCTCACGGGTGCCATCATGGATAAGAGCGTGGAAGTGAACGAGCACGCGGTGCCGGAGACCAAGCTCGCAGCGACCGCAGCGCCGACTGCGGCGGCAACCGAGGCCGCAAGAGGTTTTATCGGTGTGGATCGTGCAAAGTCGATTGCGCTGGGACACGCGGGTGTCTCGGCATCCTCGGTATCCTTCTCCAAGGCGAAGCTCGATGACGATGACGGCAGAGGCGTGTACGAGATCGAGTTCTATGTAGGAAACACAGAGTATGATTATACGATGATGCCTACTCCGGAGGCATCATCGTATATGATATAGACCGCGATTGATCCTTACAGAGGGCCCGTTCGGAAAATGATTCCGAACGGGGCTCTTGTTCGTTGATTGGCAGCGCGAACGGCGTTACAATATACCTAGAGATGACATGGAAAAATCGGCCCGATTGAATGTAAGCGTCAGGCCGATATTCAGATCGAATATCGAGAAATTTGTCTGTAGAAGGTATGCGAAGTGAGGGGCAATTATGTTGGATCAAAAGGGCTTTGATCTCTGGGCAGAAGACTATGATAAGTTTGTGGGGATTTCCGAGGAAAAAAACACCTATCCCTTTGCCGGATACAGAGCAGTGCTCGGAAACATCTATCAAAGTATTATGCGAAAGCCGAAAGCTGTTGTTCTGGACCTTGGCTTTGGAAGCGGAAGGTTGACGGCCAAGCTGTATGAAAAGGGCTGTACCGTTTATGGGCAGGACTTTTCGGAGCATATGATCGAACTTGCCGCGCAAAAGATGCCGGAGGCGAGGCTCTATCAGGGGGACTTTGCAGAGGGGCTGGCAGAACCGCTCCTCAGAGAACGCTATGACTTTATCATAGCGACCTACTCGCTACATCATCTAGGTGATGAGCAGAAGCTTCTGCTTTTGCAAGCCCTCCGCAAGCTGCTGAACCCGGGCGGGCAGCTTTTAATCGGCGATGTGATGTTTGAGGACCGGGAGAAGCTGGAGCAGTGTCGAAGGGAGGTGGGCGATGCCTGGGATGAAGAAGAGATCTACTTTGTTGTGGACGAACTGAAGCAGATGTTTCCGGAGTTTAGGTTTGAGAAAATTTCATTTTGTGCAGGTGTGCTGGAGCTTGACTGTGAGGCGTTGCGCGCAAGAGAATAAAGAAAAAAGAACGGAGCGCCTTGTTTTCTTAAGGCATTCCGCTCTTTTTTACGGTCAACAGATCAGAGTGTTGACCCAGTTCTTACGCACGACAGCACAGGCAGCCGCAAGGTCGTGTTTTTGCAGGGCGGAGATCAGCTCCTCATGCTGTTTGGGAGAACGACTTTTGCTGGCATCTGCGATATAGTACATGTTTTCAATTCGCGCCACATGGCTTTCAAGTGTCTCAATGAAGCGTTTTAAAAAGGTGTTATTGGATAAGGCAACAAAAACGCCGTGAAAGCGGCTGTCATATAGACGTATGGTCTTTACATCGGAATCATGACAGGCTTTGGAGAACTTTTGATTGAGTGACCGGAGCTCAAGAATTACTTCATCATCGACAGAAGGGAAGGAAAATTCCAAGGCGAGGACATGAAGCTTATATCAAGAAAGAAGTGTTGAAGAGGGCAATCTGTGTTGAATTGTAACGCAAACGGCGTTACAATCTTATAAGGAGGTAATTGTCATGGAAAAAACAGCGACATTAAACTTGAGGGTCAATCCGACATTGAAAGCGGATGCGGAGGCAATCCTCGGACAATTAGGTCTTCCGATGTCAACGGCAGTGGATCTGTTTTTAAATCAGATAGTGCTTACGGGCGGTCTTCCTTTCGCAGTGAGTTTACCCGCTGTGCCCGCCGGCATAGATGCACGTGGGATGAGCGAAGAAGAAATTCGCGAAAAACTACGGAGAGGTTATGAGGATTACCGGAGCGGAAAGGTGCAGGATGCCGCAAGTACATTTTCAAAGTTTCGGGATAGTCACAGAAAATGAAGCGATATACAGTCCGGATTACAGATCAAGTAGTCGGAGACATGGAGGAGCTGTATACGTATATCGCTGTTCAGTTTAGAGCGCCGGAGAACGCAATGAGGCAGTACGATTGAATTGCGGAAGCCATCCTCACGCTTGACCAATTTCCCGAACGTTTTGGGTGTTTTCACACCGAACCGGAATACTCTATGGGGATCTGCAGGATGGTGGTAGATAACTTTTTGGTCTGCTATGTCATCGAAGCGGATGTTGTCACGGTAACGAATGTTCTGTACGGAGCTTCCGATGTTCGACAGAGATTGAAGAATCGTAGAGAGGGTTGAGAAGGACAGTAGTTGTTAGTGCATGAGTGTTTAGTCGCAGACTTTGAATGACGTGGTCTGCGACTTTTTTGTGTTTCTTGCTCCTTGCCCCTTGCTAGAGCGGCTGTCAAACCTGTGCTAAAATACAGGTGTTGGAGAGTGCTTTTTATAAAAAACACCGAACGATTTGTTTGTCGATGCGGATGAGAATAAGAGGGGAATGAAAGATGAAAGGCTATGCGGAAAACAAGGCATACGGAACGGTAGCGCCGATCAAGGGTACGAATCCGAGGCAGCTTTATGAGCATCAGAAGCAGGCCATGGAGAATTTGACTGTCATGGATACGGAAGAGAAGTACAGTACTTTGGTTGTACTCCCGACCGGAGGCGGTAAGACCTATACGGCATCGACTTGGCTCTTGAAGCACGCGATTGACCGCAACAAAAAGATTCTCTGGCTGGCACATCGCCACACCTTGCTTGAGCAGGCCGCGGAGTCGTTTCAAAAATATGCGTATGCGACAACGATTCCGCACACGAGCTCTTTTACCTATCGCATTATATCCGGGGCGGTGGCTCACGACCGCGCGGTTGATATCACAGCGAAGGACAATATCTTGATTGCGAGCAAGGACAGCATAGGGCGAAATCTTCCTGCCTTGAATTCGTGGCTGAAAGGGGAAGATGAATTGTACCTCGTGATTGACGAGGCGCATCACAGCACGGCAAAGACCTATCGCAAGGTGATTGAGTACCTTCAAAAGAAGGTCAAACATCTCAAATTAATCGGCTTGACCGCAACGCCGTTCCGCACGGGTGAGGAGGGCGCGGGACAGTTGGGAAATCTTTACCTGAACGGCATGCCGGAGCACAGGGGGATTGCCTACAAAATTGATTTAAAGGAGTTAATCAAGCGTCGCATTCTCGCAAAACCGATTTTTACAACCTGTCTGACTGATGAGTCCTACGGACAAAACCTAGGCCTTGATGATTTGGAGAAGATTCAGCATTTCGATACACTCCCTGAGGAGTTGAGCAAAGCCATTGCGGAGAGCGCGGCGAGAAACAAACTGATTGTAAATACGTATCAGAAAAATCAAGACGAATACGGGCAGACCCTTGTTTTTGCGGTGAATGTGGTACAGGCAATTACGCTGTCGAAACTCTTTAACAAGGCCGGGATTCCGGCTGATTTTGTGGTGTCCGCGATTCGGGATGAGTTGACCGGAGCCAACATTAACCAGGAAGACAATGAACGGAAGATTCGGGCATATCAAGAGGGGAAGCTAAAGGTTCTGGTCAATGTGATGATACTGACGGAGGGCGTGGATCTCCCGCAGACCAAGACCGTCTTTTTGACACGCCCCACGGTATCGACCATTTTGATGACACAGATGATAGGGCGCGCGCTGCGCGGAGAGGCTGCCGGAGGTACCGCGACGGCGCACATCGTATCCTTTGTGGACAACTGGAATGAGCACATCGCCTGGGTCAATCCGGAGAGTTTACTTGCAGGCGGTGAGGATACCGACAAACAGGCAGAGCGTGAGGCAAGAGCCATCCGTATGATATCGATTAAGAAAATCCAGGAGTTCGCTGCTATCATGGATGATTCCGTCGATACAACAGCCATAGAGAGGGTGCCTTTTAACAAACGGATTCCGATCGGCATGTATATGATGTCGTATCAGGAACAGGAAGGTATGGATTTGAGCTGGCAGGTGATGGTCTATGACAGCACCAAGAAGGCGTATCAGGGGCTGATGAAGGCACTGCCGGACTTATTCCAATCCTACGGAAACGATGACGAGTATCCGCCGGCCGAGCTCATTGATGAAATGGAAGAGCAGTGCAGGGCGAGCTTCTTTACCGGTGATATGATTCCCTCGTACGACCCGGAAGATATCCGTCACATTCTGATGTATTATGCGCAGCACAGTGAAGTACCGGCCTTCTATACCTTTGATGAGATTGAACACAGCAAGCTCGATGTGGCGCAGATTGCGCGACACATCATTGAGTCAGGCATGAATTATCTTGGGCAGACGAAGTATTTGAATGAACTCTGGGAACAAGGGGATGAAAATCTGCTGCGCCTGTTCTTCGGGATGAAGAGTTATTTTAGACGTCAAGTTGATATAGAACTTCAGAGAATCGTGGAACCGGAAACCTTTGAGACGAAAAATGTCAGTTACGGGAAGCGCCGCTTTGAGGATATGCCGCTCAGTGAGATGCGCAAATACCCGGGAGGTGCGGAATACGAAAAGGCCCTGCGTGAACAGGCCTTTGCGAAAGCCAAAGTGAAGGGCGGAAACTATGTCTGTGCTTGTTGCGGAAAACAGTTTCGAAACCGCATTTACTTACAGGTAGACCACATCGTCCCCATGAATCAGGGCGGAAAAAGCGTTCCGGAAAATCTACAGGTTCTGTGCAGGACTTGTAACGGGGCAAAGGGAGATCACTGATGGAGGTCTGCCTTACCCCGCTTGAGATGGCCTGCATTGAGGAGAGCATAGGCCTGGCGATAAAAGATACTTATGCGCTTGAGCGGCTTGTATGGACCTTCGAGAAGAACCTGCTCCCGGAGATTTATCGGGACAATCTTAAGAACTGGATGTTGGCCGTCCATTTTTGCGGCGCTTATCTTCACGACAGAGCGGCGCTTGCGTCGGAGTTTCCGCTCATCACAAAAGAACTGCAAGGGATAAACGATAAAAACGAGCAGTCTCTTCTCGGAACAAACCAAGCTCTGTTTGAGATGGAGTTTTATGAGCTGGAATTTTATCTAAAGCGCATGCGGATTGTGATTTTGTACCATGGGAAACAGGACTATGTCCGAGTGAAGCTCAAGACGCTTTTGCGGGCATACGGATATCAGCGCAGAAGTGCAAAGCTCATGGCGTTTCTCAAGCAAGGCATGGAACGCTACGGCCTGGTCTCCTTCCTGCGGGGCAATCAGCGCTGTGACATCGAAGAGATTCGCTTGGATGATATGATTAGTTTTCGCGTGAAAAGTGAAAGAGGCAATCAAAGTTTAAGCAAATCGTAACGGAAACTTACTTTGCTTTCGAAGCCAAAAGAGAGATAATTCATTTGTACCTGTTTTAAATCCAACAGAGCTCCATATCGAAGCGCTACGGTATTAGAGGCTACAGCCCGGCAGTACAGACTGCGGTCCGCTTCCAAGGGATGTTTGTCGGAAGGCAAGGAGGAGCAATATAAAAGTCATTCTGATCAGGCATTGTAAAGTAAAATATGACTGGCGCAGCCTTTACAGTTCGGCAGAGTTTGACCGGGCGTGTCGAGAGTACGACAGAGCTCCGATTGAAGCCGCAAAGCCGTCAGTTATTCAAGAGGCAGTGGGCACTGTTTACATCAGCCGCTTAGAGCGAAGCAAAAGCACTGCGCTTTGCTTCTTTGGTAAAGCGAAATTAAAACAGACGGAACTCTTGGATGAGGTTCCTCTTAGATCAAGTTTTGATACGGAATTACGGCTGCCCCTCTGGTTTTGGAATTTGATGGGGAGAATCCAGTGGTTTCTGAATTATCCGAGGCAAGCAGAGCCCAGGCGCCTCACAGAGCGCCGAGCGAAAAAAATGGTCGGAAAAGTATGCGCCGCGGGAGAAGACTGCATCCTTGTCACGCATGGATTTTATATGCATACCTTGGTGAAAGAATTTCAAAAAGCGGGGTTCATAACAAAGCAGCGCAGAGCGTATTACCAAAACGGGCAAGGAATCACACTGTGGCTTCCGAGGCCAAAAGAGGGACAAGTATGAGCAGTCATATTCCGGAACAGAACGAAAAACTCACCCGGTTTTTGCGCCGGTTTCAAAATAAACTGAGATGCATTCTGGGAGCTAAGCTAATCGGCATCTATATCCACGGCTCGGTGGCACAGAATGCTTTTCATTGGGAGCGCTCCGATGTGGATGCGCTCGCGGTGGTTTCGGAGTGTCTCACTGCAGCCGAACGCCTTCACTTTGTAGAGGAGATTCGAGCACTCAGTGAGGAGGGGCCTGCGAAGGGGATTGAAGTCTCCGTGCTTACGGAGAAGGAGCTTCGCGCGGGTTCGCATCCCTATGTCACGGAATGCCATTATTCGCCCTTTTGGGATGAATATGTCCGCGAGGCGGGTTGGGAGAATTGGGATGAAGAATCGCGCAGGGATGAGGATATCACAAGCCATATCTATAACGTAAGGCAGAAGGGCATAGTGCTCGAAGGGCCGGAGATTACGGCGCTTTTTCCCGACATCTCCCGCAAGAGCTTTATGGAGAGTATCGCTTACGATGAGCACGATGCGCCTGTGGATATGGTAGATTCTGTCATGAACCTCTGCCGCTATCATTGCTTTTTGCGGAGCGGGGCGCTTCTTTCCAAGGAAGAGGGCTTACAGCGAATGCTGCCTGAACTTCCGGCCTATGAGTCGTTTCTCCGGAGGATACTGCGGGAATTTTACGCGGGTACCGTGTACTTAGACGAAGCACTGACAGAAACAGCGGAGCGTTTCAAGGAAGAGATGCTCAGAAAACGAGCGAAAGAACTGACGGAACCGGACGAAAACCCACCGGCAGAATAAGGAGGTAAGTCATGAAACATTTCCGGAAAAAGAGTCTTGCAACGCTGACGGCGCTGGCACTGTCCGTGTCCGCACTTTCGGGCTGTACTTCGACAGCTGCGCTGAAGGCGGTGGAGGCGAATTACCCTGTTCCGGCGGCGGAGGAGAAGAATGCGCAGACGTTTGCGGAAAGCCAGGAGTATCAGGACTGGCTCAAGTTCTATCAAAAGAAGATTACTCTGTCTGAACCGTACCAGACAGAACTACGCGGCTATTATCGGAGCTTGCTGCCGAAGCTTTTGAATGAGTCGGATGATAATACCGTCTGCTCCCCGCTCAATATTTATATTGCCCTCGGAATGCTCGCAGAGGTCTCCGACGGAGAGACCAGACAGCAGATTCTGAATGTGCTTGAGGCGTCGGACATTGAAGTTCTGCAGAGTCGCATTACGGCGCTTTGGGAGAGCAACTATGTTGACACGCCGCTCATCAAGAGCTTACTCGCAGATTCGCTCTGGCTCAACAATTCCGTGAGCTACAACGAGGAAACTCTGGAGAGGCTCGCGAAAATCTACTATGCGTCTTCGTTTCGCGGAAAGCCGGGCTCGGCGGAGATGGACGAGGCGCTCCGCAAGTGGACAGATCAAAACACCGGCGGACTTTTGACGGACTACACCAAGAACTTAAAGCTTGAGCCGGATACGGTTTTGGCGCTGGTCACGACCATCTACTATAAGGCGGCATGGGTTGATGCGTTTTATGCCGCGGGCAACACAAAGGAGACCTTCCATGGCACCAAGGGCGATGCGACGGTTGATATGATGCATCAAACCGACACCATGGGCGTCATGGAAGCGGAGAAATTTACCGCGGTGCGCTTGCCCCTTAAGGACAGCGGCGACATGTATTTTTACCTCCCGAAGGAGGGCGTTGCGGTCAACGAACTCACGGAGTATGCGGCTGTCTTTGACGCGTTGCCGCCGACGGACAGCGTTCACTGGACTTCGTACCGCGTGAATCTGACCTTGCCGAAATTCAAGGTTTCCGAGGAGACAGATCTCATGAAAACGCTTGCAGCCATGGGCATTACAGACGCGATGGATGCCGGCAAGGCGAACTTTAAACCGCTCACGGAAGCAAATAACAATTTCTTCCTGAATCGCGCGACACACGCTGCCATGGTAGAGGTGGATGAGCGGGGGGTGACCGGAGCGGCCTATACCATGCTGGCCATGGCGGGAGCGGCAATGCAGATGAGCGAGCCTCTGGACATTACCTTCGACCGCCCCTTCCTCTTCCTCGTAACCGCGGAGGACGGTTCGTTGCTGTTCTCGGGCGTGGTGCGGAATATCGAATAAGATATTAAGATGAGTTTTTGCGGTGTGCCTTTGACGCGGCTTCGGAGCCGCTTGGTTTTGAAAGAGATAGCGCAATCCGACTTCTTTATGGAGTCGGATTGCGCTATCTTTATGCCTACATCTTCCGCTGCGCTTAGAAAACGGTCAAAGATGCAAATTAGAAGAGAAAAATTCTATTGAAAACACTCGGCAAGCTGATATAATGTACATATACAATAAGTACACTTTGGCGAGGGGGGACGCGGTTTGGACATTGTGATCAGCAACAATACCGGAAAACCGATCTATGAGCAGATCACAACACAGGTAAAAGCTATGATCATAAGCGGGGAGCTGAAGGCGGGAGATGCGATTCCCTCTATGCGTGCGCTGGCAAAATCACTTCATGTGAGTGTCATTACTGTTCAGAGAGCGTATGAGGAGCTGCAAAGAGATGGCTTTATAGAAACCACGGTTGGCAGAGGTAGTTTTGTTTCCGCACAAAACAAAGAGTTCTATCAGGAAGAACAGCAGCGCATCGCCGAAGAACATTTGCAAATCGCCGCGGAAATCGGCCGAACAAACCGGATTTCGCTTGAAAAATTGACAGAGCTATTGGCGCTGTTCTATCTGGAGGACGAATAATATGGAAAATATATTAGAGCTACAACGGGTCTCCAAGTCATTTCCGGGATCAAGTTTTAGGCTGGAGGACATCAGTTTTTCTCTGCCGTATGGCGCTGTGTTAGGCTTTGTCGGAGAAAACGGAGCCGGAAAGACGACCACAATCGGCTGTATTCTAAATACGATTGCGCAATACGGCGGCAGCATCAAATTATTCGGAAAAGAGATGCGGGATTCCGATACAGATATCAGAGAACGGATTGCGGTCGTTTATGACGGGGCTAATTTTCCGAGTTATCTGAATGCAAATCAAGTGTCGGATATTATGGCGGGTGTTTACAGGCATTGGGACAAGACGCTGTTTCGCCATTATCTTGAGAAGTTCAAATTGACGCCGACGCAGAAAATCAAACAGTATTCCAGAGGAATGACGATGAAATTGTCGATTGCAGCTGCCTTATCGCATCATCCGCAGCTGCTTGTTTTAGACGAGGCAACAAGCGGACTGGATCCCATTATGCGGGATGAGATGTTGGATGTGTTTCTGGATTTTGTGCAGCATGAACAGCACTCTATTTTGCTGTCATCTCACATCACAAGTGATTTGGAAAAAATAGCCGATTACATTACATTTATTCACAACGGGAAACTGATTCTCTCCGCACTGAAAGATGATTTGCGTTATAACTATGGTGTGATGCGCTGCAGTGAGAAGCAGTTTCAAGCCCTGAAGCAGGAAGATATGATTGCCTATCTGAAACGGGATTATCAGATTGATGTGCTGCTTTCCGACAGCAAAGCCGCACAAAGAAAATACAGGGACGCTGTGATTGACCATGTGTCCATTGATGAGATTATGCTGCTGCTGATCAAGGGAGAACGGATATGAAGGGACTGTTGAAGAACAATTATTTCGCGACCTTGGACAATGCGAAGGCAATTACAGCTCTTATGGTTTTGCTCTGTGCGTTGGGTATTGTTATGAAAAATCAAATGCTACTCATTTCGTTTACCCTGTTTTGCATGGTCGGATTTTCGCTCATCTCGCTTGTGGGAAGCCTGAAAGAACGGGGCTTTAAGTGGGACAAGTATAAGCTGTCGATGCCGGTAAGGAGAGCTGAGATTGTGAGAAGCTACTTTCTGAGCCTGCTGCTCTGGCTCGTTTTCGGAATGTTGCTTGCCGGAAGCGGTATTGGTTTATCGCTGGTATTTCGGGGCTTTCTATTTGACAAACCCACCGATGTCTTTAATCTGTATGTAGGCGGGATCGGTGTCAGCTTGTTTGCGGGGGCAATCTTTTTTCCGCTGTATTGCTCATCGGGAGGAGAGGAAAGAGGCGAAGCCCTGTTGGTTATCAGCTTGCTTTTGGGCTTTGGCATCATTGTTGCGATTAGCAGCTTTATCAATGCACGCATCCCGACCCCTCTGACAGCGCGGGAAACGATTGCAGTCGGAATCATGATACTGTCAGCTGCAGTAGGTGCATTTGTTTTTTCGTACGCACTGACAATCCGTATCTACCGACGGCGGGACTGCTAGACAATTTCAGGAAACAGAAGGGAGAGTTCACCATGGGATTTGACATCACCTATCATGCGATTCGCAGGGATGAGATGGAGCGCTGCTTCTTTGCGCCGATGAAGGCATTAAAGGACGGAGACAGCAGCGTGGCGGAGCGCTTTGCGGAGGCGTATCAGGCGGAACACGAGTCATTTTACGGGGAGAAATACTTGGACATCATGAAGACTGTTGCGGCCTGGGACATCCGGAGAGCCAGTGAAAAGGGCATACTCTACGGGATGGCGGTGGTCAGCGGTTTCTTCACGGAATATCAGTATGTCCGCGGCTCGGCATACTCTTTTCTCATTGAGGAACATCCGGAGGTGAAGCGCTACTGCAGTCCGTGGAAGAGCTTTGTGCCGGAGTGGATCCCGGAACCGGACCATGATATTCTCAGTGAAAATTATGCGGCCGGCATCTACATGGCGCCGGAGCAGGTGAAGTCCCTGCTTCAGGATTACGAGAGCGATGCAGGCGTTCGGAACTGCCTCGAGGAATTTTTCGGTGACAACCTGGAGGTATTCCTTACCTCGTTACGTCAGGCAAATGAGTCGGAGAGCGGTCTCATGGAGGCGGCCGAGGTCATGGAGGTAAATCCCTTTGATCTCAACAAGTCGACATGCTACTCGGACATTCGTCTCTGTGACCCGCAGGGTGCTTTCATCTATCAAAAAGTCGCAATCGAGCAGGTGAAAGCCGCGAGCGGAATGGAAACGGAAGAAATCATAGAAAAAGTGAAGTACGAAAAGCACCATTACGAGACCCCGGCGGAAAAAACAAAGACGGCAGAGGAAGAGGAGCAAAAGCCCGAGAAAGCTGCAGAGAAAAAGCCTGGTTTCTTTTCAAGGCTCTTCGGGAAAAAGTGAGCACATGAGAATCGAACATGTGGCTCTCTATGTCTCCGACCTGGAGCGCGCGCGGACGTTCTTTGTCCGCTATTTCGACGGAAGCGCAAATGCGCAGTATCACAATGAGAAGACCGGCTTTCGCTCCTACTTTATATCCTTTGCGGACGGCGCGCGTTTAGAGCTCATGACCAAGCCCGACTTGACGGTACAGGAAAAGGCGCTGCTTCGCGCGGGGTATGCGCATGTTGCGTTTTCGCTCGGAAGCAAAGAAAAGGTGGATGACCTGACAGAGCAGTTGAGAGCGGCGGGTTATGAAGTGATCAGCGGGCCGCGCACCACGGGGGACGGGTATTACGAGTCCTGCATTTTGGATTTTGAGGGAAATCAAATCGAATTGACGGTGTAGTAAGACACAGCAAAACACAAAGAAAAAGAGCGACAGCCGTGCCCAAGGGAGCAAGCGGCTGTCGCTCTTCTTGTTTCGGCAGAAGCTCTTGTAGGCGATTTGTTTTATGAAACGGTTCTGTGCGGGGGCGGAAGCGGAAACAAGGTGGATTGTGGATAAACTACAGCATAATGACGATAAAAAGGGCTTATAGTCGATAAATAGACAATATATATGCGGAAGGTAAAATAATAGTTGGAAATAATGCTGTATAATATCGCTTAAATGTTGAATTAATTGCGCAAACTGTATATGATAAAGAAAAGCAAAGTTACAAAGTGAGACTTTATTGTAAGAGGCACTTGCGTCGAGGCTGTCTTTGGATAGAGCGCCGGGCGCAGCGAAGGGAGGCGGCGGAGACAAGAGCTGAAGGAGCGGATTTTCGGAATTAAGTAGGAATCAGACGGAAACGGAAAGCAAAACGTTGTGCGGAGGTGCAATATGGGAGAACAGGTAAACAAAACAAAGAAACGCGGCTCGATTAATGCGTTTGTCATTGTGTTTCTCGTCATTGTGGGATGCTACATTCTTTCGCTCTTCATCAGCCCGGGTGCCTTTGAGCGCGAGCAGCTGAACGGGCGCACGGTGGTCATTGCGAATTCCTATCACGTCACGGATAAAATCTATCTGGGACCGCAGGCCATCTTCCAGGCGGTGCCGAACGGCCTGGTCTCCTCGGCGGGTATGATGTTCCTTGTCATGCTGGTCGCGGGTTGTATCGAAGTCTACAAGAGAACCGGCGCACTCAATAAGGGTGTTGCGCGCATCCTATCGAAGTCGGAGCGCGTGGGACACGAGAAGATACTTGTGCTCATCATGATTATTTTCGGCGCACTGGGCGGTTTCCTCGGCTGGAACGAACAGATAGTGCCCTTCATACCGATTGTGCTCTCGCTCTGCCTGGCACTCGGCTATGACCTGATGACAGGCATTGCCTGCTCGGCGATGATCGATATGATCAGCTTCTCCTTCTCGCCGACCAGCGTGTATACCGTCGGTATCTCGGATGAAATCGCAGAGCTCCCGATGTTCTCGGGTTTCCTATTCCGCTTTATTCTGCTCTGCATCGCGGACATCATCATCATCCTCTATGTGCTGCGCTATGCGCGCGGTGTGCGGAGCGGAAAGATTCAGTCGCTCACCGCGGACTTAGACAGCGACAAGTTCCGGGTTGACTACTCGCAGGAGATGCGGGAGCCGCTGACCAGCGGGCAGAGTCTTTCCCTGCTCTTCTTTGTCGTGGTTTTTATCACAGCCATCGCAGGTGTTGCGAAATTCGGTTGGTCGATGAATGACCTCTCGGCCTGCTTCCTCTTCACGGCGATTGCGGCGGGCTTCATTAACCGCATGGCGCCGAACGATATCGTGAATGCAATCTGCGCCGGTGCGAAAGACGGCCTGGTGCCGGCCCTGGTGATAGGCCTTGCGCGCGGCATTCAGTGGATACTCACGGCGTCCGGAATCATAGACCCGATTATCTACAGCATTTCAAGACCCTTAAAGAGCCTGCCGGGACCGGTCGCTGCGATTGCGGTCATGTTCGTGATTGCGATTTTTAACGGTCTCATCACCTCGGGTTCCGCGAAAGCCATGGCACTCATGCCCATTTTGATTCCGCTCGCGGATCTCATCGGCATGACGCGGCAGACGATGATACTCGCTTTCCAGTTCGGCGACGGTCTCACGAACTCGCTCTGGTTTACGAGCGGCACTCTGCTCATCTTCCTCACGATTGCGGGCATTCCCTTAAAGAAATGGTGGAAGTTTGTCACGCCCTTGATTACGATGTTATTTGTGGTCTGTATGATAGCCTTGATTGTCGCGACCAAGATTCACTACGGACCGTTCTGAGCAGAGAAAGATCTTAAAGATACGCGATACACGGAGAAAGCATGATGAGCGCGGGGAAGCCGGAAGCGGTGTTTGTCCCCGCGCGATAAGAGAAACGTCAGGGGGTAAGTTTTTATGATAGATATTTTGGAAGAGGGAACTGCGCTGCGCGAAGAACTCGTGGAACTGCGCCGCTATTTTCATGCGCACCCGGAGCAGTCCTGGCAGGAGTTCAACACACAGAAAAAGATTTGCGAGTATTTGGATGCACTCGGCATCCCCTATGTGAAGGTCTGTAAGACCGGTGTGATTGCGACCGTAGCGGGGAAGCATTCCAAGGGGAAGGTGCTCGGCATACGAGCGGATATCGATGCGCTGCCGGTTACGGAGCTTTCGGAGGTCGCATGGAAGTCCGTGAACGAGGGCTGTATGCATGCCTGCGGGCATGACACGCATATCACCATGCTGCTCGGCACGGCCAAGCTCTTAAAGAAGATGGAGGATGAGCTCACGATTACGGTGAAGCTCTTATTCCAGCCCGCGGAGGAGTTCATTGCGGACAGCGGCGCAGGGCTTATGAAGGATGAACCGGAAGTCTTGGCCTGCGACCGCCTGATCGCCATGCATATCTGGAGTAAGATTCCTGCGGGCTATGCCTCGCTCCGCTACGGCCCCGTCATGTCGGCGGCGGATACCTTTGACTTTCACGTGAAAGGCAAGGGCGGACACGGTGCCCTGCCGCACCAGACGGTGGATCCGATTGTGGCGGGGGCGGAACTGGTCATGTCCTTGCAGCGCCTGGTCTCAAGAGAACTGAATCCGCTGGAACCCGCGGTGATCAGCGTGACTTCGTTTGTCTCGGGCACCACCTCGAACGTGATACCGGGAGAAGCGCACCTCATGGGAACCGCGAGAACCTTTAATCCGGAGATACGAGATCGCTATCCCGCGATGCTGCGCCGCGTTGCGGACGGCGTTGCCATGGCGACCGGAACCGAGATTCAGCTCGATTATCACCCGGGACCGCCGCCGACCATCAACGACGATGCCTCTGTGGACACGGGGCGGAGAGCAGCCGAGAGAGTTTTCGGAAAAGATCATCTTCTCGACTGGGAACAGCAGATGGGCGGCGAGGACTTTGCCAAGTACGAGGCGCCGAAGTGCCTTCTGTTCCTCGGCGGCGGTTTTTCGGAAGAGGCGCGGCGCTACCCGCAGCACAGCCCCTACTTTGACATCGATGAGAGTGCCTTGGAACTCGGTGTCCGCTACTTCTTAGAGTATGTGCGGGAGTACGGTGAGGAGCAAGAATAAAGAGATATCCTTAGCTTGCGGTAGCCGGAAACAGCAGTTTGGGGATAAAAACAAGAAAGCATAGTGATGCGAAGAAATGAGCAGCTTGTGGGATACAGCGCTAAGCAAGCGAAGCAGAAAACAGAGTCAGGTAAGAAAAGTTGAAAACGGTGTCAGCAACAGAAGCAGAAATAGAATTGAGGAGCGACAGCAAAAGTAGCGCTTACCGGATGTAAAGCTTGCCTGCACCGAAAGGGTGCAGGCTTTTGATGATTCGCTACGGAGTATCGAAGGGGAGAGGCATTGCGGAAATCATATCGTGAACTGACAGAGGAAATCAAAACGGACGGGGAGAGGCTTAAGCTAATTGCGGCGCTCGGGAACAGCGATGACCTTGCCTATCACTATGCGCTCATCTCTGAGGATTGGGCGGCGGGCGGAAGGCTTATGCTCGAGAACAGCTTTGACCGGCATGGAGAAGCAGGGATTGTCTTTTTACTTGAGCGGCTCAGAGCGTTTGGGACGGCTTCAAAAACGGGCACAAGTTCAGAGGAAAATGCAGCTGTCGGTTCGGGTGCAGGTGGGGAGATAAGTACCGACACACTTGGCGCAAAAAACCTGCAGCGAGACGCGGGACAGGGCTGTTGGAGAAACAGTGAACAGGACTGCAGAAAGGGGAGAGAGACGGTCTGCGCGAAGGGCAGCGAAAGTGCTGCGCGTCTTTATATAGATACCGCTTACCTCGCCGCCAAAATCCTCTCACAGCTAAGACACAGAGACTTTTATGCCGCGCGCGCCAAAGAGCTGGCAGCACTCCTGACCGCAAGATGGGAAATTTCGGATATCGCGCTTCGAAGAAAGCAAATCATTGCCCTCGGTTGGATCGGCTCTGAGTCGGAAATCAATCTTCTGATTGACTCTATGCAGAGCGATTCGGATGCGCTCTGCCGCGCCTGGGCGGCTGCCGCGCTCATGCAGCTCTCGTTCCACGGTGTGGCGGCAGATGTTCTGCGGGAGAAAACGAAGGCGGCCTTTGCGGCGGCAATACAGAAGGAGGGCGACTTGAATGCTGCCGGCATCCTGATAGAGGCGGCACAGACGCTCTTCGGAAAGAAGTGGATATCCGCCGCGGCAGCGGAAGCGGCCGAGTCCGAGTCGATTGAAAAGGCGAGAAAATCGGCGCTCCGTTTTCTCGGCAAAGCCTGAATTGCTTGTCGCCTTTGATTGCGTTGTCTATTCGCTTTGTCTATAATAAATTCTGGTTCAAACTGCCGTATATCGGGCACTGAAATGCTCTTTTGCCGCACATTACATCTGTTTTAAGGAGACGGAATTCATGACAAATCGGACAAAACAAGCAAGGGAGTTAAGAGATAGCGGAAGGAGCAAGCCGGGAGCGGTTATCGCGATTGGGCACGTCCTGCTCTTGCTCTTTGAATTATTGGTGGTCGTGCACGGCTTTGCGGGCGAAGGACTTGCTACGCTCCGCTTTTATACGACAGACTCGAATTTGCTCTGCGGCATAGCTTCGGCGCTCTATCTTTGGACTTATTTCCGGGGCGGAAACGTGAAAGGGAGCGAGGCTGGGGTGATTTCGCTGCTCCGCTTTATTGCGACAAGCTGTCTGCTTGTGACCTTTACGGTGGTGTTACTGGTACTCGGTCCGGAGAACGGTTTTGCGCATGAGTTCCTCGACGGAACGAGACTATTCAGCCATCTTCTCTGCCCGTTCTTATCCCTGATTTTATTTCTCTTCGGCGATGAACTCGCATCCTTTTCTTACATCTCCCGCGCGCTCTTTACGACCCTCCTCTATGCCGTGCCCATGATACTCTTAAACGCGGCGGGACTGGTCTCGGGACCCTACAGCTTTTTAAAGGTGCGGGAGCAGAGTCTTGCCTCTACGCTGTTCTGGATTGTCGTGATTCTCGGAGGAAATGCGCTTTTGGCCCTGGCGGCAGTCCTGTTGCAAAAAAGGTTTTTTAAGAGATAAAATATACATAAAATACGGATTAAATCATCGATTTATTGTGCGCTTTGCTGATAAACGAGAGGTGGCCGCATCTTCGTTATAAAATTGACAATACAGTGCAAATGCCAACATTCACCGCTAAAATAAGATAATAGCAAAATTTGCAAACAATTTTGCGGTGATTCATTGACGCTACAGGAAATATCGTGTTACCATGACCGTAGTTTCAGAAGGGCATTACAAAGAAATGGAGGGGTCATGGGTTTCATTCACGGTTTGGGCACCAATGCGGTGTTCATGATTTTTCTGACGCTGGTATGCGGTTATGCATTCGGCAGGATTAATTTTGCAGGTGTGAAGTTCGGCACATCCGGTGTTCTGGTGATGGCGTTGATTTTCGGCGCACTGGGCATGGAAGTGCCGGCCATCATCGGCACGGCCGGTCTGGCACTGTTCCTCGCGTGTGTCGGTCTCTCGGCGGGACCGTCGTTTGTCACGAATCTGAAGGCAAATTTCTGGGGCTTTATTGCGACGACCGTTGCGATTCTGGTAGCCGCGGGCGGTACGGTCATCATGGCGGTCAAAATTTTCAAGCTGCCGGTTGACCTTGCACTCGGTGTCATGGCAGGTGCGATGACCTGCACCGCGAGTCTTGCGACGACCAAGGAGCTCTTCGGCGATAAGTCCGCGGCCGGTGTGGGCTACGGTCTTGCCTATGTGTTCGGCATTATCTCGGTTGTGATGTTCGTTCAGCTGGTGCCGAAGTTCCTGAAGGCAGATGCCGATGCGGAAAATGCAAAGCTGCCGGACGCACCGGTCTCGAAGAGCGAGGGCGATAAGTCGCTGCTCACGGTCGACGGCCCGGGGGTGTTCGTAGTCTGCGTTGCGATTGCGCTCGGCGCGCTGATCGGTGCCATCAAGGTTCCGCTCGGCGGCGGCACGACCTTCTCGCTCGGCACAGGCGGCGGCGCTATCATCGCAGGTATTTTTGTCTCGGCAATCGGCCACTGCGGCAAGATTAAGCTGACCGCGCCGAAGTCGACGCTGATGCCGCTTCGCGATCTCGGCATTGCATGGTTCCTTTTGCAGAACGGTGCAGGTGCGGGTCCGAAGTTTGTGTCGACGCTGCAGCAGTATGGCATTATGCTGTTCCTGGTCGGTGCGTTCATGAGCGTGGTCGCGATTCTCTTCGCGTATGTGGTGGCGAGATATCTCTGCAAAATGCCGCTCTTCGGTGCCCTCGGCGCAACGACGGGCGCTATGACTTCGGCGCCGTCCTTAAATGCGCTGATTACCGTGACGGGCAATGACAAGGTGGCTTCCTTCTATGCTGCCTGCCAGCCGGTTGCGACGGTGGGACTTGTGATTCTGCCGAAGTTGCTCGTGATGATGCTCGGATCCTGAGTTCATTGTACGAGAGCAAAAACAGAAATTTTGAAGCGCTGTTTCGTGAGAACGAGACAGCGCTTTTTGTTGCGCGGGTTCGCCTTGACAGACTCTGTGGCGTGCCGGAAAATGAGGACAGGAAGTGACAGAGAGGAGGTTGGCCATGCTCCAAATCAAGAGCCTTACCATAGAACATCGGCGTGACTTGCGTGTCATTCTGGAGAACTTTAACCTGGTGCTGAATACAGGCGACAAGGCGGTTATCGTCGGCGAGGAGGGCAACGGGAAGTCTACCCTGCTCAAGTGGATTTTTGACCCTGTCCTTGTCGCGGCCTATGCGGAGTGCAGGGGTGAACGCATCTTGGGCGCGGAGCGACTTGCTTACCTACCACAGGAGCTGCCGGAGGAACTGAAAGGGAATTCGGTCTATGAATTTTTCTCGGCTTCGGATGCGTTTTATGATTGTAGTGCGAAGGAACTCTCGGAGCTCGCCGCACGCTTTCGCCTTTCACCGGAGTTTTTTTACGGAGAACAGCGCATGGACACACTCTCCGGCGGTGAGAAGGTGAAGGCACAACTGCTCCGTATCTTTTTGGAGCGGCCTACTATACTCCTGCTCGACGAGCCTTCGAATGACTTAGATCTTGCCACGCTCGAATTATTGGAAAGCCTGATCAATGGGTGGGAAGGCATTGTCCTCTTCACCTCGCACGATGAAACCTTGATTGAGCGGACAGCGACGGTGGTGATTCACTTAGAGCAGCTCAAGCGGAAAAGCGAGAGCCGCTATGCGGTGGTGCGAGACACGTACGCCCGCTACCGGCAGCAGCGCGCGGAACTTTTTGCGCGAAAGACCCAACAGGCGGAGAACGAGCGCAAGGAGAAAAGGATCCGAGATGAAAAATACGCGCGGCTCCACAACTCGGTGGAGCGGGCGTTATCAAGTGTTTCCCGGCAGGCACCGGGCGAGGGAAAGAACTTAAAAGACAAGATGCACGCGGTAAAAGCCATGGGGAAGCGCTTCGAAAAGGAAGACGCAGAGATGACCGAAATGCCGGAGCAGGAGGAAGCTATCTTCTTTCGGCTCGGCGGTGAGGCGACAGTGATGCCGCAGGGGAAAACGGTGATTGACTATGCCCTCGCGGAACTGAAAACGCCGGACGGTGAGCGTCTGTTGGCGAGAGACATCTGCCTTAAGCTGCGAGGGCCCGAAAAGCTCTGCATCATAGGCGAGAACGGCGCGGGAAAGACGAGCTTGCTGCGCGGAATTGCGGCGGCTTTGCTCGCGCGAAAAGATCTCCGCGCGCAGTATATGCCGCAGAACTACGAGGATCTGTTGGAATTAGATCGAACCCCGGTCGACTTCCTGGACAATAGCGGCGATAAGGCAGTGCGCACCAAAATTCGTACCTATTTGGGAGCGCTTAAATTCACGGCAGAGGAGATGGATCACCCCATGCGGGAACTCTCCGGCGGACAAAAGGCCAAGGTCTTACTTCTCAAAATGAGCCTCTCGGATGCGAATGTCCTCATACTCGATGAGCCGACCCGCAACTTTTCGCCGCTCTCGGGGCCTGTGATTCGAAGCTTGTTGGCCGCGTTTCCGGGGGCTGTTATCAGCATCTCCCACGACAGAAAATATATCGATGAGGTTTGTACGCGCGTGTTACGTTTGACGGAAGCGGGACTTATGCCTGCGCCGGAATTCGGCAAACAGAATTGAGCTTGCGGAGAAAGAAGCGGAATCAGCAAGCGGGCCAAAAGCGGTGGAAGCGCAATGAAGCGCGTTCCGCCGCTTTTTGGCCGTGTCAAAGAGTTGAGTCGGTATAAGACCCTATAAGGGCGCTAGAGACTAAAAGGGGAAAACAGACGCGCTTCGGAGCAGGCTTTACGGAGGAGAGAGAAGCAGCAGGGCTGCGGCGGGGGAGAGAACTGGGTCGAAAAACAGAGTCGAAAACAGAGTTGAAAAACAGAGTCGAATGTGTGCGTCTGTGTAAAACCTTAGTGCGGCGGACAAGTCGCGGAAACCCGTAGAATCGGCTATAATAAGTTTAGCGTGTAGTGATAGAAAGAGGTAAGTATGTCGCGTTTTATTGCCTTTGATGTGGAGACACCGAACCGTTTCAGCGACCGCATGAGTGCCATAGGCATTTCCGTAATGGAAGACGGTGTCGTGGTGGATTCCTATTATACCTTGGTAAATCCTGAGACACAGTTCGACTATTTCAATGTGCAGCTCACCGGCATCAGCGCGGAGAGCGTGCAGCACGCACCGACCTTTCCCAAGGTATGGGAGGAGATTGCGCCGCTCATGGAGAGCGGGCTTCTGGTTGCGCACAATGCCGTGTTTGACATGGGCGTACTCAGGAAATGCCTGAGTGCTTACGGAATCGTATGGAAGCCCGAGGTGCCCTACCTTTGTACGGTACAGATGGGAAAGCGCCTGTTGCCCGGAATGAGCCACAAGTTAAATGTGCTCTGCGAGTACTACGGCATTGCGCTGGATCACCATAAGGCGGACAGCGACAGCCGCGCCTGCGCAGAGATTCTGCTTCGCTATTTGGAGTCCGGCGCTGACATCACCCCCTTTATACGGCGCTGCTACCTATCAGCAAGCAGTTCAGAGGAAAGTGAGAAAACAGCGTATCCAAAGCGGAAATCAATCAAGACAGGAAGAAAACGGTAAGAGCAAAGCGGAAGGGAGAAACGTATGTACGACGACATCTTCTTGGCCGGCGGTGTATTCGCCGCGGTATTTTCTCTGATTTTTATTTTGGCCCTTGTTTTAATCATCGTGAGAGTTGTGCAGGGCATAGACACTTGGCACAAGAACAACCGGTCCCCGAAACAAACGGTTTCCGCCGTGCTCGTGGGAAAGCGAACCGCGGTCTGGGGACACAGCGGCACCAACACGGTCGGGAGTACGAATACCGCGTATTTCCTCACCTTTCAGGCAGAGAGCGGTGAGCGCACGGAGTTTAACGTGGACGGCAGGGTCTACGGAATGTCGGCCGAAGGTGACCGCGGACAGTTGAGCTTTCAGGGAACACGTTTCCTCGGCTTTGAGCGAAGGCAGGACAAATACTCCGGAGGTGCGACATGATTACGAGATATCGTCCCACCATTAAGCCACCCTTTAGCCTGCATGACAGAATCGTGCAGGAAATTGCGGATGCGGGGACTTCCGTGTGCCTCTTTTTTGAGGAGGGCAGCCTTACGATTGAGGATGTAGACCCCGATTTTGTGGCGGTTCTTTTGTTGCGCCCGGAGAAAGAGCGCGGAGCGTTCGAAGGGAAGCGCATGTCGCTCAAGCACTTTTTGGAGCGCTATACCGAGTACAGTTTTGAGTTGGTCGACGAGCTCTATGGCGACCACACACTCACCTACAGCGGCTACCTTACACTGCCGGATGACAACAGCCTGATTGAGATGTCGCTGGAAGTCTATTACAGCGGCGAGCTGGTCTACGATACGGAGAGCTGAAACGGAAAGCCATGTGAAATGCATGCGCAAAGAAGAGTGCAGGAGAAACGATAGGGGCATTTCGTGGGAGGAAGCGCCTGCACCTCGTTGCGATCGGAGACAAGTAAACGCCGCGAGAACAAGAGCGGCGGCAACATACGCAATCGGGATGAAGGGATACAGGCGGAATGCCGCTTGACCGTGTGAAGAGGGGACGAGAGATGAACAAGGAAGAACGTGCGGAAAATTGGTTTCGGAATATACCGGGGGAAGAGAAAATTCCCATGGAGAAGAAAATTGAACTCTGCGGGCGGGTTACGATTCCCATCATAGTGATCTGTCTCGGAATCTTTATCGCGGAGTATGCGCTGCTTCGTTTCTTCGGCGGCGGAACGCTCATTGACCGCGCGGCGGATTTTGTCAATGAAATTGCGCGCGCAAAGGGCAGAGTACACTATACGACGCTTGCGACCGTCGGTGTAATCATGATGTTTCCGTTTGCTGTCTTGCCGGTCACGGTGAGTACGCTTTACCGGCGGAGTTGGCTGCGTAAACAGGCGAAAAAATGGCTGTCCGAACATACGCAGAACGAGAACTGAGAAAACAGGGAATCAAAAATAGCGGATGCAACTGATTTTAGTCAGCTGCATCCGCTATTATTGTGCCGTTATTTTTTGTGCCTGCCGAATTCTTACGCCGTCACAAGATACAGAATGACAGCGACAATCGTGGAAGTGAGTCCGATCAGTGCCTCGAAGGGAATCAGCTTCATGCGGTTCTTGATGTCCATGTAGACAGAGCCGCCGGTCGCGTGGAAGAAGGAGCCGTGCGGCAGGGAGTCAAGCACAGTCGCGCCTGCGTGAATCATAGCCGCAGCGGAGAGTGCGGGGACACCTGCTGCGAGCAGGGTGCCCGAGAAGGTCTGGGAGGCAACGGTGGAGCCTGCGGTGGTGGAAGCGGTCGCGGCTCCCATCAGGATACCGGAGAGTGGTGCCAGGATGAAAGCCGGCATGTTCATGGCGCTGAGCAGTGTGGTCATATCCTTCTGGAGCGCGGAAGCCTTGATGATACCCGCAATCGTGCCGGTTCCGATTAGAAGAATCGCGACGCCGATGACCTTCGAGAGGCCGAAGTCCGTGTAGGGAATCAGGTTGCGGATGTTTCCGGTTACCAGAATGCAGACCAGACCGCCGAGCGGAAGCGCAATCAGCGGATCCACCGAAATCTTGGCGAGCGGACGCAGCGCGAGGAGCACAATGACAGTCAGCGGGCCCGCAAACGCCTGCAGAGCATTCGGGAGCTTTTCTGCCGGTGCCGCCTCGAGATCGTTCTGCGAAATGCCGTCGCCCGCCTTCTTTGCGAGCAGGGAAGCAAGGACTATGGTTGCGATGAGTGCGCAGATCGCCGGAATCAGGTTCTTAAGCATCACAGCCGTGAGGTCAAGCTGAAAGGCCTCGGTCACGGCAATGGTGTTCGGGTTCGGGGAGACAATGTTGCCTGCCTTGCCGCCGCCTATCATCGCGAGCAGTATGCCGCTCTTCGAGAGGCCGGCGCGCTCACCGATTGCAAGGGCAATCGGCGCAACCGTGATGACAGCGATGTCGATGAACACGCCGACCGCGCAGATAATCATGGTCGCGACCGCGAGTGCCGCAACGGCGCGCTTTTCGCCTATCGTGTCGACTATGGTCTCTGCGATTTTCTGCGCTGCGCCGGTTTTAATGAGTGCGCCCGCCAGAATACCGCTGGTCAGAATGCGAAGCACCGAGGACATCATGGAGCCTGCGCCGCTCACCATCGTGGAGACCGTGCCCGCGAGCCCGCCGCCGCCGATCAATCCGCCGATTAAGGCGCCGAGAATCAGACCGTAGGCCGGCTGTACCTTTTTGATAATCAGGAGAATGGCGACGACCAGTCCGATCAGTGCGCCGAGTGTCGTGAATTGTAAGTCCATGGGAAACCTCCGTTTTTATTTGAGCAGGAACAGGCGCAGTGCCTGTTCGACCGTATCTGTCATATTCTGTCTTGCATTGTCGGGCTCCATCGCCTCTTGGAGCGTCGAGATGCGGCGCAGTATCGGGAAAAAGGCATCGATGCCGTGCGCGTTGCAGGCGGTCGCATCCTGGGTGACCGCACCCGCGAAGGCGATGACGGGTTTTCCGTACTGCTTTGCGATTTGTGCCACGCCGATTGGCGCCTTGCCCATGACAGTCTGTCCGTCGAGCCGCCCCTCGCCGGTAATCACGAGGTCGGCATCCTTCACATAGTCCTCGAGGCGGGTCTCCTCAAGCACAATTTTGATGCCGGATTCGAGCTGCGCGTCGGTAAAGGTCAAGAAGGCAAAGCCGAGGCCGCCCGCCGCGCCCGTTCCCGCCTGCCGCGGGTTCGCCTTCTCGTATTTTTCGCGCGCCAGTGTCGCATAGTAGGCGAGCCACTTGTCCATCTGCATGATCATGCCGGGATCGGCGCCTTTCTGCGGGCCGAAGACCGCGCTGCAGCCCTGATCGCCGCAGAGCGTATTGGTCACATCGCAGGCCACGCGGAAGGTACAATCCGCAAGTTCCGGAATGACCTTCTCATCCGTGATGCGGTCCAGAACCTGCAAGCCCTTGGCGCCGAAGGGAACTTGCTTGCCCTCGCTGTCAAGGAGCCCGTAGCCGAGCGCCTGCAACATGCCGATGCCGCCGTCATTCGTCGCGGAACCGCCGATGCCCACAATAAAGTGGCGGCAACCCTTCGCAATCGCATCCCGTATCATCTCTCCGACCCCGTAGGTCGTCGTATTCAGCGGGTTGCGCTCCTTTTCATCGACGAGGGTGATGCCGGCAGCCGCAGCCATTTCGAGGATTGCGGTTTTGCCGTCCTGCAAAATGCCGTAGACCGCAGTGACCGGCGCGCCGAGCGGCCCTGTGACGCGCACCTCTTGCAGGGTGCCTCCCATACCTATGGTGAGCGCCTCCACTGTGCCTTCGCCGCCGTCCGCGAGCGGGCGCACCAGGACTTCGGCGCTGCTGTCCGCCCTGAGAATTCCGGCGCGGATTGCATCGCCCGCCTCAAGAGAACTGAGAGACCCCTTGAGAGAATCAATGGCGACCACTACTTTCATCTCGTTTCCTCCTTGTTTTGTTTTCGGATGCCTACTGACAGCCTGTGCTGTCGAACTGTAGTAAGAATAGCGGAATCGCCGAACATGGTCTATGTTACAGAGAATGGGAAGTGATATACTGAGAATAAAGTTTTAGGTACGGAGAACAAAAATATGGCGGAAATCAGCAAAAAGACGGCGCAGCAGATTGTGGACAGCGTGAAAGATGTCTGCGGGCACGATGTTAATTTCATTCAGCCGGACGGCAGCATACTTGCGAGCACGAACCCCGAACGAGTGGGAACCTACCATGAAATCGGGCACCGTGCGGCGCAGGGCGGACAGCCGATTGAGGTCATGGAGAACGACAGCTTCTACGGCACGCAGCAGGGCGTGAACCTGCCCTTTTCGCATCACGGAACCATAGTCGCGGTCATCGGCATCACCGGCGTCCCCGAGGAAGTGAGAAAGTATGCCTACCTCGCCCAGCGCATCACGGCGCTTTTGCTCCGCGAGCAGGAATACGATGCGAGAAACCGGAATGCACAGGTCGAGACCGACTATGTGGTGCGGGCGCTGAGTTCCGGGAAACCCATGAACCACGGCTTTTACTTAGACTTCCTTTCCTCCCACGGTCTCAGCGAAGAAGTGCGCTACCGCACCGTGCTCGTGCGGCTCTCGACGCGCTATAACCCCGCGAACCTCTCAATGGTGGAGCAGAAAATACTGACCGTGTTTCGTGAGACCGGAAGTCCGCTCTATACCTTCCGCTTCCCGAATGAGTATATTCTGATACTGCCGAGGGGCGACTATCCGCCCAGACAGCAGCAATTTGAGCGGCTCGCCGCGGAGTTCCGGGAAATCCTCTCGGTCGGCGTGGGGGCGGATCACAAGCTGGTGCACCAGTACCGCTCGTTCCGGGAGGCACAGATTGCGGCCCGCGCGGGCGATGAGAGAGGCGGCTACGCGGATTTTGAGCAGCTCGATCTGGAACTGCTGAGCGGCTCCATTCCGGTCGCGGTTCGCGAGAGCTATGCCACGCGCACACTCGGGAAATTGAGCGATAAAGAAAGACACATCTTAGCGGTTTACTTTGCCGCAGATTGCAGCTTAAAGACAGCGGCGGAGAAGCTATACATCCATAAGAACACGCTCCAGTACCAGCTCGACAAAATACACGCGCTGACCGGCTACGACCCAAGAGTGTTTCGCGAGGGTGTAATCCTGTATCTCGGGCTGCAACTGGGGTTCGGGAACACCGAGACGAATGCGGCGGGGACTGCGGCGGAAAATATCACGGGAACGACATCGGAACTCTGACGGGGCAAGGTTTAAAAAGGCCTGGTGTAGCGTATGGGAAAAGGCAGAAAGAGCAGAAAGCAGAGCGGCAGAAAACCGGAGCGGCTCTATCCGTCTTTCGGAAGCGAAATCTTTGGCGAAATGTGTGATCGGAAGCGAAAGGCGGTGATCTGGATACAGCTAATCGGAAGCTGTGATTCAGAATGCCGTATCACTTGCCGGTTTGGAAGCCGGTACTTTAGAAAAAGCGCTGAAACAGGCGCGCTAGCTTGAGATTTTCAAGGCAAAATTCTATAATAAAAAGGATGTGAACCATAGTCACGGTAGGGTAATCCGGAAAGCCAAGGAGGCAGAGAAAAAGTCATGTCAGACTTACGTATCAACTGGATTGACGAGTGGGAAAAGAAGGACGTGGATCTCGAAGAACTGCGCCGCGCGCTGGAAAGCGGGGATTCCGCGCGCTACAGCGGAAAGGCGTTTCGAGACATCGGCGGCAAGTGGAAGAAGTACGCAAAGCGCGGCGTGTCGAATCTGTACCTCTTAAAGGAGACCGAGGACGATAACGACGGCCTTGCAAACGCCTACTACGCCTACTCGATCACGGACGGTGTGATTGCCGATGAGGACCTCGAACAGGTTCGCGCGGTCTGCGCCGAGAACCTCGGCACAAGCGAGATGCGTGCGGTCTGCTCCTTCTGTAAGCCGAACGAGTGGTGGGATACCAATCCGAGCTTCCACACGAAGCAGGCGGAAAAAGGAGAGACGGATTCCCTTTATAGCTTCCTGATTGCGAAACTCTTCCCGGCAGGCATTTTGCTTACCTCGCGGAGCGTCAAAAAGAAAGAGTCGCAGCGCCTTGCCTGCTCTGCGATTGCCTGGGGTCTAAAGGAGGGCGGTCTTTTTAAGAAGGGCGCCTACATGAGCTATACCATTGACAACGAGCTTCTGTGAGTTGGCCGGAAGCAAAATAGAGGGGAGAAGAGATGAAGACATATTTTGATGACGGCGCTACCATGGAGTTTTCCGAGAAGGGCATGCTCGGTGCGGGCCATACCCTCCGGATTGCGAAGGACGGTTTCAGCTATAAGAGCTTGAACGGCAAGGTCGATGTGGATATGAAGTTTGCGGAGATCGGTTTTCTGTTTCTGACCAACTACTGGAGCCAGAACTTCCACTACAGAGTCTTGCTTCGCGACCTGAACATGAAGAATATGAGCGTTCCGGAGCTGGATCTCGACACCAGAACCTGGAACAACGGCCACAACATTCGCGAGACCAAGCCGCTTCTCCTTGCCTTTGCCGCGAGCAAGTTGGGGGCTGAATTCCCGAACAATCTGGACAGCCTCGAGACAGAGCTCGGCGCGACGCTGGGTGAAAAAATCATCCGCCTCTCGGGCGGCGTCATCATAGGCGCAAAGCATCAGGTGAAGCTCGCGGATATCAAGAGAGTCAAGTGCGCTTGCAACGGTGCGCTCGGCACGCTCTGCGTCTACACGAAGGCGAAGGGCGGCTTCTTCGACATGCCGGATATGAAGCTCCCGCTGAGCGAAGTCACCCTGCCGCTCCTCGAGGCCGTGATGACCCGGAACACCGGCAACGGCATCGACTTTAGCCAGGGCAACGGCTTTGACCAGAAGAACTCGGAGTACATCATCATCCGCCACCTGGATTCCGGCTTCTTTGTAAGCGGAGACGGCAGCTTCCGCGAGCCGTGGCAGGAGATCGCCTACCGCCGTATCAAGGCATATAACTACGATGTCAACGAGCACTGGGGCGAGAAGATGGGCTGAGAGATACAAGGAAAATAAGTGCACAGTGATAAGGGAAAGCAGCTGCTTCGATAGAGGCAGCTGCTTTTGTATGCGAAGAGCTCTTTCTATACCGGCGGCGTTGTGCTATCCTAGAATAAATACCGAATCAAATTCGGAATATTTTAGGGGGAGCGTATGGAGTACATTCACCGGCAGATTGAAGATGTGGTGTGCAAAGCGGCGCAAAGTTTCAAGGCGGTGCTGATTACCGGTGCGAGACAGACGGGAAAATCAACGCTTTTGCGAGAGTTGTTCCCGGAGCGGAAACAGCTCTCCTTTGACGACCTCTTTCTCGAGGAGCAGGCAAAGGAAAATCCGGAGATGTTTATGATGCTGCATGAACCTCCGGTCATTATGGACGAAGTGCAGCGGGTACCGGATTTATTCCGCTACCTGAAGTTGCACTGCGATGGCAGCGAGGCAAAGGGGCAGTTTCTGCTCTCGGGCTCGCAGCCCTTCTCGCTGATGCGGCTCGCCTCCGAGTCTCTGGCCGGAAGAGTGGCGGTTCTGGAACTTTCGACCTTATCGCTCCGGGAACTGACGGGCGACAGCTTCAGCGCGCCCTTTGTGCCGGGCCTTGATTATCTGCGGGAGCGGCAAAAGACAGTCGTCAAGCCGAAGAATATCTGGGAATACATCCACCGCGGCGGGTATCCGGGCGTGCAGGGTGCGATCGTAGACTGGCAGATGTACTTCTCAAGCTATGTGAAGACCTATCTTGAGCGGGACGTGCGCGAACTCTCGGCGGTGCAGGATCTGGATGCGTTCCGAAAATTTATGATTGCCTGTGCGGCGCGAACGGGTGAGATTCTGAATTACAGCAACATCGCAGGAGAAATCGGGAAGGATGCCGATACGGTGAAGCGCTGGCTTTCAATCCTTGAGGCGTCGGGCATCATCTACCTCTTAGAGCCATACACCGCCTCGGTGTTAAAGCGCGCCATCAAGACGCCGAAGCTTTATTTCCGAGACACGGGCCTCGCTGCCTATCTGACCAGATGGCTCACGGTTGAGACACTGGCAAACGGCGCAATGAGCGGCGCTTTTTTTGAGACCTTTGTGATTTCGGAGATTTTAAAATCTTATGCAAACCGCGGTCTCGATTACCGCTACTTTGTCTCCTATTATCGCGGACGGGATTTGAAGTCTACAACTGAGTCTGAGATTGATTTTATCATCGAGGAGAACGGCATTCTGTATCCGGTGGAAATCAAACAGAGCAGCAGACCGAAGGCGGATATGACGGCGGCGTTTCAGCTGCTCGATACCATTCCGGAGAAGAAGCGCGGCATGGGCGCCGTGGTCTGCCTCTGCCCGGAGCCCGGTGTTTTGCGGGAAAATGTCCTTGCACTTCCGGTCTGGTACATTTGAATTCCGGAGTCCCGTGGACGCAAGGATGGCCTCTCTTTCAGAAAAAGAGCCTGTGTGCGCAATCCCATTGACGACGCGCTTCTGTGTGCGAAGCCGGATGTGGAATAAAGAGGAGAAGATATGAAGACATATTTTGATAACGGCGCTGCCATGGAGTTTTCGAACAAAGGCCCGCAAGGTGCCGGGTATACCGTCCGGATTGCAAAGGAAGGTTTCAGCTATAAGAGCCTAAACGGCAAGGTTAATGCGGATGTGAAGTTCGCGGAAATCGGAGCGCTGGATTTGACGGACTACTGCAGCCAAAATGCCGGCTACAAAGTTCGCCTTTGTGACCTGAACATGAGGGATATGAGCCTGCCGGAGCTGAATATCGATACCATCCCCTGTGACAATGCCCACAACATTCGCGAGTCCAAGCCACTCCTCATCGCCTTTGCCGCGAGCAAGTTGGGAGCGGAATTCCCGAATAATCTGTTCAGTCTCGAAACGGAGCTCGGCGAAACGCCGGGCGAGCAAAGAATTTGCCTCTCCTACGGTGTCATCAGAGGCGCCAAGCATCAAGTGAAGCTTGCGGATATCAAGAGAGTCAAGTGCGTGAGCAAGGGAGCACAGGGCGAACTCTGCGTTTACACGAAGGCAAAGGGCGGCTTTTTCGATATGCCGAATATGAAGCTTCCGATAAATGAGATTACCCTGCCGCTCCTCGAGGCCGCTGTGACCCGGAACACCGGCAAGGGCATCGACTTTAGCAAGGGCAGGGGCTTTGACCGGAAGGACTCGGAGTATGTTATCATCCGCTACATGGATTCCGGCTTCTTTGTAAGCAGGGACGGCAGTGCACTCGAGCCGTGGCAGGAGATCGCCTATCACCGCATCAAGGAATACAACTACGATGTCGATGAACGTTGGGGGATTGGGGATATCGCGGAACAGATCCGTAAGATACGGGAACAGTCAGATCACACACCGAAACAGACAAATGCGTCACCGGCAAGCCGGAAAGCGCAGGTGCAACAATTCGTGTATCTACTGGAACAGTTGAAGGACAAGAAACAGAAAGCAGATACAGATAGAGAGTACCTTTGAATCACAGTTCCATTTTCCGACCAAAGTGGTATACTATAAGTGAATTTCGAACCAATTTCGAAATTGATGCATCAGAGCGAAAGTTTGAGCAAGCGATACGATAAAAGGAGGAAAGAAAGCCATGAAGAGGAGACGCTACCTCCTCGCAGTTGTTGCGGCACTTGCACTGCCGCTGCTGGTATCCTGCGGGAAGAAGGCCGAGTCTGCGGAGACAAGTAAGGCAACAGAAAGTGCGGTATCGATGGCGGCTGCCGAGACAAGCAGCAGCGCTTCGATGAGCACAACAGGCGAGAGCAAGGAGGAACAGGAGGCCATGGGCTATCAGACAATCGATCAGGATACGGCGCGGGAGATGATGAAGCAGGACGACGGTCACATCATCCTCGATGTGCGCACCAAGGAGGAGTATGACAGCGGTCACATTCCGGGTGCGGTGTTATTGCCGAACGAGGAAATCAACGGAACGAGACCGGAAATGCTGAAGGATTTGGATCAGGTGCTTTTAATATACTGCCGCAGTGGACATCGGGCTGGACTTGCGGCGGAGAAATTATCAAAGCTCGGCTATCGGAAGGTCTACAACTTTGGCGGCGTCATGACATGGACGGGGGAACTGGTAAAATGACCATCTATCTCGCTGGCGGATGTTTCTGGGGCTTACAGAAGTACTTTGACCAGTTCCCGGGCGTGCGTGCGACCGAGGTAGGCTATGCAAACGGGCCGGACAGTGCTCCTACCTATCGGGATGTTTGCGACAGCAGCGGACACGCAGAGACCGTGAAGATTGAGTATGACCCGAATAAGATTTCGCTCCGTGAGCTGCTCGATAAGTACTTTTTGGTAATCGATCCGCTTTCCGTAAACAAGCAGGGAAATGACAAAGGCATTCAGTACCGCACTGGTATCTACTATGCGGATCAGAGCCAGCTTCCGGAAATTCAGGCGGTTTATGACGAGCAGGAGGCAAAGTACGGAACAAAGCTCGCGGTTGAGCTGGCACCCATCCAAAACTTCTATTCGGCGGAGGAATACCACCAGAAGTATCTCGATAAAAATCCGGATGGCTACTGCCACATTCCGCAGAAGATGTTCCATCTTGCGGAAGAGGAGAGCAAGGAGACGCTCCGCAAAAAGATTGGTGATCTCTCCTATGAGGTCACGCAGAACGCCGCGACCGAGCGCCCCTTCACCGGGGCGTACGATGACTTCTTTGAGAAGGGAATCTATGTCGATATCGTGAGCGGTGAGCCGCTGTTCAGCTCCCTCGATAAGTTTGATTCCGGCTGCGGCTGGCCTGCTTTTTCCAAGCCGATTGAAGGAAAGGAACTGAAGGAGACCACCGACCGTTCGCACGGCATGGTTCGCACGGAAGTGCGCTCCAAAGAGGGAAATTCGCACTTGGGTCATGTCTTTAACGATGGCCCCCGCGAGACAGGCGGCCTCCGCTACTGCATTAATTCCGCCTCCCTCCGCTTTATTCCCTATGATAAGCTGGAAGAAGAGGGCTACGGGGAATATAAGAAGTTATTTGAGCGTTGAGTGATAAAAAGCAAGTGTGTAAAAGCAAATAGTTGAAGTGGAAGCCCCCGCCGGGTCAAGAGACTCGGCGGGGGCTTTGCTATGAATCATGGACAGCGTCAATCGAATACGTCGAAGATACTGAGCGGAAAGAAAACAGAAGGGGTGAATGGGAAGGTCAAAACCGAAGCGGCATGGTAAGAAGTGCTGTTACCGCAGCGGAGCCTCAAAACTTGCGCCCGAAAAAGGTTGTAAAAGCCCGGACTCCTTGTCGGAACAGAATCGTGCAGAGCGCGGAGAGGATGACAATAGCGAGGCTCTCGAGGAGATTCAGATACCAGGAATTCCAAGCGCGGATGCGCGGATAGAGCGTATGGTCAAGGACAGTGTAAAGTAAAAGATGTAAGAAGAAAATGCCGAGCGTATGATGCCCGATGACGCATCCGATCCACTGTTCCGGTGCGGAGACAGCGGTCCGGCCGACAAAGAGAAGCATGAGTCCCGCGGCAATCAGCATGGTGGAAGCGTAATAGTAACCGCTCACAAGGTGCACCCCCTGCCAGGACCATAGACCGCTTTGCAGATATTTGATGAGCAGCAGTCCGGCGAGGCCGAGCACAAGGGCGACCGGTGCAAAACGCCGATAGCGGGCACATTTTCCGCGTTCCTCATAAATGCATTTTCCGAGCAAGAGGTAGAGGATATAGACCGCATAGGTCGGATGAAACGGACTCAGGGTCGTGAGCAGCATCATATCCGGGATATGCTTTCCGGATATTTTTTGCAGTAGCCGGAAGCATAAAACCAGATCAAAGGTCACACAGGAGAAAACGAAGAGCAACAGCATGAGATAGAGCAGGAGCTTTTTCTCGCGGCAGAGGTGTAATAGCGGCAGGATGAAATACAGGGCAATCAGCGCCTGAAAATACCAGAAATGCCCTGTGCTGACGCCCGGGATTTCCTGAAAGAAAAAGATGTAATTCACGAGATTCGAGAGACTGCCGTCAATCGGCACCGCGTAAAAGAAGTGCATGAAAGCCGCATAGAGCACTTTCCAACAGATCACAAGCGCGTAGAAACGGCCGATTGAGGCTAGATGTCGCCTGTAGTTTATGCTGCCTGTCCGGTTTAATTGAATGGCACCCGTGACCATGAAAAAGACGGGAACCGCGCTCGTGCAGAGCATCATAAAGGCGTTGTCAATCACACTGCCCGGATTCAGCTGCGCATTGTGGAGGAAGACGACCAAAGTTATGGACAGAGCTTTGAGTAAGTCCAGGCGGACGGCCCGCTGTCCGTTTTGTTCCGTATTCATTGTTACCCTTTCCTGTTGTAAGCTGCACTGCCGTCTCCGGCAGCCGCTTTATGTCCATACTACATGGAAAAAAGCAGAAATACCACAGACACTTTGATTTTGCGGCAGCGCGGTAAATGCGCTATCATGGTATGGATATATTATTTTGAAGAATAAGAGGAAAACGCTTTGCATGTAGAACATGGCAGACCCAAGGACTGCGCCGAGAGAACCGCGCGGGAACTTGCGGTCTATGATTTATTGGATCAACTGGACATTCCGTATGTGCGCGCGGATCACGCACCCGCCGAGACCATGGAGGTCTGTGCGGCCATAGACGAGGTGTTAAACTGCCGCATTTGTAAGAACCTGTTTCTTTGCAACCGCCAGCAGACCGCTTTTTATCTTCTGATGATGCCGGGGGACAAGCCTTTTAAGACCAAGGAACTATCCGCGCAGATCGGTTCCGCACGCCTAAGCTTTGCCCCGGCCGAAAAGATGGTCGAATATCTGGGACTCTTCCCGGGTTCGGTGAGTGTCATGGGGCTTATGAACGACAATGAGCACAAGGTGCAACTCCTCGTAGATCAGGACCTTTTTCGGGACGAGTACATTGGCTGCCATCCCTGCGTGAATACATCATCGCTCAAACTGCGGCGGACGGATATTTTGGAAACCTTTTTGACGGCGGTCAAGCACAATTACCTTTCCGTGGAATTGCATGGGGGATGAGGAGCAGGTTTCCGTAAGCGAGTGTATTCCGGCAGTATCTATGCAGGGAGGCGTGGGGTTAAACGCGAGGAAGCAGTGTGTGCGTTGCTCTTGCTTTACACGAGCGGTAAGAATATCGAAGGGTTAGATGAAACAGTTTGCTAACCTTGCGAGATGGATAGGGCAGTTGCTTTAGCAGCTGCTTTTTTCGTGGAAAAATCTTAGCGGGGTAAAGTGAGGTGATGATTGAGTCCGTTAATTGGGACAGGTGAGGTGGTAAAGTTAAAACATAGACAGAGATACGGGGATGAAAGCGTTGGGGGGGATGTTGTAAATATTAAAAAGCGGCAGAACGTAATGGAAAGTTAAGAAATAGAGGCGAAACACGGAATCTAAATCGATTAAGCAAATTCGATTTGCAGAAATCCGAGTTTAACGACACGGTAATAGGTCATTTCTTAAGCACTTGTTTTTAAGGGGATGTAAAGGGGGAGAGGTATGGGTCTTAGGTTTAGAAAGAGCATAAATTTAGGCGGCGGAGCAAAAATCAACCTCAGTAAATCCGGAGTCGGGTACAGCATCGGGACAAAGGGAGCACGAATAACAAAAAGAGCAAATGGCGGAAGTAAAACAACGCTGTCTGTTCCCGGAACCGGAATATCTTATGTGAAGGAAAGTAAAGGCAAGAGGAAAACTTCTAATACATCAGAAGGAGGAACTACGGGAGGAAGCATGGGGGATACGGGAGGAAGCATGGGGGATACAGGAGGACCTAAGAAGAGGAACACATTGCTGTGGGTGCTTGGATGGCTGAGCATTTTTCCGCTGCCATTGACAATCCTTTTACTTCGAAAAAAGGAAATGACGCCCGGTAAGAAGTACGGGTTTATAGTTGCAGCTTGGAGTGTTTATCTAATTATGGCTGCGGTTGCAAATAAAAACGATCAATCAACAAATCATAGTTCTTCACAGATTGAGCAATCAACTGTGTTCCAAGGAGAGAAGAGCAAAATCAGCGAAATCACGTTTGGCAATGGTGAAGGCATAACTGTAAAAATCGGGGAAACAGGTGTCGGTGGAAAAGTAAAGGTCACATCAAATGACTTGTTTTATGATCCAAGTGATGGCGATGTGACGTTTGTCAGTGCAAATTCGGAAGTTGTCAAAATATCGCCCTTAAGAACGTCCGGCAGTGATGTGTATTACACGCTTGAAGCGGTAAATCCCGGTGAGACCTATGTATATGCAACTTCAAAGGATGGAACAATCACTTCTGAAAAGCTAAAAGTCACTGTGCCTCAACCGATTGAAGTTGAGAAAATAGACTTGGATGGCTCCGTCGGGGAGTTAGCTCTAAGCCAGAGTATTAAGATTCCGGCAATCATTTCTCCTGAAAATGCCGATAATCAACAGGTTTCATGGGATACATCCGATGCATCCGTAGTAAGTGTAGATCAAGACGGTACCGTTACAGGAATTAAGGGAGGAACAGCTGTTATTACAGCAAAAGCCTATAACGGAATATTTTCTTCGACGGAAGTGACAGTAAATCCATCAAAGAAGCTCATGAATCTCAGGGTAAACTACACCAGAGATGATGATAACAACATAGGAGACGAATGGAGTTATACGACTGAAATTAACGGTGAAATTACGCGAGGTGAATATATTGTCTCTGCCGGAGAATCCATAAAGCTTCATGCCAAATTTGTCGAAGAAGATGATACACCGGATACAGGAGAGGTGACCAAAACCTACAAAGTTACAGAAGAAGATTTAGTGAATGGGTTCACGGTTCCTATGGAGCTTTATGTGAAGGAGAACGGAGGGCGTAATAGCGGAAAAAGAGCACACTTCAATGTTGAGTATAACTTTACGGTAAAGTAAGTAGCATCTTGTATATCGGAACATTATGGGGGATAAAGAAGTTCGGTTTTCACACCGGGAACGATGAAGTTCTTCCTTATAAGGCACTTGCCCTCGGCACGGACGCCGTCTCCGTGGGGCGCGACATACGCTAGCCGCTCCTCAAGGAAGGAACGGAGAGCGTCAAGAAAAAGAAATTGAAGATGAACGAAGAACTCGCTGAACTCATGTTGTACATGGGCGTTAAGAATACACGAGAGTTTGATCCTACGGTTTTGTACCTTTGAGTCGAGAGAGGGAGAGGCAGTTGCGGAAGCAGCTGCCTCTTTTTTTGTGGGAAGATTTCGGAAGATAGACAAAGGGGATTGAGTCCCGAAATTCGGACAGGTGCTGTGGTAAAGTAAAATTATCAAAGATGAGGGTTAGAGATTTCGGTTGGGAGCCTAAAATACCGAAATGAATAGAAGTGACATTTCCAAAATAGTAAGAGATGATGCCGCTGCGTCAAATTAGACAAAATAGATATAATAATAAAGTCGAAAATATGCAATCATGACTTGAAATTAAGATTATAAGCGGTAAACTGTAAGAGAATGTTAAGAACTCGAGGAGGAGAGCATGAATGTAAGCAAGCTGATGCGCAGTCTTGCGGCAAAAACCAATCCGAACGACAGCGCACAGTGGCTGCCGCTCTGGATGCACGCGCGGGACACAGCGGGAATCATGGAAGAACTCTGGAAACATTGGCTGCCGGCTGCCGTTCGGCGAGAAATCTGCGGCGGCAGTGAAGAAGCGCTGCAGGAAAACGAAGCGCTGTTTCAAAAGGTCTGTGTATTCCTGGGAATGGCGCACGATATCGGCAAGGCAACGGCCGTGTTTCAGGCGCGTATCTTAGAAATGTTGCCGGAGGTTCGGGAACGGCTTGCGGAAGAGGGGCTGGAAATAGCGGATATAAAAACATTTACGGATCCCTCGGCAGTCGCGCATGCGTTGGCCGGTCAGGTGATTTTACATCGGCGGGGAGTGAACGAAGGAATTTGTGAGATTGTCGGCGCACATCACGGAAAACCCCAGGAGGCGGTGAGCGAGTCTACGTTTGACGAGCATCTTGTCAATTTTAGAGGCAAGGATAGTGATGCTGAGCTGTGGGCTGACATTTGGGATGCCTTTCTGCAATACGCCGTAGAAGTAAGCGGAATTCAAGACATAACAAAGCTTCCGGAACTATCGGGACCGCAGCGCGTTTTACTCTCCGGACTTCTTGTCATGGCGGACTGGGTCGCGAGCAATCAATTCTACCACCCAACGATATCGATTGACGATTTGGGACGGGAAGACATGTATCCCAAGCGGACTCGCAGTGCTTGGAAAAAGTTAAAGCTTCCGGCTGTCTGGTCGGCCGAGCTTGGCGGAATGGACGAGACAACCTTTGCGGAAAACTTTGGCTTCCCGCCCAACGAACTGCAGAAGGCAGTGTTGGAGATATCAGATGTTGTCAATGAACCGGGTATCCTCATTGTCGAAGCGCAGATGGGCGTCGGTAAGACCGAGGCGGCACTTGCTGCTGCCGAAATATTTGCCGGAAAGTGCGGTAGCGGCGGGCTCTTTTTCGGCCTGCCGACACAGGCGACGGCAAACGGTATATTCCCGCGTATAAGGACATGGGCGGAGGAGCAGGTTGCGGTTCAGGGAGAGAGCAAGGAGAAGCTCTCGATACGCCTTGCGCACGGCAAAGCGGAGTTAAATCAGGACTATGCCGATTTGCTGGAAGCGGGAAAGGGAGAGTTCACGGGGGAAGCGTGCATCGGTGAGGATGAAGGCAAAGCGCTGGTAGTACACAGCTTTTTCCGCGGCCGCAAGCAAGTATTGCTCTCCGATTTTGTAATAGCAACAGTGGACCAGATTTTGATGGCTGCGCTGAAGCAAAAACACCTGATGCTCCGGCATCTCGGCATGGCGGGAAAAATCGTGATTATCGATGAGGTGCATGCTTACGACGCCTACATGGGCGTGTACCTGGAGCGCGCACTGTGCTGGCTCGGTGCCTATCATGTGCCGGTAATTCTTCTCTCAGCTACTCTGCCCGCGTCAAGGCGCATCGATTTTGTGGATGCCTATCTGAATACATCTAAGCGAGAAATACGTGAGCGCGAAAAGCGGTTTACGCAAGGCGAAGAAGAGGATTGGAGATATTCGCGTGCGTATCCGCTGCTCACTTGGACCGACGGAAAAGAGGTTCACCAGAAGGGGCTGCAACTACAGAGTGCATCGAGAAGTGTAGCGATTCGACATGTCAAAGAATCGGAGCGCATTCAAACGTTGCGAGATAAGCTACGGGACGGCGGCTGCGCCATCGTGATATTGAGCACCATACGCCGTGCGCAAGAGTTTGCCAAGGAAGTTAGGGAGAAAATACCGGATTCGGAGATTATTCTCCTGCACAGTGCTTTTTTGATGCCGGACCGCGCAGCACGTGAGCGCGAATTGTTGCAAAAACTGGGGAAGCACTCCGCCAAAGCGGAGCGAGATCACTTGATAGTAATCGGAACATCGGTGCTGGAACAAAGCTTGGATATCGACGGAGATGTGATGCTCACTGATCTCTGCCCCATGGACTTACTCCTGCAACGTTTGGGACGCTTACATCGCCATCCGACACACGACGCAATGCGGCCGGAACAGCTGAGGGAGGCGCAGTGCTACGTCATAGCGCCAGATGAAGATGCGCTTGAATCCGGAACGCGTGCCATTTACGGGGATTATCTCCTCATGAGAACCAAAAAGCGTTTGCCGGACAAAATCACACTGCCAACGGATATTCCGAATTTGGTTCAGGATTGTTACGGCGAATGGGAACCTCAATGGGAATCCTGTGCTGAGAAGGCAGTTTACCTAGACGCGAAAAAGGGCGAGGAGAATAAAATCGGATGTAAAAAGACGAAAGCGGATACATACTGTCTCGATAAGCCCAGAAGAAGTCTTGAGAACTGGATTAGCAATGTGGAGACCAAATTGGACGAGGAGGAAGCACAGGCGCAAGTAAGAGACTCAGAAAACAGCATCGAAGTGCTCCTATTTCTACAAAAAGGAAATGAAATCCACTATCTTCCCTGGCAACACGAAGGGCAGAGACTTCCGGTGGAACGTATTCCTTCTCCGGAAGAGAAACGAGACATGTTGCGGCAAAGTGTGAAGTTACCCGGAAAGCTCTGTCGTGCATATCAAATCAAAAAGACTCTCGATGCGCTGAAACCGATGAATGAGCTTGTGTTATCCGGTGAGTGGAAGCACGATCCGATGTTGAGAGAGGAATCATTTCTCTTGTTGAACGAACAGTTGGAAACAGAGCTTGCGGGGTTTCGCTTGTGGTACTCGGAGGAGGAAGGCCTGTTTTATGAGAAAGGAGCTGCGGATGATAAAACCTGAGTTTAACCTGCTGGATGAGCCGTGGATACGGGTTCGAACACGAGATTGTCGTGTCGAAGAGGTATCGCTCAAAGATGTCTTTGTCCATGCGCAAGAGTATGAGGATCTGGCCGGTGAAACGGCTGCGCAAGATGTGGCCATGCTGCGTCTGTTGCTTGCGGTACTGCACTGCACCTTTTCTCGGGTGGATGAGAACGGAGAAGAGAACTTACTGTTTGATTTGGAGGATGATGAGTTAGAGGATGAAGTGTTTCGGCGCTGGAAAGCACTTTATGACTTGGGACATTTTCCGGAAGAGCCGATTCAAGACTACCTAGAGCAGTGGCGGGAGCGGTTCTGGTTGTTTCATGAGGAGAGGCCGTTTTGGCAGGTGAAAGATGTCAAGGAAGTTTTACAAGCGAATGAGAAAAAACTTTATCCGTCGTGCAAATTGAACGGAGAGCTTTCTCAGAGTTCAAATAAAATTAGACTTTTTCCTGTGCGTAGCGGTGTGTCTCGGGATTCTCTAACATTTGCAGAGGCAAGCAGATGGATGGTATATCTCAACGCGTTTGATGATAGTGCCGTAAAGCCTGCTGTAAGAGGGGAAAAGACGGAGGAGCAGGATAACGATACAAAGAAAAAGAAAGGTAGTAAGGGGCCGGGACTTGCATGGCTAGGTAAAATGGGTGTTGTTTCGGCGACCGGAAGAAATCTGTTTGAGACTTTATTGTTAAACTTAACGCTATTAAAAGACGGGGATGAATTCTGGAAAGAGGAGAATAAGGCCATTTGGGAGAAAACAGATAATGAGTTGTCCAAAGAAGAACGACAACTTTATCCGCTTCCCGAGAATCAAGCAGAATTGTTGACCTGGCAATCCAGAAGACTGCTTTTAGAGCGTGGCGATAGCAGTCATATCAAAGGATATTGGGTTCTGAGCGGAGACTATTTTAATCCGGAAAATGCTTTTACAGAGCAAATGACGGTTTGGAAAATCGATTCGCAGAGTGGGAAAAAGAAGTGGATGATTCCAAAGACACATGAGCCGGATCGTCAGATGTGGAGAGAGTTTGGGAGCATATTCTGTGAGAATGAAGACGGACATATGCCGGGCCTGGTTCGTTGGAATCAGTTGCTTTACAGAAAGCTAAAAAGCACCACAGATTTAAAATGCAGATTTAAAATTGTGTCTGCGCAATACGGAGATCAAAATGCGACTGTAAAAGATACATTTTCGGATTCATTGGCGTTTTCATCCGGAATTCTATCCGGAACAGAGGAGCGTTCCCAAATAGCATGGATTCATCGAATCAAAGAAGAGATTAAGAAGTGTGAGATACTCACAGAAACATTCGGAAAGTTCTTTTATAATGTTGCGCTTTCCGGAGGATACAGTACTGACAAAGATCAGCGAAAAGCGGTTGTTGATGCGGGGCGAGAGACTTGCTACGCATCGTTAGATGTTCCTTTTAGAAGATGGTTGAATTCTATTGACTCGAATTGTCTTGGAGAGGCAATGGAAGAAAAAGTGTTGGAGTGGCAAAAGATTGCGAAGCAAATAGCGCTGGATTTGGGAAGAGAAACCATACGAGATGCCGGAATGAAAGCACTAACCGGAAAAGAACTGGATAAAAAGCATTATGCTTCGCCGATTGCATTTGAGGTCATGGTGAAAGAAATCAATAAGCTATACCCTGCTTTGCGGGGGAGAAACTCATAATTGAGGAGGTATGCATGGAAGAGAGGAGTAAGACAGAGTCACGACAGAGTGATATCGCTAAATTTGTAAAGCGCAAGCTTATGAGTTTGCAAAGCAATCCCAACGAAGCGGCAGTACGAGCTATCCTTGCGAAAATGCGGCGCGGTGTCGGGGAACAGCCGGGTGCAATACCGGAACTCTGGGACATGCTCTTCACAGATTTGCCCGAGTCCTTAGAGGGGCGAGGTAGCAAGCCAAGTCGTGCGGAATGGGCTATTTTCACAGCACTTACATTATTTGCTTTACACCAGCAGGGAAAGAGAAATCTTGAGAGCGAGTTTATGTTCCAAGAGAAAAACACCTTCGGACGAGCAGTCGCACAGTTAATCAGTTGTAATTCGGATGCCAAGGAAGCTATTATAAAGCGATTTAATGTAGCAGTAAGCGCAGCAGATCTGACCGGATTTAGTTGGTATTTGAGAAACATCATTCAGCTTTGCAAACGAGAAGATATTCCGATGGATTACGCAGCTCTTGCAAAGGATCTGTACGATTATCAGAATCCGGATCGGATTGACGGAGTGCGGCTTAAATGGGGACGTGATTTTTACCGAGAGCTCTCATCCTTTGAAGGGTTGAAAAACGATGGCTCAGCAGAAAAGCCGGGGACAGAAAGTGAAGAGTAAGAGGATACAGTTGTAAGCACCTCTGCGGATTAAAATTTGAGCATACGATAGAGAATGAAGTTAGTTTATTGTAGGTCAAACAGACCGGAAAGGATGAAATTATGGATGAGAAGAGATTATTTGTGGATTTTCATGTGATTCAGACAGTGCCGCCGAGCTGCATCAATCGCGATGACACGGGAAGCCCTAAGACTGCAGTCTATGGGGGAAGTATGCGTGCGCGCGTATCTTCACAGGCGTGGAAACATGCTATGCGTGTTTACTTTCAGCAGAATATTCCGCAAGAGGAATTGGGTGTCAGAACAAAGTATGTCCGTGGAAAGATTGCGGATGAAATCCAGAAGTTGAACGGCAAATTGAGTCGTGAGCAGTGTGAAGATTTGGCTGGAACGATTTTAGGCAAAGGAGCGTCGAGACATAAGGATAAGAAAAAAAACAAAAAGCAGGAAGACAGTTATAATAAAGAGGAATTAGAGACGCTTCTTTATATCAGCTGGAAGCAGATTAGAGAGTTGGCAAAGCTTGTAGTGGATACTATTACAGAGGATGGGAGTTTAGGAAAAAAAGAAGAAAAAAAGTTGAAAGAAGATGCGAGATTAGCACTGAAGAATAATCCGAGTTTTGAGATGATATTGTTCGGACGTATGGTTGCAACAGACCCTTCTATCAACTACGATGCTGCGTCACAGGTTGCGCACAGTATTTCGACACACACCGTACACAATGAATATGATTATTTCACGGCGGTAGATGACCTTAAGGTGGGAGACAGTTCAGGTGCAGGTCATTTGGGAACGGTTGAATTCAACTCTTCTACCCTCTATCGTTATGCGACTGTCAGCTTGGCTGCATTTAAGGAGTGGGTCGGAAATCCGGAGAAGGTTATCAGGACGTTTGCGGAAGCCTTTATCTACTCGATGCCGACCGGAAAGCAGTCTACATTTGCAAACCGAACCGTTCCGGACGCTGTTTACATTACCATTCGAGAGGATCAGCCGGTGAATTTTAGCGGCGCGTTTGAAGATGCGGTTGTGAGTCGCAACGGCTTCAGCAAGCCCTCTGTCGAGCGGCTTGTGGAGTATGTGAAAAAGAGTTATCAGAACTTTGTTGAAGTACCTACATATGCTTTGGGCACCGGAGAGTATATGGAGAAATTGTGCGGTGAGCGACCGATGAAGGAGAATCTTGATTTACTGGAAAAATACGTGCGTGAACTGCAGAGTAAAGCAGGAGAGAAATAATGAGTACGCTTTTATTGCGACTTGCGGCACCGCTGCAGGCGTGGGGTACGGAGTCCAAGTTTGAGAGCAGACGAACGCAGCGAGAGCCATCGAAGAGCGGCGTAATCGGGATGCTCGCAGCGGCATTGGGACTTCGGCGAGACGCTGATTTATCGGAACTATCAGCATTGCGGTTCGGAGTTCGCGTGGATCGAGAGGGGAAAGTCATAAAGGACTTCCATACCGCACAGGCGGTGAAGACAGCAAAAAAAGATAAAAATGAAGAACCCGAAAAAATAGGATATGTAACATCGAGATACTATCTTTCGGATGCTGTTTTTTTGGTGGGATTAGAGTCAGAAGATGATGCATTTCTTGAAAAATTAGAGGCAGCGTTACGGACGCCTTGCTTTCCGTTGTTTCTAGGAAGGCGCTCTTGTCCACCGACCTTACCCTTGGTTCTGGGACTTCGAGAAAAAGACTTGGAGACTGCACTCCGGGAAGAAGAAAATCAGAACCAAAATGCGAGAAGCAATAAGCGGACGCGTCGATATATCCGTTTAGACAGCATGCCGGACGAATTGGAAGGTGCTGTTGTACAGGATGTGCCGATTTCTTTTAATCCGATGAAACGAGAATTCGGTTATCGACGCGCAAAAGAAATTTGGCTTCGGGATGATGTAAATACAGAAGAATCGGCAGAAGAACATGATGCCATGGCTGAACTGTGAGAGGAGAGAAGGAATGTATCTGACACGTATGGAACTGGATACAGACAGAAGGAGCACAAGGAAACTCCTTACTTCTCGCAGTAAGATTCATGGAATGGTGGAAGGCGCCTTTTCCGGAGGCAGAGAACGGAGACTCTGGCGTTTGGATTCACTTGGAGGTAGGCTTTATATCCTTGTACTCAGCGAAGAAAAGCCAAACTTGGAGGCTGCGGTACGTGAATACGGAAATCTAAAAGAAGGCTTTTTGACGAGAGAGTATGAGCCGCTCTTGGCACGTATCACAGAGCAGAGCCAGTGGCGTTTTCGACTAGTCGCGAATCCCACGCAAAGCATTTCTCATGCAAGCACGGGAAAACGTGGCAAGGTAAGGGCTTGTGCGGGCGTGGTTCAGCAAGAGGATTGGCTTAGGAAACGGGCCGGAAAACATGGATTTATGCTGGAGGAAGGAAATTTTCGTGTTGTCGGAAACGACTGGCATATCTTCCGCAAACGAGAAGAAAAAGACCGATCTGTTTCTCTCCGTGAAGTAAGTTACGAAGGTGTCTTAACGGTAACGGATGTAGAAAAATTCAAAGAGCTTCTGTGCCGCGGTATGGGCAGAGGAAGAGCTTACGGCATGGGATTGCTCACCATTATGCGTCTGCCCTGAGGTGAAAGATGAAAGAGATTCCAGGCATCATACGCCCGGAATTACAACAGTTACCACAGGTCAAAGATCGAATGACCTTTCTGTATCTGGAACGCTGCAAGCTGAATCGACGTGACAGTGCGATTGAAGTGATGGATGATGACGGTACGGTAGATATTCCGGCGGCAGCCATCTCGGTACTGATGTTGGGACCGGGCAGTAGCATTACCCACCGTGCGATGGAGCTGATCGGAGATGCAGGTGTTACTGTCATTTGGGTTGGAGAGCACGGCGTTCGCTATTATGCGAGCGGACGCCCGCTCACTAAGCGTGCAGGCCTTCTGTTACAGCAAGCGAAATTGGTCAGCAACCAGCGCTTACATCTCGCAGTTGTCAGGAAAATGTATGCGATGCGTTTTCCAGGAGAAGATGTAAGCAAATTGACCTTGCAACAACTTCGAGGAAGAGAAGGAAGTCGAGTACGGGAAATATACCGCAAGTGCTCGAAGGAGTACGGAATTCCTTGGAACGGAAGAGCATATCAAATGGGGGATTTTGAGGAGAGTAATGCGATTAACCAGGCACTCAGTGCGGGACATGCGTGCCTTTACGGTCTGGCACATGCAGTGATTGTTGCATTGGGCTGCTCTCCGGGACTTGGCTTTGTCCATGTGGGAGGCGACCTTTCGTTTGTATATGATTTCGCGGATCTCTATAAGGCGGAATTTACGATTCCGATTGCGTTTGAGGCCACCGCTGAAAATCCTCTGGATTTGCCTGCGTATGTAAGACGAAAGGTAAGAGATACGATGTCTCGCAATCATTTGTTAGAACGTATGGTGCGGGATTTACACTATTTACTATCAGAAAGCGAAGAGGATGTCGCAGAAGACGAGGTTATCTATCTCTGGGATAATCGTGAGGGAAGGGTTCGCCATGGTATCTCGTATAGCGTGGAGGAGCAGGCATGATAGTGATTACCTTGACGGATTGTCCGCCCAAGGTGCGAGGAGATTTGTCTAAATGGCTGCTTGAAATTTCGACAGGCGTTTATGTTGGGAATCTCAGTGCACGCGTTCGCGATGAACTTTGGGGACGCATTTGTGAGCACGTCAAAGATGGCAGAGCGACCATGGTTTACAGCAGCAACGGAGAGCAGAAACTAGACTTTGCAATTCATAATACCAGTTGGCTGCCGGTAGATTACGATGGCATCAAGCTGGTGAGAAAGCCCGGGATAAAAAAACGAGAAGAGAATTCCGAACAAGTTGAGACAGAGAAGGCCGCGATGAGCCGTGCGGAGAAGTTCTATCAGGTGCAGCAGATTCAGAAGCATCAGGCACACAAACGAAGTACAGCAGAATATGTGGTGCTCGATTTGGAGACGACCGGCCTTAATATAACGCGCGACCAAATAATCGAAGTTGCGGCTATCCGAGTAGAGGAAGGGCGAGAAGTATCCTGTTACAGTAGCTTGATTTACTGCGATGCTGTACCGGAGACAATTGTTGAATTGACCGGAATTACATCGGATAAGCTTAAAAGCGAGGGAAAGCCGATTGAACAGGTGCTGAAAGAGCTGCTGGAGTTCATCGGAGATACTCGAATTGTGAGTCACAATGCGAGTTTTGATTGGCGTTTCCTGCAGCAGGCCTGCAAGCAAAACAATATCTTGCCGGGACATCCTCACATTACTGATACACTGAATCTTGCACGGCAAAAGATAGAGGAGGTGGAAGATTACAAACTCTTGACCTTATCAAAGTATTTTCATTTTGCTATACTGGAGCCGCACAGGGCGCTCGCTGACTGCCGCTTGACGCATCAGCTTTACGAGAAGTTAAAGAGGATTGAGGCTGAGGACTAGGATCAACCACGGAAATACGCCATTTCCGAAGTGTTTTCCCCGCATGCGCGGGGGTGATCCGGAAGCCGGGTAATATTGTCGTTTCGTGTTCTGGTTTTCCCCGCATGCGCGGGGGTGATCCGATGTGCGCGCGGATGTGGAGCTGCTGCACAAGGTTTTCCCCGCATGCGCGGGGGTGATCCGCTCTTTTTGCGTCTTGCCGCTCTCTTCTAGCAGTTTTCCCCGCATGCGCGGGGGTGATCCGGTGAAGCCCGTCATCCTCTGCGTCGTCGTCCTGTTTTCCCCGCATGCGCGGGGGTGATCCGACGCTGCCAACTACGGCGAACAGCGTGAGGCAGTTTTCCCCGCATGCGCGGGGGTGATCCGGCTTCCCGCCGGTGCCCGGGCAGGTCATCGACGTTTTCCCCGCATGCGCGGGGGTGATCCGCCCGTGAGAGATCCGGAGGACAGCGCGCTCGCGTTTTCCCCGCATGCGCGGGGGTGATCCGAAAAGAGGAAGAAGCGGGGGATGAGAAAGACGGTTTTCCCCGCATGCGCGGGGGTGATCCGGGCGATCGAGGCAGGGCAGTTAAGCCACCGCTGTTTTCCCCGCATGCGCGGGGGTGATCCGACGAAGTACATGTAATCGACACGATGTCAATCGTTTTCCCCGCATGCGCGGGGGTGATCCGCGTTTTGAGCAGCTGCGTCATCGCTTGTACTAGTTTTCCCCGCATGCGCGGGGGTGATCCGCGCGTCTACTACGACGAGACAGCACAGGAGCTGTTTTCCCCGCATGCGCGGGGGTGATCCGCGCATCCCGTTCCTTGGCCAGATAGCCTGCGGGTTTTCCCCGCATGCGCGGGGGTGATCCGCTCGACATTTCGGTCAGCGACGCGATTTACAGGTTTTCCCCGCATGCGCGGGGGTGATCCGAGATGTGGAAAAAGAGACTGTCGAAGCAGATAGTTTTCCCCGCATGCGCGGGGGTGATCCGCGGTGTAGTCCCCGCACAAGAGCTTCTGTCCAGTTTTCCCCGCATGCGCGGGGGTGATCCGTCTCAAAAATTCTTGCTTTGACCTATGACGGGGTTTTCCCCGCATGCGCGGGGGTGATCCGGCGCAAGCGCCACGCTCGGCGTTAGTGCCCAGGTTTTCCCCGCATGCGCGGGGGTGATCCGAGTCCTTGCTGTGCCTCTGCTTGGCGGCCAACGTTTTCCCCGCATGCGCGGGGGTGATCCGGTCGCCTCATCGTCTATCTCTACCGCGTAGATGTTTTCCCCGCATGCGCGGGGGTGATCCGCACTCGGACGCAGATGTCGACTCTCCCGCGGTGTTTTCCCCGCATGCGCGGGGGTGATCCGACCGTACGCAACGCCTCCGGCCTGCTCACCGCGTTTTCCCCGCATGCGCGGGGGTGATCCGGACACGGACAAAGTATCAGTGGCAACGCTTTTGTTTTCCCCGCATGCGCGGGGGTGATCCGGACGCGACCACGCAGCGAGTAGATCCGGTAGAGTTTTCCCCGCATGCGCGGGGGTGATCCGGCTGCCGCGATTTGCAGGGCGCTGTACTTTTTGTTTTCCCCGCATGCGCGGGGGTGATCCGCCTTCGGGCCCTTGGCGTAGATGTCCGGACAAGTTTTCCCCGCATGCGCGGGGGTGATCCGGCGGCAGGATATGACGAAGCGATGCTTTACGAGTTTTCCCCGCATGCGCGGGGGTGATCCCGCATCCCCCGCCATGGTGCCGAGTTTGGACACGTTTTCCCCGCATGCGCGGGGGTGATCCTAAGCGGCTCTCTCGATGCGCTATCAGCGTAGCGTTTTCCCCGCATGCGCGGGGGTGATCCTGAGGTGGTGGATAATTACCGGCTTTTCCTGTCGTTTTCCCCGCATGCGCGGGGGTGATCCTTTGCATCGGCGATACCGTGCAATCGAAATACGGTTTTCCCCGCATGCGCGGGGGTGATCCTTCCTGTGTGCTATAGTCTCGCGTTCCCTTAGTGTTTTCCCCGCATGCGCGGGGGTGATCCTCGGTGAACAGTTGGAAAAGGTCGGCTTTTACAGTTTTCCCCGCATGCGCGGGGGTGATCCCGCTGAACTTGCAAATCTTGACAAAAGTTATAAGTTTTCCCCGCATGCGCGGGGGTGATCCTTATACTACTTTAATAACAAAAGTAAAGAACAAGTTTTCCCCGCATGCGCGGGGGTGATCCTCAGACAATGGCAACGCAATTAACTTCAACGAAGTTTTCCCCGCATGCGCGGGGGTGATCCTGCCGTATCCGTAATAATACGCTGTCCATCATCGTTTTCCCCGCATGCGCGGGGGTGATCCCTATAGAATCCGTATCCCCGTAAATGTATTCTTGTTTTCCCCGCATGCGCGGGGGTGATCCTTAAATCCCTTGTAATTATCTTCCCAAATCGTGGTTTTCCCCGCATGCGCGGGGGTGATCCTGGGCAATGATTGCAGCGGCGGCGGGTCCGGCTGTTTTCCCCGCATGCGCGGGGGTGATCCTGCAGAGGAGATAAATTGTGAAATCCTACCAGGGTTTTCCCCGCATGCGCGGGGGTGATCCTCAGAAGAAATGTTTTGTGTGCGACGATGTGTTGTTTTCCCCGCATGCGCGGGGGTGATCCTTACAGAGGTTGAAGAAGACTTTGATGATGAGTGTTTTCCCCGCATGCGCGGGGGTGATCCTTGATAGTTTACAGAACTTACGGAATCAATATTGTTTTCCCCGCATGCGCGGGGGTGATCCTGGGAAAGTGTATGCAAATACGGTCGCGCTGGAGTTTTCCCCGCATGCGCGGGGGTGATCCTCCTTTGCAGACCGATATTAGTATCCTTACGGCGTTTTCCCCGCATGCGCGGGGGTGATCCTGCGATTGATGGTAGGGCTGATGATAATATTGAGTTTTCCCCGCATGCGCGGGGGTGATCCTATCTTGACATAGCAAACCAATGTAAACAAGAAGTTTTCCCCGCATGCGCGGGGGTGATCCTTGGTTCGCGATTGAAGGTTCTACGATAGAAGAGTTTTCCCCGCATGCGCGGGGGTGATCCTCCTGAACCGTGCCAACAATATCACTTACGATTGTTTTCCCCGCATGCGCGGGGGTGATCCCAACCGCTTTCATAGCCCCCATTTTCTCATTCAGTTTTCCCCGCATGCGCGGGGGTGATCCTGTCGATTGCTTGCTCATCCGATACCCCTGTCAGTTTTCCCCGCATGCGCGGGGGTGATCCTCAGTTTTCCGGCTATCACCTCCATTGTAGAAAGTTTTCCCCGCATGCGCGGGGGTGATCCTTCGCGCCTCCTTTGCGCTTGTCTTAGGCACTTGTTTTCCCCGCATGCGCGGGGGTGATCCTTGCCCGAAGGGTGACGACACGACCGTTATTGAGTTTTCCCCGCATGCGCGGGGGTGATCCTACTTCGCGGGCTTACATTCGCATTCTTTCCAAGTTTTCCCCGCATGCGCGGGGGTGATCCTATTTTGTCTGTTCCCAATTTTATAAAGCCGCGGTTTTCCCCGCATGCGCGGGGGTGATCCTTCGCGCCTCCTTTGCGCTATGTGTTAAGCACTGTTTTCCCCGCATGCGCGGGGGTGATCCCTGGCTAAGTTTAAAGAGCGCGCCATTCGTGATGTTTTCCCCGCATGCGCGGGGGTGATCCTATTTCCATATTGTTGTTCAAAACTTGTTCTAAGTTTTCCCCGCATGCGCGGGGGTGATCCTAGTCGAAATTGCAATTGATAGTCGCATTCGTTGTTTTCCCCGCATGCGCGGGGGTGATCCTTTAAGAAAGGAAAAAGATCAGCTACATGAATAGTTTTCCCCGCATGCGCGGGGGTGATCCTTCCTGCTCTACCATGCATACGCTACACAAGAAGTTTTCCCCGCATGCGCGGGGGTGATCCTCTCCTTCATGAGCTGCCGATAAAGCTTTTTGAGTTTTCCCCGCATGCGCGGGGGTGATCCTCCCGCCGTTGTCCGACATAGTGCCCGTGCCCGGTTTTCCCCGCATGCGCGGGGGTGATCCCATTCTCTCGATGCGCGTTGCCTCCGTACAAATGTTTTCCCCGCATGCGCGGGGGTGATCCTTGCAGCCCCTTCCCGATGCAGCATCTTCCGTGGTTTTCCCCGCATGCGCGGGGGTGATCCTGAGAACAGGGCAGGGAGCCTTAGGATCGGACGGTTTTCCCCGCATGCGCGGGGGTGATCCTCGCGCAGCTGGTGTCCGACTGGCTCGGCGAGGGTTTTCCCCGCATGCGCGGGGGTGATCCTGGCACGTGGGGCGAGGTGTGGGTCAACGACCTGTTTTCCCCGCATGCGCGGGGGTGATCCTGTGGCGCGCAAAGAAACCCGTTGCACAGGATAGTTTTCCCCGCATGCGCGGGGGTGATCCTGTTTAGCAGCATTTGAAAAACCCCAATGGTTGGTTTTCCCCGCATGCGCGGGGGTGATCCGAACTACACAAAGTTCGGTGCGTGGTACGGGCTGTTTTCCCCGCACGCGCGGGGGTGATCCTAGTCGCCAATCGCCCGTCGCCCTGGTACTCCAGTTTTCCCCGCACGCGCGGGGGTGATCCTGTTATGATTTTGCTGCTAAGAACGATTTCTCTGTTTTCCCCGCACACGCGGGGGTGATCCGCAAGAGTAAGAATACTACGGTTTGGCGATGAAGTTTTCCCCGCACACGCGGGGGTGATCCTTTGACGCCCATCTCGTCGCGCATCCGCTTCGTGTTTTCTCCGCACACGCGGGGGTGATCCCAACTTGGATTTAAGGATTCTATTCCTGAAACCGTTTTCCCCGCATACGCGGGGGTGATTCCGCCGTTTTGAGTCGCGAGAAGCCCCGCAAAGGTTTTTTCCGCACACGGGGGGATCGATTATGTGCACATGCTCGGGCGGGCGATTGCGTTTCAGAGCGATGCAAGTCGATCAGATTATTCTAATTTCAGGTGACAGCGACTTTGTTCCCGCCGCTAAGCTTGCACGCAGAGAGGGGATTGATTTCATCCTCGACCCTTTGTGGGCAAGTATAAAGCCAAATTTACACGAGCATATAGACGGACTACGTTCCAACCGGAAAAAACTACCGGCAGTATCCTCGCAGACCGAAGAGGCTCAAGAGCACTAAAGGAGAATCATATGTCTAGATACGCATATCCCGCGATTTTTGAACCGGAAGCAGAGGGTGGATATTCCGTTCATTTTCCCGACTTACAAGGATGTTATACCTGTGGCGATACACTGGCGGATGCGATTTATATGGCGGAGGATGTGTTAGCGTTCACTCTCTTTGGCTTTGATCGAGAGAATACTACGCCGCCCGCTCCGTCCGAACATCTGACCGCTCCTGCCGGTTCTTTTGTTAACTGGATTCTCGGGAATACCATATGGTACAGAAAAAGGGAGGAATGCCGGAAAAGGAAGGAGGCAAAGGAAAATGCGCAAAAGTCCTGACAGATACTTTTTCCCCGCAGTTTTCACCTATGAGAACGATCGGGAAATCGCTGTAGAGTTTCCGAATCTGGATGTGGCCACTTGTGGCAAGGATGACGCCGACGCGCTGCTCTCTGCCCGTGAGCTGCTCGGAATCACTCTGTTTGGTCTTGAGGAGGACGGAGAGGACATTCCGACACCCGCCAAGCTCTCAGCTCTTTCCCTTGCGCCAAACCAGCGCGCAGCACTGATTGATGTCTATATGCCGGCTGTCCGCCTGGCAGGCATTAACAGGGCTGTTACGCGCACAGTAACCCTTCCCGCGTGGCTCAATGCCGCTGCGCTTGCGCAAGGCTTTGATTTTTCTGAGGTGCTTCAGGAGGCGTTGAAGGAGCGGCTCGGAATAGAGGCATAAAAAAGAGCCCCCGAAGGGCTCTTACAAAGATTCTTCTACGAAGTGAACGACATCTAATTTCTGTTTTTGGATTTCCGAAAGCTTTTCCGTTTTTTTGCAGCGTCATCCGGCAATATCTCGTTCTGTTCAGGGTGAACTCTACAGCTTTCAAGACTTCAGGAAAGCGACTCAGCTTTGCGTTGTATAGCTTGTGTTCATAGGTTTTCTCGCCAGTCGGAGATTGTTTTGTAAATACTCTTTCTGTAACCCGCTTCACTTTGATCGGATTTTTCGGAACACCCAGCTGCTCGGAAAGCAGCTTTCGTACGTGCCCGGTGTCATCGTTTTGGGCAGTGCGGTATCTGAAAAAGAACCGGCATTTCCTTTCCCATCGTAATAGAGCAGATACTTGGACGGAACCGCTGTAAAGGTGTCTTTCAACGCCACAAGAGAGTGCCGGTGCTCGGTGCGAGCAAGAGGTTCAATACGTGCAAACAGGCGTTTATGTCCGTGTTTGAATTTTTGACTTTACACGTATTTGTATCTACCGTATAGCATAATCATTCCCCTTATCGCCAGACAAAAATTTTGTACTGTGCCCCGGAGAGCATGAATATAGTAGGATATGTCACGGGAAGTGTGGTGATTACAAACTGTCACACGCAAAGCATAAAACCACGTATATGCGCTGTTTTTTGGTGTTTTGACATGGGGGGCTCCCGTCACCCCATGCTTTGATTGCGCGCCTGTTACCCGAGAGACTTTTTGCTTTGTTTGGATATGGAGAAAACAGAAGTGCTGATTGTGTATCAAATTTCGGACAAGTAATGTGGTAAACTGAATGTATTGAAAAAGTTGTGGCGTTTCCCTGCACACTCGGAGGTAATCCTTTTAAGGAATCAATAGAGAATAAGTTTATAGAGTTAAAGGAGCGCGGAGAATATGAGAGAACTGACAAACGATGAATGGGAGTACATAGTGTCAAGAGTTCTGCAAAACGCCAAAGACGCGGCCGAAGAGGCAAGACAACTTCCCTATAGGGAATACAAGGCAGGGAGAGCGCTCGCATATTATGAGACGTTGGACACAATAAAAAATGAGCTTTTGGCTCGCGATGCGGATGTGAAGAGATTCGGATTTGATATCAGTCTGGAAGAATTGTTATCTTAGCACGGAGAAACTCGTAATGGTTAACCTGTGGGCAACTTACTAGCTCCTACGCAGCTTGGAGAAGTCCATGGAGTTTCCCCACATGCGCGGGGGTGATCCTATGCTGTGGATATAACTGTGGCAGTGTGTGCTACTATATATGAGGAGAGGAGATAGGAGGGACGACATGGACGATAGAGAGAGTCAGAGTAGGACGCAGGAGATCAACGCCTACAAAAAACGCGCATACAAGCGCGTACCGCTAGAGCTAAAAAGGGCGGACTATGAGCGCCTACGCGCCGCCGCTGACGCGGCGGGCGAGACGATGAGTGGATTTATAAAGCGTGTGCTTGCGGAGCATATAGGTGATACGGAGGGTTAGGCTAGACCAGCGGGAAAGTAAGAAGAGCAAAAAAGGGGATATCAACAAAAGGGCGGGTTTTCCCCCCACACGCGGGGGGATCCACACCTACTCCGCGAGCTCCACAGCAGCAGGCCGTTTTCCCCGCACACGTGGGGGCGACCCAATATTGCCAGCAACATACAATCAGCAGAATGAACAAATAAACGAGGGATTATTTGTGCGTTTTATATATTAATTGCAATACAACGGCAGCATATACTATAAAAACAGAGGTGGGAGGTGAGAGAGTGGCGATAAGCGAGGCGCGTAAACGCGCGACATACAAATACATTTCGAAAGCGTATGATAGAGTCGTGCTAAACCTACCGCGCGGGGAGCGGGATCGGATAAAAATTGCTGCGGACGAGGCGGGTGAGTCTGTCAACGCCTACATAAAAAGAGCGATATCCGCACAGATGCAGAGAGAGGGAAAAAACGCGGGAGAGGCGGATCAGAGTGGTGCGGTTTCTGACTAAGAGAGATTTTATTGATATAGATATACGGGAAAGAAGTTTTCCCCGCATGCGCGGGGGTGATTCTTTGAGACGAAGAATGCACTGGAATCAGCGGCGATGCAAAGACGCATAAAGCGAGAAAGGAGGTTTACATGATTATCAAGTTCACCGAAGAGGAGGAGCGATTGTTTGATAAAGTCATGCCGTATGCAGCTTCGAAAGGAGGAGGTATCCGCTCAGATGCGCCTCCGGAGATTCAAGCTATCTATGCCAGACTTGTTGAGATAACCAACCCATACCTGAGCCCGTGTCCGCTACCTGATAACTGGGCCACAGCAACACCAACTGAATAACAGTAACGTAAGCACAGTCATAGCGGCTGTGCTTTTTTGATGCGCAGGTGGGCGCACTGGCGGACACTCCGGACGGTGGGGATGTGGCGCGCACTCCGAAAAACACAAGTGGGCTATCGAAGATAGCACTCAGAGAGGAGCAGTATGAAGAAGACGAAATTGGATGAGCTTTTGAAGAGCGGAGCAGTCACAGAGGAGGAGTATAAGGAGCTCCTGCCGACCTGTGAGGATGACACGGGAGATCCGGACGGCGGAGAGCCGGAACCGGAGGACCCGCTCGCGGGACTTGACGAGAAGACGCGGGCAACTGTTGAGAAGATGATACAGTCATGTTTTCCCCGCATACGCGGGGGTGATCCAACAAAGATGCGCTTTTGACAGGGCGGAGATTTTAGGAGAAAACACGCATGAAAATATCAAAGAAGTTGGCAACATGAGTCATTATTAAGTGTGCAAGGGAATATCAAACTTATCGAGCCGGTATTTGTTCACGGGTTCGACTCCCGTCACCCCATGCTTTGATTGCGCGCTTGTTTACTTGATAGTTTTTCTTTGTTGGGGATTGAGGAAACCGAAGTTTTAATTGAGACCGAAATTTTGGACAGATAATATGATAAAATCAAAACGTAGAAAGAGTTGGATAGTTTTCTCACTCACGCGGGAGTGATTCCAATCTATGCGTTGAACAGAAGCTACAGCGGATGCGCAGAAGGTGGCGCTTCTGAAATTCAGTACCGCGTACGACATGACACGAAAGGAAATTAGATGAGGAAGAAGAGCGACGCTGTAGAAGTAATCAATGACAAGTTCGAGCTCCCGGAGCGGATAAAAAAGATGACCCGACAGGAGATACAGGATGAAATTATAAGAATTTTGCTGGAAGAAGGCAAAATCAAAGAGGGCGAGTATAGCCGAGAAGATCTGTTTTCTGTGCCTTCTGAAGAGGAGTTGAATGATTAAGGGCAGTTTTCCCCGCACACAAGAGTGCTTCTGGCCTTGTGAATCCGGGACGTAGGTATCTACCGTATGACCGGTGTATAAGTCACGAATAGGGAGCAAAATAATGGAACAGTATCCGCAGTATTCTAAAGTCATTTTGAAAGATGGCAGAACAGCTACAATCGTAGAAATCCTAAAGGAAAATGTTGAGTACATTGTAGACGTGGATCTGGAAGGGCCTGACTGGGAAACGATTGAAGTCAGTGCGGATGAGATTTCAGGACGGAGATAGTACTGATGCGTTAAGAGGGCATGAGGCCTTGAAATGAGTTAAATAGATGATGCAGAAGAAAGAAAACAGGGATGGTTCTTAGGTATACCGAAGAGGAACTCGCATTAGCAGCTATTTTTGAGCCCTATCTGGAAGCCGGAAAGCTACGAGAAAACGCACCACAGGCGGCGAAAGACGCTTTAAAGCGCTACCTGGAAATGATTAAGGAGCATCGCCGGAAGGTGTTTGAAGCCACCTATGGTTGGAGCTATGATGGGTGACTTCCCCGCACCCGCGGCAATAATTGCCTTTACAGCCCGCGCCCGGTGTTCCTAATGGTGACTTCCCCGCACCCGCGGCAATAATCCGTATCAGTCACCCGGACCCGGGAAATATTGTGCAAGTAACTTCTTCCCATTCAAAAGCGAAAGGAGAAAAACGTGATTATAACGGTTGAGCAGATTGAGGTGCTGAGACCTTATATCGAAAATATTGAAGAATTGATATCTGCCGATGATGTTGATGCGCTATTAGATGCTGTAGATGATGCGGTCGTTGATAACATTGTCGCGCATAACGACGAACCGGATGAGGAAGGGAGAAAGATTCAGAGAATATATGATGACATCGCTGCCCAGAATCACGTTTACTGGGATTAATGGAATGAAGGCGGCATGTCGACCTTACCCCGCCACCCTGAGCACAAAATAAGCACAGCCGTTATAGCTGTGCTTTCATCGCTGTGATTCAGTTGTCTTGGTTATCGTCCGATAAATCGCAAGAATCCTTATGAATAGGTGTCATAGGTGTCGAATACGGGCTCAGATATTGGTTGGTTATCTCTACCAGTCTGGCATAGATAGCTTGAATCTCCGGAGGTGCATCCGGGCGAATTCCTCCTCCTTTCGCTGCATAAGGCATGACTTTATCAAACAATCGCTTCTCTTCTTCGGTGAACTTGATTCTCATTCAAACCTCCTTTCGCGCTTAACGGGGATCACGCTACATGCGTTTTCTTTAGGAAAATCAATCAAAGCATTTTTTCGGGCTTATTCCCATAGAATATCATCAAAATCAAAAAAGGTAATCAAACCGTTATAGGGCTTATCCTGATTTGATTGAATCGCAAAGAAGGACTGAATATACGCTTCGGGATAAGAAATGCTTCCGTCGCCATCGAGATCGATAGGATGCAGTTCTCCCGCATCACACTTCTCAATGAACTTATTCAGGTTGATTCTAATATCCATAAGAAAGCGATTCAGATCATCGCCCTGAAGATAATTGGGATTATCTACGCTGCCGATATAGTAATAATTTCCGTCGTCCGTCTCAGGCTCCCAATACCAGATCCAACCCTTATCTACCTTGGCAATGTAAACCCCTGGGTATGCATCGGATGCGTAGGTTTCTTTGAGTCTCTGCGCATATTGGTTGTTTTCGTCATAGGACGGAATGTTGTAGGGGCCGTATGTTCCGTCATTATAGGTATACATCTTTACTTCGCGCTTAGGGCTTGCGCTTGTTTCGGCGGACGCTTGAACAGAAGTGCTGGCTGTGGTTTCAACTTCGCTTTTCTCGCTTCCGCAACCAACGAGGACAGATCCAAGCATTGCCACTGCTGTTATCAAAACAAAAATTCTCTTCTTCAACCTTTCTGTCTCCTTTCGGCGTTTGCGATTCTTACTATACAACATGTTTATATGAATGCCTACGATATACCGTGTTCCTGTTCGCGCGAAACAGTTCATCCGCATGCGAGGACTATACTTCCATGTATCGGTAATATGCAACCGGTTCTGTTTCTCGATTTCTGCGATTGATCATAGCTGAACTGGAAAGACAAGCCCGCATAGAGGGTATCTTGCCGGAATCCGAGAAGTCGAATTAGACGAGTGCCGTGATTAGAAGAAGAATACGAAAGCCTATCGAGTCCGAAATTTGGTACAGGTCCTGTGGTAGACTCTCAATATAGAAACGCGTTGGGATAGTCTAAGGAGGTAGCACTATGGGATATGCGGCAATTATCTATTTAATCGGCCTTTATCTGTTTATCGGCGCCGGGATAAGCTCATACCTTTCGGATATCGAATATAAGCTGACAGGTCACAGAAGGAATCGCAATATCGCAATCAGAGGGCTGCTTTCTTTTTTCTGCTTTTGGCTGGGAACTTTCATCATGATGCATCTTTGAGATGCATCATGATGCCAAGGGAGGGGGCTGCCTTTACATTTGTTCGGCGTATGAGTAGAATGATAATTGTTAAGATTGCTTAAAGTTAAGCAATCATTTCAAAACAGGGGGCAGAGATGAAGAAGAACATTTTCCTTGCGGCGGCAGTGGCACTTGGCACCATGCTCATGGCTACGCCTGTTTTTGCCGGCAACTACGGCTGGAATCGGGACGGTCGGGGCTGGTGGTATCAGCTCTCGAACGGAAGCTATGTGAAGTCGTCTTGGCTTTCAATCAACGGCACCTGGTACAGTATGGACAGTGCCGGATACATGGAGACCGGCTGGGTGCGGGATGGCGGCGGCTGGTACTACATGGATACCGAGAGCGGTGCGATGCGTGTCGGCTGGGTTAATGTGAACGGAAACTGGTATTATCTGAGCCCGACGGATGGCGGTCGTATGCTTGCAAACGGCTATACGCCGGACGGTTATTATGTCGATGGCAACGGTGTATATCAGCCGCAGTCAAATAGGCAGACTACGACTGTCAATCGAATCATCACCGACAATACCGATACGACCGCAGATGATGCGGACGCTTGGCAGCGTTCGAATGCTGGAAACGATTCGGCTTCTCCGGAAGAATACGAGGATCAGGTGATTGCGCTGGTCAATCAGGAGAGAGCAAAGCAGGGACTTTCGCCGCTCAAAAAGGACACAGCTCTGATGAATACGGCAGATGTACGCGCGGAGGAACTGGAAACGCTGTTCTCGCATGACAGACCGGACGGCACAAAGTGCTATACGGCTTATCCGGGAGGCTACAGTTATCGGGGTGAGAATATCGCCATGGGCCAGCAGGACCCGGCTTCGGTTATGGATTCCTGGATGCATTCCAGCGGACACAGGGCCAATATTCTGAATCCGAATTATGATTCGATTGGCGTCGGCTATTCGGCACAGGACGGAACGCCGCACTGGGTTCAGAACTTCGGCAGAAAGAACTGAGGCAAGTGTTTGTCTGCTTGTATGCAGAAGGTATGATAAAAGGGTCACATACTCCACTGATATTTTTGGAGGGACACATGTGTTGCGTCGATTAACGCAACGCCTTCTTCCTGCAGTAGCTTAGCCTGCGCTGCCCAGCCGGGGGCCAGGCGGCCGCTTGCATTTACCACACGGTGACAGGGATAGTCGCCGTAATAGTCCGCATGCGAGAGAACGCGCGCCACGAGGCGCGCGTTTTTTGGATACCCGATTAAGCGGGCAATTTGTCCGTAAGTGGCAACTTTGCCCTCCGGAATTTCCGCGACGGCGGAGAGCACGGCATAGGCAAAGTCATCATTCAGCGCGGCGGTCTCGGACATGGAACTCCTTTCTGTGTCAGCGAAATAGGGGCGCGGTTTACATCTCCCGCAAGATGCGCAGCCCGAGTAAGAGGGCGTCTTCGTGCGCATCCCGCCCAAAGTTACGGGCGTCGTAGTCATGGATGCAGGCGAGGGAGTCGGCCGTAAAGAGCAGCTGTCCGAAGCTTGCGCCGCGGAGGCGGGCACAGGCTGCGAGCGCCGCACACTCCATCTCGACGCAGAGACAGCCTTCGTTTCGGCGGTATGCGACCATATCCTTGGTCTCGCGGTAAAAAGCATCCGTGGTCCAAGTGGTGCAGGGGACAAAGGGGAGGCCTTCTGCTTTCAGTACGCTTTCTATGACCGTGAGCACTGCGCTGTCAAGTTCGATATAGCGGGAAGCGGGCAGATAGTGGTAGGAGCTGCCCTCGTCGCGCAGCGCGCGGGTCGGAACCAGAAACGCATTTTCCGGGAGCCTTTCCAGCACACCGCAGGAGCCGAGTGCCAGAATTTTGTGACAACCGCTTGCAATCAGTGCATCCAACAGGGAACTTGCGGGCGGCGCACCGATCGGCGCCTGCGCAAGACAGATTTCTTCGCCGTTTTCCTCAAACACATAGATGGGGTAGGTGGCGGAGACGGTGCGAAATTCGCAGCGCTTTTCTGCATGCTTTGCCTCGGCGTAGCGGTGGATGGTATCGCCGAGGAAGGCAAAAAGGCACTTTTTCGGAAAGCGGCAGTCTCCGAATTCATGCGCAGGCGGAATCACTTCGGAGGAAGTCGCATCATATTCAAAAAGCGGTATTTCGTTTCGTTCTATCATGTGTTGATATGTCCTCCGCGTGTCTCGTAAATTTCAGGGGAGTATAGCAAAGCAAAAAAGCGCTGTCAATCTGCCCGCGCGCATGTGCGTTGTCTATGCTATGATTTGATTTAGGAGGAGCATGATGATGGTGGATGCAATCAAGGCGAGGCGGAGTATACGACATTTTTTGCCGACGGAGCTTTCCAAGGAGCAAGTGGAGGAAATTTTGAACGCGGGTTCTATGGCACCCTCGGCGAAGAACTTGCAACCCTGGCATTTCGTCGTGACAACGGGGGCGGCAAAGGAACGGGTCTGCAAGGCCATGGAGGCGGGTATCGAGCGGGAGCGGCATTCCCCCATGCTGCCCGATACGCGCCACTATCTGGACGGGGCATTTGAGACCCTGCGGGTGATGCGGGAGGCGGCAGCAGTTATCCTAATCACATCGCCGATTGCACGGCCGCTCTCTGCGACCATGACGCTAGACCAGCGGGTCACGGAAATCTGCGCGGCACAGTCGGTCGGTGCGGCCATCGAGAACATGTGTCTGCAGGCGACGGCGCTCGGTATCGGCAGTCTCTGGATTTGCGACAGTTTCTTTGCGCAGGCGGAGTTAAGAGCGGAGGCGGGCGGAGACAGTGAGCTCTACGCGTTGTTGGCGCTCGGCTATGCGGCGGAAGCACCGGCTGCCGGGCCGCGGCGTGCCCTTTCGGAGACCGCAGAGTGGAGAACGGAATAACAGGCATCAAGAGGACAACTGTTTCGCCGGAGCCGCTGTGTTTTAAGGCACGGAGCGAGATTTGTTAGGCATTGCGGGTTAACTGTTTCGTTGAAGGTTTAATGGATAGCTTTGACAGATAAAAGGAGAGAATCATGCGGAAAATCTTAGTGGTTATAGATATGCAGCGAGACTTTATCGACGGCGCACTCGGAACGGCGGAGGCGCGTGCCATAGTCCCGGCGGTTATAGAGAAAATCAAGGGCTATGCGCCGGAGGATGTCTTTGCGACGCGGGATACGCACGGCGAGGACTATCTGAATACGCAGGAGGGGCACTATCTTCCGGTGCAGCACTGTATTCGCGGGACGGCGGGCTGGGAACTAAATCCGGAAATCGCGGCGTTGATTCCGAAAGACCATATCTTCGACAAGGGTACCTTTGCTTCGACGGGACTCGCAGCGGCTGTGAAAGAGCGCGCGGTGCGGGAGAGCGTGGAACTTGAACTCATCGGCCTCTGCACGGATATCTGCGTGGTTTCGAACGCACTGCTCTTAAAGGCGTGGCTTCCGGAAGTGAAGATTTCCGTGGATCCCGCCTGCTGCGCCGGTGTGACGCCGGAAAAACATGCGGCGGCGCTGGAGACTCTGCGTTCCTGTCAGATTCAGTGTAGCTGAGTCCCGACAGTTCACGTTGTCGCTTCAGTTTAGGAGCGGAAGCAGTCAAAGTGCTCGCTTGCGCCAATAAAAGAACCGCTTGGAACGTTACGAGGGAAAGAAATGAGAGTCATTGATTTAAGCCACACGATTAAAGAAAACATGCCGGTGTATCCCGGCACGGAGACGCCGACTCTCACAGCGGTGAGCGTATATGAAAAGGATGGTTTTCGGGAGAGTCTTTTAAGGATGACCACGCACACGGGTACGCACATGGACCCGCCGTCGCACCTCTTTCCGGGGCGCACCACGCTGGACGAATTCCCGGCGTCGCAGTTCATCGGCAAGGCACTTGTGATTGATTGCAGCAGCCTGAAGGAAGGGGAAGAGATTACGCTTGCCCACATCACCCGCTACGGGGAGAAGGCCGAGAAGGCGGACTTTCTTCTCTTTTACCTCGGCTGGGACAAGCGTTGGGGGAGCGAGAACTATTTCGGCGACTATCCCTGTCTGAATGATGCGGCGCTCGACTTCGTAATTCGGGGCGCATATAAGGGCATCGGTTTTGATGTGATAGGCCTCGACCCGATTGCGGATGCCGGACTGCCGCGGCATAAGAAGCTGTTCCGCGAGAAGGATATCGTGAACATCGAGAATCTCAAGAATCTGGGGCTCTGCGGCGAAGAACTCTTTTCCTTCAGTTGTTTCCCGCTGAAGCTCGAAAACAGTGACGGTGCACCGGTGCGGGCAGTCGCCTGGTTTGAGGACGAAACTTGACAAGAACGTATGTTTTGACTACACTGAAATCAGAACATACATTCGGAGAAACGGGCTGTGCGACTGTCGGAACTCATTAGCTATGCGCGGGAGCGCCATCATATCGAAGAGCTGCACAAGTGGCGGGAGATGCCGGGACTCTCGGTCTTAGTCTCTCCGGCAAGCGGAAAGTGGATTGCGCTGCTCATGCGGGAGCGGGATGCGGGCGGAAGAATCAGGGAGCGCTGTGATTTAAAGTACAGCGCGTTTCGCGAGCTGCCTGCGCGGGACTATCTCACGCAGGGCTTTCGCATGCCGGGCTGGCTCGGTGTGCGCTTTGGTGCGGAAACGGAGCGAGCATTCCTGTTACATGTGTTTGATCTTGCAGTGGAGGAAGAGGCAGAGAAGGTGGAAGGGTATTACCGTGAGACGGCTATACCGGGGCGTAGCGAGCTTCCGGCGCGGATAGAGGCAATCTACGCCTGTGAGGACTTTCTCTCTGCGGCGCGTGCCATGGAGGACTATGAGGACAATAGCCCCTTTGCGGGCACGGTCCCTCTCTATCAGCCGGAGTATCGCGATTTGACGCCGAACGAGCTCCGCGGTTATTTCACTTGGCGCGCGGCGCTACGGCGAGGAGAGGTCTCTGCACACTGCGATGCCTTTGTGTATCTCTATCTCAGCGAACTCATGCTGGGGGTCGGCGCGGCGAATGCTGCCGAGGCGCTTGATTGCATGGATGCCTTTGCGTCTGCTTTTTTTTCTGCGGGGCACGGGAGCGAGGCTCTGCAGCGGAATTTTAAAAATTGGCGTTTTGAGTACGCGGTGTTAAACCGTGTGGATGCGGCGCGCGTGCGGGCGTATGAAAACCCCGCGCTCAGGCATTGGGACGAGGCGCTCACCGTGCTGCGGGAGCCGGAGAAGCAGAGCGATGAAGCCGTTTTTGCGGCACTTGCGGAGTTAGGCGGCAAGAAGCTAACAGAAGCGCGGAGCGTCAAGGGACTCGGGGACAAGGCAGCGTTTTACTATGCCGCAATCTGGAGAAGCTGTGCGCCGCTTTTATTTGCGGCCTGCTTCGGAAACATGCGCATGCGCGAGTGGAAGCCCTTTTCGGATGCGCCGCGGCTTAATGCGGTCTGCGAGAACGCGGGACAAGCGTTTTCCTATCAACTGAATGAGCTGCGCAGTTTCGCGGCGACGGGAAACGGCTTTACGGAATACAGCTACTTGCGGCAGCAGTTTGACAGCAAGCGCTTCTTTGCCTTTTTAAAAGAGGCGGATACAGCGCTTCGCGTTCGTTATTTGCGCGGCAAGGCTTCGAAAACCGCGTCTGCGACACAGGATGCCGCGCTGCAAGAGTCCTTTTCGCGTGCCTTTGAAAGTTGTGAGGCTATGGAGGCGGCGCAAAAGCTTGCGGCGGTCCCCGTGCGGCGGGAAAAGCTCGCGGACATACGCGCGGCGGCCGCAGTCACAACGGCGGCCCTGCTCACGGAGGCAGAGACCGGGGCCGAGCGGGAAGAACTGCGGCGGCGGGAAGCGCAGAAGCTTCCTGCGGAGAAGGGCTCCGGCTTAGCGGAGCGTATGAACGGCGAGGATTGCAAGCAGACAGGCACCGCAGAGAGTAATGCGAGCGGAGAGGGCAAACAGGGACAACAAGGCGCATCGCGGCAGATAGAGGGGATTCGCCTTGCGGCGGCCGGTGCAAAGCTTGCGAACAGAAGCGAAACGAAGCAAAGAGACCAAGCGGAAAGAACAGAAATGTTGGATGCGCTCGAACGCCGCTGCCTTGCGGCCTTGCTTCGCGGGGAGAGCGTGCGCGCGGAACTGCGCGCGGCGCATTGTTTGACAAGCCTCTTTGCCGAGCGGGTCAACGAGAAGCTGTATGATTGTTTTCAAGATATTTGCCTTGCGTCCGAGGGTGAGGAACTCTTCCTCGTGCCGGATTACCGGGAAGAGATTGAGACATTATTGTGGGAGACAGAGGATGAGTGAGACGGGACGCGCCGTGCCGCGGCGCATTGCACAGGCAATTTTAAATTCCCTGCAGAGCGGCGTGGTGCCGCGCGTCGGCCTGCCGTACATTGCGGTCGGGAGGAAGGAGGAGATTGCGGCGCTGCTTCGCGACACGGAACTCATTGCGGAGGGCGGCGCTTCCTTTCGTTTTCTGATCGGAAAATACGGCGCGGGCAAGAGCTTTCTCTTGCAGACCATGCGGAACTATGTCTTTGAGCAGAGCTTTGTGGTTGCGGATGCGGATTTATCGCCGGAGCGGCGTTTGCAGGGCAGCAAGGGGCAGGGGCTTGCGACTTACCGCGAGCTGATAGCGAATCTGGCGACCAAGACCAAACCGGAGGGCGGCGCGCTGCGTCTTATTTTAGACCGCTGGGTTTCTCAGGCGGAGCAGGCAGCTGCGGAGGAGCAGGGCGGCTTCCGGGAGGACAGGGCTTTCTTTGCGCTGGTCGAAAAAAAGATTGCGACTGCGGTCGATTCGCTGCAAGACATGGTGCACGGCTTTGAGTTTGCCAAGCTCCTGCGGGGCTATTATCTCGCGGGGGCGGAGGGCGACGATGAGAGAAAAGAACGGATACTCAAGTGGTTTCGCGGGGAGTATGAGAATAAGCGCGAAGCGCGGGAGGCGCTCGGCATCAACCTCATTGTGAGCGATGAGAACTGGTACGATTACATCAAACTCTTCTCGCAGTTCTTTCGCCGCGCGGGCTATGCGGGCACACTGATTCTGCTCGATGAGGCGGCGAATCTCTGTAAGATTCCGAATGCGATTGCAAGGCAGTATAACTACGAGGTGCTGCTCACCATGTACAACGACATGATGCAGGGGAAGGCGCAGCACATCGGAATCTGGATGGGAGCGACGCCGGAGGCACTCGAGGATAAGCGCCGCGGTCTCTTTAGCTACGAGGCACTTTCTTCGCGGCTTGCGGAGAGCCGCTTTTCCCGGGCGGGAAGCAAAGATTTATTTTCGCCGGTGCTCCGCCTCGAGGCGCTCACGCCGGAGGAGATGCTGGTGCTTACGGAGAAGCTCTCCGACATGCATGCGGCACTCTACGGGGATGCACGGTGTTTCCGCACCGACGAATTGGAACTCTTTGTGCGGACTTGCTATGCGAGGGTCGGGGCGAGCGCACAGATTACACCGCGGGAGATGACGCGCGACTTTATTTTTCTACTGGACGCGCTGCATCGGGAACCGGAGAGCAGCATGGAGCAGTTGCTTAAGCCGGAAGAGAGCGGCGAGGCGTTAGAGAGTGTTGCGAGCGAGTTAAGGAAAACCGGCGGCGGGGACGATGCGCCCTTTGATTTTTCCTTTTGAGGACAGAGCATGGATATCTTTCGGCGCTATGCGCCCTTCATTCAGGACTTTATTTACCGCGAGCGCTGGCAGTCGCTCCGCGCCGTGCAGAATGCGGCGGGAGATGTGCTCTTTAACAGCGGGGATAACCTGCTGCTCTCAGCGGCCACAGCCTCCGGAAAGACGGAGGCTGCTTTTTTTCCGATTTTAACCTTGCTCTCGGAGGAACCCGCTACCTCGGTCGGCGTGCTCTATATTGCACCCTTGAAAGCGCTGATCAACGATCAATTTGAGCGCCTCGACCGGCTTTGCGAGCGCGCGGACATACGGGTTACCAAGTGGCACGGAGATGCCTCGCGGAGCGCAAAGGAGAGGCTTATCAAGCACCCGGAGGGGATTTTACAGATTACGCCTGAGTCGCTGGAAGCTCTGCTTCTCCATCGGAAGGCGGCGGTTCCGACTCTCTTTTCGGATTTACGCTTTATTGTGATCGATGAGATTCATGCGCTGCTTCGGCAGGACCGCGGGCGGCAGACCTTCTGCCTGATTGAGCGTCTTATGCGGCTCTCGGGCTGCAGACCGCGGCGGGTGGGGCTCTCCGCGACCATAGGCAATCCGAAGGAAGTGGGGCGCCTGCTCGCCGCGGGGAGCGGTCGTGCGACCGCGATTCCGCGCATGGAGCCCGGGAAGGAGCACTGGCGCTTATCGCTCGAACACTTTTGGAAGACGGGGCCGCAGTCGGGCACAGGGGATACGCGCTTTCCCACGTTGCCGCTTGACCGGGCGTTAGAGAGCGCGCCGCGGGGGGCAGATCCCGGTCTCGGCTATATTTACGCCCACAGCGCCGGCAAAAAGTGCCTCATTTTTACGAACTCCCGCGAGGAGTGCGAGCTGGTCTGTCAGGAGTTAAGGCAGTACTGCGAGGCCATGCGAGAACAAGATCGTTTTCTCATTCACCACGGGAATCTCTCGGCCTCCTACCGCGAGAGCGCGGAGGAGGAGATGCAGCGCGCGGACTCCTTAAAGAGCATCTGCGCGACGGCAACCTTGGAGCTCGGCATTGACGTGGGCAGGCTGGAGCGCGCCTTTCAGCTCGATGCGCCGTTTACGGTCTCCGGTTTTTTGCAGAGGCTCGGCAGAACGGGGCGGCGCGGTGCCCCCGCGGAGCTCTGGTTCGTGATGCGGGAAGAGCCAGCCGAAGCGCGGGCTTCGCTTCCGGAGGCCTTTCCTTGGTATCTTTTGCAGGGCATTGCCTTGGTGCAGCTCTACGCGGAGGAGCGCTATGTGGAGCCGCCGGACACGCGGCGTCTGCCCTACAGTCTCCTCTACCACCAGACCATGAGTACACTTGCCTCGGAGGGAGAACTCACACCACGGGAGCTTGTGCTCCGCGTCTTGACGCTCACGCCGTTTGAACGCATCTCGAAGGAGGAGTACGGCTTCCTCTTACAGCATTTACTCCGCATCGATCACATCAACCGCACGGCGGAAGGCGGGCTCATCATCGGCATCGCGGGAGAGCGTGTGGTGAACAATCATAAGTTCTATGCGGTTTTTCAGGAGAATGTGGAGTACACGGTGCGAACCGGGAGCGAGACCCTGGGAACCATTGTGAAGCCGCCGCCCGCGGGCGAAAAAATCGCGATTGCGGGGCGGGTCTGGGCCGTGGACGAGGTGGATCATAAGGCGCACACCGTGCTCTGCACCTTAATCAAGGGCAGGGTTCCGGCGTACTTCGGCGATGTTTCGGGCTCGATCGAAACGCGCATTCTGGAGCGCATGCGGAAGGCGCTTCTGGAAGAGCAGATTTATCCCTATCTACAGAGGAATGCGGCGGGGCGGCTTTTGGAAGCGCGAACGCTGGCAGCGCGCACGCGGCTTAAAAAGACTTCGCTCTTGCCGCTCGGTGAAAAAATATGGGCGCTCTTTCCCTGGCTTGGGAGTTATGCCTTTCTCGCGCTGGAGCGCTTTTTAAAGCTGCGCTGTAAGGATAGGCTCGGTCTCAGGGGCTTCACCTCCGCGCGGCCGTATTATATGATCTTTTCAATGGAGGTCGGGGAAGAGGAGTTCTTTGAGATTTTGCTCGACGAGGCCCAAAAAGACTTTGCGCCGGAAGAGTTGCTCTACGAGCGCGAGGTCCCGGTCTTTGAAAAGTTTGACTGCTATGTACCGGAGGAACTCGTGCGCCGCGGTTTTGCGCGCGGCGTGCTGGATCTTGAGACCATGCTAGCGCGTGTGCGCGGGCGGTTCGCATTGCAAGATTGTGATAGACCTGCTATAACAGGCTGAGAGAAGCCCATGTCGGGCGCTCGGAAAGGAAAGGCGTATGCAGCGGGAATTCAGTGCAAAACAGTCGATTATCACACCGGAGGCCGTATTTATTATCGGAACTTACGATGAGAACGGTGTTCCGAACGCAATGAATGCAGCCTGGGGCATGCAGAGTGACTACGGGGAAATTACCATCCAGCTCGCAAAGCATAAGACCACGGATAATTTGAAGAAGACGGGCGGCTTTACGGTCGCCTTTGCAACCGAGAGCACGGTGGTCATCTCCGATTATTTCGGCATCGAGAGCGGCAATAAGATCAATAAGATCGAACAAGCGGACTGCCATGTGAGAAAGAGCGCGCATGTGAACGCACCCGTTATTGAAGAGTACCCGGTCACCTTAGAGTGCAAGGTGAAAAGTTACAGCGATGAGACCGGCCTTTTGGTCGGCGAGATTGTGGCGATGCAGGCGGACGAAGCGGTCTTAACGGACGGCAAAGTGGACTATGATAAGCTACGCCCCATCATGTTTGACATTTCGAGCATGAGCTACCGCGTGATCGGGCCGGTGGTCGGCAAGGCGTACCACGACGGTCTGGTACTGAAAAAATAAGAGAGAGCTGCGGGGTCAAAGCCGCAGCTTTTTTGACAGCGGCGTCTCCCCGGGAGCGTCGTGAGGGAAAAGCATGAGATTATTCGGCGGCACGGATTTGGTGCTGTACTTCTTTTTTTACGCCTTTGCGGCGTGGGTGCTTGAGACTTTATTTTTCAGCCTCAAAAAACAGCGCTTTGTAAACTGCGGTATTCTGGATTTACCGTTGCTCCTAACGCACGGTGCGGCCATGGCAAATTTAATTCTGGTGAGCAGCGGGGAGATGCCGGAGCGCTCACGCTTTTTGTTCGGCTTGGTGCAGACCTTGGCAATCGGGTACCTTTCGGAGTTCTTCGCGGAGCGTTTGCTCCGAAAGAAGCGCTCTGCCCTAGGCAGAATCAAACTGCGACCTAATTTTATGTTGCGCTTATTATGGGCGCTCGGGCTCAGCGCAATTTATGAATCCCTGTTGATCGTCGTGCAGCCTTTGCTCTTTTCTTTCATTTCTCTGCTGCCTGTACTCGCGCTGCGCATCATTGCCGGGGTGTTGATGTTCGTTTTACTTAGTGACCTCGTGCTGGTGGCTGTTTTGGCGCGTTATGTCGCGGACTCCGCGGAACGGCAATTTTTGCAGATGCATAAGAAAAAACTCGGTGAACGGCTGTCCGAGCATCTCTGGGACAGGGTATACCGCGTGTATCCCTCACTCCGGCAGACCGAAAGCGGCGGCATTGAGGCGGCAGAGCGGGAACTCCGCGCGCAGGGCGTGGTCTTTGCGGAGGGTATCAGCTTCGGAAAACTGGTCTGGATGCTGTTTCTCTGTGCTCTGATCGGCGATGTCATCGAGACCTTCTATGTCTATTTTACGGCGGGCGTTTGGATGCGGCGCTCCAGTCTGGTGCTCGGGCCGTTTAGCATTGTCTGGGGACTTGGGGCGGTCGTCCTGACGCTGGTCTTATCCCGTGTCGAGAAGAAAAATAATTTGAGCATATTCTTTGCCGGCTTCTTCTTCGGCGGTGCCTTTGAGTATCTCTGTTCGGTCTTTACCGAGGCCTTTTTCGGCATGAAGTTTTGGGATTACAGTCATATCCCGCTGAATATAGACGGGAGAACCAATGTGCCCTTTATGGTATTCTGGGGCTTGCTCTCGGTTGTCTGGCTCCGCTACGCGTACCCGCCGATTTCCGCGCAGATTGAGAAAATCACACCGGTACTCGGCCTGGTGCTCAGTTGGGGCATCGCGATATTCCTAACTTGTGATATGCTGGTCACGGCGGCCGTCATGGTGCGCGCCAACGCGAGGCTTACAAAGCCCGAGGCGGCAAACGTCGTGGAGGAATTTATAGACCGCTACTATCCGGAAGAAAGGGTCAGAAAGCTCTGGCCGAATATGAAATTTCTGGAGTCGTAAGAGAAGGGAGGATATATGCCGTTTTTAATTTTTGCTTTGCTCATGTGGCTCATCTTAAAGTGCACGGGTCTTCTGTTTCGTATTATCGGTAAGGCGCTCAGCCTTACCTTTGGCGTGATCGGCTACATACTGCTCGCGGCAATCGGGATTATCGGTTTCGGTGTGAGCTTACTGGCAGGCGCCGTGGTGGTGATTGCCGGGATACTCGCGTTGTTTTTCCTGTTCTTGCGTTAACAACATCCGGTGGAGGAAAAAGAAGTGCAGGAGAACGAGAATAGGGGATTTGAACTTGAAGTTTGCGTGGACAGCGTGGAGTCCGGCATTGCTGCGGAAGCAGGCGGGGCGGACCGTCTGGAACTCTGCGGGAGCTTAGAGATAGGTGGCGTCACGCCGAGTTTCGGCTTATTTTCAGAACTGAGAAAGCGGGTCACGCTGCCGCTCTTTGTCATGCTGCGTCCGCGTTTCGGCGATTTCTGCTATACGGAGGAAGAGTGCCGAGAGCTCGCGGCGGAGGCAGAGCGCTTTCAGGCGGCCGGGGCGGATGGGTTTGTGCTCGGTATGCTGAAACCCGACGGAAGCTTGGACCGTGAGCGCATTGCGGAACTCATGAAGCACTGCGGCGGCAGACCGGTCACCCTGCACCGCTGCTTTGATCTCTGTAAGGATCCCTTTGAGGCGCTTCGGACAGCGGAGGAACTCGGGATAGCGCGCATCCTTACTTCCGGTCAGGCAAATACCGCTGAAGAGGGCGTCGTAGCCCTTGCCTCTCTCGCACAGGAGGCAAAGAGCCTTCGGCTTATGGCGGGCTCCGGTGTCTCGGCGGAAAAAATCGAGGCGCTTTACCGCGAGACCGGGATTCTCTCGTATCATATGTCCGGCAAGGTAAACGGGGAGAGTCCCATGCAGTTCCGGCGAGAGGGCGTCTCCATGGGGCTGCCGGGCTTCAGCGAGTACAGTAGGAGCTATACTTCTGCGGAAAAGGTGAAAGCGGCAAGAGAAGTGCTGGAGCGCCTTGACCGCGAGCGGAATCCGGAGGACTGGCACCCCACGGCGGATACGGAGCGGGAAATCAACGAGGCTTTCTTTGCGCGCCTCAAAAAGTGTGAAGGGCTGAGAGCGGGCTACCGCGCGAGTGTTGCCGCTGCGGGAACGCTGACCAGCGGTGAGAGAACGGCGCTCCGCTACTATTATGCGCTGCTTCCGGAGAGCGATCTCTGCGGCTATGACTTCTCGCCCGAGACTTTGCTCTCCTTCCTTCGCCCCACGCTCAGGCTTTACCGTGAGCGTGCGGCAGTTCGTGAACTCCCGGAGAGCTATTTCCTCCAGTACGTCCTTTTGCCGCGCGTCAACAACGAGGAGTTCCGCCCGGTCCGGGAAAAGCTCGCAAACTGCATTGCCGCTCACTTGGCGGAACAGGGCGAAGAGGCACTGAGCGGTGCAGCGCTTGCGCGCGCGGTGAACTATGCCTGCGCTTCCGAGGGCAGCTATGTGTCGAGCGACAGCAGAACCATTTCCGCGGCGGGCTTTTTGGAGTCCGGGCAGGGGCGCTGCGGTGAAGAGTCGGTCTTCTATGTCAATGCGCTCCGCGCAGTCGGCATTCCGGCGCGCCAGGTCTATGCACCCTGGTGGGCGCACTGCGAGGACAATCACGCTTGGGTTGAGTATTGGGTGGACGGCGCTTGGCACTTTGCGGGTGCCTGCGAGCCCACGGAGAAGGATGACAACGGCTGGTTCATTGCGGCGGCTGCGCGCGCCATGCTTGTGCACGCCCGCTATTATCCGTTGACACCCGCGGCCGACACGGCGCTGGACCGCGCAACCCTCGCGGGAGAAGAGATACTCGGCGGTCAGAACGGTGTCCTCTACTTGAATCAGCTTGCGCGCTATGCGGATCCGGTGAAACTGACCGTTCAGGCGGAAGATGCGGAACTCGTGGAGCTTTGCCTCCTAAACAGCGCGGGCATACGCCCCATCTCAATGTACAAGCCGGAGGCGGGTGTCGAAAAGACCGTTTCCCTCGGAAAGGGCAGTGTGTATGTCCGCTTCCGTCACCCGGGCAAGAATAAGGCTGTCATGGCTGACCTCCGCGCGGGAGATCTGCGCATTGCGGAGTGCGACTGCAAAGAAGAGGCAGAAGAGCAAGAATTCCGTTTCTTTGCGCCGAACGGCAGCCGCAGCGCGCCCAAGCAGACCGCGGAAGAGCAGGCACTCGGCCGCGAAAAGTATGTGCGCTGCAATGAAAAGCTTAAGGCAAAGCGCGCTGCACGCCGCGACCGCACGCGTGCCTTTTTGGAGCGAGCGACATCGCAGGAAGAGCGCATGTATCGGAATGCCTTTGTGGCTTCGCTCTCCGAAAAAGACAGGATAGACGTAAGAGAAGAACTGCTTGAGACAGAGTTTCAGGCTGCCATGCGGCAGGTCGGAACGCTCACGGCGCGCGCCTTTCTGGAGGGCGTACTCCCGGAGCGCTTTGGCCTTGAGCCGCTCTGCCGTTTCCGCGGCGAAGCGGAACTCAGTGCAGCCGAGCAGAAGATGCTCGGCGCACGCCTTGCGAGCGAAAACTTGAGTGATGCGGAGATCCTTTCGGCACTCCGCCGCCTAAGAGGCAGCGGCATTCCGGTGAAACTCAGAAATGAGGACGGCGCACCGCTCTTCTTTGCGGACGGCGACTTCCGCCCCTTCCGCGAGGTGGATGCGGCGAGAAATCATCTCACGCTTCAAAAGCCGGAGGGAGAGCTCCGCTACGAACAGCACTGGACGCTCTACCGAGACGGAAAGGAACTGGATTTTGAAAAGAAGCAGTGGGAAGAGAATACGCTCACGCTGCTTCTGCCGGACGGCAAGTATGAGCTCTTTACCGAGAAGCGCCTGCCGAACGGCAATGCCTACGGAAAGCGCGTGGCCTTTGCGCTCGCAGGCGGCGAAGAAAAAACGCATTTGCTCAGCTTCCCGGAGGTGACGGCAGAGGAATTGCTCGGAAAGATTGTCATTCCGGAAATCGGCGGGCAGGCTTACGAGACCCCGTTTACCATGGAGTTCTTCCTGGCGCCGGGCGAAGAGCCGAGTGAGCACATCGCAAATGAAATTCTCGCGGAGACAGAGTCTCTAAAGGCGCTCTGCGCGCAAAAAAAACTCTCCCTGCGCTTCTACCTCAGAGAGGTAGCCGCGGCAGAGAGAGGAAGTTGTAAGACACTGAAGAGCCTGTTCCCCGAGGCATTTTCCTGCCCGGAGGATTACGATGCCAAGGAGGAAGTCCTGGCTCGCAAGCTCTTCCTGGAACCCGGTCAGTTGCCGCTCAGCATTTTGCGTCGCGGCCGTGACTGCGCGATTTTCTCCGCAGCAGGCTACCGGGTCGGGCTCATTGCCCTGATGTCAGAACTCTTGACGGTGAGTGAGGCGAGCGCTCCTTCTCTTTGAGGCGCGTCAGCATCAGGGTATCGCCCTCAAGAATTTCGGTCTGACCGTTCGGAATAATACTTTGATTACCGCGCCGGATGAGGAAAATAATCTCTCCGCGCGGTAAATTTATGTCTCGAATATGGCTGTGGAGATATTCGCTCGACTTGTCAATCTCAATCTCCGAGAGCTGCATGGCGTTTTTCGTCTGCACCGCGGGGGCGCAGAGAATCAGAGAGTCGCCTGCTTCCAGCAGTGTGCTGCCCTTCGGAATCAGCTTTTGCTCGCCGCGCACAATGAGAAGAAACAGGAACTGGAGCGGCAGGGAAAGCTCGAAAATGCGTTTCCCGACCCACTCATTGTCCTCGGCGAGTGTGAGCTGAATGAACTGCACCGGTAGCTCCTCGCTGTAGTCGGTGAAGGTCTTCATGACATCGTTGCTTAAGTCAATCATATCGAAGCGCCGCGCTGCAAAGGGCAGGAGACTGCCCTGCACCAGGAGAGACAAGAGAACGACAAAGAAGATAATGTGGAAAAAGCGCGTGTCGCTCTTTAAGGTCTGCACCGCCATAATCGCAAAGACAATCGAGGAGGCTCCGCGGAGTCCCGCAAAGGAAATGAGGCGGCTCTGTCCCTTGCTCGCGCGAAACGGCAGAAGCAGGAGTTTCACCGCGAGCGGGCGCGCAATCAGGGTGAGGAACAGAAACACCGAGACCGCGGAGACCAGAACACCCGGGAGCAGCGAGGGCGTCGCGAGCAGGCCGAGCAGGAAAAAGACCGCTATCTGCATGAGGCCGGTCAAGCCGTCAAAGAAGTGGACAATGTTCTTCTTGCCGCTCATTTTCACATTTCCGAGGATGATGCCGGTCAGGTAGGTCGAGAGATAGCCGTTGCCGCCGAGCGCCGCGGAGAGCGCATAGGAAAAGAGCGCAATGCCCGCGATGAAGATAACGTCGAAACCGTCTACCTCAAAGGAAACGCTCTTTAAAATGCGGTAGGACAGAAGGCCGCAGAGCACGCCGATTGCGATGCCGAAGACAAGCTGCGCGGTCAAGAGGCGGAGTATGCTGCCGACATCGGCTTTGCCGGTCAGAAAGGAGAGGCAGACCAGTGTCAGCATGTAGGCAATCGGGTCGTTACTGCCGCTCTCGAGTTCCAGAATCGAGGCGGTATTCTCTTTTAAGTCAAGTTTCCGGGAGCGGAGCACCGAGAAGACGGAGGCCGCGTCCGTGCTGGCGAGGGTTGAGCCGGTCAGAAAGCAGAGCCAGAGCTCGCGCCGAAGCAAGAGAAAGAGGAAGAGCCCGAGAAAGAGAGCGGTCAGAAACACGCCCGCCGTCGACAGCAGTACGGATTGGCGCGCCACCGGGCGCGCCATTTTCCAGTTGGTGCCGAAACCGCCGTAAAACATGATAAAAATCAGGGCGACGGAGCAAACCGTCTCCGAGAGCGCAAAGTTATTGAAGGAAATGCGCGCAAAGCCGTCGCTTCCGAAGGCCATTCCGAGGAGAATAAAGACAAAGAGAGTCGGAATGCCGAAACGGAACGAGATTTTATTGAAGAAGATACAGGAAAAAATAATCAGTGTAATCAGCAGTAAATTGAAATTCATGAGCACGGTTCCTTTGCGCCCGCGTCAGAGAAAGAGCGAGAGATCCGGTTTTTCAAGGCGAAGTGCATCGCGGAAGTCGGGGTGTGCAATCGCAATCATGGCCTCGCGTCGCTCGGCGAGGCTCTTGCCCGCGAGATGCGCAATGCCGTACTCGGTTGCGATTGCCTCAATCAGCGTGCGCGGTGCGGAGACCGTGCTGCCGCCCGGAATAAAGGGGAGTATGTTCGACTTCCGGACGCCGTCCTTTGTGAGGCGGGAGGAATTGATGCAGATATAGCCGCAGCCGCCCGCCGAGCGGAACGCGCCCTCGAGAAAGTCCATCTGGCCGCCGATGCCCGAGAGCTGCATGCCGTTTGCCGACTCGGCGTTCTCCTGCCCCATGAGATCCACCTGTACGCCGCCGTTAATGCTGATGACACGGCTCAGTTTCCCGATGCGCGCCGGGTCGTGGATGTAGTCGATCGAGTCGGGGCGGAACAAGTCCGGGTTCTCGCGGAGCCAGTCGTAAAAGTCAGAGCTGCCCATCGCGAGATTAAAGCTGCTGCGCCCGGTGTCGAACTCCTTTCTTGCATTCGTGAGCTTACCCGCGAGATACAGCTTCCGATAGGCGTCGCTGATGGTGCCGGTGTGGCAGCCGAGGTCTTTTTTGTCGGAGTCCGCGAGGGCAGAGGCAATCGCAAACGGAACCGTGCCGACGCCGAGCGAGAGTACGGCGCCGTCCGGAATCTCGTTCACCACGAGCTCCGCAATTCTTCGGTCAATCTCCGAAGGCGCGCGGTAAGTGCGCTCGGCCAGCGGCGCGTGTGTGCCCTCGACTATCATATCTGCTTCATCGAGGCGGCAGAGGTTGGAGCCGTCCACACCCGGCAGGAAGGGAAGGTGTTCGTTGATCTCAAAGATGACCGTCCTTGCGCAGTCGATGATGGTCTTCCAGAGGTAGCAGCCTGTGCCGAGACTCACATTGCCGTCGGCATCTGGGCGGGATACCGGGACAAAGGCGACATCCGAGCGGAATTTGCCCTGGCGGTATAAAAACGGAACCAGGCGGAGGGCAATCGGCACAAAGGTAATGCGCCCCGCGCGGTACTGTTTCCGCTCGTAGTCGCCGAGGTGAATGCTCTCATAGCGGAAGGACTGTCCCTCCGGATCGGCCTCGAGGACTGCAATTTTCGGAGCGATGACCAGACCGCCGCGCACGGTCACATGGCGGACGGAACCTGTGCGCGCGGCAAGCGCGTTGTCCAGAAGTTCGGGAAAACTGCCGCCGAAACCGTAGTCGATATAATCACCGTCCCGCACGGCGGCGACAGCCTGCACGGGAGAGACATAAGTTGCTGCTCGCATCATATTGTGAAAATATCCTTTTTTTATTGTCAGAATAGCGGGAAAGCCGTGGAAAGTCAACGCAGACGGCTTACGGAAGCGGGAATAAGCTTGACTAAAGTAAATAAAAGCCATAGAATGTTGATATAAAACAGATTCAATAGTACAAGATTACGAATGAATTTCGGGAAATAAACAGAAGAGTGATTGCGCCGTATGAGCAAAACGAGAGAGACCGGACCGAAAGGCAGATGGTTGAAAGGGGAAGCGGAATGGGAAAGAACTGCGCGCAGGGATGGAAGAGAGGCGTCGCCTTGACAATGGCGGCGCTGTTTTTGTGCACAGCGGGAGGCTGCGGTACGGTGAAGCAGCCAAAGGACACAGCTGCGGTACAGACCGATGAGCGGATTTCGGCGGCGCTCACAGCGGCGAAAGGGCAGACGGCCGACTATCTGTCCCGGAAATACGCGAAATACGGCGACACACTGACATCTTATTATGAGGCAGAGTATACGCCTAAGACAGCGCCTCATACTGCCCTTTCCGCGACCTTTCAGACAAAGAGGTATGCCGGGACCAATCAGCTGGTCAATGTTTATTACAGTGGGAATCCGTTGCGGGAACAGGATAACTATATGTCCTTTGTGTATCGCGAACGGGTTGAGACAGAGTATCAAAATCTGTTGGCCGAAGTTTACGGTGCGGACCATGTGAAACTGGTTGCAGAGCCGGTTGCCTACATCTGGACCGACGAAGAAATCGACGGCGATACGAGCTTTGAGACCTATATGCAGCTTGTCGACGAGCAGGAAATCATCGCGCTGGTGAGAAAAGACGAAAAGGAAAAGAAGCAGGATATCCAAAAACTCGGGAAACTCCTGAAGGCACGAGACCTCGGTGTGAATCTGCTGCTCTATTATGTCGACGACGAGCAATTCGGTGCCGCCGACATGGCAGAAGTGTTAGCGCAGGGACAGTATGACGGCAACTGCCTCTGCAAGGCTGTGGTGACCTGCAATCCGCAGCGCGGGGAAGCGTGCAGGGCCGAGTGGAGAGCCGGAAATTATATGCCGGATCTCTGGGCACTCCGGAGAGAGGCTTATGCGGATCCGGAGAAACAGAAGACGCAGGACGAGATTTATCGCGCGGTGCTGAAATTGCCGCTCAAAAAAATGGGCGTCAATACCGGTTGGACATTGGACGACATCCTGCGAAAGGCAAATTACCGCAAAGACCGATTTAACCGGGAGGAGCTGTTTGCCTATGAGAGCATTCGCGCGAAGCTTGGGCAAGCCAAATATAAACCGCTTCGAAAAAGCTATATTTTGCTGCTCTCGTACCGGGCGGGGCACGGAGGCCCGCTTGTCAAAGAGGGAGAGGATAACCGGACGGAATTGTGGAAGGCGAGCAATGAGCACATCCGCATGTATCTCGAATTCTGGCCCGGCAATGATGACGAAGGCGGGTTTCACGAAGGCACAGTGTTTGCATCGTCGGAATCGTAAAAGGAGGGAAGATGGATCTCTATGTGAATTTGCCGCAGCTCGAAGCGGCGCGGGAAAAGACACATGTTCTGCAGCGCCGACTCGCTTGCGCGGCGCGGGATATCCGGGCGCTGGAGCGCGGCATGGATCAGAGCGTCTGGAGCGGCAAGGGAAGAGATGGGTTTGTGCGGCTCTTTCGGCTTTTTGAGCAGGCGCTGGACGGCATGCAGGCTACGTTGGATGAGAAGCAGACTTTGCTTGGCGAGGCTGCTCTTGAGGCAGGACAGTGTCTGCAAAGTGAAACCGAAGGCTTTTGTGAGGCGTTTACGGCTGCGGAGAGCTGAGGGGGAAGGCCATGAAAATAGAGTTACGCCATGAGGCTTTGCAATTGCTGCACGATCAGTGGGGCTTACTCGGAGAAGAATTGCGGGAAATTTGGGATGGGGTTCAAGCGGTAGATGAAGACCTCGCGCAGATGTTCACGGGAGACATGCAGAGTGCCTATCGGGCAGCTGCGGAGCGCTCGACCGCGCAGGCTTCACAGCTCTCGGATATTTTTGAATCGCTGCTCGCACAGCTGGACGAAGTCAACCACACGGCAGAGGACTTTGACCGAGCACTCGGGACGATGATTCAGAGAGGAGGAAGGAAAGCATGAGCTGTCGTTGTAGCGATATTCGCGACTGTGAGCGGGATTTGCATGTGCTGCAAAGAGCGCTGCGGGATAACGGACAACTGGGGCAGCGCATCCGTACACTTGCGGCGAGCGGACACGCGGGAGAAGAACAGGATGAAAGAGCCTATCCGGTTGAAGAGAGCCTGCGGGCACGGATGCGACAAAAAACGGAAGAATTCTCTGCGCGGGCATTGGAAGCGCAGCAGAGATACCAGCGCTATCTGGAAAATTGTATTTGGGCGGCAGAAGACGATCTTGCGGCAATGCAGGAGGAAGATGACGCCTACCACGAGGATGATGATGACTGAGAGACAGAAAACAGCCGGAACATCCCGGCAAAATACAGCGGGAGAAACGCAGGATAAGAATTTTTTTCAAGGACCGGCTGCTTGCCGGGAAGCGGAAAGCAACTGCTCGGTTTCGCACAATGCAGTGGAAATCCGTCAGCGGGAGATACCCGGTCATGAGATACCGGATTTGCTTCGCTACCTTGCTCTGTACCGGTGCGGTCTGCTATGCGAGGGAAATACGGATGACAGTTGTCTTCTGATGAGATAAGAGGCATAGGAAGGGGAAAACAGACATGCAACCGGACATGAAAGAACAAACGAAGACAGAGAGAGCGGCGGAGAAAAGGAAACGTCTTTGTGTCCGCTATCTCCCCAAATTAATCCTTGGTCTGGGCGCTCTTGCGGCGTATTTCAGCTGGAATGACTATCACCGCAAGCCGAGTCAAAAGGAACTGGACACAGCCCTGACCAGATACATGCGGGGAAAGTATGCGATATACGGAGATACCCTGACACCGAAGGGAGAGGGAAGTGTAACGTATCTGGCGAGTGATATTTTCTATTCGACCAGCAATACCTATGAACTCGCGTTTACTTCCGAGAAGTTTCCGAAGAAAGAAGAAAAAGAAGAAATCGTCCTTGACTATGATTATGAGAAGAATACGCTGCATGACAACTATATGAGCTTTGTATTGCGCAATCAGGCGGAAGAAAAGTTCCGGGAGATCTTTGATCGAATCTATGAGCCGGGAACATACGAGCTTGCCGTCATAGTACCCATAGTGCCATATAACGGGCGTGAGCAAAATGCAACAGAATTGATTACAGAATACTTGAAAATCATACCATGGAACCGTGTCAATGTTTGCGTGATAAGAGAGCCTGAAAAAAGAGAAAATGATATGCAGAAACTTTTGCAGATATTAAAAGAGCATGGATATGATATAGATGGGCGTATTTATTATGTTACGCAGAATCAATTTGATAGCGATATTAGAAAAAGAGAATGGATGAGTCCGAGAGAGTTTCCTTGCGAATTATCTGTAAATGTATATTGGAATAGAGGAGATGATTCCTATTATATCTACTCTTGGAAGGAAAGAGAAAAGAGGTATTGAAGAAAGAATATTAAGGAGATATAGAGAAAGTATGCGAATAAAAATAAGAGAGAATCCGAGCAAATCGGAGATAACTCAGGAGGTTGTGTACAATCTTGTTGAATATTTGCCTTTGGCTGAAATGGGGATTACAGACGGGACCGAAATTAGAGAAATTGTAAATAGGGCGCGGGCTTACAAGAATATGAATGGTAAGGTGGAGGATGGTGCGTTAGAGACATTAGAAGCCTGCCTCAAAGAGGAGTCCGGTATCTCCGATATTGGAAATGCGAAGATATACTATACAAGTTTCAACAAAAATACCAATGATCTGATTGCGCACGGAGTCACGCGAAAGGAAGCAGACTCTATCACAGACGCAAAGGCAATTTCAGCTGCGGTTTTTATTTACAAAGGTAGTGAAAGACAGGGAATCAAAGAAGGCGTGAGCATGGTATTTCGCGGGACGCCGAGAGCAGCCTGGAGTGACAATGCGAATATGGAGAGTGACTGTACCGGTCATTTTCAAAAGGACGGATTTACTTACGAGCGGATTTCTCCGCTTGACAGAGCAAGTTTATTGAACATGCAGGATACCTTACGGCAAATCGAAGAAGGAGATGATGAGACTGCCCAAATGTGCAGGCAGTTCATGCAAGAGAATAAACTGGTCCTCAGCGCTCATTCACAGGGAGGGAAACGTGCGGTTACCGCAAAGGGAGTTTTTCCGGAATTGCAGAATACGCGCTGCTATGTGTTTGATGCGCCGGGAATTCCGCCGGAACATTGGGATGAGCTTGTGCAACACTGGGGCGCGGAAAAAGTAGAAGAGATGCGCAATGATATATATAGTATCTATGCCGATAATGATATTGTACACGGAATCGGATATACAGAACAGCGAGGATATTTTGCGCGAAATCAGATGGCCTTAGATGTGCCGGAAGTAGATAATGACCGGAATGCAAATGTAATGGCATATCACTATGCATTTCGGCTGCTCCATATCGACGGAGACGGGAGCGTGAGGTTACAGGAGAAAGTAGAAAAGGAAGGGAATTGGGCCGAATATGCCAAGGTTGTTTCGGATGAACTGATGAAACTCCCGCCGGACAAGCGGGCTGATCTCATGCACCCCACAATGGCGCTGATACAGGTATTTCACGCAAACTCACTACCGCATAATTATAATTTTATTGAGCACCTCAAACTCGGCGGGAGAACAATGAAATTTCTTCCTGACATTATTCCGCTGTTACATTTTTCTGCCTATCGATATTATTCTGAAAGTTACTCAAAGGAGCATCCGCTTGAGCGATGGCCGACAGGAGCCGGGGAAATCGTACTAAAACTGAAAGGGATGCTTCCCAAAGACATACAGAACGGTTTGAATGAAGCGGGGGATGCCTGGAATAAATCTTTGGATTTTTATCGGGAAGGAATCGGATGCGTTATTGGATTGCCGGGGGTATTGTGTCAATCTATGAGCAAATTCATAGTAGAAAAATTGGAGGCAGCGAAGCAACTGGCTGACAATGACGGTATAAGGCCGAACTCATTCTATCGGGATGAAGGCGGATTGCCGATGATACGCCATGATCAGACATTTAATCGCTGTACAATCGGTATGCTTCAGTTTGGAATCGAGGCGTATAGTGAAGCAATTACAGGAGCTTGTGATTGGGTGAAATCCGCATGGATGGATGTCACACAAGCGTATTATTTGGATGATTATAGGGTGTTTTGCAATCTGAATTATCCGTTTAAGCAGGTGTCAGATCCGATTTCGGGGTGCATGAGCAGAGGTGGATATCCCTGGCCCCCAAGATTCCAGGCACCGCCTTCTCTTGCGCTGAGCAAGAATGTTGCTTATGTTTGTCGAAGTGTAGATCAGACAATCGGAAGCTGTGAGGAGAGTTGCTATCCGCTCTTTTGGATTCCGGCCGGGGCACAGTATCCTTGGAAACTGGCTGAACTTTTGCGGAAACAGCATACGGCAGAAATTCAGGCGGGTGTTGATAGCTTAAAGCGTGACAAAGCAGCGCTGGAGTCATGCATTTTGGAAACCTGCGGAATTTCCACACTGGAAGAGCTCAAATCAGATATGCCGGGTAAGCGGCCGCTGTTTGCGCTTGCCAAGCGAGTTCTTTACGATGCGCGCGAGACCGAAGAAATTCTGCTGCACTATGCGGCACGCCTGGAGAAGGGATTACAGGCACAGTTTGCGTGTCTTCCCGCGGGGAGCGCAGCAGGAGAGGCAGCAAAGTTGTTTGATACAGAGGGCTTCCTCGCGAAGGAACCGGCAGACAACAGCAGTACTTACCGGGGAGAAGTCGGTATCTCTTATGCGGATGCCGGAGAGTCTATGCAGAACTGTGAAGAGATGGCTTTGCAGTGCAATTACATTCTAAGCGATATCGGCGAACTCCGGCATACGCTTTCCGGGCTTCGCTATGTCTCGGTGTCGCATGACGGGCTTGACGAAATGACGGGGATTATAAACCGCTGGCGGGCACAGCAACTGCATCACCGGGAAGCACTCGGAAGCTATATGCGCCGCTGTCAGGAAGCAGAGGCAGCCTTCTGCGAGCGTTGCAACCGAATTGCGGTAAATTAGACGAGCGTTCAGAGATGTAAGTCGCAAGGGAGGACAAGGAATGCAGCAAGAGTACAAAAAAGAGTCACCGGTGGAAACGACATCTCCTGCTCGGCTATCTCCCCAAAGTAATCCTGGGCCTGGGCGCTCTTGCGGCGTATTTCAGCTGGAATGACTATCACCGCAAGCCGAGTCAAAAGGAACCGGACACAGCCCTGATGAGATACATGCGGGGGAAAATATGAGATATACGGGGACATCCTGACGCCGAAAGGGGAGGGAAGCCCTATGAGCTAGGAGGACCGTACACAATGCTTCTTATCAAAAATCCGGAAACACCAAGGTTGAGGCTCCGCTCTTGGCGAAAATCCGACAAAGACTTTACCTTATCTCTGTGGGGTGACAGAGAAAACGGAAAGTACATGAGTGATCCTGTTCGTGAGAATATGGATGAAGCGTATCTCAAATGTGTCGACGAGATGGAGGATAATCCGGAGGGATATTATCTGCTTGCCGAACGGAAAGCGGATGGGATGCCTGTCGGGACTTGTTGTATATTCCCCGAAAACGATAATTATGACATTGGGTATTGTATTGCGAAGGAGCATTGGAGAGAAGGCCTCGGAACCGAGATGGTCGATGCCATCCTTCGCTGGGTGAAAGCAAAAGGCGGAAAGTCCGTTACGGGAGAAGTGGCCGACGCGAATCTCCCTTCAATCGCGCTGCTTCGCAAATTCGGGTTTGCGGAGGACAGAAAAACGCGCTATCGGAAATGGGGCGAAGAAACCTATTTTGACGCCCATTATTATAAGCTGAACTTAGACTGAGGGCTGATTAAGACATGGGAACAAAAGTCTCTCTTTCTGAGGTAACGCGTTTGCGGAACGGACCGGTAGCGCTAAGTGTCCTGTTCGTCTGCTACTCATGCGGCAGGCAAAGGCGTGACGAGGCTAAATGACGCTGTACAGGATGTAGGGAGATGAAATTTCAGCTTTTGTTGCCGTAATCACGGTTTTTTGCGGGAGATATGCTATAGTGGAACGGTAAGGATGAACAAACCACTTTGGAGGCATATCCATGGATAAAATCATAGATTTCAGAAAAACAGTATATGAGCTCGCAACGGAGTACCCGGAATTCAAGGAGATTATGGCAAGTGTCGGCTTCAAGGAGATTACGGAGCCGGAGATTCTGGCTTCGGCGGGTAAGGTGATGACGGTGCCGAAGGGCTCCCGGATGAAGGGCATCCCGATGGAAAAGATTGTAAAGGCCTTTGAGGAGAAGGGGTTTCAGGTGAGCGGAGCCGACGGCGCGCCGGTGCCGCCGACCAAGACGACGCCCCCCACGCCGCCGACCCCCCCGGCAAAGCCTCCGGTGCCGCCGACTGCACAGTACAATTTTCCGAATGCAAACCCGGAGAGAGCGGAGGCATTAAAGAGCTACCTCACGCGTCTCAGTCAAGGTGAGTCGCTCGACACGGTGCGGGAGGATTTCCGGAAAGAGTTCCACTCGGTCGAAGCGTCCGAAATCATGCAGGCGGAGCAGCAGCTCATGAAGGACGGCATGCCGCTCGAGGAGGTGCAGAAGCTCTGCGACATTCACTCGGCGCTGTTCCACGGGGCAACCAAGGAAGAGCGGATTGCGAATGCCGAGCGCGAAGTCGCGGCGTCGATGATTCGCATTGCCGACCACGAGAAGGCGGAGCAGCAGGCGCAGTATGGCGATAAGAACGCACTGGCTGCAAAACTCATTGCGATTCCCGGCCATCCGCTTGAGACCCTCACGAGAGAAAATCAGGCGCTTGCGCTGCGCATCGAGAGTTTCCGCGATGCGGCAAAACTCGGTGTCTCCTTAAAGGATGCAGTGCACGCAATCCGTGAGGTCTCGGTGCACTACGCAAAGAAGGGCGACTTACTCTATCCGCTGTTAAAGGTAAAATATGATGTGACGGGTCCGTCCTCTGTGATGTGGACGGTGGACGATGAAATCCGCGACGAGCTTGGGCGCCTTGACAAGGCAGAAGTCGAGGACGATGCCTGGAAGGCGGCGGCAGAGGCTGTTGTGCAGCGCGCGGACGAGATGATTTACAAGGAAACCAACATTCTGTTCCCGATTTGCGCCGTGAATTTCACGGAGGATGAGTGGAAGCAGATTTACCGCGACTCCAAGGACTATGAGAACTGCCTCGGTGTCGTGAGCAAGGTCTATGAAGCGGCAGAGGAAGATAAGCCTGCGGCAAAGGAGACGGAAGTGCAGGTTGCGGTCGATACGACGGTGACAAAGCGCTGCAGCTCTTCCTTTGTCGGCGAGATTGTGATGCCGGGCGGTCACCTGAAGTTGGATCAGCTCGAGTGGCTGTTGAATACGATTCCGATGGAAATCACCTTTGTCGACGCCGACAACATCAACCGCTACTTCAACGAGAACGAGGGACAGAAGGCATTTAAGCGCCCGAAGATGGCGTTGGACCGCGAAGTGTTCTCCTGCCATCCGCCGAAGGTAGAGCCGCTGGTGCGCCAGATTATCGGAGAGTTCCGCGCGGGACGGCAGAGCAGTGTCTCGATTTGGGCCGAGAAGGGCGGAAAGACCATGCTGGTCAATTACCGCGCCGTGCGGGATGCGGAGGGCAACTATCTCGGCACCGCCGAGTTTGTGCAGGATATGGAATTTGCAAAGAGACATTTTCAGCAGGGAGGAGAGAAGCAGAATGATTAAGGTGTACGGGATGCCGAGTTGTCCGGATTGCGCGGAAGTTGCGGCAAACATCAAGGCGAGCGGCAGAGAGAGCGAGTTTGAAATCATCAATATCGGCGAGCATGTGGCCTATCTGAAGGCATTTTTACAGCTGCGCGACCGCGAGGAGGCATTCCGGCCGGTCAGAGAGGGCGGCTATGTCGGCATTCCCTGCTTTGTCCGGGAAAACGGAGCGGTGACGCTGGATCCGGCAGAATTCGGTCTCTGAGGGGGCTTGACATCTGTCGCAGACTCTGGCAAAATAGGAGCAGTTATTGATTTTATAGATAAAATCAAACTCTAAGGAGGTAGTGCGATGGAATATCGTTTCACAAAAGATAGTTTTGAGAAGGAAGTTCTGGAGTCCAAGGAGCCGGTGCTCATTGACTTCTACGCGGATTGGTGCGGCCCCTGCAAAATGATGGCGCCGGTGGTTGAGAAGCTCGCGGAGAAGTACGAGGGCAAGGTCAAGGTCGGCAAGGTCAACTCGGACGATGAGCCGGAGCTTGCACAGATGTTCCAGGTCATGAGCATTCCGAACTTTGTCATCATCAAGGACGGCAAGGTTGTGGATCGCGTGATCGGCGCAGTGCCGCAGCAGGCACTGGAGGAGAAGCTGGACGCACAGCTTTGAGAGGAAAGCGGACAGACGGCGCCGCACTGTGGATAATCACCACAGTGCGGCGCTTTTTCTGTTCCGGAAGAGACGGAACCTGAATTGTGCGCAAATTTCTGATAAGTTTTGGATATTTTCTGTGCAAAATTCTACATATGTTAAAATGAGGTGGTAAGTTTATGTTGTCCTTGCTATAATGAGGACACTCAAAATCATAAAGGGGGTAACTTAGCATGAATATACGCGACATTATCCTCCCGAGAGAGAAGACAAAAAATCTCAGATGGTTTGATGTCATCATCATCACCCTGATTCTCTTCGGGAAGTTTATTGTCATCTCCACGCAGATGTACCTCGCGACCCTGAAACCGGCCGTTGAGGCGGCTGCGACAGCGGTCACGGAAGCTGCAACGGAGGTCGCGGAGACAACAACAGATGTGGCAACCGAGGGAGCCGCCTACTCCAGTAACCTGAGGTATCAGGCGACCATGCTGGCGATTGTCTTCATCTACCTCTTTATCCGGAACTTTGACTTCAAGCAGGTCAAGTTCAAGCTGAGCTGGAAGATTGTTCCGCAGTACCTGGTGCTCTTCATCATCATGGGTCTCAGCGCAGATATTCTGTATCTGATCTTCGACAACGGCTATAACTACTTCTCGGCGGAGAGCCTGAGCCACATCAACCTGCTCTCGGTATTTCCCAAATTTGCGGCGCTCTCCAAGGTCGCGATTATTTACGCGCTGCTGAACGCGTTCTATGAGGAGTTTTACTTCCTCGGCTTGCTCGGCACCGTGCAGGAGAAGTACAAGTGGGGCACGCTGGTATTCTCGACGATTATCCGCGCTTCGTTCCACACCTACCAGGGCATGGCTTCGGCGCTCATCATCGGTATCTTCTTCGGTCTGCTCTACTATGTTTCCTACCACAAGTTCATCAAGAACCTGCTCCCGATTGTGCTGGTTCACTCGATGGCGGACATGTTCGGATCGGGTCTCATCTACCTGATTTCCCAGTGGTAATTGTTTTCGGCAAAGAAAAGCGCTCTGCATCGCTGCAGAGCGCTTTTTGTATGTGCTGTTTTGAGGGACACTCAGTCGGAGAGTAAATCCGCCGGATTTCTGCCCTGGATACCGGGCTTCGTCATGGTGTAGGGATCGAGGATGGTTTTTAACTGCTCCTCGGAGAGCAGCTTCTTCTGCAGAATCAGCTCTCGGACGGACTGATTGGTGCGGAGTGCCTCCTTCGCGATGTTCGCCGCGGTCTCGTAGCCGACATAGGGGCAGATGGCGGTGATGATGCCGATAGAACTCTCAACCATCTCGCGGCAGTGTTCTTCGTTTGCTGTGATGCCGACGATGCAGTTGTCGACGAGGGTCTGGACCGCGTTGCTGAGGGTCTGAATCGACTCGAAGAGGTTATAGAAGATAATCGGCTCAAACGCGTTCAGCTCGAGCTGACCTGCCTCGGCCGCCATTGTAATCGTGACATCGTTGCCGATGATGTTGAATGCGACCTGGTTCACGACCTCCGGGATGACGGGGTTAATCTTACCCGGCATAATGGAAGAGCCATTCTGCTTTGCGGGCAGGTTGATCTCGCAGAAGCCGGTGCGCGGTCCGGAAGACATGAGGCGAAGGTCGTTACACATCTTCGAGAGATTCACGGCGCAGCTCTTTACGATGCCCGAGACCATCGCGTAGCTGTCGAGGTTCTGGGTCGCATCGATGGTATCGTAGCTCTGCACGAGTTCCTCGCCGGTAATCGTCGACATGTTCTTGACGACGCGGTGGAAGTAGGTCGTGTCGGCGTTTAAGCCGGTGCCGATTGCCGTGCCGCCCATGTTGAGGGAGCGGATTTCTTCTTTTGCGTTGTCAAAGCGGCGAATGTCGCGGCCGATGGCGCTCGCATAGGCGTGGAACTCCTGACCGAGACGAATCGGCACGGCGTCCTGAAGCTGGGTGCGGCCCATCTTGATGACAGCGTCGAACTCATCGGATTTCTCGAGCAGTGCCTTTTCGAGGCGCTTCAGCTGAATCTGCGCACGGCGGAGCAGCGTGAGAGCCGCCATTTTGCCGCAGGACGGGAACACGTCGTTGGTCGACTGGCCGAAGTTCACATGGTCATTCGGGTTCACAATGCTGTAGTCGCCCTTGGTGCCGCCGAGAATCTCGATGGCGCGGTTTGCGATGACCTCATTGGCATTCATGTTGAGAGAGGTGCCGGCGCCGCCCTGAATCGGGTCGACAATGAACTGGTCGTGCAGCTTGCCGTCGATGATTTCGTCGCAGGCTTTTACGATCGCGCTTGCGCGCTCCTTCGAGAGCTCGCCGACCTCAAAGTTCGTGATCGCAGCGGCCTTCTTGATCTGGGCAACGCTGACAATGAGCTCCGGATGCATCTTGAGCCCGGTGATGTTGAAATTCTCATGTGCGCGGAGCGTCTGCACGCCGTAATAGGCGTCAATCGGGACTTCTTTTTCACCGATCGAATCGTGCTCCAGGCGATACCCTTCTCTTACTTCCGTCATAGTAAAACCTCCCTAAATAGGTTTTTTGAAGTGCTTGTCTCCAGTCTAACAGAGCGCTATACTATTCACAAATATCAATAAAATGATATAAAATATTCGAAAAAAGAAATATAACTGCCGACAGATAAAAAGTATAAAAAGGAGAAAAATGTCAGGTGAAGATATGTTTCAGGGCATGCGCTATGTCTATGAAGTATACCGGGAGATGAGTTTTTCACGCGCGGCAAAAAAACTCTTTATCTCTCAGCCCTCGCTCAGCAATGCGGTCCGAAAGACCGAACAGCGGCTCGGCGCGCCGCTCTTTGACCGGAGCACGAATCCGATCGGCCTCACCGATCTCGGGCGGGAATATATCCGCGCGGTCGAACTGATTCTCGACGTGGAAAACGGCTTTGTGACCTATGTGCACGACCGGAACGCCCTGCAAAACGGAGCGGTTTCGATTGGCGGGACCAATGTCTTCACCTCGTATGCGCTGCCGCCGCTGGTCTCCCAGTTCACCGAGCAGTTTCCGCAGATTCACATTGAGCTCGTGGAGGCCGTGACCTCGGAACTGAAAGAGAGGCTCTCGGACGGCTCGCTGGATTTGCTGATCGACAACACCGAGCTGAATGCCGCGGCCTATGAGAAAAAGTTCTTTCGCGAAGAGCATCTCCTTCTCACGGTGCCGAAGGCGCTTGCAGTGAATGAGAGAGTGCGGAACTACGCGCTGACCGCAGAGGATATCAAGCGCAACGCGCACTTAAATTCCCGCATCCCGCCGGTGCCGCTGCAGGAATTCCGGGAGGAGCGCTTTCTTTTGCTCCGCGAGGGCAATGACACGAGAGAGCGGGCGGACAGACTCTGCCATGAGGCCGGATTTTCGCCGAAACTGCGGCTTGAGCCGGAGCAGCAGGTGACAGCTTATAACTTCTCCTGCTACGGCATGGGTATTTCATTCAACGGCGACGTTTTGATTAAACATGTTCCTGACGATACCAATCTGTGCTTCTACAAGCTGAACGCGCGGGAGGCCGTGCGCGAAGTCAATTTCTATTTCCGTCGGAATCGCTACATGTCCCGCGCAGTGCGAGAGTTTCTCAAACTTGTGTAAGCATAAGTCTATAAGAGGTATAGCTTTCAAGTGATACCTTGTGATTGCGAATTGGAACTGGCGGGAGAATCGGGGTTTATGCTATTCTGAAGCAATTCGAGAAAGCCTTGGGAGGTGAATATTTGAATCCGAATACACAACTTCTGATTCTGCACGGCAGTCAGCTGTTTTCGCTGTTGCTAATCGGAATCTTTATCTATGTGATGGTAAAAGAGCCGCGTACGCTCTGGAGCGGTGTGAGCTTTCTGTTCGCGCTTGTGGGGGTAGGTATCCTGCTCCTGTTGTTGCTATTCCGTTATTCGGACTGGTTGCAGGTGCATCCGCCGCTCTGGTTTTTACTTGTGCTGCTCATGATTCTCTTCATGCTGACAATCCTGCTGTTTCCGTTACTTCTGGTGCTCACCTTTTTCATTCAGGGAATACGGGTGTTGCGGCGCGAAGGACTGCGTCCGCAGAACGCGCTGTCCCTTCTCTTTGCAATCTTACTCTTTGCCTATCTGATTTTCTGGCCGCAGCTCGGCGACTGGCAGAGTAACTTCGCGGGTAGAATGGTCTATGGGGTGGTGGGACTCTGGATTGTGTACGGACTGATGCTCTTTGCAATCTATGCCGTCTCCGCGGTGCTGAACCTGATTCACCGGCGGGACAATCAGAACTTCGATTATATTGTCGTGCTGGGGGCGGGCATTCGGGGGGAGCGCATCACGCCGCTGCTCGCGGCGAGACTGGACCGCGGCATTGCCCTCTTAAAAAAGAATAAGAAGGCGCTGCTCATTCTTTCGGGCGGACAGGGCCCGGGGGAGGATATCACAGAGGGCGAGGCTATGGCGCGTTATGCGCTGTCAAGGAGGGTTCCGCCGGAAAAAATACTGGTCGAAAAACAATCGAGAAATACGAGACAAAATCTGGAATATTCCAGAGAACTGATGGAGCGAACGCATCCGCGCGTCGCTGTGGTGACGACAAGCTATCATGTATTCCGGGCCTTGCTCCTCGCGCGACGGATGCATCTTCCGTGCAAGGGGTTCGGGGCAAAAACCAAGTGGTATTACACGCTGAACGCCCTGATTCGCGAGTATGTGGGTTATGTTAGCATAAGCTATCGTTTACATATATTCGTTTTGGTGCTTTTGTCCGGTCTGTTTCTTCTTGCGAATATTTTGCCGCGATATTTGCACTAAGCGCGGTTAGAGATTTCAAAATAAGTTTATTTTGCACTTTCCGGAAAAAACGCTAAACTATAGACAATGAATTTCAACCTAGGAGGTAAGAATGATGTTTGGTACAAAGCAGCTGTTTAAGCTTGGTCTGTTTGTCGGTGGTACGGTGTTCGGTACGGCAGGTATCACAATTCTGAAGTCGAGAGACGCAAAGTGCGCTTACACGCACGCAACCGCAGCGGTGCTCCGCGGCAAGGACTGCGTGATGAAGACTGTCTCCACGCTTCGCGAGAACTGCGATGACATCTATGAGGATGCAAAGGATCTGAACGAGCGCCGTTATGCAGCGGACGCGGAGAGAGCTTACCAGGAGGCAAAGGCTCTGGTTGAGGAGCACGAGGCAGCGACGGAAGCATGAGATATACGATACGCCACGAATCCAGACGCGTAATGCGTATCCACCTCGCGGGGACGCGTATGTCCCTCGGCGAGGCGGATATTCTGGAGTACTACCTGCGTGACCTGCCCTTTGTGGAAGATGTCAAGGTCTTCGAGCGGACGGGCGACGCAATTGTGAAGTACAATCGGGAGGCGGACCACAGAGAGCGGCTTTTAGACGCTCTCTGTGGTTTTTCATACCAGGATGAATACGCGCTCTCGTTAGTGCCCGAAGACAGCGGACGCGCACTGACGCGCCACTACCAGGACAAACTGTTTTGGAAGGTTGTGGGACGTGCGGCGACCATGTTGCTCCTGCCGGCGCCGGTGCGCGCGGTCTGGACAACGGTCAAGAGTCTCCGCTATGTGGTGCACGGCCTCGGCTGCCTGCTGACGCGCGGCCTCGAAGTGCCGGTGCTGGATGCGACCGCAATCACGGCGTCCATTCTCCGCAGTGACTTTGACACGGCTTCTTCGGTCATGTTCCTCTTAGAGCTCGGTGAGATTCTCGAGGAGTGGACGCACAAGAAGTCGGTCGGCGATCTGGCGCGCGCCATGAGCCTCCAGGTCGAGAAGGTCTGGATGAAGACCGAGGGCGCCGATGTCCTGATTGATGTCAAGGACGTACAGGTCGGCGACCGCATCGTGGTTCGCACTTCGAACGTAATTCCGCTCGACGGCACGGTGCTCGAAGGCGAGATGACCGTGAACCAGGCTTCGATGACAGGCGAATCCGTGCCGGTCGAGAAGCACGCGGGTGCCTATGTCTATGCCGGCACCGTCGTCGAAGAAGGCGAGTGCGTGATTCAGGTCGCAAAGGCAAAGGGCAGCGGTCACTACGACAAGATTGTCAAGATGATTGAGGAGTCCGAGAAGTTAAAGTCAAACACCGAGGCGAGAGCCTACCACCTTGCGGACAGCCTGGTGCCGTACTCGCTCGGCGGCGCGGCGCTGACCTTTTTGCTCACAAGAAATGTGGCAAAGGGACTGGCGTTCCTGATGGTCGACTTCTCCTGCGCGCTGAAACTCTCGATGCCGCTCTCGGTGCTCTCCGCAATCCGCGAGGCGGGTGATCGAAAGATCTCCGTGAAGGGCGGAAAGTTCATGGAGGCGATTGCAGAGGCCGATACGATTGTCTTTGATAAGACCGGCACGCTGACTCGTGCGACGCCGACCGTCATGCACATTGAGACCTTCGGCGACATGGAGGAATCCGAGGCGCTGAAGATTGCAGCCTGCCTGGAGGAACATTATCCGCACTCGATTGCCAATGCGGTCGTTGCAGAGGCGAAGAAGCGCGGCATCCGCCACAAGGAGATGCACTCCAAGGTGCAGTACGTGGTCGCACACGGCATTGCCTCCGAGATTGACGGAAAGAAAGCCTTCATCGGCTCCTATCACTTTGTCTTTGAGGATGAGAAGTGCAAGCTCTTAAAGCGCGATGAGAAGAAGCTCGAAGCGCTGCCGGATGAGTACTCGAAACTCTATCTCGCAATCGACGGCAAGCTCTGCGCGGTCATCTGCATCTTTGACCCGATTCGCGAGGAGGCACCGGAGATTATCGACGGCCTCCGGAAACTCGGCATTTCAAAAATCTGCATGATGACCGGCGATGCGGAGAAGACAGCGGCGGCCGTGGCCGCACAACTGCATCTCGACGAATTCCACGCGGAAGTTCTGCCGGGCACGAAGGCAGAGTTTGTGCGGAAGGAACACGCAGCGGGCCGCAAGGTCATCATGATCGGCGACGGCGTGAACGATACGCCGGCGCTTTCCGAGGCAGATGTCGGCATTGCGATTTCGGACGGTGCGGCGATTGCGCGTGAGGTCGCGGATGTCACGATTGCGGCCGATAATCTGCGCGAGCTGGTCTTCCTCCGGAAGCTCAGCATGGCGTTGATGCGCCGCATTCACTCGAACTACAACTTCATCATCGGCTTCAACGCGCTGCTCATAGCGCTCGGTGTCGGCGGTATCCTGCCGCCGGCGACCGGTGCACTCCTGCACAACGGTTCCACCATTGTGACAGGCCTAAAGAGCATGACCAACCTGCTCGACGAGGAAGAGAGCGCGTAAGGCGAAGCGTTATAAAACAGAAGAAGTATGAAAAGAGTCCGCCGGACAATACGAGGGTATTGTCCGGCGGACTTTTTCGTTGCGGCTGTACTATGGCTATTCCATTGTGGCTGGATGAAACGCAGACATCGTCTGCTCTATGAGAAAGGAGAGCCTCCGGCAATCGGAAGATTGCTGGAGGCTCCTTTGCGTGGTAGACGAAAGTAGAATGATGGGTATCCGAAAGTGGAATAATAGGTGCCCGAAAGTAGAATATTCAGACTTATTCATTGACTTTCACTTAAAAATATATTAATAACTGAATAAAGAGGTGGCATATCGACACTATATACAATATATTTACAGTTTTGTGCTGCTTTTTTTGGGGGAGAGGCATCACAATGAGAAAACTAGTGCGTATTCTGTCAGTGATTCTGACGGCTTGCAGCTTATTCGCTATGGCGACGACCGATGCGCATGCAGAAGTGTATTACATGTATGAGCGGATTACACCGGAGACCTTTGACTATGAGCGCTATGCCAATGACAACCCGGATCTTCTGGCAGCATATGGCTATGACAAGGGCAAGCTCTACCAGCATTATCAGAACGCCGGAAAGGCAGAGGGAAGATTGGCCCACACATTGCCCGATAAGCCGGAGCGAATTGTAGTCTTCGATTATCAGGGAGATGAGTCCTATTATTTTGATGCGAAGCGCTATGCGGATGACAATCCGGACTTAAAGGCAGCCTTTGGATATAACAAGGCAGCACTTTGGAATCACTATAAGACGCGTGGCCTTCAGGAAGGACGCACTGCCTATGGGACCTCCTATAATGTGGACGCAAAGCTTAAGGTGTTTGATACGGCAGCAAGCATTACGAATGACAGGATGAGTGACCGGGATAAGATTAAAGCGGTACACGACTGGATTGTGAATCACACCAGATATGACAAAGAGAATTTTGACAACGACACGATACCGGAAGACTCGTATAGCATTGCGGGCGTCATGCTGAACGGTAAGGCTGTTTGTTCCGGATATGCAGTGACATTTGATTATTTTATGTATGTTCTTGGAATCGAACATGAGCACATCAGCGGAAAAACGACAGATTCATCCGGCAGGACAGGAAATCATAGTTGGAACCGGGTGCTGCTCGATAACCGGTGGTACTATGTGGACTGCACTTGGGATGATCCCGTCAGAAGTGATGGGAAAGACGTGTTGCGATATACTTATTTTCTGATTTCCGATGAGCAGATATCCAAGGATCATGTGGCAGAGAAAATTTATAAGACATATTAACAATTGTAGTAGTGGGAAATAGAACCTTGAAAAAAGAGTTGTTGTCGATTCCTTATGATGAGATGACAGCTCTTTTTTACAACTGGAGTAAGGAGGAGAATATGAAAAAAACATCAAGAAGTATCGCGATTGCCTTTATGCTCAGTGTTATAGCCAGCTCTCTGGTGGCATGCTCTCCAGCCAAGGGAAAAGCCGGGTCATCCAGTCAAGGGACAACGGCAGCACAAGTAAAAGTTGCGGAAAACTCTGACAAGTCGGTGCAGAGTACAGATAGTACAACATCGGTAACGAATGAATTAAAAGAAAACGGACATTGTGTTTATCGCAATGAGAATGGGAATGTAACAGAGGGAACAAGGGTAAATGGAGAGTGGGAAGGGCAGTTTAAAAAAAGCTTTCCAGATGGAAGTTACTTTGAAGGAACATACATAAAAGGAGAGGTGGATGGACAAGTTCGTTATGTGGATACTGATGGAACAATAACAACTGGTTATTGGAAAGATGAAAACTGGAATGGGCGGTGCAAAGAAGAAGGAACGAATAAAGACAAGAAGAAATATGTAATACTCGGGCAAAAAGTAAATGGAAAATGGGAAGGAATATGTACAACTGTTTATGAAGAAGGCGGCTATTTTCAGAGAGTTTATAAAAATGGGATAGAAAGCGGAGCTGCGACTTATGTAGACAGCGATGGTGTGATTTTCACAGGTACTCGAGAAAATGGTACTTGGACTGGTGAGTTTAAAGAAGAGGGAGTGAACGATAATAATCATCATTATGTAAAAGAGGGAGGAACGATGGTCAATGGGAAGTTGGAAGGTTTGGTAAGAACTACTTTTGACAACGGAGAATATTGGGAAAACAACTACAAGGAAGGCAATATCATTGGAGAATCAACATATAGATTTGAAGATGGTAAAATTACAGTTGGTACCTGGGAAAACGGGAAGTGGAATGGGGCATTCACAACAACATTTCCGGACGGCTCTCATTATACAGGAGTTTATAAGGATGGGAAGATTATCGGTAATGTAATTTACACGGACGAAGCGGGAAATACCTCTACCTGTGATCCGCACTCAATCAAAAAATAAAACTTGGCTTGTTTCTTATGCATCTGCTTGCATTGCAAAAGCAAGGTTAACATGAGATTTGACAGCATAGTTTTAGAAACACATAAGCACATTGAGGAGGCAGGAGGCTATTTAAGATTGGCTACTCCTGTGTTGAATATGGAGATTAGAAAAAAGCGTTCAAACAGAAAAGCTGGAGTATTTGAGGTTATTTGTATAATTATTTCAGTTTTAGGAGCAGGAGGAGGGATTCTCTTTCTACTAAATCTAGAAAATTTCTATAAAACTGGTCAGGCAAATGAAACTCTAGTCAAAGCAATAACAATCATACCCATTGTACTAGTCTTTTTGGCGTGGTTGATGATTCAATTTCTAACAGGGTCATTCCATCGGTTGGTTGGAACATGGCTTATGACAGAGCTGGCTATTTCAATAGAAATTATACTTTTGATTCTTGGGGTTATCGAGGGACCGGTGGCAATTATTCTTTGGCTGGTATTAATATGTGCAGCCTTGTTGGGGACTGCATTGATTGTTGACCAAACGGAGGGGTACTATATTAATATTTATACTTATCGTATAGTCAACTGGGAGATTAATGTGCTTCAGACATTTATTCTGATTGCTGCATTTGTTCTGGGGACATATGTTGATCTAAGAATATGGAAACATGGATTGGAGGCGATAGATACACAACTTCGTTTCTTACTTGTAGTTCCAGCGTTGGCAGATTTTATCATTGCCGGAGCATATTCGGTGGAAGAAGTGCTTTAAGTATTGAAGAGTAGGAGAATTTTGTGATTCTTATATACATTCATTTGAACTAGAAAAATAATGACTTATTTTGCTGCTTTATAGCAGAGCTAAATAAGGATTAGGTTGCTTTGTGGTTTGCATACGAAGGTGAGTTTACATGCGTTCCATAACCAATGCTTGGCTCTGCTTAAGGTGATTAATATAGACTTACAGAAAGGAGATGAAAAGCTATGACATGGACTTGCAAATACTGCGGATGGCCGAATTTCATGGAATATGAGTATTGCCATCATTGCGGACACCACAGACCTGCAGACGCATACCGGAAGATAATTGCAATTTGCGCGAGCCGAATAAGCAAGAACTGAGACTCACCTGAAGATGACTGATTGATTATCAGTCGAAACAAGGGTATATCTTGTGAAGATATGCCCTTGTAGTGAGAAATCAAGAGTTATGTTTTGTAAGGTATAAGGAATATGGTATAAAAGGACAGAATCGCTTGAAGGTCATTGTAGTGGTCAACCCTTTTTGTAACACCACTGCTTAATGTTACACTCCGCTCTCTTTTCAAACGGAGTCAGATATCCGTTATACGTGTGTGGGCGTACCTGAT
>NZ_CALEYG010000029.1 GCF_937924975.1 uncultured Stomatobaculum sp.
GCGTGAAAAACGCTCACTTCATGTGCGGCGATGCGGCGTATAAACTTCCCGAACTTTTGAGAAGTGGTGTAAAACCCGATGTCATTGTCATCGATCCTCCCCGAGCGGGTTGTGAGGAAAAAGTTCTGAACGCCATTGCAAGCGTCAGACCGAAACGCGTCGTCTACGTGTCGTGCAACCCGGCGACCTTGGCAAGAGACCTGGCATACATGAACACGAGAGGCTACGAAACTAAAAAAGTCCAACCTGTCGACATGTTCCCTCAAACCCATCATGTGGAGACCGTAGTTTTGATGTCACGGGTTGACCGGTAAGGTGTGAAAAAGTGCTTGATTTATGGGCTTTTTGGGCATTTGTCCGTCAGCGGCAAGAAGCGAAAATGACCGCAAAAATCGCTCCGTGGGAATATATCAAAGGAAATGTGCGAAGGTTGAGTAGGCGGTTTAGATGTCAGAGGGTTGAGTTAGTGGTTTAGATGTTTTTGTGGTAGGTTTGTGGCTGTGATTTGGATGCCAAAAATGAGGCTCCCAAACTGCCATCAGCGGTAGTAAGGGAACCTTGATTTATAGTTACAAAACTGAAGATATCCCGCCGTAAAAGAGCTTCTCGGAGAGATCGATCAGGTCTTCCAACGGGAGGTTTTTTTGTCCTGCACCCGGTGTCGGTATATGTTGATGGAGCTTGTGCCGAGGAAAGTATTGATGATATTCTGCTCTGTTTGTGAGAAAGCTGCATACGGATTATGCCTGCTGCGGTTATGGAGCAGCATGGCTATGAAGAGCTTGTCCGCAAATTCACGGTAGCTGGAATCGCACACGATCTTTTCCATGTACGGCTCCTGTGAAGCTATGAATTCAAAGAAAACACGGTTGACTTCCGTGAACGGAGCATCAGCCGGAATTTTGTCGATGGCCTTATAGTATTCCTCTGAGAGCTCGGAAAGAATATCTTCGTACAAGGCCTCTATGCAGGTGTAGTGAAGATAGAATGTCTTGCGGTGGTTCCTCGTGCGTCCGCTGTTTGCTTTCGTCGGAGCGCAGGGCACGGAGAAGTATTTGATCCGGTCTTTGCCTTCTGTGAGCTTCTGCTTTTCGAGGCCAAGGACGGCACCGATACCTTCCAGAGAAAGCGGAAGTCCCATTGTGGCCGCCCAGACCATAGAGCAGCGCCAGCTTTTCGGATTTAAGAAGCGTGCGCATTCGGTCGAGAGAGGGTGGTTATCATGGAAAGGGTCAAGGCTTACTCCAAGATCACGGAGATATCGGGATAAACACACCCGTTCAAAATTTGCATTGAAAGCCCATTTGATGACAGTATCATCAGTCAGGGCATCTATAATTTCCTGCGTCAGGCGCTCTCCCGGTGCAAGGTCGATGACCGTTACCTCGGAGCCGTCGACGCTGTAGCCAAACAGCAGTATTTCAAAATCCGGTGACTCGGCATATTTATATACGCCGCACTTGGATAGATTCACGTCGCTGTAGGTTTCGATATAAATACTGAGTGTTTGCATAGATTTTCACCTCAATTCAAACAAGCGGCTTAAGAACGCTCCTAAGCCGCCTGCCGGTACTGGATTATTTCAGGGATTCAATACGCTTGATATAGTATTCGTCGTCCTGCGCGGCCTTTTTCTCCTCACGTTTCTCACACTTGAAGTCGTTGATCACTGTCTGGATGGCGACCACTGCCCAAGACAGGACTACGATGCAGAAGCATCCAATCAGGATGTTGCAGAGAAGGGATGAAATCATGCTTCGCGAGCTTCAGATTTGCCTCAGCTTTGGTGCGGCACTCATTCTTAGCTTTGCAGAAGCTACACCATTCACCGCACAGGAAGTTCCCGTCACCGGCAAAAGCCAAATCTGCGGGGGGCTTTAAGACTTCATCCGTCCAGCGGTACAAGTCGTCCTTGCTGATTTCGTAGGTGCTGACGCCTCGGCTGGTAGATAGTCATGGATACCTGATCGATGTCGTAAATGCCATCGAAAAGCTCCAAAGTACCGAGGGCGTAACACTGCATTTGCGGATTCTCCTTTGCAGAGACCAAGACGCCTAAGCCGTGCTTGTAGTCGATCACTCGGAGCGTACCGTCAGCTATGATGATGCAGTCGGCGGTTCCGAAGCCTTGTTCTGCCCAGCGGGAGAAGTCTACACGCTGCTCGATAAGAACTACCGGGTCGGTGCAGGTTTCCTTGGCGGCTTCGACCTGCTCCAGCACATATTCGGCATAGCCAGAGATAGCATCCTCCATTTCCTCGGAATACCACTTGAGGCTGTCGGTTGGATCGTCGGCAGGTAGTCCCAGCACGGTCTTTAGCTTGTACTCGCCAAGAGCATAAGCGTCGGTGCCTTCTGCAGCGTAGTCGCTTCCTTTATCCTCTAGGTTTCGCAAAGCCTCGCCGATGGCGGGCAGTGCAGCCACCTGTCAGAACTGGATGCGGACAGGATTGCGTGTGCTTTAGCTGCCATTGCTGATCACCTCCGCGTCCTTCATCGGGGCTTCGTAGTTTGCCGGATCGATCTCCGAGAGCTTTGCGGCACCATACTTTTTAAGCAGGGCGCGTACTTCTGCGGTATGACCGGCGCGGGACTTCTCGGCAAGGACGGCTCTTACATCCTCCAGCTTGAGTTCAGGCTTTGGTTCCTTCTTGGCGGGAGCCTCAGTTGCCTTCGATTCATCGTCATCACCAGAAAACTGCTGGTAGAGCCAGTCGGCTGCGGCATTAATAGAAGCAGCAGCGGTGCGGAGCTCTTCGATGGTCTGTGCCATTTCTGCCATCTTTGACATTTTCTTTTCCTTCTTCCTCCGATTGGCTTGCGACAAGGAGTGAGAGGTTCCTTGCCAGTCTGGCGGATACGCGACTGATGGAATTTAGGAGCTTGATCTCCTCGTTCACGTTGCCGCCGGCGTCTGCGTAACTGCGAATCATCTGTTGTTCACCTCGCTTTCTGAAGGCAGTGTTCTCTTGCCTTCACCTTCCACTGGAGATGAACTGTCGATTTGAGCGGAGGATTTTATAAAAAATTCCCGACCACCATCCAAGAGAGGGACAGTGGCCGGAAAGGGTGTGGTTCGTGGTATTTGTATTACTTGTCGTCTGTGATCCTGCGAAGGTCAGTACGATACTTCTTCATTTGATCCGCGAAGGTCTTCTGCGGGCGACCGAGCTCTCTGGCGATTGCCCGGTCGGAGATTCCCTCCGGGTGATCCTTCCAAAGTTGAATGATTGTATCAGCCTCCGGGTCGAGCTCACGCAGTCTGGAAAATAGCTGCTCCAGCAACATACGGTCGGCGATGACTTCATCCATCGGCTTGCTGTTGTCCGGGATATAGTCACCGAGGGTACCGTTGCCATCAGGGAGAGGCTGATCCAAAGAAGTGGTATCGCCTGCCGCGTGATATTCGCAGCCGATACAGTCACCGTCGCATTTCCAGATGAAGCGGTAAGGGCACATACACCTGCCGTGATCCTGCTCCTTGTGGCGGATGCGGTCAGCTTCCTTATAGAAGGAGTCGTGCTGTTCCCTGGTGACCGGCACCCTCTCGCCAGTGCTGCGAATGTAGATGAAATAGGTCTTCTGATTGTCATAGGTAGTCACATGGAACCGGAAACACCCTGCGCAGATAGCTCCCACGTGCTAATTACATTTTAGTTTGGAAAGAGAAAAACCAGAAAACTCGACGAGTCGCGAAAATGCCTTAAAATAGGCGCTTTTCTAAGTTTTGAATAGGGTACAGATATTGTGAAAAGACAGTGATAGTAAGGAATATAGACATAAAAAAATCCGACTCGGCGAGTCGGAAAAATTAAAAAAAACCGTACCTCCATGGCGGAAGTGCGGTATATTAGGCCTGCTTACAGGCGTTGTTTGGAGCCGAGCGGCTCATAATTGTATGATTCAAGAAACTCGTTTGCATCATCAATAGTCATCCCGGAGAATCCTGTGATGCAATATTTTAATGCTTGATGCTCGTCAGATTCATCAAATGCATGCCCTGCAAGCTGCAACAGCTTTTCAGTTGTTCCGATATCAAAGTCAAGTCCTCTGCCTATAGCGACAATCGTTCTCAGACTTGGCTTTGTGTCGATGTTCTTCTCGGTCTTTCGGTACACCTCTTCGCCGAGACCTGTCAAAGAACAGAAATGTGATTTGCTAAGTCCGCGAGACTGCACGATCTCAAAAATGACCTCCCAGCAGGTTTTATTCACACCAGTTATCTTTCTGGCGGCACTCTGGCGCTCGAATTCTTCGCGCTTCTTTTGCAGCGCTTCGGACATCTGAACAGCGGAGGTGCTTTGTTTAGAATCATATTTTGAGGTTTTGCGCTCTCCGGTTTCACGGTGAAGCAACTCGAATGGGAAGTGCTTTTCTGCCTCGTCTGCTCGCAGGGACTGCCATGTAAATTGCAGGGTGCATTCATTCAGATTTGCCCATGCATAATCAGTAAAGGTCAGTTTGCCCTCATTGTTACGCTCGATGTACTGTTCGTCGTTGATAACGAAATATCCGTCCACATATCGGAAAAGACCAGAATCAATAAGGTTGCGGAATTCGCTGCTGGTGCGATATGCATAGAATGCATATCGCTGGTCTAAGTACCCGTGGTATGGAGATTCTTCGTCATACTGGTAGATGATAGCAGCGTCCTTGTAGCCGGTTTCCATCATACGAATCAATACTGATTGACGGGACACACCATAGAACTCGCGCAGTTCCTCGGCAACGGAAGTGAGAATAGTTGGTTTTAGTGGACTATTTTCATAATCATATGCCTGTAGAAGCTCTTCTACTTTCATTCGGAAAGTACGATAAGGCATGAGAATGCGAGAAGCCATATTGTTTGCCTGCCACTCCATACGTTGGATATCAGACCACTCCTCATCCTTCTGAGGATATGCCATGTTGGAAGGGCAGCGGCATGCAACGAAGTCCTGACCATAGAGAACGTGTTTTATCGCGGCATACATTCGATGCTTATACCAGTGATAGACTTCATGGGCAATTGTGTTTTTGACACACCCAAGATTCCGTTCCCAGAAGGTGTAGGCATCTACCAAAATGGTGCCGCGCTTTACATCGATTGTTGTTTTTGAAACCTTAAAAAGATCATAGATGGTTGCCCTCCCTGAAGTGAAGTATATTTCTCCAAAAACACTGAAATCATCTGTGATCCGATTGCCATGGATAATTTCAAGTCCCATATCTTTTGCAATATCAGCAATAGGGACGGCCATTGGCTTTTCCAGTGCTTCCGGGAAATATTGCTGGAGAAAAGTTGTGGCTTCATCATCCAGATCCTTTTTGTATAAGATCGGGACTATGTTCTTCGAGACGGCATGACCATCCGTTTTGCGAGGTTGGCCAGAGGTGTACCCAGAGATATTCATAACAGTAACAGATTCGAGTTTATCGGTTACGACCGCCACACAGGGAAGAACGAGCCATTGACTTGTTTCGTGCGATGCGGTGCCTTTGTATGTGTCTTCGGTCAGATTGATTGTGCAGCTTACGACTGCGTCAAACAGAAGGCTATCTTCATCTATTCGGATATTCTTTGTATATTCGAGGATCATGTCCTCAAGCATGGCAGAATCCGGATTCTGAATTCTGGAGTAAGATAAATTCAGAGCATAAGGATGCTCTGCAATGTATGTATAAGCTGCCTCCCACATGGGGCGGTAGCACACAGTATATATAAACTACTCGATTTCGTTGTTATACGTTCCCACGGCCGGCAGACTCCCTTTCTTGGACACAAAATTTGAGGACATAGATATGGTATAACACAAACCCACTAATTTTTCAATACAAACGAAAGAAAATTCTTGCCTATGTGAAGAATAACTCTTTATTTCTTAAAGGCTTTGTGCTATACTGTGGAAGTACAGTGGCAAAAATCACGTTTTTGAAAATCGAGAGGTGACTACCGTGGAAGTTAGTTATAAAAAATTATGGAAAATATTGATTGACAAAGACATGAAGAAGAAAGATTTGCAGGCAGCTGCCGGGATAAGCTGGGCTTCGGTAACCAAGCTCTCGAAGGGAGAGACAGTAAGCATGGAAGTTCTAATGAAAGTGTGTAAAACGCTGAATTGTGATATTGGGGACATCATGGAGCTAATCCCCACAGAAGAAAATGAAACTACTTGAGGAGTGATATGATGTCCGGCAGGAAAAAAGTCGTAATCAGTAAAGCAAGTCCTCATACGATCAAGAAATTTGAGTTAATTGAGGAATATATTAAATCGTGGGCACAGAAGTTGCTACTGACTGAGTCTTGCAATGGGTTGATCTTTATAGACTGCATGTGCAACAGCGGTGTATACACCGACGATGCTGGGCAATTGGTGAAAGGTACAGCAGTACGTGTTTCAGAAGCACTTAGGGAAGCAGCAAGATCCTATACGGAGAAAAATATACACATTTACTTAAATGACAAGGATAAAGCGCGCGTAGATGAGCTGAAAAAGCATCTTCCACAGGATGAGCGCAATTTTAAGATTGTAACGTCCTGCAGTGATGCGCACGAGCTACTCCGAACTATCGGGTCACAGTTATATGTAACCGGGCACCTGCACTATTTCCTGTTCTACGATCCGTATGATGCGACTATCGATTGGGAAGCGCTTCTGCCGTTTTTCCGAAACTGGGGTGAAGTTATGATTAATCACATGGTTTCAGATCCGGTGCGGGCGATCACAAGCGCAAAGAAGAAAACGACCAAGGCAAAGTATGAGAACACTTATCTGGAAGACTTTGAGAAGTTGGTGCCTTACGGAAGTGACAAGAAGGCCTATGAGGCCAGAGTGGAGGAGATCATAAATTCACTGAAAGGTGCCCGCAGATACTATGTATCGGCATTTCCGTTCTATAACACGCAGAATTCGCTCGTCTACAATCTGATTCACTGCACGAGCAACAAAGAGGGCTTTAAGCTCTACAAGAAGAGTGCTTGGAAAGTTTTTGGTGCGCAGTCCTCTACAAAACATTCGGTTGAGAACAGGCAGCTGTCATTCAACCTTTTCGGAGAGATCACAGAAGAGGAAGATGAAAGCTGTTTGCATGTTATCGACATCGTGAAATATCTACAGCGCTGCCTCAAAGACCGCAAGCAAGTGCCTCTTGATGAGATGTGGGAACTTTTGGATAACCATCCGATTTTCCCTTCAGAGGGATTTCGTAATGAGATAAAGAGTCATCTCACGGGTCTCTTTGACGCGAAGATCGAACAGATTGTGAATCTTGATACAGGAAAGAAGGAAACGGTGATTTCTTTCTCTTCATGAGACAGAGTTTAATATAGATGAGGTGATTGGAATTTATGGCAACGTCGCAGAAATTTGGTGGCAATTGGACTGAGGAGAAGCTGAATATCTTCACCAGCTATCTGGACGCATACCTGATTGCACTGCAAAACCAGAAGTTCAAGAAGATTTATATAGACGCCTTTGCTGGAACCGGCGAGATTGAAACCAGCGACGGCGGACAGTCTCTTGTGGGCTCAGCTAAATGTGCGCTGGCGTCTGAGAAGAAGTTCGATCACTACTATTTTATAGAAGCGGACTCTCAGAAGGCGGGAGAACTTCAAGATATGATAAACTCCGAGTTCCCGCAGATGAGACGAATTGTGACGATTTTTTGCGGCGATGCGAACGATAAGCTTGCGGAGATTATTAGCAATGTAGATTGGAGATTTAACAGAGGATTGCTGTTTTTAGATCCGTATGCGACGCAGGTAAATTGGACTACGCTTGAAAATGTAGCAAAGACGAAATCAATAGATGTATGGTACCTGTTTCCGTTCTCCGCACTTGAACGGATGCTGCCGAAAAACGGAAAGTACGATAAATGGGAGGATTGCATAGATCGATTGCTTGGAGATTCCGGATGGCGAGAGGAATTCTATAAGAAAGATCCTCAGATGACGCTTTTTGACCTATTCCCAGAGCCCGGACAGAGCGATGGCGAGCGGATGGTTAAAGACGCAAATCCAGATCACATAAAGGAGTATATCCTCGCTCGGCTTGGGACGATCTTTCCATGCGTGTCAAAGCATGCGCGGATTTTCAGGAACAGCAGGAACTCGCCGATGTTCCTATTCTGCTTTGCCATTGCGAGTAAAAGCCTGAAAGCGCAGGGACTTGCACTGCGGATGGCAGACTACATATTGAAGAACAAGTAGGCGGAGGATGAAAACAACTTGAAGACGATAAAACGAAAATCCATGCTTTATCAAACAGGGGTAGAGTATGGTGACTACACAATGAATCACGTGCAGGGCTGCGCTCATGGGTGCAAATATCCATGTTATGCATTCCTAATGAAGAAGCGATTCGGGCAAATAAAGGATTATGAGAGCTGGCTTGAGCCGGTGCTTGTATCAAACACGCTTGAATTGCTGGATAAAGAGATACCGAGGCTCAGAGATAAGATTCAGTCTGTGCAGCTTTGCTTTACCACAGATCCGTTCATGGAAGGATATCCAGAGGTGTCCCAGATGAGCATTGCGGCTATCCGAAAGCTGAACGAGGCCGGAATCAAATGTACTACGCTAACAAAGGGACTGTTACCTATAGAATTGGCGGAGCTTTCTCCGGAAAACAAATATGGGATTACACTGATCACTCTGGATGAAGCCTATAGGGAACAGATGGAACCGAGCGCTGCTTCCTGCGCAGATCGACTGGCAGCGTTGAGAGCACTCCATGATGCCGGTTGTAAGACATGGGTAAGTATGGAACCGTATCCAACACCGAACATGGTTGAACAGAATCTGCATGAAATACTGGAAGAGGTATCTTTTACAGATCGGATCATTTTCGGGAGAACGAACTATAGTAAGGTAGCAAACGCCTACGAAGGGCATAGGCATTTTTACAATGAGTGCGCAACAGAAGTGATTTCCTTCTGTCAGGAGCACGGTATTGATTATCATATTAAGGAAAAAACAATAACGGAAGAATGAGGTGGCGTTATGGCATTATTACAAGACCTGATTCAGCAGATTGACGATCCGGCACTCAAGGAGAGAATCTTGCAGGAAACAAATAAATTACTGAAGCAGAAGAAGTTCGGATTAGTGTTTGAAGAACATCTGCCGGAGTGCACGCCGCTTTATGACGTGCCGATTCGTGTTGGCTCCAAGGTCGCTCTGAAGACAGGGTATGTCAGTGATATTTATACAGTTATGAAGATTGACAGTGATGACGTGCTTTGCGACCGGCGTGAGACTCATGAACAAAAGACCTTCAGGCTGGATGAGATTGTTGCGATAGCAGAATTCGGTGAGCCAATTTATCCTACTCTGAAACCGATTGACACTGTGGAGAATGCTCCTGACAGTGGGCTTTGGCATACCCTGATAGAGGCGGACAATTATCATGCGCTTCAGCTTCTGGAATATCTTTATGCTGAGAAGGTGGATTGTATCTATATTGATCCGCCTTATAACACCGGTGCAAAAGACTGGAAGTATAACAACGATTACGTTGATTCAAATGATACATATCGGCATAGCAAGTGGCTTTCTATGATGGAGAAACGTTTAAGAATAGCTAAAAAACTGTTGAATCCAAATGATTCTGTCATGATCATTACTATCGATGAAAAAGAATACTTACACTTGGGTTGCTTGCTTGAGGAGCTATTCCCTGAAGCAAGAATACAGATGATAAGCACAATGATCAATCCGGCTATCGTAGCAAGAGCTGGTGAGTTTGGCAGAAGTGGTGAATACATTTTTTTCCTTTATTTTGGAGAAGCATCTCCACAACGAGTAAAAATTAATCGAGAATGGGTTTCTGATCGAGGAAGGACTCATACTGGAAATATCCGATGGGATTTGTTGAAACGCTCTGGGACTGGTGCGACAAGAAAAGACTCTCCGGGAGGATTCTATCCTATTTACATTAATCCTGAAAGCGGAAAAATTGAGAAAGTAGGAGAACCCCTGCCGGAAGGAGTATCAGATGCTCCTCAGATTGAAGGGCTCTATTGCCTACTTCCCATCAGGAACGATGGATCTGAGGGACGTTGGCAGTGGTCTACAACGACGCTAATAGATGGTTTGAAAGAAGGGCGAGTTAAAGTTGGAGGCGATAGCCGTAGAGGGTTTACAGTATATCGTTTGGCACGTGCTGAATTTGCGAAGGTTGTAAATGGAGAATTTGAAATTAGTGGGCGCGGTGTTAATAACGAAATACTGGTAGATGATATTGATACAGAATATGTACTTGCCGTTCCGGGAGATATTTGGAAGACAGCATCTCACGATTCAACCCAATATGGTTCTCGTCTACTTGGCAATATATTCGGAGAGAAAAGATTCACTTTCCCTAAGTCCGTTTACGCTGTAATGGATTGCTTGTATTTTTGTACGGCATATAAGCCCAATGCTCTGATAGTGGATTTTTTTGCGGGCTCAGGTACAACTTTGCATGCGGTCAATTTGTTAAATGCAATGGATAATGGTAATCGTCGCTGCATTATGGTAACGAACAATGAGGTCTCTGACGATGAGCAAAAACGACTCTCTAAAGCTGGGAAAAAGCCCGGAGATGAGGAATGGGAGAACTTGGGCATAGCACATAATGTAACGTGGCCCAGAACAATATGTACGATAAGGGGTAAGAACATTTCAGGCGAACCATTGTCCGGAGATTATGGGACATACCACGATAGATATTTACCAGACGAGGAAGCAAACGGTAAATACAAAAAAGTAAAGATGCCGGATACACCTTCGCTGGCAGAGATGAAAATGGCAGATGGTTTCAAGACAAACGCGGTCTTCTTCAAACTGAGCTTCCTCGACAAAACATCCGTTGCTCTCGGCAGGCAGTTCCGAGAGCTGCTTCCAGTGCTCTGGATGAAAGGAGGAGCCATTGGTAAGTGCCCGGCTATTGACAATGATGATCTCCCGAACATGCTGATTTTGCCACAGAACAGGTTGGCAGTTTTGGTAGATGAAATATATTATTCCGAGTTCGATGCTGAGTTAAGTCAGCATCCAGAAATCCAGACAGTTTTCATTGTGACGGATTCAGAAACAGCATACCGGTCGATGATCCGTACTTACGATGGTAAAGACTGCTATCAGCTTTATAGAGACTATCTGGATAATTTCAGAATCAACACAGGGAGGTAACCATGAGAGTAGATTTATTCCCTTTTCAGAAGAGAGCTCTTGCTGATATCCGTATGAAGACTGCGGAGGCAATGGGCAGTTATCATAGAACACATGCACCGCAGGTGGTTTCTTTTACTGCACCGACTGGAGCTGGAAAGACCATCATCATGTCCGCACTGATTGAGGCTATTCTTTTCGGTGATGAATGGTATATGGAGCAGCCAGATGCAATCATCGTCTGGCTTTCGGATTCTCCTCAACTTAATGAGCAGTCAAAGCAAAAGATTGACTCCAAGGCAGATAAGATTAAGTTGTCGCAGTGCGTTACAGTTTCTGAGGAATCTTTTGATAAAGAGGTATTTGAAGACGGGCATGTTTATTTCCTGAATACGCAGAAGCTGTCGGTTACCTCCAAACTCACGAAAAATGGCGATGGCAGGACTTATACGATCTGGCAGACGCTTGCGAATACTGTCCGGGAAAAGAGCGACCGGTTGTACTTTATCATCGATGAAGCGCACCGTGGCATGCAGGGACGTGAGGCAAGCAAGGCTACCACGATCATGCAGAAGTTCATCAAGGGCAGTGATTCGGATGGCATTGCGCCCATGCCGGTTGTCATCGGGATGTCCGCTACCACGCAGAGATTCAATGCGCTGGTCGAAGGCATATCCTCTACAATTCACAAATCTATCGTGACGACGGATGAGGTGCGAGCTTCCGGCCTTTTGAAGGATAGGATCGTTATCACCTATCCGGAGGAAGGCACAGTCAATAATGATATGGCCATTTTGCAGGCCGCTGCGGATGATTGGAAAGAAAAGTGGGAGCATTGGACGCAGTATTGCTTTGAGCAGCACTACGCCTATGTAAATCCTATCCTGATCATTCAGGTTTTGAATGGAACCGGTGATGCTCTGACGGATACTAATCTGGACGACTGCATTGCAAAGATTGAGGAACGTACCGGCTTCAAGCTGGAAAGCGGACAGGTAGTTCATACTTTCGGTGGCACTACTGCCACATTGACTGTCAATGGACTCGATGTGCGCTATGAGGAACCTTCCAATATTGCTGAGGATAGAAATATCCGCGTGGTATTCTTTAAAGAGAATCTTTCTACTGGCTGGGATTGTCCGCGAGCAGAGACCATGATGTCCTTTAAGCATGCAAACGATGCCACATATATTGCGCAGCTTCTCGGTCGAATGGTAAGAACGCCGATGCAGATGCATATTCAGGTGGACGACGTTTTGAACGACGTGCATCTCTATTTGCCGTACTTCAATGAGGATACCGTCAAGGACATTGTGGAAGCCTTGCAGAGTACAGAAGGCGGAGATATCCCGACCGATATTTATGGCGAGTCCTTGTCCGGAAAGAAATTTGAAACGCTGACTGTCAGACTGAAGAAGAAAAAGGAAGAGCAGCAGACGCCGGGACAGATGACTCTATTCGATGTGTTCTCTGGGCAGAACGCAGGCGAACAGCAGTTTGCCGGAGTAGCAGAGCCAGCTGTCGACTCGACTCCGACAGCACAGCCTCAAGTCACTGGTGGACAAGCTCAGCAAACAGAAACGACAGAACAAGTCCAGACACAGTCGAGCGCAGATACAACGGCTCCTGCTGAGCCTGCATCGGTTACATCACCGTCATCTGTCACGGCAACACCGTCCGAGAATAATGCTGCGGGAAGTCAGCAGGCGGTTCAGACGGAAACTTCTGAAGAGGAAGATCTGTTTGACCGTGAAGAGGTTATGAAGTTTATAAATGATGCAGGTTTGCTTTCCTATAACGTCAGAGCGCTTAGGATCAATGACTACCTAAAATCTCTGTATAGGATGGCGCATCTTCTTACGATGTCTAACTTGCACCGTGAGGCGATCCGGGAGGTTCAGGATGAGATTGTTGAGATGATCCACAGCTATGTGGAAGGCCTCAAGGCAGATGGGAAATATGACGACCTTGTTCAGCAGGTCAAGCAGTTCAAACTGGCGACCCAGATTTTTGATGCCTTTGGAGAAACCGTGGACAACTATTCGGTGCATGATATGTTCACGACGACCGATACTGATATAGAGAGGCAGTTCCAGATTGCGGATGTAAAGCTCGGTCGAGAAGGTATCGGCATGGCCTATGGAAACAAGTATATGGATATGTCTGATCTGACGGCATTTAAAGTTGATGTTATTCTTTTTGTAGCAGACGAAGAGTGCATGAACCGATTGCATTCTTATGCGGAGACTCGCTTTCATGGATTAAATGACGATTATCGCAGATATATTGCAACTATAGATTCAGAGAAAATTCGTAAAGAGTATGATAGTATCGTTTCCGATGGTGATCCTGTAAGCAAGCACAATTTCCGTTTGCCGGAGACAATTCAGGTGCCACATGAAGTGGGAGGCAAAGAATATAGGAATCATCTCTTTGTTAGTGACATAACCGGTACTGCAACGATGAAGTTGAATACTTGGGAAGCTGGAGTTATTGAAGAAGAAGAAAAACGAGAAGACTTTGTCTGCTGGATTCGTAATCCATCCAGAGGCTCATGGGCGCTTTGCATTCCTTACGAAATCGATGGCGAAACAAAGCCTACCTATCCAGATTTCATTGTAGTAAGAAAAGATCGTGTACTTGGATATGTCGTTGATATTCTTGAGCCGCATAATCCTGATTTCAAGGACAATCTTGGGAAAGCGAAAGGATTTGCAGAGTACGCAAAACAGAATCCGGGTGTGGGAAGAATTCAGCTAATTCGTATGAGTAAAGATGCAGCCGGAAACCACAAGTTCAAAAGGCTGGATATGTCTAAAACAGCTATTCGAGAAAAAGTCTCTCATGCAATAAATACAGACGAACTCGATCACATCTTTGATACGGATGGAGTTATCGAATAAGGAGGAATTCCATTATGGCAAATGAGCTGCAGCCATTGTCGCTGCTCTTTCAAAATAGATTATTCCGGATACCGGACTATCAGCGTGGCTATGCATGGTTGCAGCAACAGTTTGTGGATTTTTGGGATGACCTTGTAAATCTTCAGGCTGACCGCTATCACTATACAGGTCTCCTGTCCCTTAAGCCTCTAAAAAGCAAGGAGACCGTCAGCTGGAGCGAGGACTTGTGGCTGGTCGAGAACGGATATAAGCCTTGCCATATAGTCGATGGTCAGCAGCGCATCACCACGTTTGTCATTCTCTTGAACGAGATTGTGGGATTCGTGTGCGGCTTGGATGAGAACAAGGGCAAGTCTGATAAGGAAATCACGCTGGGGTATGAAACGATCGAAGAGATCGTCTCAAAATACATCTGCCGAAAAAGACCGCCGAATGGAGTAGTAACAACATACCTTTTTGGTTATGAGGTCGATAATCCCAGCACGGAATACATGAAATATAAGGTGTTCGATGAGCCGTATTCCGGCGCAGTGAATGAGACCTACTATACAAAGAATCTGAAGTTTGCAAAGAACTTTTTTGCAGAGAACATCAGAAAGCTATATGAGGAGTCCGGAGAAGGCGGACTTGAGGCAGTAAATACTCTGTATAAGAAGCTCACCCAGCGCCTGATGTTTAATCTCCATGAAATCGACGATGATTACGATGTATTTGTAGCTTTCGAGACCATGAACAATCGTGGCAAGAAGCTGACGAATCTTGAACTGTTGAAAAACAGACTGATCTATTTGACCACGCTTTATGATGATGAGGTGTTTGACGAAAAGGACAAGTCTGCCCTCCGTAAGAAGATAAATGACGCTTGGAAGGAAGTCTACTATCAGCTTGGTAGGAACAAGAGTGTTCCTCTTTCCGATGATGACTTTTTGCGTGCCCATTGGATTATCTACTTCAGGTATTCCCGTAAACGTGGTGATGACTACATCAAATTCTTGTTGAGCAAGTTCTCGTCAAAGGGCATATTTGAAAAGGCACCCGTTCTGGTTGAGACAGAGGCCGAGTCGGTTAACAGCGATGATGTCACTGATGCAGACGACACGGAAGTTACTGAAACAGAAGAACAGGAAATCATAGAGGTATCAAAACTCCAGCCGAAAGAAATCGAGGACTATGTCAATAGCCTCAAAGATATGGCGAAGTACTGGTATGACACTTATTTCCCGTATGAAAGTGTTAATCTCACGCCAGAAGAGCAAAAACGAGTCGATAGGCTTAACCGTATCGGAATCGGTCATTTTAGGCCGCTGGTCACTGCGGTCATCAGTCGGCGGGATATTTCTGCGAACAGCAGAGTTAAAATCTTTGAAGCTGTTGAGCGCTTTATCTTTGTTGCATTTCGCTTGGGTAATTTCAATGCATCCTATGGCAGCAGTGATTATTATCGAGCTGCGCGTCAGGTGTATGTGAAAGAAACGGACGTTGATGAGCTCTGCAAAGAAATATATGACAGGACTACGAACAATATCGATTTTGCCACGCAGAACTTTGTTACCAGAATTGAGAAATATTTCTCAACAGGGAATGGCTACTACGACTGGAACAGTCTGCGATACTTCTTTTATGAATATGAGGCTAAGCTAGCAGAGAAAAATAATATAGATCGGTTCTGCACGTGGTCAATATTTACAAAGTCCGAGAAGGATAAAGTGTCTGTCGAGCATATTCTCCCTCAGACACCGACAAGGTTTTACTGGCGTAATATATACCGGCAGTTTAAGGATTCAGAAATCAAGATGCTTTCCGGAGCACTTGGGAACCTTCTGCCGTTGTCTCAGAGCGTAAACTCGGCTTTGCAGAATGATAGTTTTGAGGATAAGAAGCATTCCAAAACCACAGGACGTCGCGGGTACGAGAATGGATCTCACTCAGAGATAGAGGTGTCCAAGCTGCAGGATTGGACTGCATTTGAGATATACAGCAGAACTGAAAAGCTCCTCGTTTTCATGCAGGAACGCTGGAACCTGCAATTCGACGAGGAACAGTTGGAAAAGCTGATCGGCATTTCGTTCGTCAAAGATGGACGAGAAATCCCGGAGGAGTTGGAGGAAGTATCGGTAAACGTACCGGAATCCGAGGAAAGTGCAGAAGGCGCCGGAGATGATCAAAAACTGCAATTCTAGACAGCATTCATAAACTATGCTAATGAGCACGGCAGATCAAGCGATATAGCAAAACAGAAAGCTGCTGGTCGAACATATTACGATGTACACATAGGCGCGAACGGTTATCACTTATTCTTTTCCATTCCCTATGGTAAACGAATCAAGATGAGCATCTACACCTATAATGTGGATACCTATAATCGTCTGAAAGAATTAAAAGATCAGATTGAGACCGAATTTGGTGAGAACATAAATTGAAAATACTCAAAATCGACTGGTACAACACGTTCCATCGTTATTGAGGAGAAGGCTGATGTATTCAATCCAGCAGAGCAGCCGAAAATATTTGATTGGATCATCGACCATTTTGACCGGATCACGACAGCGTTATCTATGACTGGAGAGCATCTCAGTATAAGCGGTGATTCCTCTGAAACGAGGTTTGAGATCAGAAAACGTTACTAGACGTATGCCTTAATACAAATCCATGAGGCTCATGGTAATCCCAGCTCTTTCAGCAATGTAAATCCGAGTACGGACAACTGGATAAACGGCTTCTTTGGCATTGGGGGTTTCTACCTCTGCTGTGTTGCGAATTTTGACTCTGCACGTTCAGAGGTCGTGTTTGCCAGAGCGGAGAGATCAGAGAATAAAGCTGCGTTTGATGCTCTTTACCAGCACAAGAGCGAGATTGAATCGAAGCTGGGAACGGTGCTTCAGTGGAACCGTGGAGATGATATCAAATCCTCGAAGGTGTTTATTCAGCTTGATAACATGAGCATTGAAAACAAGGATGACTGGCCGCAGATGGCAAAGTTCCATTCAGAATGGTCAAAGAAGTTCTACAATGTGATTGCGCCGTATATAACGGTAGATTGGCAATAGTCCGCTCAGGACGAGGAGCACTGATTTCTGATGATAGAACAATCAAGATTGTCAGAGAAGGATCATCGATCCCAGCAGAGGCATATTAAGGCTACGACGATGAAATCCCATGCACTTGCGGAGCCGTCAAAGGTTGAGGCGATTTAATGCTTGATAATATGAATGGAGAAAATGCATGGTTTTTAATACATTTATAAAATGTCAGGTTTGCGGAAGTATTACCAAAGTCCGATTACAGGTTGGATGGCAAGAAGAGTATCCTATTGTTGTGGCTTGCGGTAAATGTGGTACTTCCTTATCTGGCAGCGTTAAGATAGAACAAGACCGACCGGGGCTAAAGTTTTCTTTTGACAATGCGGATGAAATCCCGGATGCTGAAGCTGATTACATGGTTGAATGCTCTGGTGAATTTCCGACCGTGAAACAAGGCAAAGCAGCGGAGTTGGAAGAAGTAGTCATTACTCCGTTTATCCGTTATATGAACTGTATGAAGGCAGATGATTCATATGAACAGTTCGGGAAATCTGTGTTACAGCTGAATACAACAGAAAGGAAATGGAAGAGCTATAAAAGAATCATTGACCTCTTCAGAAGCAACAGTGAATATCTTGTTCAGGAAATACAAAAAGAATTCTCCGGACAATACTTTCAGTGCAGAGATGAGTCTGAGATATTGAGAGCTGTTCATATGATTGAGGTTCATGGGTTTTATTCTGCACTCAAAAAAGACATCTTGGATAATCTCTCTTTTAGTGTAGAAATTATGAAACTGGACTCTGTTCAGCTGAAGTGCTTAGTAGACTTCTTAAATTCACATGATGGTTATCATCTTGAGGAGCTACAGAATTTGATATATAAGGTCTATGATGATTTTATAAAAATATACCAGCGTCTCATTCCTGCTCTCGCTTTACAGTATTGCAAAGATGATTCTTTTGATTTTGAAGTTGAAGGCTCGACAACAAGTAGCTTTGATAGTGTAAAACAGTTCTATTTGGATGTTTATGAAGCCCTTGGTAATTTGCTTGTTATCCCGGTCGCTCTTAATAACATAAAATACAGGGCTGACGCGAATTCGATGAATCCTTTGGAAGAGAATGTATCTTCTTTAGAGGGTTATATAAATCTCACAAAGGCATCAAGGTATCATTTTTGCTTGAACACAGAAGTCTATACCGATTTCTTGGATGTTGTAGTAAATGCAAAACTGAGAAATGCGATTGGACACAATGATGTTGAATATGATGCGGTGAGTCAGGTTATTACTTACATTCCAAATCCAAAAGACAGAACCATAAAGAAAACGGAATACCTTCTCGAATTTGAAAATGAAGCGATGCACATGTTTCAGGCCTTATTGGGTGTTTCAGAATACCTGTATCGACTAAGAGAACTTTCTCTTATGTATAATGGCAAAATTCCACTTATGGTTCAGGAAAGAGCAAACTGGCCAAAGAAGATAGGACGTAATGATTCATGTCCATGCGGAAGTGGAAAAAAGTACAAATTCTGTCACGGGAAGAATTAAGGTTGAGACGATGGGGTTTTCGACTTGTTCCGTTTGAGCGAGGTCTTGAAACGGTCGGCAAATCTGTGGTTTTGTATATTTGTATATTATAGGTAGAAGCAAGGTCTTTGACCTGTTTCCGCGAACGTACAAGGGCAAAAATCGGTATGTTTTCAGACCAAAACACGCTTTGACCAATTCCCGCGAACGAACGCAAATCTGGCTACACACTCGACATCAAGATGAAGCAATCGTGCCATGTTGCGACGGTAGTCTTGATGTCAAAGGTATTAGGCAGTCAGCGGCAATGAGCGAAATGGCCGCAAAAATTTCCAGGTGGGAACATAGCAAAGCTAATGTTTGGCGGGTTGAGTAGGCCGTTTCGATGTCAGAGGGTTGCGTTAGCGGCTTGAATGTCATATAAAAGACAGATTTCCGGATGTGCAATTTGCAGCCGGGAATTTTTTTTGAAAATTTTAGATGTAATCATTGACATTATATCTACGGCGCGCTATAGTAAGCCCACAAGATGAAAACAAGTCAATTACATCAAAACATCAATCCCGGAATTCAAAGGAGGATACTCCCATGACAAACATGGAAACGGCAATGGCTCTCGTCAAATGAAGAAATACACGATAGAGGATCTGCGAACGGGAATGCAGGAAATTCTTGAAAAAGAAGCCTGTTTCAAGGGAGATGCTGATTATGAAGGCAAAAGATTATCTGAGCTATGTGGTTAAGGAAATACACACGGCTGTTGTCGCAACAGTGGACGATGAGGGACTCCCCGTCACTGCAGCCATTGATATGATGGATACAGACGGGGACAGTCTGTACTTTTTGACCGCAAAGGGAAAAGGATTCTATGGCAGGCTCATGAAGCGGCCTTTCATAGCCTTCACAGCGATGAAAGGCGAAGATACCATGTCAAGCGTTGCCGTGTCGGTTCGCGGTAAGGTCAGGGAGCTTGGATATGCTAAGATTCCGGAACTGTTCGGCAAGAATCCATATATGCATGAAATATACCCTACGGAAGAGTCAATGAAAGCACTGACGGTTTTTCAGATTTACGAAGGCAGCGGCGAGTGGTTTGACCTGTCAAAAAAGCCCATAGAGCGGGACAGCTTTACCTTCGGCGGAGCGGAAAAGAAGCAGGAAGGATTTTTCATTGCCGATGCCTGTATCGGATGCGGAAGTTGTGCGGCGGTCTGTCCGCAGAATGGCATTCTTACCGACGGCCTTCCTTATGTGATCGAACAGGAACATTGCCTGCATTGCGGGAATTGCCTGACTGCCTGTCCGATCAGTGCGGTAGAAAGAAGGTAATCGTATGAGTGAGAAAATAACGCAGGAGCAGCGGCTTGACTATCTTTTGGAGGCGTTCAAGGCTGATTCCGCTGAATATAAAGAGTTACAGCTGCCGGGAGATACGGAGGAAAAGCAGAGAATTCTGCGTTCGCTGATGAACATCCGTATGCCGAGGCTGCTGTCGAGAGATGTGCTTGCGGTTCAAGATGAATACCTCAGAAGCAGAGCCGAAGAAAAAGGCATAGTACATCTTTCCGACATCTCGGTTATCAGGGATGAGCTTTCCGTCTGGCAGGGTGACATCACAAGGCTTGCGGTAGACGCCATAGTCAATGCGGCCAACTCTCAGATGCTTGGATGCTTTGTTCCTATGCACAGCTGCATTGATAACTGCATTCACAGCTTTGCCGGAGTTCAGCTTAGAGCCGAGTGCAATCGGCAGATGAATCAACTGCGGATTAGATACGGCAAAAATTATGAACAGCCGACCGCCGTTCCCATGCTGACAGATGCCTATAACCTTCCGGCGAAAAAAGTCATTCACATTGTGGGACCGATCGTGCAGAATCAGCTGACGCCGGACTTGGAAAAAGACCTAGCCGACTGCTATCAAAATACGCTCGATATGTGCAGGGAGAACGGACTGAAAAGTGTGGCGTTCTGCTGTATTTCCACAGGCGTATTTCATTTCCCGAATAAACGAGCTGCGGAAATCGCAGTCAATACGGTGGAAAAATGGATGGCGGATAATCCAGGCGTGATGGATAGGGTGATCTTCAATGTTTTTAAGGATGAGGACAAAAAATACTATGAAGAACTTATACAATGAACTGCCGAACGGATATCAGGATAGCATCTGGAAGGGACTTGGCACAGTGAGATATTTCAGCGGAAATATGTCATTCGGAACAGGCTCTAGGGAGGAACGAATCTCCGAATTAAAGAAAGAAATCGAAGCGGCAGATGCTATAGTGATCGGAGCGGGTGCCGGACTTTCCACTTCCGCCGGACTGACCTATAGCGGAGAGCGCTTTGAAAGGTACTTCTTTGACTTTGCAAGGAAGTACGGCATTCGGGATATGTATTCCGGCGGTTTCTATCCGTTCCCCGATGAAGAAACACGCTGGGCGTGGTGGGCAAGGCATATCTATTTCAACCGATATATTGATGCGCCGAAGCCTGTCTATCAGGAACTGCTCTCACTTGTGAAAGATAAGGATTATTTTGTTGTTACAACGAACGTTGATCACCGGTTTCAGAGAGCAGGCTTTGATAAAAAGCGTCTGTTTTACACCCAAGGAGACTATGGACTTTTCCAGAGCATCAATCCACATATACAGAAAACCTATGACAATGAAGAATGGGTCACGAAAGCGATGGAAGCGCAGGGGTTTTTAAGGGATGAAAGCGGCGTGTTCCAAGTGCCGGAGGACGGCGGTATCGCTATGCGAATTCCGACTGAGCTGATTCCAAAGTGCCCGGATGATGGTTCTGATGTTGTGATGAACCTCCGTGCGGATGATTCTTTCGTGGAAGATGAGGGCTGGCATAAGGCGTCGGCAGCCTATTCCGATTTCCTTCGCAGACACGAAAACCTACATGTATTGTATCTGGAGCTTGGCGTGGGGGCTAACACACCTGTCATTATAAAATATCCGTTCTGGCAGATGACGCTTGCCAACGAGAAAGCGGTTTATGCCTGCATCAATTACGGAGAGGCGTTCTGTCCGGGTGAGCTTGAGAAAAGAAGCGTCTGTATCAATGGGGATATTCGCGAAGTATTAACCGGGATAGAATAATTGTGTGCTTTAAAAAGATTAAGAAGGCTCCTTTACTGCCATCAGCGGTAGTAAGGGGGCCTTGTTTTATGCCTAGATGTCGATTGTGATTTCGGATTTGAAGTCCACAGTGAAAAGGTCTTCGAAAACAGTGATCTTTGATTCGGATAACGCCTATCCGAAGTATTCTCGTATGAAACAACACATTATGGATATAGCTTAAGACCGAGAGCTAATTTACAATAGTTTTTCTCGTGAATTTGAAGAGGTTATTGGGCGCCTGTTTCAGGATGAAGGCTTTGAAACAAAATTAAAACAGCCGACAAGAGACAGGAGGAGTGATATAATTGCTATGAAGTATGCAATGGGCAAACCGATAGTCTTTTACATTGAATGTAAAAGATGGGGTAGAGTTCAATTCTCTGACAGAATCAACAAATCAATTTTGGTGACTACAGGGCATGTGACTCGTGGCGCACGAAGATTTGTAGACGATCACAATACTATGATGAGCGTGATTGATGCTGACGAGATCCATGAGATTATTCGGGAAAGCACAAGGAAGATTCTCGAAAAGTTCCATTTCATGCGGGTTTCAGAAAACGGTAGATGCGTTCCCGCGAGCAAGCAGACTTGAAGTAAACGGGAAAATTATGGATATGTTCTGATGTATTCAGTTGGACTTGTTCCCACGAATGCCGGAGGTCGCTGACATAAAAGCGGACGTATCGAGCCCTGTGGAGACGGTGACGATGCTCGAGAGAGCAAGGCATTGATTTCTGAAAACGGTAATGTGTTTTTGGAGATTCCTGTTGTTTTGACAGGAGAAATAGAATGGCTGCAAAAGGAGCTATATCAATGAGAATGACAGTAACGACATTCGTGCAATTGTTGCTTTGGATATGGTTTCTGGGATGTACGATTACATGGCGCTTCGGGAAACGAATTCTTGTGGAAGGAATGGGGATCAAGAGTGCAGAGTTTGCCATGCTTTGCCTGTACAGCATGGGGTTGATTGGCTATCACTTTTTTCAACCCATCGGCAAATGGATTTTGTTCGCGATCCTCGCGTTGTGGTTTGTAATCCAGTTTTTTTGCCATTGGTACTACACCGTCTTTGGAGCTTCCGCGCAAAAACTGAAAGGCTACAATGAATGCTTCCAAGGAACAGTAAGACTCATTCCCATGAGTGATAAACGCTTGATACCGGATTTCTATCATATTGTGCTACACCTATTAATATTGGCAAACGGAGTGCTTTGCTTGCTATCCCGCGCTCAGGTTTAGAACCGTCATCTCCGGCGAGATTTCTCTTTGCCATTGTTTTAGCATTATTATTTAGAATCAGCAGCTGTTATAGAGAGTTACATACATACATTGCGGAGAAGGTGGCACCGCCGGAGAAGGGGTGTAGAAGTATGGTGTCGGAATATGAGATGCTACACACACAAAGTAAAGAATATATTGTGAATGATATTCTGGAAGTCATCTTACTTTGCAATCGAAAGCCCGGATTTACTGCACTCGCGACCGAATTTAGACTTTGGAAAAGGATTTTACCTGACGTCGATTCGTGAGCAAGCAGTAAAATGGTGCGGGAAGTTTGAGTATTTATATCAGCGGCTCAAAGTGCTACAATTTGGCACATATTCGGAAGAGTGGCTTGAATTCATACTTGCTTGCAGAAGTGGGAAGGATAGTTCTGATTACGATGCAGTCTGCGGTGGTATCGAAGATGACCGGCTGTTTCATACGGTTGAACCGTACTCTGCTCTTACCTGTTTGAGATATATGGGAATTATACCTTTTGCTTCGCGAAGGTGAAAAAAACAAAGATAAAAACGCAACGCGTACAGCAATGTATGCCAGAGCCGGTAGGTAGCCCGGCCGTCACGGCGTAGCCGTGGTAAGTAACCTGCCCTCCGGGTTGTCCGTTCTTTGTTCGTGGATTGAATCTTAGGAGGGATTATCATGGACAAAGTAGTTGTCAAACTGACGGTTTATTTTGAAAATCCGTTTTGGGTTGGCGTATTTGAGCGGATTGCGGGTGGACATTTGTCGGCAGCAAAAATCACCTTCGGGGCAGAACCCAAGGACTATGAAATCGCCGGTTTCGTACAAAGACATTTTTATGAGCTGCGTTTCAGTCAGTCTGTGCCGACGGAACGAAGGGAAGCAAAGAAGAACCCGAAGACAGCACAGCGTGACGCGAAGAGGCAAATGCAACAGGTCGGAATCGGGACAAAGTCACAGCAGGCGCTAAAACTGCAGCATGAAGCGAAGCGCCTGGAAGGCAGAAAAAAGAACAGAGAGGAAAAGCAGGCAAAAGCGGAGCGCCTGTTTCTGTTAAAACAGCAGAAGCGAAAAGAGAAGCACAGAGGGCGATAACAGAGGAAGAGAATGGACTTTATACAAGATAGAGCTTGGAATACCGATTTCAGCCTTCAGAGCAGCCGGGTAAAGGCAATCAAGTTCCATAATAAAATTCTGACGTTTAAGCTCGACCGTATATTTCGATGTGTCGAAGGCGAAGAGGTAGATTGCCCGGGTGAATTTCGTTTTGAAGCTTGTGACTTGGACTTGTGCCGCGCGCTGATATTCAATAAAACGCTGGGAGAGGGCGCTTTACCGGGAGAGCCCTCTCTCTGCGGGAGTTTATGGATGTATATGGGAATGCGGAATTTGAAATCATGAGCGAGGGCTATTTCGGCAATACGACCACTTATAGCGGGTGGCTCTGGGAAGCGGAAAAAGCACCGGTATCCGCAATTCTGTATCTTTGGAATCGCGGGAATCGGATTTATCGAATCGAGGAATAGGTACTCATTTGGTTTTTGTGAGGGAGGTGAAGGGCTGTGAACCAGGATCCGTTTCAAGAATATATGCGGGATTCCGAGCCGGACAAACGCAAAAAGGGCTATGCATGGCGAACCGGAATCGGTCTACAGGCAGTAGACGGACTAAAAACCTCCGACTATTTGTTGCATACGGCTGTCCGCAATATTGAAGGCGAGATAACCTTTCAAGAGGCCAATGCCCTGTTACAGAGCTATTATGAAGCGCATCCATCGAGTGATTTTGAAGATCGCACGGAGGAGGCGGATAAGGTTTCTATCAGAATTGCGGAGCTTCTTTCGGAAAAAGCGTTCAGTTTTACACCGCAGGAATACATTTCAATCCACCGAAAATTATTTGCGGGAATTTATTCGCATGCGGGACGCCTCAGGGACTATAACATTACCAAACAGGAGTGGGTTCTTGACGGAGCAAGCGTTCTTTACGGCAGCGCAACGGAACTGAGAGCAACCTTGGACTATGATTTTTCCGAAGAAAGAAACTTTTCGTACAAGGGGCTGTCGCTGGATGAGATGATTCACCATCTCGCGGTATTTCTTTCGAGGCTCTGGCAAATTCATATATTCGGAGAGGGAAACACCAGGGTAACGGCGGTATTCTTTATCAAATATCTGAGGAGCTTAGGGTTTGAGACTACGAATGACGTTTTTGCCGAAAATGCGTGGTATTTTCGGAATGCGCTTGTCCGGGCAAATTATAACGACCTAAAAAAAGGAATTCATGAGACGACAGCGTTTTTGGAACTCTTTTTGCGCAACCTTTTGTTGAATGAGCATCATCCGCTTCGGAACCGGACCTTGCATATCAGTTGGTCAAACGACGAGGCAATGAAACCGGACATTGGGACGAAAAAACCGGACATTGGGACGAAAAAACCGGATATTGAAACGAAAAAACCGGGCATTGACAAGATAAAACCGGACATTGGAGCGGCGAAATCGACTATTATATCCGGTTTTTTGCCAAAAACAGCCGGGCACATACGGAAACTCCGGGAAGCATTCCCGGAGGGAGAGATTTTCGGACGGACAGAAGTTATGAAGGTGCTTGATTTAAAAACTTCCGGAGCGTCTGAGCTTCTGATGAAACTGCGAAAGAGCGGCATTGTTGAAGCGGTTAGCGGTCAGGGGAAAGGGAAATATCGCTTCATTCAGTGTTCTTGAGTGTCAAATAGTTTTCTTGAGCGTCAAGGTATTTTAAGGAATGAAGCCACCGAAAGGCACATCGCCCAATCTTACATGAGAGCAGTTTGACCTTTACAGTATCCCGTTGCGGTATGAGGTGAATTAGGGAGTGCTGCGGGAGTATTGCGAAAAGAATTGGGGTATGCCGGAAGGCTATCGGCAGCTGCAGAGAAAAAGAATGCGATATCTACAAGGAGGCATAGTATGAGAATTGAAGTGAAGCAATACGGCTCGGAGACCTGTGCGCCTTGCGTGGCAATCAGACGCAAGCTCGAGAAATGGCAGCGGGTGCATCCTACGGTGAATTATAGCTATTTCCCGATTGAAGATCATCAGGAGGAGGCGGCTCAGAAAGGGATTTTATCGGTTCCGACAGTCATAGCCGTGATTGATGGTACGGAAGTAGCAAGAGAAGCGGGCTACTTTAGCTTGGACAAAATGCTTGCTCAACTGGAGCGATACATGAAAATGGCGGGAGAGACAGAAGTATGATCGGAACAGTGACGGTGAGGAAAAACAATGGTTAAGTCGGAGAAGATAAGAATGTTGAAGGTATATTGCTACAGCCGTTGCAGCACTTGTAAGAAAGCCTTGAAGTGGCTGGATGATAAGGGCATTAAGTATGAGTTGATTGACATCAAAGAAAATCACCCGAGCGAAGAGGAGCTCCGCAAGTACCATGCGATGAGCGGTCTGCCGCTAAAGCGCTTCTGGAATACCAGCGGTATCCCTTACCGGGAAATGGGTCTTTCCAAGAAACTGAAAGAAATGAGCGAGGACGAGCAGTTTGCGCTGCTTGCAACGGACGGCATGCTGGTGAAGCGGCCGCTGCTGGTGGAAGAGAACTTCGCGCTGACGGGGTTCAAAGAAGAGGAGTGGGCGGAAAAGTTGCTGTGAGAAGTTCCTAACAGGAGCTATGTGTGCAGAAGAGCTCTGCAAGCTGTGGGTTACGGCTTGCAGGGCTCTTTTGCTACGGATGCAAGAATGATATCGTTTGCACATTTCCCCGCGCTTATTTGTTAAGTAGTATAAGGAGGTGAAAAAGTGGCAGATGAAGAGAAGTTGTCGGAACTGTCTGCTGACGACATTGAAGAAATAATTCGGGAAAATTATGCGGATATATTCAGGTATTGCTTTTGGCGGACAAAGCAGCGATCCGATGCGGAAGATTTGACACAAGAAACTTTTTTGTGTTTTATCAACAGTCTGTCTCATTACTCTGATCGAGGTAAGCCGAAAGCACTGCTCTATACGATTGCCCGGAATCTATGTATCAACTGGAATAAGCGGATGAAGCCGCTGCCCTTGTCAGATGAAACACTGGAGAATATTTCCTTTGTTGAGGCAGACAAAGAAGTTGAGATTGCGAACAGGCTTACCTTACACAAATACATGAATCAGCTGCCGAAGGACCAGCAGGAGATTTTGCTGCTGCGATACTACCTGGAACTGCAGGTCAATGAAATCGCGAAGACCTTGGGAATCAGCCGATTTGCAGTGATGTATCGTTTGAGAACAGCAATGAAAAATTTGCGGCAAGATATTAGGAAAGGAGGTTCCGGGTTTTGAAAAACGAGCTTGAATCGAGCATCAGAGAATACTATTCCGAGATTTCTCCATCCCCGGACGAACAGAAGATTGAACAGACAATACGGCAGGCACGAGCTATTATGCGCAAAATCGAATACACGGAAGAGAGTGCTTCTTTCTTTGATTTCTTCCTGTCGCAGTTTTTGTTTATCAGAAAGCGGGTTTGGCTGATTCAGTTTGTGATTTTGCTTATCTGTGCCTCTCTGCTCACAGGAAAGCGGGAAGCCGCAAGCGCAATCGGCGTGATGTCTACGCTTACACCGCTGATTTTCTTGACTTGGACGCAAGAGCTATCCCGAGCTTTTCTCTATGAAACTGCAGAGGTTGAGTTATCCACTCGTTTCACCTTGCGTCAAGCTGTAATTTCTAGAATTACAATGATAGGACTTTTTGATTTGCTGTCCGTGACTTTGCTTGGCTTTCTGACCGCCCACAGATTTGGATTGGAAATGCCACATATTTTCATGTTTTTGTTTGTTCCCTTTCTTTTCACGGCGTTTGGTTGTCTGTTCATACTGAATTATTTTCCAATCAGATCCAATGTATATTGCTGTGCCGGATGGTGTGGACTGGTTATGATTGTATTTTTTTATCTTTCAAACTGGGAAACCCAAATCTATGATGCAACCCTGATGCTGGTTTGGTATATGGCTTTTGTGATCGCATTGCTATTAACTGTGCTTACGTGCTATTTGCTGCTTAAAAAATGTACGCGGGACTTCTGCTTCCGTCAGACGGCTTGAGAGGAGGGTTCGTATGGAATTGGAGTTGAAGGATTTAACAAAGAAATATAGGGAAAAAATTGCTGTCAATCACGTCAGTGCGGTTTTTCGCCCCGGTACGTATGGACTGCTCGGAGCAAACGGAGCAGGGAAAACAACCTTGATGCGAATGATTTGTGATGTTCTGACCCCGAGCTCCGGGGAGATAACAGTAAACGGAAACCGAATCAGCGTCATGGGAGAACACTATCGCATGTTGCTGGGCTATTTGCCCCAGAATTTCGGCTATTATCCCGATTACACCGCAAAAGAATTCATGCATTATATTGCCGCTCTGAAAGGGATTCCAAAACCCGCGGCAAAAAATCAGACAAAACAACTCCTTGAATTGGTTTCTCTAACGAGTGTTTCCGATCAGAAAATCAAGACCTTTTCCGGTGGAATGAAACAACGTCTGGGGATTGCACAGGCCATTTTGGGGAATCCCAAAATATTGATCCTCGATGAACCAACGGCAGGGCTTGACCCAAAAGAGCGGGCTCGCTTTCGGAATCTGATTGCCGATTTTGCAAAGGATAAAATCGTAATTTTATCAACACACATTGTTTCGGATGTGGAGTATATTGCCGATCATATCCTTCTGATGAAACAGGGGAGTTTTCTTCTCTCCGGTTCGACACAGGAATTAGCGCATGAGATAGACGGAAAAGTTTGGACCTGTACCGTTACAAAAGAGAGCTTAAGCAATCTGAATGAGAGATACACCATTGTTAATCTGCACCACACGGCCTCTGAACTTGCTGCGATTCGGGTTGTAGCGGATGAGAGACCACAATCTGATGCAATAGCGGTCGAGCCGACATTGGAAGATTTGTACTTATACCACTTTCAGGAGAAGAAAGAGAGGTATTAAGGAATGCTTGAACTGATAAAACTGGAGTGGATTAAACTCTGCAGAAAAAGACTTACGATAGCGGTGACTTTTTTCTGTGTATTTGCGACGTCGATTATTTTCAGCCTGCCGTTTTTGCAATATCAGATATGGGATGCAAACGGTACCATGCTGACACACGGTGAAGCTGTTTCTTATCGAAAGACGATATACGATGAGATTTTAAACGGAAGCTTAACAGAAGAGCGCATCACGGATGCTATGAGAGAATACAAGGATAAGTATTCCGATGCTGCGAATCTAATGACCCAGCGCGGCGGAGAAACATCGTTCACCGATGAAGTATACTATCGTTATTTTGCGCCAAGGCAATCCTATCTGAATATGATCGGAAATGCCTACAGCAACAATGAATACGGTGCGGCGAATATCTTATCCGTGAATCTTGAAAACGGAGCCGAGTTCTATGAAACAAGACAGGAGACAATAGCTGAACGGATTAAAAACAATGAGGATTTAAGCGATGATGAAAAGACTTATTGGAGAGAAAAGAGTTTATCGCTTGCCGTTCCTTTTGCGTACGGCTATGCACTTGGTTGGGCAAGCTTTGGTGAAACAGCCGACATGCTGATTATCTGCATAGTAGGCATCTGCATCGTGCTTGCTCCGATTTTTGCGGGTGAATACCAATCAGGAGCGGATGCGGTGATTCTCTCTACGCGGTATGGAAAGAACAAGATTATCAGCGCAAAAATTTTTGTTGCATTTCTGTTCGGAACCATTGTATTTGCCGTAAACGCCGTAATTGCCTTGCTTCTACCGCTGCTGACCTTCGGAGCAGAGGGGGGAGAGCTCCCTGTGCAGATTGCCTATATCAGCAGCCCGTACAATTTGACTTTTGCGCAGGCGGATTTGCTTATCATTCTGATTGCCTATATTGTTTTAGTCGGGCTGATCGCAATAACCCTTTTATTCTCGGCAAAAATGAAATCAGCTTTTGCGGTGCTCATTCTTGATGTCTTGATTATTTTTATTCCGATGTTTTTCTCGCTGAGCAAAACAAATGCCTGGCTGCCTGCCATGGCTACATCAGGACTGTCAAGGTATAGTTATTTTATCTCATATCGCTTGGGACATTTTATAGTCGATATCTTTTGTATGATTGTGATTGCCTACGCGATCATAACAGTCTTATCCCTTGCTTTCGCTCGGATGCTCTTCCGGAAACACCAGGTCTAGCAAGCAGCATAACGTAGCTTTATAGAGAGCTCTTAGACGGCGGTTTTTCATGGAAAGCCGCCGTCTATGTTTTTGCAGCGTCAAGCTTGATGTCAGATGAGAGCTTGTCTCCGAGCAGCCGGGGGATCGTCGATACGGGCGGAACATTTATCGCGGTCTGCGAAAGCAACGGTAGAATTTCACTCGATTTCCCTGTAAGCTTGCGTTGAGTCATGGACTTGCCCCCTGACGCACCACCTTGATTGTTTTGAATGGAGGAGAAAACATTGTTAAACGTATATTGCTACAGCCGCTGCAGCACCTGTAAGAAGGCCCTCAAATGGTTGGATGATAAGGGCATCCGGTATGAGTTGATTGACATCAAAGAAAATCACCCGAGTGAAGAGGAGCTCCGCAAATACTATGCCATGAGCGGTCTGCCGCTAAAGCGTTTCTGGAATACCAGCGGCATTCCTTACCGGGAAATGGGTCTTTCCAAGAAGCTGAAAGAGATGAGCGAGGACGAACAGTTTGCGCTGCTCGCAACCGACGGCATACTGGTGAAGCGGCCGCTGCTGGTGGGAGAGAACTTCGCACTGACGGGGTTCAAAGAAGAGGAGTGGACGGAAAAGCTGCTGTGAGAAGAAGAGCTCTGCAAGCTGTAGATGACAACTTGCAGGGCTCTTCTGCTACGGACGCAAGAATAATCTCGTTGGTAAATCATCAAGGAAGCGATTTTTTTCGGTTTTCTCTTGGCAACCACTGGGGGGTATTACAAAAATTTGCTTGTATTACGGCAAATGCTAAAAATGCCGAATTTCAAACAAATCATGAGGCTACCGTCCGCTCGTATTATAGCGCATGATGTCGGATGAGCCTGCTCCCTGTCTTGCTATTGGCGCAGAACATGATAGACTGAAGCTATGAAAACAGTCAAAGTAGTCGCAGCTGTCATCTGTGATTCGCTGCGGGAAAAACAGAGCATATTTGCGACAGCCAGAGGATACGGGGAATTCAAGGGACAGTGGGAATTTCCGGGCGGAAAGGTGGAGTCCGGAGAGAGTGCGGAGCAGGCGCTTCTACGTGAGCTTCGGGAAGAACTCGATGTGAATATCCGAATCGGTGATTTAATTGAGACCGTCGAGTACGATTACCCGGCGTTTCATCTCTCCATGGATTGTTTCTGGTGCGAGCTTTTGGGCGGAGCGCCGAAGCTACTGGAAGCCGAGGACGGCCGATGGCTCACGAAAGCCGAGTTGTATACAGTGCCTTGGCTCCCCGCGGACATCTCCCTCATTCGGAATATCGAGTCAAAGATGGGAGAGCCGGATCTCTTGCGTATGCAGGCACTTCGACTGTTGCGGCACCTCTGTGAGGAGCACATCCTCCCCGAGACCGTGTTTCATGCGCCTGTGCCGGAGACGCAGAACTTCTCGGCATTGGTATCCCGCCTTAGGCTTGCACTGGGAGAGCGCTACCCGTCCACCAAGTTAAAGCGCATCATGAAGAGCGTGCATTACGCAAACGGCTTTTCCGATGCGGACTTACGAGAGGCAGCCTTTACGCTGGATGAGGCGGAACAGTACCTGGTTCGGAACGGCTTCCTCGACCATGACCGCGGCGTTGCCTATTTTAACGAGAGAATCACGGCGTCTGATTTTAGCGTGACGGCGCAGTCCTTACTCGGCGTCATGATAGAGAGTTTGCTGCTCGCGAAGGCGGGGAAAGGTTAAGGCTTCAAGTTCGAACCCAAGGTTCGGATTTTCATCGACACAATTCACATTTATCTCGAAAGGAGCATCTATGACGACACAGGAAAAATTGAAACAGTACCGCGATTGGATTTTCAAATGCTCTGCCTACAGCATGGCGCTCAATATCATCGATATTGACAAGCAGACGGTTGCGCCGAGCGCAGGTGCGGCTTACCGCGATGAGAGGTCCTCGTATCTCGCGGGCGAGCTCTTTAGCCTTGAGACCGACCCGGAGATTATTGCGCTCTTAAAGGAGTTAAAGGACGACCCGGAGGTAGATGCCGAGACAAAGCGCGCCGTGCAGCTCTACTATAAGGGCGTCATGGACACCATGTGCATTCCGAAGGAAGAGTATGTGGCATACCGGAAGCTCTGCAACGAGTCTTTTGATGCCTGGATTCTCGCAAAGTCCAAGGCGGACTATTCGATTTTTGAACCCTATTTAAAGCAGGTGATCGAGAGTCAGAAGAAGCTCTACGGCTACCGCGACAGCAAGCTCTCGGTCTACAATCAGATGCTGGATGACTTTGAGCCCGGCATGACGGAAGAAAAGTACGATGCCTTCTTTGCGGCGTTGAAAGAGCGTCTGGTCCCGTTAATCCGCAAGGTGACACAGGCAAAGCAGATCCGCGAGGACTTCCTGCACCTCGAGTACCCGGTCGAAGAGCAGAAGAAGTTTATGAATGAGCTTCTTAGCTACCTGCACTTTGATCCCTCCTGGGGCTACCAGAACGAGTCCGAGCATCCCTTTACCTCCTGGACTTGTGAGAACGACTGCCGCACCACAACCAAGTATGTTCCGAACGGCGTGGTCTCGGCGATTTTCTCGACCGTGCATGAGGTGGGACACGCGTACTATGAGCACGATGTGGATCCGAAGTACGACGGCATGATACTCTCGGAGGGCATTTCTTCCGGCATGCACGAGTCCCAGTCCCGTCTCTGCGAGAACTATCTGGCGCGCACCGAAGCTTTCTGGCGCTATCACTACCCGAAGCTCAAGGCGCAGTTCCCGAAGCAGCTCGGCGATGTGAGCCTTGCGGACTTCTTGAAAGCGGTCAATGCTTCCAAGCCCTCCTTTATTCGCACCGAGGCGGATGAGCTCACCTATCCGCTGCATGTCCTGATTCGCTATGAGATCGAGAAGGGGCTCTTTAACGGCAGCATCTCGACCGAGGGCCTCGACAAGACCTGGAACGCGAAGTACAAGGAGTATCTCGGTGTCGATGTGCCGAATGCGAAAGTCGGCATCCTGCAGGACGTACACTGGTCCGGCGGCAGCTTCGGCTACTTCCCGACCTATGCGCTCGGCACGGCGTTTGCGGCGCAGTTCGTGCACACCATGCGGAAGGAACTGGATGTGGACAAGCTGCTCGAGAACAATCAGTACGATGTGGTCATGGGCTGGTTAAAGGAGCACATCCACAAGTACGGCTGCCGCTATGACGCGCCTGAACTCATGAAGCTGGTCACGGGCGAGGACTTTGATGTGAATTACTTCCTCGACTACATCGAAGAGAAGTATACAAAGCTGTATCAGCTGTAAATGTTCCGACCTAATGTTCGGGGCGGTGTCCGGTGGGATGCCGCCCCACTGCTTTACGGTATAAGAGCTACAGTCGCACGGGCGACAATTGTGTGTTGTTTGATTGTGATGAAAGGAAGTCTGTTTTGCTGAATGGTATCGTTGTAGCGATGGGCGGAGCGATCGGCGCAGTGCTCCGTTATCTGATCGGTCTTTTGCCGCTGAATCCGCAGAACGGGTTCCCGCTAAAGACCTTTTGTATCAATGTAATCGGCGCCTTTGTAATCGGTCTGGTTGCGGCGCTGAGTGCAAGAGCAAGTCTCAATCCGCGCTTCACGCTGTTTCTAAAGGTGGGGATTTGCGGCGGTTTTACGACCTTCTCTTCGTTTGCGCTGGAGACAGAGACTTTGCTCGGAAAAGGGAATCAGACCATAGCCCTGCTCTATGTGCTGTCGAGTCTGGTCTGCGGCGTTCTGGCAGTGGCAGTGGCTGAAAGTCTGGTATAAAAGCGTTCACAAAAGGTTCACATAATATTAGCACTCAACTATTGACGGTGCTAACAACAGAGGTATAATGGGCACTGTAAAGAGGAACAGAGAGTAAGCAAAAGAGAGTTCACCCTCCTTCCCCTGAATCAGCTTCGACCTTACGGTCGAGGACAATTAAGGAGGTAAGAGTATGTTAGTACCGAGTCTGTTTGGCGAGAATTTGTTTGATGATTGGTTTGATTTCCCGGCATTGAAAGGAGCAGACCGGACGGAGCGGAAGTTGTACGGTCGCCACGCGAGAATGTTGATGAAGACCGATGTGCATGAGAAAGAGGACAGCTATGAGCTGGACATTGATCTGCCGGGCTTCAAGAAAGAAGAGCTCACGGTGGAGCTGAACAACGGTTATCTCACGGTCAGTGCCGCAAAGGGGCTGGACGAAGAGAAGAAGGATCAGGATGGAAAGCTGATTCGGCAGGAACGCTATTCGGGTTCCATGCAGAGAAGCTTCTATGTGGGCGCACATGTGAAAGAAGAGGATGTGAAAGCGAAGTTTGAGCAGGGTGTCCTGAAACTCAGTATTCCGAAGAAGACAGAGGCAAATCTGCCGGAGAAGAAGACCATTCTGATTGAAGAATGATTGCGTGAAAACAAATGCGAGTTCAGGTGGAGTGGATGCCACTGAAAAAGAAAAAGCTGCCGCAGTATTGCGGCAGCTTTTTTTGTCACTTCCGGATTTAGCCGAACGTCCTTTATGACGCAATCGATTGTTCGGCGTTCCACATGGCCGTATATTTACCTCCCAACTTTAACAGTTGCTCATGGGTCCCGGACTCCGCGATTTTTCCGTCTGCCACGACGAGGATTCGATCGGCATTTTTTATAACAGACAAGGTATGAGCAATCATCACAACGGTTTTGTTTTCCTGCAGCAGATTTGAAATTGCCTGTTTGACAGCGAGTTCATTCTCAATATCCAAAGAGGAGGTTGCCTCATCCAGAAGCAGAATCGGGCTGTTTTTCAATATGGCCCGAGCAATCGAAAGTCGCTGTCGTTCACCGCCGGATAGCAGATTGCCGTTTTCACCGATGGAGGTATCATACCCTTTTTTCATTTTTCGGATAAATGTGTCACAGTTCGCTTTTTTGCAGGCGGTTTCTATTTTCTCATCCGTAGCGGAAGGCTTTGCGTGGCGTATGTTCTCTCGTACTGTTTCATGAAACAGAAATGTGTCCTGATCGACCATAGAGATGATATCCAGTACATCTTCCGCATTGACATGGAGGATAGAGTACCCGCCGATGTCAATGTCCCCGCTTTCCGGATCATAATATTTTGCAATCAGATTCAAGATTGTTGATTTTCCGGATCCGGAGTCTCCTACAATTGCGGTTAGCTTATGATCCGGTATTGTGAAACTCATTTTTTTCAGAACAGGTTCTCCCCGCACATAAGAGAACGACACATCATGAAAGGAGATGCCGTACTCTTTAGGCGAAAAGATATCTTTGCTTTTCGATTGTTCCTTTTCTGTCAACAGGTTTTGGATGTTTGTTTTTGAAATCAGGAGATTCCTGTAACTGAACATGTCCACCGAAATTGCAGCGGTCAGCTTTGCTAAAACCATCGGCATCATGCACAGAAACAGGAAATTGATTGCGTGGATGGCTCCGGATTGCCATGGGATGAATCCAATCCACATAATCAGCGGAACGGTAAGCCAATTTACAATGTTAAAAGCAAAATTAACCGGAATCCCGTGTGCCTCATATTGATAACTGACTGTGCTGAATTTCCGCAGGGCAGCGGTTGTGTTTTTGTTTTTAGTGCCTCCCATTCCATATGACCGGAAGGTCTGAATTCCGTCGATGTACTCAACGATTTGTCCTACAGCGTCGGCCGTAACAGCATTCTTTTCCTTACCGTACTTTCCCACAATTCGAAATGACAGCCACATTTCGGGGAGCAACAGAAGAAGAGAAAACAGTAGGATGACCGCAGCCGGGAAATACAGAACACCGATAAAGGAGATCACGATGACTGACAGGATCCCGTTTTTTACAAGAGAGGCAAGTTTATGCGTAAGAATCTGCTCATAACCATTGACATCTGCCGTCATAATATTGATGTATTGCCCTTCGCGCTTTTCCGTAAAGCCGGATAACGGAAGCTTTCTAAGCTTATCGCCAAGGCCGAGGCGAATGTTCTTAGACACCTCAGCGCCACCGATTTGGCTCTGCGTATAACCAATGCTGTAAATGACAAGTCGTATCACAAAGATAGCTCCGACGAGGCCGGATAGACTGAAGATGCGCCGCATAGAAGCAGTACCGTCGTACAGCATTGTGAGCACTGCGTAAATGACAATATAGTTACTTCCGGAAAGAAGTCCCTCCAAAACGGTCAATATCAGACCACGGTAAAACCGGGTATTTTTGTGGAAAAGGTTTTTATCTGTCATCCTGCGATACCTCCTTTTCCATAGGTGATATTCCTTGCTGATTCATAGCTTTCCCAACTTCTTCGGTAATAGCTGTTGCGCGAAAGCAGTTCATCATGGGTGCCGATATCGGAAATCGTATGATTCTCTACCACCGCAACCTTGTCACACATGCCGACAACACTGAGCCGATGAGCAATGATGAGGACGGTTTTCCCCTTGGAGAGGTTCCGGATTGCTTTGTCAATCTCCATCTGATTTTCCGGATCGGCGGCACTCGTCGCTTCATCCAAAATAAGAATCGGCGCGTTTTTTAAAATTGCCCTTGCAATGGCAATTCTCTGCTTTTCGCCGCCCGAAAAGCGGGAACCGTAACTCCCGACTTTTGTTTCATATCCGTCGGGGAGGGACATGATGAAATCGTCAATTTGTGCTGCACTTGCAGCTTCTCTAACCTGCTCCAAAGAGGCGTTCATCCCCATGCGAATATTGTCAAAGACAGAGTCTCGTGTCAGGAAAGTCTTCTGAAAGACGAGAGATATATGCGCGAGGAGTGTTTCGTATCGGATACTTTTGACGTTTTTTCCTCCGATTAGAACCTCTCCGCCATCCGGGTCGTAGAAACGGGAAATCAGTGCGGCAATCGTGCTTTTACCCGTGCCGGAGGCGCCTATAACGGCGACTTTTTCGCCTTCGCGGATGCACAGGTTGCAATTTTCAAGCACATTTGTTTTTCCGTCATAGGAAAAGCGCACGCCTTTTAGTGTGATATCACGGCTTTCGGGGAAAGCATCTCCGCCTTCAAAAACCGGAAGTTCCAGTATTTCTTTTACTTTTGCAATGCCGCTGAACGCCTGCGCGAAATTTCCGGAAAGCTGTTGAAGCGGAAGCAATTCCGTCAAATACAGGGACCCGATATAGGTAAACAGGAGAAATACGCCGGATGTGATAGTTCCCCGCAGGAATAGCCTTCCGCCCAGGGGAACGATCAGCAAAAGTCCGGACTCCAGTATCAGAATGAAGACAGCATACAAGGGAGCAGTCTTTTTCGAGATTCTGTTCCACGCTCTGTTTCCGTCGAGAATGGCTTCTCTGAATTTTTGAAATGATTTGCTGCCCATCCGGTATGCCTTAATCAGACGCATGTCGCGGACATATTCGACCATGACGGAATTGAAGTCGGCAAGAGATTCGTTGGCCTCAGGCAACATATCAGACATTTTTTGAAACACTGCCATCATCACCGGAATATCCAAAAGGAGAGGAAGCAGAGAAATGAGTGCCAGCGGAACATTCACCGTCATGAGATAAGCAAAAATAACGACAGGACCGGTAAGATAGCTGACAAGCTCCGGAATGTTATGTGCAAGACATAACTCTAACTTCTCAATGTTCTCATTCAAGACGGTTTTGATTTCACCGGTGCTCCGCTCGTTGACATATCCGAGCGGAACCTTCGCCAGGTGTTCTATGATCATGCAGCGCACCCGAAACAGGGTGTTATAAGCACCTTTGTGCGAGAGTACACCGGACAGACCAAGCAGAATCATTCGAAGAATGGTTGTGACTGTTACCGGAACGATGCTGTCCGTCAATTCTTTCTTTGTCAGCGTTCCCAGTAGGACGCTGTCCATCAAGCGATAAATGCCGACATACGGTCCGATTACAAGCAGTCCGCTCAAAAATGCACACAAGACAGAGGCAAATAAGTACCATTTGTCGCTGCCGGCCCATGTAAGAAGTAATTTGACCGGTTTTTCTCGTCCCTTATTCAAACAGATCACCTCCCTTATTTATCCCCACGGCAGAAAAGAACAATTGCTTCATCTGCGCCTTGTTATCCGCACGGAATTTTAAATCGTCGCTGATGTCACCATCGGAAAAAACAAGTATGCGGCTACATGTCCTGCAAAGAAATTCATAATCGTGTGTCACAACAAATATGATTTTCCCCTGTTCGGAGAGCTTGCGGATTATTTTGGCGACGCTTGTCATGCTCTCATAATCCAATCCGCTGGTAGGTTCATCAAAGACAATCAGTTCTTTTTTACATATCTGTCCCACAGCGACGGCCAGCCTTTGCTTTTGTCCGCCGGAAAGCGTACCGGGATGTTGTGCGGCGAAGGGTGTCAGATCCAGCGTGTCCATCGTTTCTGCAATCAGAGCTGAATTCGGGTTACGAATGCCGAAGGAGCATTCTGCCTCCACGCTCTCTGCAAAAAGTTGAAAATTCACATCCTGCATGACCATATAGGAGATTTCCTGCCGTTTTTTCTTTGAGATGATTTTGCCATCCCGGAAAAAATCTCCTTTGATTTCTGGATGCAATCCGCAGAGGGCTCGCGAAAAGGTCGTTTTACCGGTTCCGTTTTTCCCGACAAGTGCAATTACCTCACCCCGCGAAAATTTCGCGCTGATATTTCTCAGCACAGGTTCTTTCCTGTGGAACAGGGAAACATTTTTGAGCTCCAGACTGTTTTCCGGTTCTATTTTCGCAATTACCCCGGGAAGCTCTTTTCGCAAGTCAGTGGTTCGGAGCCCCAGTATTCGGCGCTCTTCTTCTGTCAGGGTCAGGAATTCTTTGGCAGAGTAATTTTTTGTTATCTGTCCTTCATCCAATACAAGGATGCGGTCAACGATATCCATCAGGTAATATAGGCGGTGTTCGACAATCAAAATGGTTTTTCCCTGAGACTTAAGCTCTTTGAGATGAGTTCTTAAAGCATCAACGGTCTCCATATCCAGATTGGAGGATGGCTCGTCCAAAAGGTAAACCGAGGGATTCATGGCATATACAGAGGCAAAAGCAATCTTCTGCTTTTCTCCGCCGGAAAGAGAGAAAAGATTCCTTCCGCGCAGATTTTCGATTTTCAGATTCCTTGCGGCGGCAGCTACTTTTTGCGCAATCTGTTCCCTGGGCAAGGCCCGGTTTTCCACGCCAAATGCAATCTCGCTGTCTGTATCCACATTGAAGAACTGTGTCTTTGGGTTCTGAAACACCGAACCGACAAGAGATGCGATTTCGTACATCGGAAGTTCCGAAAGGTTCTGTCCGTCAAGCAGAACATTCCCGGTCAGCTTCCCGGGATAGATATTGGGGATAAGTCCGTTTACAAGGCGCGTCAAGGTGGTTTTTCCGCAGCCGCTCTTCCCGCAGAGAAGGACGCATTCTCCGTCATTCACCGTGAAATTGATGTCATGCAAACTCGCTGTTCTATGTATATTCGTCTGCGCCCTGTGTGAGTCATATGAAAAAGATACATGCTGAAATGTAATCATGGTGACACAATCCTTTCCCAAATAAGACCCAGCACAAGAATGCAGACTGCAAGAACTGTGGCAATCCGGTCTCTTCTCCGGAAGCGTATCTCAAGAAGGCAGGTACGCGGTGTTGGGTTCTCTATCCCGCGAGTCACTGCGGCGGCAGAGAGTTCATCTGCCGCATTGGAAGCTGTCATCAGCAAGGGGACATAGAGACATTCCACCGTCATAACCGGATTTTTCAGAAAGCCGAACAAGGAGGGGGTTACATCTCTGAGCCGCATGGCGTCCTTGATATACCCCCAATCCTCACAAACTGTGGGAATGTACCGAAGCATGATTGCCAACGGAATAATCACCTGCTTGGGAATATGTGCCTTGTTCATCGCGCTCAGGAATTCATTGACCTTCGTCGTGGAAAGAATAATGTTTGCCAGAAAAGCACAGGGGTAGACCGTATAAAATAAGCCGAGCCAGGATGTGAATACGGTGTACAATAGGCCTTTTTCAAGTGACATAATTCGTGTTGTCAGCAGGTAAAAGACGCCGTAAAATGCCGCCGGGACAAGTGACATTCGGACTTTTCCGCTTGCGCACCCGAATATGGTAATCGCAAAAACGAGTAAGTTCTCATAGGAAATAGAGGGCACAATCATCGCTGAAATCACGCATAGAATCAGCAGAATCATTTTTGTGCGGGGATCAAACGACAGCCCGGGACGGCTTTCTGTGTTCGCACTTTGTATCATGCCGTGATTCCCGCTTTTTCAAATTGCTTCTTTAACAGTTGACTGCCGACAAAACCGCTGAAAAGGGCGACTAAAACAGTGCCTGCCAACATGGTTATCAAAATCCGCCGGTTGACGGTTGCCGCCATTGTATCTAGGTATTCCTGCGGTGTGCCCTTTTCCGACATCCTGCTTACCCAGGCTTGCGGATTGATGAAATATGCAAGATAGGACCCGGTTCCGCCGAGGCAGAAAACAATATAGGATAGAATGTTGATTTTAATATTCCGATAGCGTCCGGTCCTTGCTACCGTATCGGCCAGTGCGCTTCCGGCCAGATAGCCGATGGTCATTCCGATATGCATGCCGGTCACATAGCAGAAGATTGCCATCATCAGACCCGCAATAAAAATAGGGCCCGGTTTTGGGACTTTTGCGACCAGTAAAAGATATACCGGTCCGGCAAGAAGTGCCGCGCCTACCGGAAAATAAAAGGTCAAGGTCGGGAACATTGCAAAGGGGCCCCCGCTCAAGGAAATACATATCAATAGAATGGCGGAAAAGACACCGACAGTAATGAGATCCTTGACTGTAAGTTTCTGTTTCCTGCGGTTTGTTTCACTTGTCATAACAAAGGCCCTCCCTTTCAGTGTACACATTGCAGTGCAAAAGACGCGGTGGTAGTATAGTATTAGATTCAACTAATTATAAAAACAGTATAGAAAATCAGGAAAAGCAAAACAATACGGTTGAGAACGGTTTGTCTGATGCGTATGAAATCGCGTCCGATATGTATGATTTCGAGGGGATTACGTATGGAAATCGACGAATTTTACAGAGAATGGCTTACCAGCAGCGGTTTTGTTGAGAGTAAGTCAACACACAACTTCAGCCCTGCCGGAAAAGTGTACCTCGCTCCAAAGGGAGTAGCCTGCGGATATTACTGGGTCTACGGAGAAAGAGATTTATTTGATATTAAAATCCACGATTTCTATTTTTTCGAGGATCATTTGATATCCCTGACTACGCCGGAGTGTTTAAGCATTACCTACTATGACTCTGTGTCCGGGGAGGAGTTGACCCCTTACCGCCGCTTAACCGCAGGGTGTGTCAAAACCTTTCACGGAGGACATGAGGTATATCAATTTATGATGCACAAGAATATTCCGATTCGTTCCGTGGGAATTGAAGTATTTCCCGCATATTATGAAGAGTATCTGCGGGAAAGCTACCCGAATGACTATGTTCCTCCGCAGGAGGCATTCAGTCGCGTTGGGCAAACACTCGACTTCCCGAAAATGTCACAGCTTTTGCGTCAGGTTTGGGAGTATAGAGGAGAAGGCATACCGGCAAAGTTGTTTTATGAGGCCAAGGTTGCGGAAGCAGTCTCTCTTGTTTATGAACGTGGAAAGAACAGCAAAAATGACAGCTGCGGAAGAATATCTAAGCAGGACATGGATGCCTTGAACAATGTCGCATCCTATATCAATGACCACTTCAATTCGGAACTTCCGCTGGATACGCTTGCACGAATCGCCTGTATGGGCACCACAAAGTTGAAGACCTCTTTTAAGCAAACCTATCACTGTACGATTTCCGAATACATCCAACAGCGACGCATGCGTCACGCGGAAATGCTTCTGGTCTCTACAGACCTTGCAATCGAACAGGTTGCTTTGGCTGTCGGGTATTCCAATGGCGGAAGATTTGCGGCAAATTTCAAAACCAATACAGGGCTGTTTCCATCGGAATATCGCAAAATGGCACACAGGAAATTCGACAGTTCTCTCGGATGAAGAGAAAGCTGACTTTTCGGAAAAGAGAGGAAGTATCCGCATATTGCGGTGCCCATGACATTGTGAGGAGTTTGATAAAGGGACTGAATTCGTCGGCAACCGGAGTTGAGAGGATGTGAAGGCGAAGAAGACTGAGGCAAATCTGCCGGAGAAGAAGACCGTTCTGATTGAAAAATGATTGTGAGAAAACAAACGCGAATTCAGGTGGAGTGGATGCCACTGAAAATGAAAAAGCTGCCGCAGTATTGCGGCAGCCTTTTTTATGCCCTGTCGCAATGTTGAAAAAGCCCCGATGAACCGTTATGATAATTAGCGTATTGATAACAATGGATGTAATTATGCTGCAAACCGTTCCACAGGAGAGTTTGGTCTGATTTTGTAGGCGTAGTTGCTTTGCCCCGGCTGCGCGCGGTTGCAGCCGGGGCTTTGTATTTCCGAGAAAGTGTATGGGAGGAAGATGAGCAGAGTATTGGTGACCGGCGCGTACGGCTTCCTGGGACGCTATGTGGTGCGGGAGCTGCTCGCACACGGGTATGAAGTGGTCGCGTTCGGGCGAAAGCGGGATGCGCTCGAGGCGCTCCGCGCGGACGGCGCGGAAGAAGCAGAGCTCTTTGTCGGGGATTTCTGCCGGCAGGAGGACATCACGGCGGCGACGAAGCATGTGGATTATGTGATCCACGCGGGGGCGCTCTCTACGGTCTGGGGCAAGCGCTCTGCGTTCATGGAGACCAATGTGCGCGGCACGCAGCGGGTAGTCCGCGCCTGCAAAAAAAACAAGGTGAAGCGCCTGGTCTTTGTCTCATCGCCGAGCATCTACGCGGGTAAGTGCGATCGCCTGAACATACGGGAGGAGGACTACGATGCCTCAAATCACCTGAACTACTATATCGAGAGCAAAATTTTGGCGGAAAAAGTACTGCGGGAGCAGCGGAGCGTTCCCTGCGTAATCCTACGCCCGCGGGGGCTCTTCGGCATCGGGGACAGCAGCATCATCCCGCGGCTCATCAAAGCAAATCGGCGGAGCGGTATTCCGCTCTTTCGGGGCGGACATAATCTCGTGGACATCACCTGCGTGGAAAATGCAGCGCTCGCCCTGCGGCTTGCCATAGAGAGCGAGGCCGCGGTAGGGCAGGTCTATAACATCACGAACGGAGAGCCGCAAGAATTTCGGGCAATTCTGGAGGAGCTCTTTCGAGCGCTCGGCGAAACGCCGCGGTATCTGCGCCTGCCACTCGGCCTTCTCTACGGCGTCGCGACTTTGTCGGAGCGGGTTTACCGCCTGTTCCGCCTGGACGGGGAGCCGCCGTTTACGTGTTACACGATATGTACGCTCGGCTACAGTCAGACCTTAAACATCGAGAAAGCGGAGCAGGAACTCGGCTACAGGCCTATTGTCAGCCTACGCGCGGGGATTCGGAAGTATGCGAAGGGGGAGCGATGACAGCATTCAAGTCCGTTGAGAGTATCCGTTACTATGCTTGCGGCTACTGCACCAATGATTTGCACACGGTGTTTCGGGGATATTCGCATGAAAAGCGGCAGTTTCCGGCGGGCGTCTTTTTAATCCGGCACGCGAAAGAGGGATATATCCTTTTTGACACCGGCTATAGCAGCGAAATCTCTGCTTTAGGGTTTAAGGGGAGGCTCTACCATCTGTTGAATCCGACTGTTGTGCGCCCGGCGGATGAGATTCAGAATCAGCTCATGGCGGACGGGATTCAGCCGGAGGAGATACGCTATCTCTTTCTGTCCCACCTGCATCCGGACCACATCGGCTGCGTGAAGCACTTCAAGTCGGCTCGGATCGTGCTGAGCCGGGACGCCTTTTTGCGCTACCGCCGCAACCGGCTCGGAGACCTGATTTTTCAAAGGCTCTTGCCGCCCTGGTTTGCGGCGCACTGCACGGTGCTTCGGCGGGAGCGGCTTCGGGAAGAGAAGAATGCGTATTTTTCTTACTGTGATTTTTTCCGGGACGGGAGCCTTCTCTTAACGCAGATGGACGGACACGCGCGGGGACAGCTCTGCTGCCTGGTGGAAAATAAAATCTTTCTCGGGGCGGATGCAAGCTGGGGCAATGAATTCGTCGGAAAAGCGGATGAACTCTGCTTTCCGGCGCGGCTTGTGCAATACGATATGCGCGCCTATCGGGAAAACGATCGCATTCTGTCGCGCATGCGCTCGGACGGCATACGGCTATGCTTTAGCCATGACCGCGGAATCGAGGAGGTCATCAAGGGATGAGAGAGCGTTTGGCGGTTGTTTGGTACTTTATTCGGGCGCGCTATTTACAGCGTTTCCGCACGAGAAAGGCGCTGCGGCGCTATCAGAAACGGCGGGTGCTAAGGCAACTCGCCTATTTGAAAGAGCATTCCCCGTATTTTAAGGAGCTTTCCGTTCATAGCTTCGAAGACTTTAAGAAACTGCCCCTGATGAACAAGCAGTTCATGATGGAGCATTTCAATGCGCTGAATTGTGTCGGCGTGGACCGGGATGAAGCGCTTTCCCTTGCAATCGACAGTGAAAAGCAGCGAGAATTCTCGGAGAAGCTCGGCGGTATCTCGGTGGGGCTGTCCTCGGGAACAAGCGGGGCGCGCGGACTCTTTTTGGTGAGCGACAGGGAGCGCGCGCTCTGGGCGGGGACGGTGCTCGCCAAGTTTTTGCCGAAGGGCAGAATTTTCGGGCACCGCATCGCCTTCTTTCTCCGCGCGGACAATAATCTCTACGAGACCATAGATTCCAAGCTGATTCGGTTTCGCTATTTTGACCTTCTGAGAGACATGGAAGAGAATCTTTCGGAACTCGCGGCCTACCGCCCGAGCTTGCTGGTCGCACCGCCGTCGGTCTTACTCGACATCGCACGGGCCATGGAGAGCGGAGCACTCAGAATCAATCCCGAAAAAGTGATCTCGGTCGCGGAGGTGCTGCGCGCGGAGGATGCCGCCTATCTAAAGGCGCAATTCGGACTTCAAGTCATCCACCAGGCCTATCAGTGCACGGAGGGCTTCCTCGGCTATGTCTGCGAATACGGGAACTTTCACTTAAATGAGGAACTGGTGTTAATCGAACGGGAGTATCTGGACGAAACGCGCTTTGTCCCCATTGTCACGGACTTTACAAGGCAGTCGCAGCCCATCGTCCGCTACCGTCTGAATGACATTCTGGTTGAGAAAAGGGGGCATTGCCCCTGCGGGAATCCCGCAAGTCTGATTCAATACATCGAAGGGCGAGAGGACGATATCTTTTATTTTGCGGGCATCGATCGAGACAAAGTCGCTGTCTTTCCGGACTTCATAAGCCGCTGTGTGATTTATGCGGAAGGGGTAAAGAACTATAAGGTCGTACAGGACGGCAGCGCGCATGTAACTGTCTATCTGGAGCGGGAGCGCTCCGATACCTTAGCGCAAATTCGGCGGGAGTTTTTGCGTCTCGCGGAAAAGATGAAGTTTCACTGCCCGGAAATCGCGTTCGCGCCCTATGTTCCGGATCCTCGGCGCAAGATGAAGCGCGTGGAGCGGAAAATCGGGGGTTGAGAAAAGATGTGTCGCCGGATAACAAAGCTATTCCGAGCGTGCTTATCGTGGGTTTTGCGTAATCGGGCAGGCGCGAACTTGGGAGAATGGCAAAACGACTGCCGTGCTTCCTGTGTATATGCAAACAAAGAAGCGTAACAACGAAAAAGCGTAACAACGAAAAGCGGTGAAGCGCAACATGAAATGCAGGAAGAAGTGAGCAATGCAATATTGGGAATGCAATCGATGAAAGATAAAGCTGTAAGCGAAGTAAACGGTGGAATGAGCACTGCGGAACGAGACGGAAGCGTTGGACTTGGAAAGGAGAGCAGGCAGAGATGAGAAACATCCGAATTGCGGGCTACGGGAAGTATGCGCCGGAAAACACAATGGAATTTCACGGGGAGTGCCGTTATCGCGCAAACGGCAGCGAGACGCAACTCGATATGGCGGTCAACGCAGCCAAACGGGCGCTTGCGAGCGCGAAGATGCAAATCAAGGAGATGGACTGCATTGTCTCGGCGAGCGCGGTCATGATGCAGCCCATTCCCTGCAATGCGGCTTTGATTCACGAGCGGCTTGCAAAGGGCAGCAATATACCCGCAATGGACATTAACTCGACCTGCACAAGCTTTGTGACGGCACTCGATATGATGTCTTATCTAATCGACGCGGGGCGTTACCGGAATGTCCTGATTGTCTCGAGTGACATTGCTTCCGAGGGCTTGAATGAGAAGCAAGCGGAGAGCTATGAACTTTTCTCGGACGGCGCCGCTGCCTTTATCATAAGCCGCACGGAGAACGAGAAGCAAGGTGTCGCGGACAGCATCATCCGCACCTATTCGGAGGGGGCGCACGCCACCGAGATTCGGGGCGGCGGTACTCTGCATTCCGCCATGAAATATCGTCCCGCGGATAAGGCGGATTACTGCTTTGACATGAAGGGAAAGAGTATCTTAAGTCTCAGTGCCAAAAAGCTCCCGGAACTCTTCCGGGAATTTGAAGCGCAGAGCGGAATTTCCTGTGCGGAGGTCGATATGATTGTGCCGCATCAGGCGAGCAAGGCACTGCCCTTTATGATGAGTCGCCTCGGTATCCCGGCGGAAAAGTATGTGAACCGGGTCGGTCAATACGGCAACATGGTCTCGGCTTCGATTCCCTATGTGCTCTGCGCGCTCCTTGAGGAGGGCAGGCTTAAGGAAGGAAATCGTGTGCTTCTCTGCGGGACGGCGGCGGGACTTACTTGCAATTTGCTGCTGTTACAGCTCTGAGGCAGGAGATGCAAAGCGCAATGAGAGGCAAACGAGTGGTCTTTTTTTCGACCCCGGCATACGGGCATCTGCAGGCTGTGTACCAGGTGCTCGCGCGACTTGTCAGGGCAGGCGTTCGGGTTGACTGGTATTGCACCGAAGCGTACAGGGACTTGGTCACGAAGACGGGTGCGCACTTTCATCCCTATTGTGTGGATTTTTCGCGCTATCCGCTCGACCGGCTGACGGCGGACTTTTTTTCGCTCTACCGCGGACTGCTTGTGCTGAACCGGCGCTGCTATCTGCGCCACAGACAGGAAATCCGAGAGAATCCGCCGGATGTCATCCTCTATGATTCCATGTGCTCGTTTGCAAAGAACATTGCAAAAAAGCTCGGCATCCCTTCCGTCTGTCTCTGTACGACCCTCGCTTATAATCTCCCAACCTTAGTGTTTTCGAATCTCTTTTGGCCCTCGCTTACGCTAACCCTCAGGCACGCGCCGGAACTCCTGCGGCTTACCCGTAAGGAGCAGTGCTTCCGGCGGCGGGAGGGGCTGCCGGGCTTTCGTCCTTTGGATCTCTTTGTGAACAGCGGGGACAAAACCCTGGTGTTTTCGCCCCCGGAATTTCAACCCTTTGTGCGGAGCTTCCCGCCTTCCTTTGTCTTTGTCGGCACCACGATACGCGACCGGTGCGGGAAGGGGCCTGTTTATGAGACATATGATATTTATCTCTCGCTCGGTAGTATTTTCGCGGCGCGCGCGGGCGAACTGGAGAGGCTTTTAGAGACGCCGCTGTTTCGGGGGAAAAAGGTGATTGTGAGCGCGGGAGAGGCCGCGGCGGACTTACAGAAACGCCTCGGGCGTGAGCGGCTTACCTTTGTGCGCCGCACGAATCAGCTTGCCCTGCTTAAGAAGACCGGCCTCTTTGTGAATCACGGGGGCTTAAACAGCGTCTATGAAAGTTTATACTTTGGCGTCTTTCAGCTCTGCCTGCCGCAACAGGAGGAGCAAAAACTGACCGCACTGATGGCAGAGCGAAAGAAGTTCGGGCTTTATGTGAGAGATCTTTCCGACCTCACCGCAGCGAAAGTCGAAAAACTGCGGCGCGCGTGGCGGCCACAGATAAAAAAATACCGGCGGGTGCTTCACGCTGCGGACGGGACGACACAGGCCTGCCGGGAAATTTCAAAACTGCTCTTCTCTACAGGATATCCGGACAGAGAGAGCATATACTTATAAAAATACAACCACTCCGCAAGAAATATGCAAAAACTGACGGGATAATCCCGATAAAATTGCACAAAAACAAGGCATTAAACTTATGCAGATAGACGGATAAAACAGTGTTATTCGTGTGGGACATAGCAATTATACACCACTAACTACAGGAAAGCATTGCCGCTATGGGAGAAATGAGGTATTATTCTAACTAAGGCTTGGTTTATGTGTATCAAGACTACGGAGGATAAGCATGAAGTTCAAAGAAATGCAGTATGAGCGGATTTCGGTGGAGAGCATCGCCGAAGAAGAGAAGAAGCTGATCAAAGCGCTGCAGGAGGCAAAGACTTTCGCAGAGGCGGAGGCAGCTTTCCTCGCAATCGACAAGCTGGACAGACATGTATCGACGATGTTCGCCCTTGCCTCGATTCGCCATTCGATTGACACCACGGACAAGTTTTACGACGAGGAAGAGAACTATTGGAACAATGCCTCGCCGCAGATTCAGGAGTACAGCCAGGAGTGGACCAAGGCTCTGCTCGCTTCCCCCTTCCGCAAGGAGTTTGAGGAGAAGTACGGTAGCATCCTTTTCACCAATGCGGAGCTCGCGCTGAAGACTTTTTCTCCGTCGATTATCCCGGAACTTCAGCAGGAGAATGAGCTCGTCACAGCCTACGAGAAGCTGCTCGCGAGCGCACAGATTCCGTTTGAGGGCGGTGTCTATACCATTTCGCAGATGACGCCGTTTAAGAATGACCCGGACGATGCGAGACGCCTCGCGGCCTGGAAGGCGGAGGGACAGTGGTACAAGGACAACCAGGAAGAGCTCGACAGACTCTATGATAAGCTGGTGCACCTTAGGGATACCATCGGCAAAAAGCTCGGCCACGATAACTTCCTGCCGGTCGGCTACTGCCGCATGCAGAGAAACTGTTACGACAAGGCCGATGTCGAAAAGTTCCGCGAGGCCGTGCAAAAGTATGTGGTGCCGGTGGCGGTCAAGGTTTACGAGAGACAGGCAAAGCGCCTCGGCAAGACGTATCCGATGAGTTACGCCGACAATGCGATGGAGTTCCGCTCGGGCAATCCGAAGCCGCAGGGCACGCCGGACGACATTGTCACGGCGGCAAAACATTTTTACGAGTGGCGTTCCCCGGAGACCGCCGAGTTCTTTAATCACATGATTGACGATGAGCTCATGGATCTGCTCTCCACCAAGGGCAAGCAGGGCGGCGGCTACTGTGCGGAAATTGCGGATTACGACACGCCGTTCATTTTCGCAAACTTCAATGACACCCAGCACGATGTCGAGGTCATGACCCATGAGGCCGGCCACGCGTTCGAGAGCTACCTGAATCGTCACCGCGTGCCGATGGAGACCATCACGCCGAGCCTTGAGGCCTGCGAGGTGCACTCGATGTCGATGGAATACTTTGCGGAGGCTTTTGCCGAGGAGTTCTTTGGCAAGGACGCCAGGAAGTATCTCTACTCCCATTTGACCGGCGGCCTGACCTTCATCCCCTACGGCACGATGGTCGATCACTTCCAGCACATCGTCTACGAGAACCCGGATTTGACCCCGGCCGAGCGGCATGCCAAGTGGAAGGAGCTGATCGGTATTTACCAGCCTTGGATGAAGCTCGACGGTGACATTCCGTTCTACGCCGAGGGACAGAACTGGCAGAGACAGCATCACATTTACTCGCTGCCGTTCTATTACATCGATTACTGCCTCGCACAGACAGTCGCGCTCCAGTTCTGGAATCGGATTCAGAAAGATCAGAACGACGCGTGGAAGCATTACATGGCGTATACGAGTCAGGGCGGCAGTGTCGTCTTCACGGAACTTCTGAAGAACGCGGGGCTTGACAGCCCGTTTGAGGGAGATTGCTTAAAGCAGGTCTGCGAGACAGCCGCGGCTTATCTGGACAATTACGACTTGTCGGATTTCGCCTAATGGGAATGTTCCGTACGCCCTATGACCGGGGCGGTGCTCTCTCGAAAGAGGCCATGCAGGAGAGGGCAGAGCGTTATCTGGATATGCGGGAGAAGGAGAGCGCAAAGCAGGAGAACCGGTTGATTGCAATCCGCTATCTTTTGCTCTGGCCGTTCGCACTGTTGCCGGGGTTTCTTCCTCAGGTGGCAGTCGCGCATACGGCGTTGCTCCTTTTGCCCTACGCACTGGAACTGGTCTGTATGTTGCTCACGGGGATTACCCTGGTCGGCTTCGTACAGAATGCCACGGGTAGCGTGAACGGACGGCTCTATAAGCAGCTGTTTACCGGGTTACAAATGCGGGCGGCGCTCGCCGGTCTGTTCGGCGCACTGTTCTTTCTCGCACAGCTTCTCTGTATGTTGCTTCACCGCAACGCACGGACACTGAGCGAGGGACTGGTGCTCCTGATGCAGTTCCTGTTTTTGCTGACCTTTGTGTTATTTTTCCGGCAGACGGATCGGGTGATTCGCAACTGGCGTCTGGCGGATTTATAAAAATCGGCATCACCGGAATGACCCTGCAAGGGAGGGGCGTTCTGTTTGCAAGTCGTCGTGCATACGGTATGTGCGGCAACCAACAATCCGAAGGAGGAGAAGGGTATGAGAAAGACAAGACGTGTCGTTGCTTCCCTTTTAGCAGCGACCATGGCAGTTTCGCTTCTGGCGAGTTGTTCTTCGAAGAAGGACACGGGAGCCTCGGACGGAACACAGAAATCGGGGGATTCGCAGGCGGGTAATACCGGCGACAGCGTGGTATACGCAAGCGGTGAGTTCAACGGTAAGTTTTCGCCGTTCTTTTACGAGACTGTGCCGGATTCGGATATGGTCGGGCAGTGCACGGCCGCCCTTCTTACCACAGATCGAAACGGCGCCGTCGTCCTGAAGGGCATTGAGGGCGAGACCAGAGAGTATAACGGCAAGCAGTATACCTACCACAGCCTTGCGGACTGTACAATTACGGAGAACAGCGACGGCACCGTCTACTACGATTTTAAGCTGAAGGACGGCGCCAAGTTCTCGGACGGCGAGCCGATCACGGTCGACGACGTGATTTTCTCGATGTATGTCTATTCGGATCCGACTTATGATGGCTCTACGACCTTCTTTACGCTTCCGATTCAGGGTATGGAAGAGTACAGAACCGGTGTTGACACCCTCTTTAACCTGATGGTCAAGGCAGGCGAGAATAACACCGACTTCTCTAAGTGGACCGAAGATCAGCAGAAGAAGTTCTGGGCTTCTTACAACAAGGCCGCTGAGGCTTTTGTGAAGGAGATTGTGGATTCCTGTATTGCGAAGGGCACCAACAAGGAAGGTGATTCGATTGCGGCTGTCGCTGCGAACTACGGCTATCCGGATCTCAAGGCGGATGCGACCGCAATGGATTTCTTCAACGCAATGCTCGCCAAGTATGACGGCAGCGTGAAGGATATGTCCGACAAGGAAAATGCGGGAACGCCGTTCTCCGAGCTCATGGATAACTACCAGGATTTCGCAATCGGTGTTGAGACAGGTACTTCTGCACCGAACATCAGCGGTATCCAGAAGACCGGCGACAATACATTCCGCATTGTCACGACGAAGGTTGACGCACAGGCCATCTACCAGATTGGTGTCGTTGTTTCGCCGCTTCACTACTACGGCGACAAGGCGCAGTACGACTACGCAAACAATAAGTTCGGCTTCCCGAAGGGCGACCTCAGCCTGATTCGTTCGAAGACTTCGAAGCCGCTCGGCGCAGGCCCGTATGTCTTTGACAAGTATGAGAACGGCGTTGTCTCACTGAAGGCAAATCCGTACTACGACCAGGGCGAGCCGAAGATCAAGAATCTTCGCATGAGCTACATCAACCAGTCCGACTACATCAACTCGATCATCGCGGGCACGGCAGACATTGCGAACCCGTCCTACACGAATGAAATTGCGGACGCAATCAAGAAGGCAAACAGCAACGGCGAAATTTCGGGCAACAAGATTTACACGGTTGCGGTCGATGCATTGGGCTACGGCTACATCGGCATGAACTCGCACAACATCTCGGTCAACAAGGAGCCGGGCAGCGATGCTTCGAAGAACCTGCGCCGCGGCTTCGCAACCATTTTTGCGGCATACCGTGATCTCGCGGTCAGCACCTACTACGGCGACAGAGCGAGCGTCATCAACTATCCGATTTCCAACACCTCCTGGGCGGCACCGCAGCCGACCGACGACGGTTACGAGATTGCATTCTCGAAGGATGTAAACGGCAATCCGATCTACACCTCCGGCATGACGGACGAAGAGAAGTACGCGGCTGCAAAGAAGGCAGCGCTCGGCTTCTTTGAGGCGGCAGGCTACAAGGTTGAGAACGGCAAGATTGTCTCCGCACCGGAAGGCGCGAAGATGGAGTACACGGTCATGGTGCCGGGCGGCGGCACGGGCGATCACCCGTCCTTCATGATTATGACCGAAGCGCAGAAGGCACTCGCAGACATCGGCATGAAGCTCACCATCAACGACCTCAGCAATGTCGCGGATATGTGGAACAAGCTTGAGGCCGGACAGGCTGAAATCTGGTGCGCGGCATGGCAGTCCACGCCGGACCCGGATATGTATCAGGTTTACTACTCCGATGTTGCAAACGGCGGCAAGCAGCCCGGCGGCTCCAACGATCGCTATCAGATTGAGGATGCAGACCTCGACAGCATGATCCTGCAGGCGAGAGAGTCGACCGATCAGGAGTACAGAAAGACCATCTACAAGGCTTGCCTTGACAAGATTGTCGACTGGGCTTGCGAGGTTCCGGTTTACCAGAGACAGGAAGTCACGACTTTCTCGGCAGAGCGTATCAAGACCGACACGATCACACCGGATATCACCTCCTTCTACAAGTGGTATGCGGAGATCGAGAACCTGGAGCTGAACAAGTAAGTAGCTACGGAAATCCGTAAATGTTGTTTTCGGGCAGTAACCGCATCCCCCGGTGACGCGAGGGATGCGGTTTTCCCGATATAGAAGCAGGAACCGCGAAGAGCGGTCGCCTGACCTGTATGGAAGAGCGGGTTTTTTATGAAAAAATACATTATCAAACGACTCTTATGGTCTGTCGTGATTTTGTTTATTGTCTCCTTTCTGATTTACGTGCTGATGCGCTGTCTTCCGACTTCGTATCTCGAGCAGATTGCGAGACAGAAATCACAGCAGCCGGGATCCAAGACTTTTGACGAGTGGATGCAGCAGCTCTCGGCTACCTACGGTATGGACAAGGGCATTATCCCGGGCTTTGCTTCCTGGCTTTCGAAGGCAGTCCGCCTCGATTTCGGTGACAGCTGGAAGTACACGGTTCCGGTCACCCAGAAGTTTGCGCAGGTTGTCGGCATTTCGTTCTGGATGAGCCTCGTTGTCATGGTTCTGGAGGTTCTGATTTCGATTCCACTCGGCATCATCGCGGCGACGAAGCAGTATTCGACCGCCGACAATGTGATTTCGGTCATCGCACTGGCCGGCATCTCCCTCCCGACCTTTTTCATTGCATCGCTGCTGAAGCTGATTTTCTCGGTCAATCTGAAGTGGTTTGATCTGAACGGTCTGATTGGCAGAAATCACGATTTCCTCTCGCCGATGGGGCAGAGATGGGATATCGCGATGCACCTTGTGTTGCCGATTATGACGCTGACCATCGCGAGTGTCGGTGCTTACATGCGTTTTATCCGCACCAACATGCTCGAAGTTCTGAACTCCGATTACATCCGCACCGCAAGAGCGAAAGGTCTCTCCGAGCGCCGCGTCATTTATCATCACGCATTCCGGAACACCTTGATTACGCTCGTGACCCTCTGGGGTACTTCGCTGCCGGGACTGTTCTCGGGTGCCATGATTACCGAGCAGCTGTTCTCGATTCCGGGTATCGGCTATACCTCTTACCAGGCCATGGTATCGGGCGACATTCCGTTCTCGATGTTCTATCTGGTCTTTATCGGAATTTTGACACTGATCGGCAACCTGTTGACCGATATTCTGTATGCCGTGGTTGACCCGCGCGTGCGCATTGAATAAGAAGGGAGGAACTTGTATGTCTGAAACAGAGAAGAAGGCAGAGCAGAATCAGCAGAAAACGACTTACTCCCTGAATGATGATCGCCGCGTTAAGACTTTGTCGCCCGGTGCAATGGTCACCAAGCGCTTCTTCCGGAACCGGATTGCCGTGCTCGGCATGTTCATTCTGATTGCGATGTTTTTATTTTCCTTTGTCGGCGGTGCGATTTCGCCCTACGGCGAGTCGGAGCTCTTTTATCGCACGGACAAGCAGACGCAGAAGTATGCGGGTGTCAAGGTCAATACGGAGCTTCGCTACCAGCAGATCGAGAAGAACGCATTCCCGGCGCTTGCGCAGGCACAGTTCGTGCTCGCAAAGGGCAAGGGGACCCCGGATTTTGCCGCGGGCAATGTGCAGTACAGCTATGAGGAAGCCGGCAAGGACTTCTATGTGATTTACAAGAAAGGCGCAAGCGAGCCGATTGCCTTTGCTTCGCTCGCGACCGTGACTTCTGCGTCCGGCAGCGAAGCGCTTCCGTTTGACATGCAACTTGCGATTCTGAAGGCGGTCACAAACCAGGAGACTTCCTTTACGCTCGGCAGCGACACCTATACGGTGGACGAGGACGGCACGGTCTCAAAGGACGGCCAGCCCTATGCGTATGCGAGCCGCTATGTGATCAATGCGATTATGAGCGATGTCACCTTCTCGAAGCAGTTCAAGGAAGAGCTGATTGCCGAGATTGAGGCGGGCAAGAAGGAGTTCACCTTCAAGGATGCCGACGGCACCGAGGCGAGCTACACACTCGAGTACGATGCGCCTTCGAAGGCCTACAACATCATGCAGAGCAGAGAGCAGCGCGTCTATGACACCTACTCTTCGCCCTCTAAGGCACATCCGCTCGGCACCGATAAGAACGGCATGGACATGCTGACCCGTCTCATGTACGGTGGCCGCGTGTCGCTCTACATCGGCTTCATCGTCGTGATCATTGAGACCGTCATCGGTATGATTATGGGCGGTATCTCCGGCTACTTCGGCGGCTGGGTCGATATGTTAATCATGCGAATCGTTGATATTTTCTACTGCATCCCGAGCATCCCGATTTACATCATCATCGGTGCGGCGATGGACGCGCTGCATGTGGATCCGCAGATTCGTATGATTTATCTGATGATGATTCTCGGCTTCTTCGGCTGGCCATCCATCACCAGACTGGTCCGCGGTCAGATTCTCACGCTCCGTGAGCAGGAGTTCATGACGGCGGCGGAGGCAACCGGTATTAAGCCGATCAACCGCATTTTCCGGCATCTGTTGCCGAATGTCATTCCGCAGCTCATTGTCACCTGCACCATGAGCCTTGGCGGCGTGATTCTGACCGAGGCGACCCTGTCCTTCCTGGGCCTCGGCGTCAAGTTCCCGTTCGCATCCTGGGGAAATATCATCAACGATGTCAACAATACCTATGTGCTCAGCAACTATCTGTTCATCTGGATTCCCGCCGGCATCTGCCTGCTCCTCACGGTGCTTGCCTTTAACTTGGTGGGCGACGGACTCAGAGATGCCTTTGACCCGAAGATGAAGCGCTGATTGCGAACGAAAGGAAATAAGATGGCAAGAGATGACGGCTATCTGTCCGCGCGGGAGTCGCGGCGGATATCAAAGGAAAACAGAAAGATTACAGCAAAGCTCGAGAAGGTGAGAACCCGTCGGAATGTGCCCGAGAGCGAGTACATGACCCAGATGAAGAATCCGGCGAATGCCGTGGAGTTTGAAAACCTCCACACCTTCTTCTTCACGGACGCGGGAACTGTTAAGAGCGTTGACTCCGTGAGTTTCGAAGTGCCGCTCGGCAAGACGGTTGGCGTCGTGGGCGAGTCGGGTTGCGGCAAGTCTGTGACCAGCCTTTCGCTCATGCAGCTGTTGCAGCGCCCGCAGGGCCAGGTGGTGGAAGGCTCCATCCGCCTGAACACCGGGGACAAGGTCTATGAGATCACAAAGACCCCGGAGAACATCATGCAGCACCTCCGCGGCAACTTTATGTCCATGATTTTCCAGGAGCCCATGACCTCCTTAAATCCGGTCTTCCGCATCGGTGACCAGATGGACGAGGTGACCATGCTCCACAAGAAAAGCGAGTATCCGACCAAGGAAGCGGTCAAGGGACGCACGATTGAGCTTCTCAAGATGGTCGGTATCGCAAACAGCGAGGGCATCTACAACATGTACCCGCACGAGCTCTCCGGCGGTATGCGGCAGCGTGTCATGATCGCAATGGCACTCGCCTGCTCGCCGAAGCTCATCATTGCCGATGAGCCGACCACCGCACTGGACGTGACGATTCAGGCACAGATTCTGGATCTGCTCCGCGGTCTGAAGGACAAGATCAATTCGTCCATCATGCTGATTACCCATGACCTCGGCGTCATCGCGGAGATGGCGGACTATGTCGTGGTCATGTACTCCGGCCGTGTGGTGGAAGCGGGAACCGCAAAGGAAATCTTTTCGAGCCCGGCACACCCCTATACCATCGGCCTCATGGCGTCGAAGCCGGTCGTCGGTAAGCACCAGGACAAGCTCTACTCGATCCCCGGCAAGGTGCCGAACCCGATTAACATGCCAAATTACTGCTACTTCCGCGACCGCTGCGACAAGCGCGAGAGGTGTTGCGACGGTGCTTATCCGGGCGAAATCTGGCTCTCCGAGACACACCGGGTCAGCTGCTACCGCTATGATGAGGCACACATGGGTTCCGGGCAGAGCAAAGCCTGAGAGGAAACGAGGAAACGATGGAAAATATCGAAGAGAAGGCATTGACGCCCCTCGTGCACAACGAAGAAAATATCCTGGAAGTCAACGGCCTGAAGAAATACTTCCCGATTAAGGGCGGTTTTTTCAACAGCGTGGTCGGTCAGGTTAAGGCACTGGACGGCATTTCCTTTCATATCAAACGAGGAACCACCATGGGATTGGTGGGAGAGTCCGGCTGCGGCAAGACGACGGCCGGCAGAACCATACTTCGCTTAAACGGCGGCAAGACCGCCGGACAGGTGCTGTTCAACGGCAAAGAAGTCTATGACATTCCGAAGAACGAGCTGAATGAGCTTCGCGTGAAGATGCAGATTATCTTCCAGGATCCGTTCTCCTCGCTCTCGCCCCGACTGCCGGTCGGCGAGATTATCGGCGAGGCGGTGCGTGAGCACAATTTAGTGCCGAAGAACGAGTACGAGGACTATATCGATCAGATCATGGACAACTGCGGTCTGCAGCCCTTCCACAAGGATCGCTATCCGCACGAGTTCTCCGGCGGTCAGCGTCAGAGAATCTGCATCGCGAGAGCGCTTGCGCTGAACCCGGAATTTGTGGTCTGCGATGAGCCGGTCTCGGCACTCGATGTCTCGGTACAGGCGCAGATCATCAACCTCCTGGAGGACTTACAGGAAAAGTACAACCTGAGCTATCTTTTTATCTCGCATGACCTCTCGGTGGTCGAGCATATCTCGGACACGGTCGGTGTCATGTACCTCGGCAATATCGTGGAGTTCGGCACGACGGAGGAGCTGTTCGCAAATCCGCTGCACCCCTACACGAAGGCCCTGTTCTCCGCGATTCCGATTCCGGATCCGGAGGCAAAGATGAAGCGCATCATCCTGGAGGGAAGCATTCCTTCGCCGGCCAATCCGCCGTCGGGCTGCAAGTTCCACACGCGCTGTGCGCAGTGCATGGAGAAGTGCAAGACCCAGGTGCCGGAGCGGAAGGATATGGGAGACGGACACTATGTCTGCTGCCACCTTTACGATGACAAGTAATAAGCTTCTATGCAGGGTTGAGGCTTAAGAGAGAGCAATACGGTTGCCGTCTATGCAGAATTGTGTAGACGGCAGCCTTTTTTTGAAAACAAAAACGGACTGCCGGCATGCGCCGGGTTTCGAGGTGCACCGACAGCCTCTTTGCGAGACGACACAGGCATTGGGGAGGAAAGGTATATGGCCTGGTTGACACTGGGACTGTTTGCGGCGGGCTTGCTGTTATGCCTGTTCTGCAAGCTATCCGTTCTGTATGCACTGAGTTTCGGCCTGCTGCTGTTTTCGGTTTACGCGCGCCGCAGCGGGTTTTCATGGACAGAGATTTTGCGCATGGCGCTTCGGGGCGTTTGGAAGATACGCGGCATTCTGATCACTTTCGTTCTGATTGGCACGATGACCGCGCTCTGGCGGGCGGCGGGAACGCTCCCGGTGGTGGTCTGCTATGCGGCGGGGTTCATTCGCCCCTCGGTCTTTTTACTGATGACCTTTCTCCTGAACTGCGCGGTCTCAGTGCTGACGGGCTCTGCCTTTGCGACCTCGGCGACCATGGGTGTGATTTGCGCCGCGATGGGCAGGACCGCGGGCATCAGCATGCAGTTGACCGGCGCGGCGGTATTGTCCGGTGCCTATTTCGGAGACCGCTGTTCCCCGGTTGCGACCAGTGCGCTCTTGGTTGCGGAACTGACCCACACGAATATCTTTGACAACATTAAAAACATGTTGCGAACCGCCTTGGTTCCTTTTTTGCTCGCCTGCGCGGTTTATGCAGGGCTCGGGCTCCATGCGGTGCCGAGCGGAGAGCTTCTCAACCTGCGGGCGCTCTTTGCAAGGGAACTGCGTCTTCATTGGCTCGCGATACTTCCGGTTGTTGTGATTATGTTGCTTTCCCTGCGGCGGGTGGACGCAAAGACCGCCATGGCGGCGAGTATCTTGACCGCCGTCCCGCTGGCTGTCTTTCTGCAAAAGTTCGCGCCCGCGGACTTACTGCGAATTTCTCTCTTCGGCTATCGCGCATCGGATCCCGAAGCAGCAGCCATGCTGAACGGCGGCGGCATTGCGGCCTTTGTCAAAATCACGGGAATTGTGAGTCTCTCGGCCTCGTACGCGGAGCTCTTTCAGAAGACAGACTTACTGGTCGGGGTCAAGGCCTTGGTGGAGCGTTTCGCGAGAAGAACAAGCCCCTATGCAGCTGTACTCGGGACGTCGGTGCTCTCTGCGATGCTGGCCTGCAACCAGACCCTCACAGTTATGCTGACGAAGCAGCTCTGCGAGGAGGTAGAACCGGAAAGCTCGAGACTTGCGCTCGGGCTTGAGGACAGTGCGGTCATCATCGCGGCGCTGATTCCCTGGTCTGTCGCGGCTGCGGGGCCGCTGGCTTCCATCGGCGCGCCGGGAACTGCGGTCTTACTTGCCTGCTATCTCTACCTCTTGCCCCTCTGGCGATTGATGACGGCAAAGCAGAGGTTCATCGGTTTTGCTTAAACTTGCGGGCGAAGCGAAACTTGAAAAAAGCGCGGAGAGGCGCTATGCTTTAAGGACTTTACCGAGACAGAGCAGAAGCAGATCGAAGCGGGGCTTTCGACCGCAGTAATCGGTGACAAAGAGGCTGCCGCAAAGATTTTGGCGTTGGTACCGGAGGCGTGGATTCAGAAGATTCCGTTTTTTGTGCGGAAGCACGCGACCACCAAGACCATAGAGCGGATTGCAAGCGAGTATCCGGAGCTCTACGCCGTTGCCAAGCGGCCGGGAGCACTGCCCGAGGCGGAGAGAGAGGCGCTTCGCGGCATCATCACGGGCATCTTTGAGGAGAGAATGAAAAAGCATAAGATTCGGTGAGTAGAAACCGGGCTGTGCGGCGCCACTGAAGGCACAGTCTTCGCGACAGAAAGGACGGACCATGCCACCACTGAAAATCATGAAGACCGTATCCGCCGTAAGTTTCATCGCGCTGGCAGCGGCATTCGCGCTGTACCGTTTGACTGATATTCATGTGTTTAAGGTGCTTGCAATCAGCTTTGGGACTGTGTTTTACCACTTCTATGTGCGCCTCATTGTCGGCATTTACATTGACAAGGTCAAGCAGAACCGCGCGGACATCACACGGCCGTGGTACCGGATACGCCCTTGGGAGACACGTTTTTACAAGCGCATCGGCGTGAAAAACTGGAAGGATAAGATGCCCACATCGTTTCCGGAGTATTACGATCTCCGGAAGCACACACCGCTGGAACTCGCACAGGTGACCTGCCAGTCGGAAATCATTCACGAGGTCAATGTGCTTATCAGCGCGGGGGCTCTGCTCGGCGCCATTCCGTTCGGGATGTTTCCGGCCTTTTTCCTGAGCTCGCTCGCGGCAGGCTGCTTTGACATGATTTTTGTCGTGATGCAGCGTTACAACCGGAGTCGCCTTATGCCGCTCGTGGAACGGCAGCGGCGCGCGGCTGGGAAGATAGGCAGCGGCACTGCGCAAGGCAACAAAACAGGAGGAACAAGATGACGGTGACAGAAAAGAACGGGGCGGTCAGAAATAAGCTTCTGCTGGTCAATGACCTCGCTGGTTACGGAAAGGTGGCGCTCTCCGCGATGCTGCCCATACTCTCGCACATGGGGTTTGAACTGTTTACGCTTCCAACAGCGCTGGTTTCCAACACGCTCGACTATGGAAAGTTCGAGATTCTGGACACGAAGGACTATATCCGGGAAACACTCCGCATCTGGCAGGAACTCGGCTTCTCCTTTGATGTGGTGGCGACCGGCTTTCTCGCATCCGATGAGGAGGCGGAACTGCTCGCGGTATTTTGTGCGGAAGAGCGGGAAAAAGGCACCCTGATTTTTGCGGATCCGGTTCTCGGAGATGACGGAAGCCTCTATCACGGCATCGGGACAGCGGCGGTCGAGAACCGGAAAAAGCTGCTCTCGGTCGCGGATATCATAAAGCCGAACTACACGGAGGCCTGCCTCCTCACGGGAACTGCCTACGACGAGACCGGCATCTCCCGCGCGGATGGGGAGACTTTGCTTCGGAAACTGCGCGCGGCGGGAAAAAGTTCGGTGGTCATCACCTCGGTTCCGGTGCGGGAGGCGGCGGGAAAAAAGTGCTGCCTCGGCTATGACCGCGAGAGCGGGCAGAGTTTTTGCCTCCCGTATGAGGAGATTCAGGTGCGCTTTCCCGGCACCGGTGACATTTTCTCCTCGATTCTGCTCGGCGATTTGCTGCGGGGTGAGAAACTTGAGGCAGCGACTGCCCGCGCGATGCGGCTGGTGCGGGCTATGATTGCGGCAAATGCGGACCGCGCGGACAAGTACCGCGGTATTCCGGTCGAGTGCTATCTCGGAGAAATTTGAGTGAGACAGGCGGAAAAGGAGGGAGAAGAGCATGAATTGGTTGCAAAAGAATGGGAGAGGCCTGCTGGTTTGCCTCGCGCTGGCTGTGCCGTCTTGGATCATCGGAAAGCGGTTTCCGGTCATCGGCGGCGCGGTCATTGCAATTTTACTCGGCATGGGAATCGGGATGGTCTGGAGCGACAAGGGACAGGCCGCAGCCGGGATCCGCTTCACCTCGAAGATGGTGTTGCAGTTTGCGGTTGTACTGCTCGGCTTCGGCATGAATCTCGGTGTGGTGGTAAAGACGGGCAGCCAGTCGCTCCCGATTATTGTGTGTACCATCAGTACCGCGTTGCTGCTCGCTTGGTTGCTCTGCCGCCGGCTTCGCATCCCCGGCAACACCGCGATTCTGGTCGGCGTCGGCTCCTCGATTTGCGGCGGTTCCGCGATTGCGGCGACAGCACCTGTCATCGGCGCGGACGATGATGAGGTTGCGCAGGCAATCTCGGTCATTTTCTTTTTCAATGTGCTCGCGGCAATTTTCTTCCCGATGCTCGGCCGCGCTCTCGGCTTCGACACGACAAGCGGCGAGAGTTTCGGCCTGTTTGCCGGAACCGCAATCAACGACACTTCGTCGGTGACGGCGGCGGCCTCAACCTGGGACAGCATGTGGCAGCTGGGCAGCCAGACACTCGACAAGGCCGTGACCGTGAAACTGACGAGAACACTTGCGATTATTCCGATTACACTGGTCTTAAGCCTGCTCCGTGCGAGAGCGGCCGGAAATGAGGCGGGGAGTTTCAGCTTCCGTAGAGCTTTCCCGATGTTTATTCTCTACTTTATTCTCGCGGCGCTCATCACGACCGTTGCGGTACAGGCGGGGCTTCCGGCTTCTGCCTTCCGCCCGTTAAAAGAACTGTCCAAGTTCTGTATCATCATGGCCATGGCGGCGATCGGCCTGAACAGCAATCTCGTGAAACTCGTAAAGAGCGGCGGCAAGCCGCTCCTGCTCGGCGCAATTTGCTGGGGCGGAATTACGGCAGTGAGCCTGTTCCTGCAGAAGATTATGTTTTGAGAAAAAGAGCAGCGAAGTCGCTGCTCCTTTTTTATAGGTTCGTCCTCCCTCGGTACTATGTTGATTGTGGTGATTTACATTATACCTGAAGGACGAGCCGCTGGCTCTTTTCGATTTTTGAATTTACACCATTATATGGGCATTACCGTGGTGTTACAAAAAGCGCTGACCACTACATCGTGTCGCTGTTTTAGAAAGACTAGATTTGCAATATCTGTGCAATCTTTGTGAGCAAATTCTAGGAATTTGGAAAAGAATAGACGTCAGAATAAAAAAACAAAGACAGGTGGATGTATGAACATCCGACCTGTCTTTGACATTCAGAAAAGTCGCTTGTATAAGGTGGGATGAAGGCAATACCTTATCATCCCAAAATATTATATACTCCAAGAAGCGCGACAAGAACAAGAACGAAGAGGCATACAGCTGAAGCTGCAAATAATGTCAGGAAGAGCTTATTTTCTTTTTCTTTGTCGAAGTCCGGATCGGAAGAAGCTGCAGCCATAATTAATCCGCCACCTGTTGATGCAGGGCTAAGGCCTGCAAAGGAAGCTGTCAAACACATGATGCTGATAAGTCCTACAGGAGATATGCCAACACTTGTTGCAACATTGCCAACGGTCGGAATCATGGTCGGCCAGACGACACCAATTGCGGAACTAAACCATGACATAATACCGGCAGTCAGCCCTTGGATTGCAGTTGCTGTCCTCGGTGTCATAATAGAAGCCAGACCATTGGAGAGTAATTCAACTCCGCCAACTGAAATTACGATATTCATCAACATGCCAAAACCAGTTACCATCAGCAGGGTGGACCAGGAAATTGCCTGAAAAACTTTTTTCTCATCAGCAGCACCGATCAAGATGAGGAAGATGCCAATGGCAAATGCCAATAATCCGACATTGCGGGAGAAGAAGGCAGAGCCGATAATAAGGACGGCAAATCCGGCAAGAGTCAGGAGTTGCATTCTGTTAAAATGAGGGATGTCTTCCTGTTCTGTCATAGCATTGGGTTTTTTACCTCTGCTAAACCAGAAATAAGCAGCGATAGCAAGAATTATCGTTGTAATTGTAGCATAGATTAAAACATCTATCTCATAGCCTTGGATACCCTGTGGTGTTGCGAGTTCCCGAATTAGTGCAGATTCAGGTGTAATCGGAGAGAAACGTCCGGCGAAGGATCCCATTTCTCCAATAATGGCAAGCATCGTAGAACTATAACCGGTGGTTTTCGCCAGAGGCAGGGAAAGAGCTGCCACAATTCCAAGTGCAGGGACACAGCCAGGACCAATGGCTGCAATACCATAACCAATGATATAGAGCATAATAGGTGCAATAAAGGCATGGCCACCCGAGAGACGTAAGACCTTTTTGGACAGAAGCTCAAGCGCTCCATTGGTTATGCCGACTGCGCAGAGTAGAGAGACTCCGAGAAGCATAATGAACAGGCTGGATGAAAATCCCTTTATGACTTCTTTGTCAGTTGTACCGATAAAGCTGGCAAAGATTGTGACAGTAAGAATAGCAATCAGTCCAACATTCATTTTGCGGAAAAATCCAACGAAAATAGCTGCGATGAGAACTAGTAGTGAAACAAAAGCAATATTCATGGTTAAACTCCTCGCGGATTGATAAGGTGGTGGATTGTAATAGGTTACGAGTTCTGAGGAACCGGAATCAAATCATGAATGGTATTTTTTACAAGTAAGTTTGCTCCAGAGTAATTTCCTGGGATTTCCTCATGTTCCTCTTTGGCCAAAGTGAGAATCTTATCAAATGAAATGCCGGTATGAACTCCCATTTCTTCGAACATGAATACCAAATCTTCGGTTGCTGTATTACCAGAGGCTCCGGGGGCAAAAGGACAACCACCAAGACCGCCAAGTGTAGATTGAATGCCGTCAGCGCCGGCCTTCCATCCTTCAAGAGAACAGACAATCCCCATCCCTCTTGTGTCATGGATATGGAGTTCCAGCCGTGCGTCAGGAAAGGCTTTTTTCATGGCACGTGTGAAAGAAGCTACTTGTGCGGGATCAGATTGTCCCACGGTATCGCATAAATTAAAAGTGCGTACCCCCATGTCATATGCTCGCCCACAGAAATCTACTACAGCTTGTGCGGAACGCTGTTTTCCTTCAAAGGGACATCCAAAAGCGGTCGCCACATCCAGTACGACTTTCATATCACTGAGCTGCTCAATGATTTTACGGAGCTCTTCAAAGCTTTGATCATGTGTTTTGCGAACATTAGCCATATTGTGACTTCGGCTCAGAGAAATCACAGTGTTCACCTTTTTGAGACCGGCTTCGTGCGCATTTTGCGCGCCGCGAAAGTTTGGAACAAGAGCAAAAAGGTCTAAATCAGGATGACGCTCTACGATGGTCTTAGCGACTGTTGTAGCATCCTGCATCTGCGGGATTGCCTTGGGGCTCACAAAGCTAGTAATCTGAAGATGTTTGATACCCGTTGCAATCAGCTGCTCAATGTAATATATCTTGCGCTCAGCCGGAAGATAGCTACAGAGATTTTGGAACCCATCACGAGGTCCGACCTCGATGATGTCGACATGATGGTTAATTTCGCTCATGGTATTCCTCCTTAGAAAGTGTTAAATCAGATGATTTTCTTTTCTCGCAAAAGTTCAATCTGTTCCGGACTAAGATTTGCGTAGGCTTGGAAAATCGTGTCATTGTCCTGGCCAAGAGAAGGCGCAGGGGTTTCCGGATCGGCAGGATGGTTTGTAAATTTGAGTGCATTGTTTGTGGTAGGAACATCTCCGATACCAGGCTGGCGGATAGAAGGAAACATCTTTCGTGCACCGGCAATTTGCGGATCTTTCACAATACGGTCAATAGTATTGATTGGTGTAGAGGGGACACCGACTTTATTCAATTGATCGGCCACCTCATCAATCGTGGAACGCATAGTCCAAGCTTCTATGAGCTCTTTTAAAGCGGCATGATTTTTCACGCGATCAGAGACGGTGAGAAATCTTGGATCTTCCTTAAGCTCAGGCATTCCCATTACATCGCAGAGCGTCGCATAAAGTTTGTCATTGCCCGCACCGATAATGACATCTCCATCGGAAGTACGGAAAGAGTCATAGGGATAAGTCGATTCGTAGCGATTGCCTATGCGAGTAGGAATACGCCCTCCATTGAGATAAATCATATTGATGTTTTGCATCGCTGATACAACCGAATCAACTAAGGCAACATCAACTTTTTCACCCTCCCCAGTCTTATTTTTATTGTTAAGAGCTGCGAGAATGCCGATTGTAAGATTCAGCCCGCCAAGAACATCGCCCATCGGAGTGCCTGTACGCGTGGGAGCACCACCTTCCCAACCGGTCGTACTCATCAATCCGCCGGCAGCTTGACCGATGATGTCATAACCTGCACGCTTACTATAAGGGCCTGTATGTCCATAACCAGAGACAGCGCCGTAGATAAGGCCCGGATTAACTTTTTTTAGGTCCTCATATCCGAGATGTAACTTTTCCATAGTGCCGGGACGATAGTTCTCAATTAAGATGTCAGCTTTCTGAACCATTGCGAGGAAAACCTCACGCCCCTCATCTGTTTTAAGATTCAGGGTGCAGCCCTTTTTTCCACGATTAAGGCCCATGTAGTAGCAGCTCTGTCCGCTAACGAAGGGACCATAGGCACGGCTGTCATCTCCTTTTCCGACCATTTCGATCTTGATGACAGTTGCACCCATGTCAGCAAGTAACATGCCACAATAAGGACCCGCCAACACTCGTGTCAAATCCAGAACAACGGTACCTTCCAATAACCCGTTAGCCATAACGCACCTCCATATTCTGTATAGCCGGATCGTACAGCTTGTTGCCAGATAGCTGTATTTGATGAATGCAAGATAGCAAAAAAGGGATTTTGGGGCAATTTGACGAAAATGAAGGACAATGTTGATGTGATTTGTTTCTCATACGGGGAAATACAGAAGAAATTGAAACAAATCGTGATATAATTAAGGTCGCTTTCTCAGGTGTGAAGTGGAGTGGGACGGATTAAGGACAAAAAATGTGAGAATTTTAGGGTAACAGGAGTAGGGGAATGAAAGAGAGCTATAAGATCTGTTTTCTGGGATATCAGGGACTTACAGAAATGGCCAAAAAGACAATTGAAGATATGAAATTGTCGGACACAGAGTTTATGTTGCGAGATTGTACACCGGATAGTCTGAGAGAGGTTTTGGATGAGGCGGTAACGGCAGGCTATGAAATTTTCATTGGAGGTGGAAGCAACTATGCTAGGTTTAAGCAAATTAGCTCGATGTACATACAAGAGTTACAGGTGACGGAAGTCGATTATCTGACGGCTTTGAGAAAATCGGAGGCCTATGGGCATAATCCGGCAATTGTTTTGTATAAATATAGGCAACCCATTGACATCGCTGTACTATCACAACTTTTCGGAAAGCAAGTGGGTCTATTGGTATACGAAGAGACGGGTGAATTGAAAGATTTGATTGAGGAATCAAACTATGATGTCCTGATAGGAACAACAGTAGTACGAAGTTATGCTTTACAGGGAAACAGGCAATATGTACTTGCCTATGCAGGGGAGAAGACAATACGTAGCGCAATTTTGCGAGCAAGAAATAGCGCAGCATTTATAAAAAAAGAACAACGCCTTGCGGTGATTAATCGCGCCTTAATGCAGGATACGAATATTGGAATTATCATCAGCAATGAAGATGGATATGTAACTATGATTAATAGGGTTGCGGAAGAATATTTAGAGTTGAATGCTGGAGCGGCCAATGGGAGATTGTTGGCAGAGTTACAAAGAAATTTGGCTCCGAGGGAAGATTCAACATCAGAGTTTTTCAGAATTATTCAAGGAGTTCGTCTGCGCTGTACACAAAAAAAACTATTCGTTAAGGGTGAATTTATAGGATATTTTACCACACTAAGAATAGACAACTCCAAGCTCGCTATTACGCGCAACAAAGAAGTTTCTTTGCCAGTGGAAGTAGCATATCATTGGCATGATATGGTTACAGAGTCGGCAGTTATGCGAAAAGCTATTACGTATGGACAGCAAATCACAGACTCGTGGTTTCCTTGTACAATCATGGGGGAACAGGGAACACATAAAAAATTATTTGCAGAGTGTTTACATTCCGATAGCTCGAGAGCTGAAAAGCCTTTGATCATGTTAAATCTATCTACTATCTCTGAAAATGATGCAGGAAGGCATTTGCTGGGTTGTAGTGATCCGAAAGAACCACATGTGGGATTGTTAGAAATGGCAAATGGGGGAACAGTAGTTTTAAGTAATCTTAATTATTCTAATCGGGCTGTGCAAGCTTGCTTACTTGATGCCGTAACATATCATCAGATTGTTCCAACTGGGGGATATAAGAAAATTAGTTTAAACATCCGATTCATAACCATTCTAGACACACCGGTTTATATGGGGGAAATTAATACAGGTCTGTATAGTCTTCTTACAACGCAGGTGATTGAAGTGCCGCCTATACGAGATAGAAAAGAGGATATAGTTCCATTATTTGAACGAGAAATAGAGCTGTGTATTAATAAGCCATTCCGATTAAAACGCTTTGAAAAAGCTATTAATGTTTTGCAATGGTACGAATGGAGAGGAAATCTTTCAGAGATACAGGCATGCGCGGCACGCTTTGGATTGTCATACTTAGAAAGATCTTCTGCAACACAGGCTTCTGTATACAGAAATGTCATCGACGCAATCGGAAGGAAAAAAATAATAAAGCAAGCAGAGGACAATTTTAATAAAACGGAACAGACAGCAGCGGACTTTAGTAGGATGGTAAATGAGATGTGTGATTATGCAGGTATGACACAAGCCGAAGTAGCAGAACTTTTGAAAATGAGCAGAACAACACTTTGGAGGAAGATGGAACAGAACTGATTGCATCTGCTGTTGATCGAAAGAATTTTAGGCCAATTGAAGCAAAAACAGAATATTCATGCAACTTCGATTTGGGGCGAGTGATATGTGAACACTAGTGCCTGAGCCTATTACGGGAGATTTTCTATCTTTGGAAGTGTTGATATATTACAAAATGAGGTATAAAATCAAGACATCGAACGAGCTGAAATGGGTTTGTTGCGTTTAAAGGAGGGGCAAGTATGACATCGGCAATGTTGACAGATTTACTGAAGAGTTTGGGGCTACTAGGTGGAGCATTGATGGTAGGTGTCTTTTTGCGGAGCAAGCTTGGTTTTCTGCAGAAGACTTTCATTCCGGCGTCCGTCATCGGTGGTTTTCTTCTTCTGCTGCTTGGGCCACAGGTCTTTAATGTGACAGGTAAATTAGGCGTTCCGACAGAGTGGTATAGTTACTATTCTATGATTCCGGGTATCCTAATTGTTCCGGTTGTTGCGGGCGTTCCGCTTGGACTTCGCCTCAAACGGAAAGGCAGCGAGGGTGTAGACTCCGGTTTTATAAAAAATGTATTTCCGCTGTTTTTCATTGGCCTTGGGGTCTCGATGACTCAGTTTGCAGTTGGATATTTGGTGCATCTTTTGTTTCAAGGATCATATGATTTTTATAATCAGTTTGGCATTGAACTTGCAATCGGTTTTGTTGGCGGACATGGAACGGCAGGTACTCTTGGCAATACCTTGAAAGAGTTGAATCTTCCCTATTGGGAAACTGCACAGGGAGTTGCTACGACAACGGCCACATTCGGTATTGTTGGCGGAATTTTGATTGGAATCGCATTAATTAACTGGGCAGCGCGTTCTGGAAGAACAGCACTTCTCAATAAGCCGGCGGACATTCCTGCGGTTTTCTTGAGAGGTTATGAGCGCGATGTGACGAAGCAACATTCCATGGGGCGGGAGACTACGCAGTCTTCTTCTATAGACGCATTAGCTTTTCATACAGCATTGATTTTTTTGGCCTGTGGGCTCGCCTACTTCTGTATTAAAGTGGCAAAAGTTGCGAATATCCCGGTTCTGAAGAGTATTTCGGTTTGGGCTTACGGAATGGTATGCATGTTTTTTATTTGGGGAATCATTTGTAGACTTAAAATCGATTATTTAGTGGATGGTGCGGTGAAGAGTCATATTACTGGTTCTTTTACAGAGTTTGCGGTAACCGGAGCAGTTGCTTCGTTGCCGATTAAGGCAGTTGCAACTTATATTCTACCGATTGTGGTTATGTGCTTTATTGGATATATTGTGACAACTCTCTGGCTCGTGTGGCTCAGCAAAAAACTTTTAAAGGGATATTGGTTTGAGCAGATGATTGGAACTTTAGGTATGGCGACTGGTGTTTTTATAACAGGTGTCATGTTACTTCGGATTTGTGATCCGGATTTAAAATCTCCTGCTTTGACAACTTATTCGTTGTCATATACCGCGACAAGTATTGTTTATTTTGCATTGCTAAATTTGTTTATTACATTGCCGGAAACGAGCGGTGTTTTAATGACTGTTATTGTGGCTTGCGGAATTTCTTTGGCTTGTCTTGTGGCAGCTATCATTTCAGGACGACTTTGCTTTGGAAAGGTTGAAAACCCATAAGAGGTGCTTTTCTCGCTCGTTCGATAAGCGATGAAGTAGATAACGAGCGGTGGAGAGATTTCACCGCTCGTTTACAGTAGGAGATGAAGAGAGAGGGGGAGTATTGCTGTGAAAAGGGACTATGAGAAAAAGTTGATTGAAGTGAGCAGGAAAATCTGGGACTATGCAGAACTTCGTTTTCAAGAAAAAAAATCTGCAGCAGCTCTCGCGGACTTACTGGAAGTAGAGGGGTTTTCCGTGACTCGGGGGCTTGCCGGAATGGATACTGCATTTCAGGCGGTTATCGGGACCGGACATCCTGTCATCGGTATTTTAGCAGAGTATGATGCGCTTTCAGGGCTCTCTCAGGAAGCGGGGGCGTTGGAACCCATTGCACGAGCTGGGATTGAGTCCGGTCATGGATGTGGGCACAATCTACTTGGTACAGGAGCAGTTGGTGCGGCCCTCTTACTTCGAGATTATCTAGAAGAAAGTGGGAATCTGGGAACTGTTATGCTTCTCGGTTGTCCTGCCGAAGAGGGCGGCGCGGGGAAAACATATATGGCTCGCGCCGGTGTGTTTGACGGACTGGATCTTGCATTGACTTGGCATCCCGCTGGAGGGTATGCGGTTATGACTGGGTCAATGCAGGCTAATTGCCAGGCCTATTTTCGCTTTAAAGGAAAGTCGGCTCATGCGGCTGCGGCACCATTTCTAGGAAGAAGTGCTCTGGATGCTGTGGAACTTATGGATGTAGGCGTTAATTACATGCGGGAGCATATTGAGCCGACTGATCGCATTCATTACGCGGTATTAGATACAGGTGGCAGTTCTCCCAATGTGGTACAGAACCATGCAGAAGTACTGTACCTAATTCGTTCTACGGATAATGAGAAAGTGCAGGCACTGTATGAAAGGGTCTGTAAGGTTGCGCAAGGAGCAGCATTGATGACAGAAACAGAACTTGAAATCTGCTTTGACAAAGCTTGCTCGAATACAATATCAAATTCAGTGCTGGAGGATGTGCTTTATCAGAGTATGCTACGAATCCCGTTACCACACTATACTGAGGAAGAATTACGCTTTGCTAGGCGAATCCGTGACACTTACCGATCTTTATCGATGGAGAATGACTTAGCACTCTCATTCCTTCCCAATGTAAAGCAGAGAGTCTATGCCAGAAAACTGGCAGAGACGGAGATGGCACAGTTTGTGGTTCCGCATGAACATTTGGATGTTTATATTGCTGGTTCCTCAGATGTCGGAGACTGCAGTCATGTGGTTCCAACTGCCCAGTTTGTGGCGGGAACGGCGACGCCGGGAACACCGGGACACTCTTGGCAGATGGTATCACAGGGGAGATGTAGCACTGCAGAAAAAGGGATGCTCTATGCAGCGGAAGTTTTAGCGGACGCTGTGAAGACTATATTTGAGAATCCGGAGCTTGCAGTGCAGGCAAAAGCAGAGTTTTTGGCGGTGACGGAAGGAAAACCCTATGTCTGTCCGATTCCTGTCGATATTAAACCACATCAACAAATGAGGAATAGGATAGTTTGAAACATTCAGAAAGGAGAAAATTTTGCTTAATATTATTGAAGAAGCAAAGGCAATCAATCCGCAGTTGATCGATATCCGCAGAGCGTTTCACAGAGACCCAGAGATATCGAATCAGGAGGAGCGAACGGCAGAGAAGATTCTCAAGATTTTGGAAGAGGTTGGTGGCTTTGAAATTCGAAGTGGCATTGGAGGGCATGGGATATTAGCGGATCTCCATGGAAAAAATGCAGGAAAGAACATTGCGCTTCGGGCGGACATGGATGCTCTTTCGATACAAGAAGAGACCGGGTTACCTTTTTCTTCACAGAACCCGGGCATCATGCATGCCTGTGGACATGATGGGCATATGACTTGCTTACTCGGAGCGGCGAAACTTTTAAAGGCACATCAGTCGGAAATACAAGGAAGCGTGCGTCTTATTTTTCAACCGGCAGAGGAGATGGCTCCGACCGGTGGCGCACGTAAAATGATTGAAGGTGGTGCACTTGAAGGAGTGGATGCAGTGTTTGGCTTACATGTGTGGCCGAATCTGCCAATCGGTAAAATCGGAACAAGACCGGGTTCATTGATGGCGGCATCAGATCATTTTTCTATTACGATTAAGGGAGACAGCGCACACGGTGCAATGCCACAACTTGGGCATGACGCTTTAGTGGCAGGTGCACAGTTTATTTCTGCAGTGCAGAGTATTATAAGTCGAAATACGGATCCGTTGGAAGCTTGTGTGGTGACAATCGGCGTTTGTCGAGCCGGAACACGTTACAATATTGTGCCGGGGAGCTGTTATCTGGAAGGGACGGTAAGAACTTATAGTCCGGAAGTGCGGAAGAATACTGAAGTTCGGATGCGACAGTTACTAGCAGGTATCTGTGCAGCAATGGAATGTGAAGCGGAAATAAGCTATGAAAATGGATATCCTGCTTTACGAAATAATCCGAGAATGGCAGAATATATGATGGAAGAAATCACAAAGCTCTTTGGGGCTGAGAATGCTGTCAAGATGGAACGTCCTGCTATGACAGCAGAGGACTTTGCGTTCTATCTCGAGGAAGTGCCTGGAGCGTTTGCTTGGTTAGGAACCCAGGCGACCGATGATGCGGAGTTCTGGCCGCTTCACAGTAGTCATTACAAATCTAATGAGGATGCACTTTGGAGAGGAGCTGCGCTTCTTGCCTCTCTGGCACTGAATTTTAAAGCCTAAGGAAAAATCCGTATCCTAGTTGATAGGATACGCTGATTCTTGGATTCGCATATGAGCTAGAGATATCTATGATAAAGTGCACAAACGAAAAGGAGCTGCCTACCGCAGCTCCTTTTCGTTTGCACTGTATGCAGTAAATCCGTTTTTCTCACAATAGCTCTGTATTTCCGCCGAAAGCTTTGCGGAGGGGCGGTATTCAATGAGATAGATCTTGAGGCCCGCTTCTTTGGCGCGAGTCAAATAGTCGAGGTAATAGTTGCGGGTCTCGGCATCCTGTGCGGTATAGCGGTTTTTCGCAAAGTCGATTTTCGTGAAGACACTCTCCTGATTCACGCCGTCGAAAAGCGTACGGGCAGTTCCGTTTTCCATACAGGCGCTCACAAAGACATCGCCGCCGTTTACGATGCAAGGCTTTTGATAGCGGCTTAGGCCGTGGAGCATGGTCGTGAGCCCGTTGAAGATATCTTCGCGCGGGTAGAGTGCGTAGACATCGCAGTTGTCGAGGAAGAAGCCGTCAAGCCCGAGAGCGGCATACGCGGCCCCGAGTTCATCGACCACGAATGTTTGCCAGGCCGGGGAGGAGACATCCACCCAGTGCTCCTCGGGCCAGTTTTCGTAGGGGGCGAGGGTGATAGTTGCAAAGCGTTCATAATACGGGCGATAGTTCTCGATGGAACCTAAGTTTAAGTAGCCGTAGACGCTTTTTCCCTCGGCTTGCAGCGCTTTGATTTGCTCTGCGGAAAAGGCGCTCGGCTCAATCACGACTGTGCGGTAGGGGCGAAGGCGTTTTAGGTCTGAGGCCTCAAGCCCGATGAATACGCCGTAGGGGTACGAATTGGCGGCGGGTTCGGGGCGAAATAAGCGAAGGCAGAGCAGGCAGAGCGCAAGGAGCGGGAGCAGAAGCGGAAAAAAGCGAAGCGGTTTACGCATAGCGTGTCCTCCGTTCGAAAAGGAATGAAAGTTCGGGATGTTGAAATGTATGATACCACGAATCGGGCGGCGGGAAAGCGGACGGGCGTTATCGGAAAAATAAAAAAGCAGCATCCGCAAATGCGGGCGCTGCTTTTTCGTTGCCGTTTTCGGCCTTGTGTCTTTTATTCGGAATCTGTTTCATCATGCGAGGAGACATATATCACTTCCTCATGTGCCTCCGGTCCGATCGGGTAGGAGACATTGAGAAGTTGCCGGTTCTTCATGAGGCCATAGATGGTCGGGATTGCCCCGCACAGCATCGCGAAGTAGTAGAGGGCCAGATTGCGGTAGTAGACCGGAAGCAGTTCGCTTGTCTTGACCACCTCGTTGACGACCGGGAATGCATCGAAGACATTTGCTTCATAGGCGCGCGCAATCGTGATGGCCCAGTCGAGCTGATTGCCGAGGTAGGTCATACCGACCATGATGAGAATACTGCACACAAGGCCAACGGTATCGAACTTGCCGGAGAGCAGCTCATAGCCCTTTGCGACGCAGACACCCATGACCAGGCCAGTCCAGGGTGAGACATAGCCGAGTTGACCGATCAACACCATTACAAAGAGGCCGGCGAAACTTCCGATTAAGGCGCCGACAATACCGGCAATCGGGTTGCCGCGCTTGGCATTCTGTTCATTAAAGGAGGACTGGGCGCGATTGCGCTCCGTGTCGTACTCATCATGGGTCAGGAAGCGGAGACCGCCGCTCACATAGTAGCAGCTGCTTTCATCCGGGCGGCCGCTCAGCTCACTGCAGTCGCGGAGGCTGTTCGCCTTGAGGAATTCGGTGAGCACCGCGGCGGCGGCAGCGCTCCGCTCAAGTTTGCCGTTGTCGGTCATTGCGTTCGGGATGGAATAGGTCGCGCGATAGCCCTGAACAGACGGGTTGGAGAGAACTTTCTTGTTCTCCTTGTGTGCCTGCTTTAAGACCTCTTTCTCCGGCATTTGGCCTGTGCCGTTTGAAACCGAGACGATGATTTGGCGCAGATTGTTCTGCATGATGAAAGCGATGTGGTAACCGTTGTAGATGCCTGCGACGATTCCGCTCTCGCGGTCGTAGTTGAGTCCAAGCTCCGTGGCGAGCCGTTGATTAACGCTTATGACAGACATGTGAGCTCCTCTCCGATCGTATATTCTTAAAAACCTTCCGAACCAGTATAGGGGGTATTTCGAAAGAAAACAAGGTCGAGTCTTTCGACGACAAAAAGTAATATATACTTGACATAAGCGAGAGCCGGTGCTATCTTGATAATGTAAAAGATAAACGACATTGTGTCGCCTATATCTTGAGAGGAGGATAGGGAAATGAGTTCTTATTATGCAGGTATGATGTGTGGTATGCTTGCGGCAGGCGTGCTGCTCTATGTTTTGAAGCGCAAGCGGGATAAGGAAGGGACCGTGGTCTACGATGAGCGCCAGCTGATTGCGCGCGGTCGCGGCTTTCAGTATGCCTATATGACCCTCATTGCGTTGCTCATGCTCTATGCGGGTTTTGAGGAGCAGACGGAACCCTTTGTGTCGCCGGGTGTCATCCCGATTGCGATTTTGCTGTTATCGGGGCTGGTACTCTTTGGCTACTGCCTGTTTCACGATGCCTATTGGAGCTTCCGCGGGGAGAAAAAGGAAAAGCGCGTGCTGATACTCTGGCTTGCCATGGCCCTGCTCTCGCTCGCGCAGAGCATCCACCAAATACTGGGTGGCAGGCTCAAAATCAACGAGCGTTATTCGGCGCAGTCCCTGCTCCCGCTGTTGCTCGGCATCTTCTTTGCGGGTATGCTCTTACTGCAGTGTATCAAGTACGTGATGAACCGCCGAGAGGAGGAGCGATGAAGAATTTGCGCCTGAAAGCCGCGCGCGCAGCAAAGGATTTATCGCAGCAGCAGCTTGCCGATTTGGTCGGAGTGAGCCGTCAGACCGTTAATGCCATCGAGAAGGGGGATTATAATCCGACCATACGGCTTTGTCTCGCGATTTGTCACGCGCTGGATAAGACCCTCGATGAACTGTTTTGGGAGGAATAATCGAAACAAATAAGACCAAAACGCTTGTATAACGGCATTTTAAAAGGGCACTGCGATATCGCAGCGCCCTTCTCCGTGTTATACTGTAATCAGCCGTCGTGTGGCTTGCGACGTATTTTGTGTGGCTGCAAAAACGGACGGAAGGACTGCTACAGGAGGTGCTCTTTATGCGGACATATCGGGAATTCGGTGCGGAATGCCTGGCGGAAGTGCAGGAAATCTATGCGGCCTGCGGCTGGACAAGTTATCTGGGAGATGAGGAAAAGTTGCGGCGGGCACTCGGGCGCTCCCTCTTTTTGCTCGGCGCTTTTGAAGACGGCGCTTTGGTCGGCTTTGTGCGCTGCGTCGGCGACGGGGAGTACATACTGTATGTGCAGGATCTGATTGTAACGCCCGCCCTGCAGAGAAAAGGCATAGGGAGAGAGCTCATGCGGCGCAGCTCGGAGAGATTTTCTCATGTGCGGCAGTTTCTGCTGATTACGGATGCGGCGGATGCGGTCTCGAATGCTTTTTACAGCGCCATCGGACTTAAGACCACGCTCGGCGGCTATCCCTGTACCGCATATTATCGGGATTTGCCCGAACTGTGACGGCAATGCTGCCGTACTTCCGTGCACGGTTGCTTACATTTCGAAATTAAGAAACAGCATGCTTGCGGGCGTGCTGTTTTTGTTGTATTCGGGACTTAAAAAGCGAGAGAAACTGTGTTATAGTAAATAAAATAACATTGAAATGACGGGGCGAACTTTTACGGAGAAGCGATATCATCACGGGGGAAGGGTATGGCGGAAATCTCTATCGAACGGCTGCATTTATCGGTTCGCGCGAGCAATGTGTTACATCGGATGGGAATCCATTCTGTCGAGAAATTGCAGATAACCCCGATGGAGAAGATTGCGGCGCAAAGAAACATCGGGGTCAAGACACTGGGGGAGATTCAGGCCGCGTTGCGGGATTTGGATGCTTTGATGAAGCAGCCTGTGACTTCGCAACGGCACAGCTTGCGCCTCGAAGAGGACTTGCAGGGCGAAGAAGAAAAGGTCATAGCGCTGACGGAAAAGCAGCGGGAAGAGTTGTCGAAGCATTCGATCGAAGAGCTCAATCTGTCTGTCCGTTCCTATCGTGTGCTCTGTCGGGAGGGCTGTCGCACACTTGACCGGGTCGTACTGGCAATGCCTGTTTTTTCGACCCTGCGGGGACTTGGGAAAAAATCCATCGATGAAATCAAAGAAGCTGTCGCGCGCTGGCTAAGCGACCATTTCGAAGGGGCCGGCGACCTGTCCGAGGCGACAGTGGAAGAGGGACTGAAAAGCCGTCTGCAGGAACTCAGCGCGGAACTGCACCCGGTGGCGGCGCTTTGCTGGGAACAGTTGTACCACTATCTGGAAGCCGAGCAACTGCTACAGCAGGCGCAGCACTTTGCGAAGCAGGAGCTGCTGCGCACGGTACTCTTGTTGCCGCAGCTGAAAAGACCGCTCCGGTCTTTTTGGGAGGGGCTTTCCCGCCACGGCGTGATTGCGGAGGCCATACTCTCAGAGCGCCTGCGGGCTTTAGAACTGCCGTTTGACGAGACGATGCTGCTTGAGACTTCGATCGAGAACGGCGTTCTGATCAAAAACAGAGGGATGGTTCTCCTGTATCGAGATAACTTCGAGGAGGCTTACCGTAAAATCCGGAGACAGGACGAGCGTGCGGCACAGATTCTCCGCCTCCGGGTTGAGGGGCAGACGCTACAGGATATAGGAGATCGCTTTCAGGTGAGCCGTGAGCGCATTCGGCAGATTACGGCGCGCATGATGCAGAAGTTTCCGCTGCTCTTCGAAGACTATTTTTCGGAGCCTTATCAGCATTTTTATCTGCCGAAGTCCCGCTTTTTACAGGCGTTTCCGGAAGTGAGCGCGGAGGGCTATGAGTTCCTCTCGCTTCGTTACCCACACGGCAAAGCAGAACTGGATACGGAGTCGCTGGCGACCTATACCGGTCTCTGGCGGCGCAGACTGCGGGAATTTTTGGCGGAGGAGAATGCAAAAAATGCGAGGGAAAATATCTCTAAGGCCGAGATAGTCAAGCGCGTACTGATCGCAAACCGCAACACGCCGCTCAGCATCGAAGAGTTGGAAGAAAAGTATTACCGCTACATCGAAACCCGGGGCTATCAGAAGGAGCGGCTGCAGTTTAACATCCGCACCCTCGAAAACTATCTGAGAAATGCGCCCAATATTGTACTCAACCGCGAAAGTCTGATTCGCTGGTGCCCTGTAAAGGCTTCGCGTCTCTTTGAGGCGATTGATTTCAGGCGGTATCAGGATATGGCTATTTCCGCCGATCTTATATTTCGCGATTACCCGGGTTTGATGGAAGAACTCGGCATTCTGGACAGTCACGAGCTCTTCTATGCCATCAAGTCCGCGGTCGCCTCGCAGACCTCGCTCGCGTTTCGCATCTGGTGCCGCCGGGTGCCCATGCTGGTGATCGGAGAGGCCTCCGAAGATGAGCAGGCGCTGAAGCTGCTGCGGGAACTTTCGCCGGTGTCCTTTCAGGCCTATTATGCGGCCTATGAGGAGCGCTACGGCGTCAGGCGGGAGAGCTCCCAGCGAAATCCCCTGATTTACAATACCGTCAACCAATATTACACCGACGGAATGTATGTGATTGATGTGCCGGGCATCGATCCGCGGGATGTCCGGCCGTTGCGCGCGGCGCTCGCCAAAAAACAAATCTGGTTCATTGACGAACTCGAGACATTGTTTTTGCGGGTCTGCTCTCATACTTCGGCGGAAGCCATCAATGCTGTGGCATTTCGCGCCATCGGCTATACGCTGAACACCTCCTATGCCTATGACGCCGCCTACGGAACGGCGCTCCGCTTTTTTGAGCAGTTGGTGTTCACGGCAGATAAGATTAATCTTGAACTGTTGGACCGGCGGCTTCTTGATCTTGCCATATTCGCGAACGTGCTCGAAAAAAAGAAACAGAATCTGGACTATATCGAGACCGCACCGCGCGTTCTGATGTCACTGCGCAAGGTCGAAGAGGTGTACGGACTTAAAGTTGAGGACCTCTGGGCCATCCAGACCTTGATGTCTGCCTACTATGACCTGCCGTATTTTAACGGCAGGAGTCTTTGGAATAAAGTCAAAAAATTCCCGCTGATACGGCGGCTTCGTGGCAATGACTGGATGCTGACCTGTATCATGCGCCAACAGGCGGGCATATCTTCGTTTTCGGTGGCGGGCGGGCTCATCTTGTCGCGAAACAGTGCGTCGCTGAGCTTAAGCCGGATGTGTGAATGGCTCGCCTCTGTCCGCGGGCGTATGTCCCTGCAAGTGTTGGAAAAAGAGCTGAACGGCCTGTTCGGGACGCGCGTTCCGGCCTATAAACTGGCGGAGAAACTGCGGAACAGCGGGAATTGGAATCAGGTTCTGACAGACACGGAGGAGCCGTACGGTAGTGACGAAGCCTGAAAGGTCAGTGAACAAATTGTCGCAGAAGGTCGATGTAGGCGAGCGTCAGATCACTGGCCGGGCGCTCCTTCGGCAGAACATAGCCGAGTTCCATATAGTCATCGACCGCAAGCGGACGCGCGACAATGTTCTCGCCGTTTAACTCGGTATTGATGATGCCGGAACAAATGGTGTAGCCGTTCATGCCAATCAATAGGTTAAAGAGGGTCGCGCGGTCGCAGACCACGATGTCCTTGTCAGACTCGGCGGCACTCTGAATTTCCTCGGAAAAGTAAAACGAATTGTGCTGTCCCTGCTCATAGGAGAGGCGGGGATAGTCGCGGAGATCTTCCATCGAGATCTCCGCTTTTTTTGTGAGCGGATGCTGTGTCCCGAGGAAGACATGCGGTTTTACGCGGCAGATGGGCGTGAAGGAGAGTTTCATCTCCTGAAAGTTTCGCTGCAGCACAGCCGCATTGAACTGATTCCGATAGAGGACGCCGATTTCCGAGCGGACCTTGGCGACATCTTCCAGAATGCGGTAGGTCTCGGTCTCCCGCATGTGGAATTCGTACTGGGAGCCGCCGTAGGCGTTGAGGAGCGCGACAAAGGCCTCGACCGCAAACGAGTAGTGCTGGGAGGAGACACAGAAATGGCGGCGCCCGCGCGCTTCACCGGTGTAGCGCTGTTCGACAAGAGACACCTGGTCCAGAATCTGGCGCGCGTAGCCGAGGAATTCCTCTCCCGCGGGGGTGAGCGTGAGACCTTTCCGGGAGCGGAGAAAGAGGGTAATGCCGAGCTCCTGTTCAAGTTCGCGGAGGGCGGCAGTCAGCGAGGGCTGAGTCACAAACAGGGCTTCGGCGGCGGCGGTCAGAGAGCCGCGCTTGGCAATCACATCGATATAGCGGAGCTGACGCAGAGTCATGGAACACACCTCGTTTCATAAAAATTAGCTATGTTTTTCAAGATATTATAAATATTTTCCAAGAGAAGAACAAGTCGCTACAATGAGGGACATGAGAAACAAGCAAGGAGGATTCAACAATGAGCAAGTGGACAACACCCTTTCGATATGACTATGTCGGGAGCTTTTTGCGCCCGGAGACTTTAAAGCAGGCGAGAGCCGATTGGAATGCGGGAAAGATTTCCCGCGAGGAACTTCGCAAGGTGGAGGATGCCTGCATCACGGATTTGATTGAGAAGCAGAAGGCGCTCGGCTACCATGTGATTACGGACGGCGAGTTCCGTCGGAGCTACTGGCACCTCGATTTCATGTGGGGGCTAAACGGCATCGAGGAGATCGAGCTGGATCACGGCTATTATTTTAAGGGGGAGGAGACCACGCACGGTTCCTGCCGCATGACGGGAAAAATAAGCGGCGAGAACCATCCGATTGTACAGGACTTTCTCTTCGTGAAGCAGTTTGAGGACGAGAACACGATTGCAAAGCAGACGCTGCCCGCTCCGGCGCAGACCCTCGCCGAGCTCTTCCGCGAGGACAATGCGCGGATTACCCGCGAATTTTATCCGGATGACGAAGAGCTGCTTCGCGACCTTGCGGCGGCTTACCGGAGAGTCTATCTGGACCTCTACGCGGCGGGCTGCCGGAACATTCAGCTCGACGACTGCACCTGGGGTATGATTGTGGACGAGGAGGGCTACTGGAAGATGCGCGAAGGCGACGGCGCAACCCTCGAGCAGGAGGCGGAGCGCTATCTGAAGGTCAATAACCTCTCCCTCGAGAACTTGCCGGAGGATTTGGTCGTGAACACCCACATCTGCCGCGGCAACTACCACTCGACCTATGCGAGCAGCGGCCCCTACGACAAGGTGGCGCCTTATGTCTTTGCGCAGGAAAAGGTGGAGAGCTTTTATCTGGAGTACGATGATAAGCGCTCCGGCAACTTTACGAGCTTAAAGCAGATTCCGCGCGGCAAGAAGGTGGTGCTCGGCCTCATCACGAGCAAGCGCCCGGAACTCGAATCCAAGGAACTCATAAAGCGTCGCATCTATGAGGCTTCGCAGTATGTACCGCTTCGCGACCTTTCCTTAAGCCCGCAGTGCGGCTTCGCCTCCTGCGAAATCGGCAACAAGCTGACCGAGGAAGAGCAGTTTGCAAAGCTTCGTTTGGTCAAGGAGATAGCGGAAGAGGTATGGGGAAAGGAAGAGGCATAAGCGAGCAGGAAACAGTACACCGAAAGGAGCGCGGAAATCCGCGTTAAAGACAGCTGTCAAAAGACAGCTGTCTTTTTTGTGAGAAAGTTATGAAGGATCCAAGGAAGAGTGCTGCGGACTGTGAAAAAAGTTATAAACATAAAGGAGTATTAGCTTTGAAAATTGGGACAGACATTGACATAAATATGTACAAAAGTTAAAATAAATATATTGTAACTGCGAATAAGTGGTGAACTTCAGTCAAAACGGATAGGAGGTCGGAATGAGCTGTCGGTGTGAGGATATACGCTGTTGTAAGGCAGAGCACATGCGTCTGGAGGCCTGTTATCATAAATCGGTGTCTTTAAGTAATCTGTTAGGCGGAGAACGGGAGGCCGGTGATTTCATTCTGGCGAAGGAAAAAGAGGCTTTCTATGTGTCGGATTTCCTGCGGGATCAGCTCTGGCAACGGCTTCGCGGCATTACAACCGAGGAATTTGAACGCCATGTGGACCTGAATCTCTCCATGCGGAACTGGATGGAGCGGTTGCAGCAGGAAATCGAGGACCTCGAAGAGGAAGATGAACGCTACCACGAGGATGAGGACAATGACGACTGAAGAACGCGGGCAGGAGGAACAGGAGCGCAGGCAAAAGAAGCGGATAAAACGCATCTTGCTACCGCTTTTGGCACTGTGGCTGGCTGTGCAGCTGGGAAAATGCGTCTATCGAGAGGAAAAGCGTCGCCTCGGCTACGCCCATACTGTGGAACAGTATATGAACCGGAAGTATCGGAAGTTCGGGGATCGGTTTCACTTTTATTTTGAAAATGAAGAAAGACCGGATGGCGTGAGCACTGTGAAACTCTATTCGGAGAAGTTTCCGAACGGAGCCGACTATTGTTATTATCCGATTGAGCGGGATTACTGGTGGGATGAAAACGGTGCTCACTACCTGGATAACTATATGTGTCTATGGTATCAGAAAAAGATGTGGGAAGCTTATGTCCCCTTCTTTGATGAGGCCTTTGGCAAGGGGCAGTATACGATATCCGGTGGTGCCATACTGATGCCGGACTGGCAGGATTACGGACCGGAAACCGGACTGGAGGAATACCTCAATACAGCAGAGGGTTTTTCGATTGCACTGGATGTAAAGAGCGATTTTGCAAAAAGCGAAGAGACTATAGAGATATTGCGAAAACGCATGGTAGAGCGCAATTGGGGATTACGACTATACATTAGTTATGTTGATCAAGCTGGAAATGAAATTGCCTATGATAGAGTGGGTATCAATACCTATTCGATTGGGCGGATTAAGCTGAGATGGGACTATAAAAATGCTGAGATGAAGGAGAGATGGGAACATGCCGGGAACACTGTTGAGTGAAGAAGAACGACGCAATCGAGCAGAGTTGCAGATTCATACCTGCGATTTGGTTCTATACATGCCGCTCGAGAAATTGAATATCGAAAAAAGAGAATTTGCAAACAAGCCGATTTCGATACAGGAAATTGTTGACGATATCGATGAGAGTCTTGCAAGAGATTCCAACTTCCTCAGCGAGGCCGAAAAGCACGAATTTGCCACCCTGAAGGCCTGCATCAGCGAGGAAAAGGGCTACCCGGAACTCGGGGAGATTAAGGTCTCGAACATCAGCTGCTATATGAATAAAAACGTGCTGAAAGCGCAGGGGCTTTCGGATAGAGAAATCACACATATGACGGAAAAGGATTACCAGCTGAACGCTGTCTTTCAGTACGAGGGCAGCGAGGCGCAGGGGTTCAAGCAGGGGTACCGCATCGGGTTTCGCGGGACGACGGCGCGGGACTGGCATGATCACGCGAACAACTATGCGCTCTGGACGGGGCGCTGTGAGCACGGCGACAGGACGTTTGAGTCGGTTTCCTCGATGACGGTTCCGACCATGCAGTACCTCGAGTTGCTCCACGATGCGCCCGGCGTTGACACCGGGTTTCAGCGGGAATTTCGAAACGATCGGGTTGAAATATTTGGGCAGTCGCGCGGCGGGCTCATGGCGGAGATGGCGGTTTGTATCTACCCCGAGTGGATTCCCCTTGCCTATGTGATTGATGCGCCCCAGACTTCCCCGGAATTTGTCGAGGATGTGGTATATCAGGACGGCATGGCGGCCTTTCAGAGTTACCGCGATAAAATCGTGCTGATTCGCGGGAGCAACGATCCGGTCAGTGCGCTCGGGTACAACCCGCGCTACGGCTATTTCGCCGGCGAGTGCGTGGTGCGGCAGTGCGCGGATTATAATATGCTGGAGGCGCTCCTGGATCCCTTCCACGACCATTATCCGGATGCCTTTCTGGTCGAGGGGCCGGACGGGAAAATGCGGGTCGCGCCGATTGCAGCGGAACCGGACGGACCGGTACATGTCCTGGTGCGGAAAATTTCCGAGCGCATTATGCTGGAATTGAGTCAGGAAGAACGGGAACTTGTCATACAGGCACTCATGCTGCTCGCGCAGGAGTTCATGGGCGGCGGCAAACGCGGCGCCGATGATGTAAAGACGGCGGCGGAGAATGCGAAAATCATTGAGAAGGGCATGACGCTCTTTTTCCGGATTACAGAAGAGGTGATTCTGGAAGAGGGACTTTTCGATGGATGCAAGGAAGAGTTAGAGCGGGATCTGGACAGCCTGAGAAGCAGATTGCAGAAAGAGAATCCGATGTTTGCGGAGTGCCTCGACTATGCGGTGCAAAGGGCATTTCAGGCGAGTCAGACCAGACTGCGGCTTTCACTTGCGAAGGCGGATAAAGAGGCAGGATGGGACAATGCGATGCGGGAACTTTCCGCCTTTTTCGCCTTAAAGCGGAGTCTTCTGGGAAGCGGTATGCTGCTCAGCGCCTCGGTAATCGACTATTTTGTGCTGGAGAAGCATTCCGTCAAGGAGCTTCTCGAGATTAAACTGGGACAGTACAAAAAGCTCGCGGAGAATTTCCGGAAAAGACTTAGGATGAATCGGTTTGGCGCGATTGTCACAAACGGCATCGAGGACGGGCTGCAGAGGGATTTGGATGAGTTGAATTCGAATCTGGCGGGGGCTTTGACGACTGCCTACACGCTGCACGGCTTGCAGAGCAAATATTTTAAGAAGAAAAAAGACGGAAAAGACGCGAAAAGCGCCGAGACAATGCCGGACGGCATCGGTCTTCGGGATGCGCTCGAAATCTGGGCGCTGGCCGTGCTGCGGAAAGGAGCGAAGGACAAGCCGGGCGAGACGCAGAAGTTGGATGAGTTGCAGAGTTTCTGTAGAAAGAATGCGGCAGCGTGCGGACAGATGGCCGGTCTTACCTGCAGCATGCTGGCGGAGGACCTTGAAGCGCTGAAGGTGCATCCGGTGCTACAGGTGCTGAAAGAGCAGAATGAAGTGGGAGCACATGATATTGAGGGCAAGATAGCAGCCGCAGAGGCGAGCAATGCGCGTCTCGGCGAGGTCTTCGGAAACTTGGCGGACAGTATGGAACTCGAACTTCCGCCGCTCGGCAGCCCTATGCCGCGGCGCTTGTCGCTCGAGGCATTTCCGGCTTTGTTGCGGGATCCGCTCGCGGTGCGGAGCGGAAGGCTCTCAATCGATCTTGAAAAGTCGAGCGAAGTGATAGGACTTCTGGACAGTTATATTGAACGCGCAGAGCAGCGGGAAGCGGCGCTCCGGGAGCTCTGGGCAAAGCTTCGCGGCATTCGCTTCGGCTTCGGGGTGTGCTCAAATCTCGAGGATATGATGGCGGTCACGGACAAGCGGCGCGAGCAGTTTGCAAAGCACCGGGATCACATTGCGGAATTCCGGCAGCACTGTGCGGACTGGGACAGTGCCGCAAGCGCAGCGATGCAGGCAGAGATTCTGAAGAGGAAAAGACCATGAGGATACGACGAGGGGGAAGGTACGCGGGCTGCGCGGCTGCGCTCTGCCTGCTTGCTGTCCTAGCGCTTTGCGGCTGTCAGAAGAAGCAGGCGGCTCTGCCGCCGGATTTCGGTGGAAAAAAGGTGCTTCGCGTTGCGGTGGTGCAGCCCGGCGCTTGTCTCGATGTGCAGCGCTCGGATACTCCGGAGGTTTCTCTGATTGCGGATGAGGTCACGGAAGGCCTGTTTCGCTTTACGGACGAGCGTTTGCTGGAGCCTGCGCTTGCGGAGGATTTCCCGGAGATTTCGGAGGACGGGCTTGAATATCGCTTTGTCTTGAAGCCAGGGCTCTGTTTTTCCGACGGCACGGCGCTGACCGCGGAGGATGTGCGTTTCAGCCTGACGAGGCTGTTGTCCCCGGAGACAGCATCGCCCGCGGCAACTTATTTTTCGATGATTGACGGGGCTGCGGAAGTGCAGTGCGGAGAGAGCCGTGTGCTTCGCGGCATCACGGTACAGGATGACAGACATTTTACCATACGTCTACAATATCCCTATGCGCCCTTTTTAAAGAATCTCGGACTCTCGGCAGCGACTGTGTATCCGAAGGCAGCCTGCGAGGCGGCGGGTGAGAGCTGGGGCAAACAGGGAAAACTGCTCGGGTCGGGCCCGTTTTTGCTGAAAGAGCAAGGGGATAGGCAGTGCGTTCTGATCCGGAACGAGAAGTACCATGGTACCGCGGCCAAGCTGGATGAGCTCCGCGTGCTGTACTATAAAAATGACGGACAGTGTTTTGCCGCATACCGGCACAATAAGGTCGATTTTACGGCGATCAATGCGGCGCAGTACCGGCGTTGCAAAAAGACCCTGGAGGATGAGGTGCACATTCACCATCCGGTTGCGCTGATTTCGCTGCGCATGAATCCGTGCAGTTCAAAGCTGAAGAACAGTCGGCTCCGGTGGGCCATGACCGTAGGTCTGGACCGCAGGCGTTGCATTGACAAGGCGCTTGACGGTGCGGGGCTGCCTGCAAGTTCCCTGCTGCACATCCGCGTGCCGGGGCACAACAACGCGAGAAATCAGAATTACTATGACTATAAGAGAGCGAGAGAGGCGGTCAAGGAAGCGGGCTATTACGGCGGGCAGATTACGCTCACCGCGGTGGTGCCGCGACAAAATCTGAAATTCATGCGGGAAGTGAAGCGGGAGTGGGAAAAAGTCGGCATAGGATTGAAGCTTGAGGGGGCAGACGAAGCGCGCTGTGCGGAAGCGCTGAACGACCCGCAGGCGGATCTCGTCTGGCAGGAGAACTGGTATCCCTATCCCGAAGGAGACCAGGCGCTGTATCCCTATTTTCACAGCGCAAATTTACCGGCGAATGCGCTCTTCGGGCGCAACGCTGATGTGGATGCTTGGCTCGATGACGCAAGGCGCGAGCCCTATGAGCCGGACCGCGCTGTTTTTTACGCGAAGGCGGATGAGCTGCTCTCAAGGGATGACTGTACGGCCATACCGCTCTACTATCCGCAGTGTCAGTATCTGATGAAGCCCTATGTCAAAAAGCAGTGGTCGGGAAATCTGATTTACCATTTCTGGGATACGGACATCGAAGTGCCGTCGCAGTAGGCTTCGCAGTATGTACCGCTTCGCGACCTTTCCTTAAGCCCGCAGTGCGGCTTCGCCTCCTGCGAAATCGGCAACAAGCTGACCGAGGAAGAGCAGTTTGCAAAGCTTCGTTTGGTCAAGGAGATAGCGGAAGAGGTATGGGGCAAGGATAAAGCGTAAGCGGGAAAATGATGAAATATAAAGGACAGAAACGAGCAGCGGTGCGACAAGACGAACGCTGCTCGTTTTTGTGAACTGAGAACAGTAGTTAAAAAAGAGAGACGACTCTGACAGCAAGAAACGATAGATGCAAAAAAAGACAAGAGTTTTAAATTTAAAGAATATTCAATATAATGCGTGGAGCTTTTATGCTATAAGGAGCATATAAGCTCGTCATGAGATTGACAGAGCGTCTGAGACAGGAGGTTCAAAATGGCAAAATTGGGATATGAGCTCTTAAAGGATCCGTTCCTCAACAAGGGGACGGCATTTACGCAGGAGGAGCGCAAGGCATATCAGCTGGAGGGGCTGCTGCCTCCGGTGGTTGAGACCATTGAGCTCCAGGCGGAGCGCGTCTATGCGGAGATGAAGAAGAAGAGTTCCTTGATTGAGGAGAGACGTTTTCTCATGGATGTCTTTAACCACAACCGCACTCTCTTTTACTATGTCTTTCGCGAGCATCTGGTAGAGCTCATGCCCATTGTCTACGACCCGGTCATTGCCGAGAGTATTGAGAAGTACAGCGAGCAGTTTGTGGATACACAACACGCCTGCTACCTCTCAATTGATCGACCGGAGGAAATTGAGGCGTCGCTTAGCTCTGTAGCGGAGGGGCGCGATATTCGATTGATTGTCGCGACAGATGCAGAAGGCATTCTCGGCATTGGCGACTGGGGTACCAACGGTGTGGACATCTCGGTCGGAAAGCTCATGGTTTATACTGCGGCAGCAGGCATCGACCCCTCAAGTATCTTGCCGGTGGTGTTGGACTGTGGCACAAATCGGGAATCACTCCTTAAGGATAAGTTTTACCTCGGGAATCGTCATCCGAGAATTTACGGCGAGCAGTACAATGCGTTTGTAGAGCGTTTTGTTCAGGCGGTCGAGAAGCTGTTCCCGCGGCTCTATTTGCACTTTGAAGATTTCGGCAGAGCCGATGCGGCTGCGGTGTTAAATCGTTATCGTGACCGGTTCCCGGTCTTTAATGACGACGTGCAAGGCACCGGCATTATTACCCTCGCAGGCATACTCGGTGCCATGCGGATTAACAAGGAGAAGCTCACGGAACAGAGATATCTCTGCTTCGGAGCGGGGACGGCAGGAGCCGGAATAGCGGATCGCGTGTTCAAGGAGATGGTCGCGCAGGGTCTCAGCGAAGAGGAAGCGAGACAGCGCTTTTACTTGGTTGATAAGCAGGGGCTGCTCTTCGACGATATGACGGATCTTACGTCGGAGCAGCGGCCGTTTGCGAGAAAACGCACGGAATTTGCAAATGCCGATGAGCTCACGACACTGGAAGCAGCGGTCTTTGCGGTTAGACCGACCATCATGGTCGGAACTTCGACCCAGCCCGGCACCTTCACCGAGAAGATTGTGCGCGGCATGAGCTCTTGGTGTGAGCACCCCATCATTTTCCCGCTGAGTAATCCGACTGAGCTCGCAGAGGCGAAGGCAGAGGATCTGATTGTCTGGTCCGAAGGCAAGGCAATGGTCGCAACGGGAATTCCCGCAGATCCGGTGGAGTATAAGGGCGTCCGCTACGAAATCGGTCAGGCGAATAATGCGCTCATTTATCCGGGACTCGGGCTTGGAAGCATTGCCGTGAACAGCAGTCGCATGACCGATGAGATGATTTCCGCTGCCGCGCACTCACTCGGAGCCTTCCTCACCCCGGATGAGCCGGGGGCGGCGGTAATCCCGCCGGTTGCCCGACTCACAGAGTTCTCGCATACAGTGGCTACAGTGGTTGCGGAATGCGCAGTGAAGCAGAAGCTGAACCGTATTGATGGAGATGTGGAGAAACTGATTGCGGATATTTCCTGGAAAGCAGAATATAAGCCGCTCTGACTTAGGAGAAGGCTGTGATTTTACAAGTACTGGCGAGTATTATTCCAATTGTATTTTTGATTGTACTGGGCTTTTTTCTGCATGAAAAGAAGTATCTGAGCAAGGGGCTTGACAAGAATCTAACCTTTTTGGTTATGAATATCGCGCTGCCTGCGTCGGTCTTTCTGTCGGTCGTCAATAACTTGACGATTAAGACGCTGGAAGAACTCGCAAAACCTTTGATGATCGGAATGATTGCGTTCGTAGCCAATTATCTGCTATCGTATTTTCTCATGCGAGTGGTGCGCGTTCCGCGCGGTCGCAGAGGAGTTTTTCTGAATACCATCGTGAACGCAAACACGATTTTTATCGGAATGCCGCTCAATCAGGCACTTTTCGGGAGCCAAGCAGTCTCCTACTTCTTGGTTTACTATGTGCTGAATACGGTGTCCACTTGGACCCTCGGTTCTGTGTTGATTGCACGGGACGGTCGCACGGAACAAGCGGGAGGCGGGAAAATCAATCTCAAACAAATCTTGTCGCCGCCCATTTTAGGGTTGCTGCTTGCGATACCTGTGCTTCTTTTTGGCTTGAGCCTGCCGAAACCAGTAATCAGCTCGCTAAGCTATCTAGGCTCTTTGGTCACACCGCTCTCGCTGCTCTATATCGGCATTGTGCTCTCGGAAGCAGGTCTTAAGAGTGTGCGCTTTGACAAGGATACGCTGGTCGCGCTGCTCGGAAAGTTTATTTTAAGTCCGGCTTTGATGGCGTGTGCACTTCTTTTCGCAGGGCGTTTCGGTATCACGGTACCTGTACTGCTCAGAAATACAATGATTGTACAGGCAGCAGTGCCGGCACTTACGGTGTTGCCCATTTTGGCGGGAGATGCGGACGGAGATGTGGAATATGCGACGAATACCGTTGTTACGAGCACAATACTGTTTTTGGTTGTGATTCCGATCGTGATGATGTTGTTAAAATAAATCTTACGAGGCGGCTGTCGAAAGGCAACCGCCTTTTGCTTGGCGGCAATTTGAGGGACATAAGAGTATTGGCAAGGCCCGGAAAAGACACTATACTGGCAGGCATAGCGGGGCAGTGTTGTGTCTGCCCGCGTGTCAAAGGAGAAAAAAGCAATGAGAATTATCATGCGCCAGCGTCTTTTTTCGATTCTGGATCACTATGAGATTTTTGACGAGGCGGGACAGAAGCTCTTTCAGGTCAACGGAAAGTTTGCGCTTGCGCCGGAGCTTCGCATTCAGAACGCCGAAGGCGAAGAACTCGGCTATACAAAGTTCGAGATGTTTCACCTCTTGCCGCACTATAATTTCTTCGCGGGCGGCGAGAAGATAGATCGGATGGCCAAGAAAGTCACGCTCTTTCGCGCGCGTTACGAATTGGAGGAGTCCGGCTGGACGGTGCAGGGCAACTTTCTTGCCCACGAGTACCGGGTGACGGATGCGGAGGGCAGAGAGATTGCGAATATCTCCAAGTCCTATCTCAAGGTTCGCGACACCTATGCAATCGACGTGCCGGATGAGAGAAATGTGCTCCGCGTATTGATGATTGCGCTGATTGTCGATTCGGTACAGCATCCGGAACACTGACGAAGGTCGGAAAAGCTTCACAGAAAAGGTATGGAAAAAAGTGGAGCGGGTTGCTATACTATAGCGACAGGACATCCGATCCTGTCGCTATTGTTTTTTGATAGCGCTTGAGAGGCAACAGGCTGCCTCAGAAAGGAGATAATCATGGATATCAACAATCTGACCAAACTCGCGGAGCTCTTCAAGCAGTACCCGTTCTTAAAGGACGAGCTCGTCAAGTACAGCGACAAGTTCGCGGCGCTCAACAACCCGCTCGCAAAGGCGGTTGTGAGCCAGGTTAATCTGGAGCAGGTGTCGCAGACTTCCGGTATCGATGTGAATACGCTGATTGCGAAGATCAAAGAGATCGTCGCAGCCCATCAGGCGTAATGCGGGTGGGCAAGAGAGCACTCAGCCTCGCAGCTGCGAGTTTCATGGGGCTATGCCTCATGGCTTGCAGCTCTTTTCATAAGAACGGGCGCGTGAGTGAACCGGTTGAGATCAATTTACAGGAGCAGAGCGGTCAGGCGGAAGTGCGACAGGCGCTAAACGGGTCGGGGATTCCGGCGGAAGACAGTCAGGAGTTTTTTCGCGAGGTGGAGCGCTTTCAGAGCGCGGTCGGCGATGCCGTGGATGAGGATGTGATGGCAGACCGCTGGGAGAAGGCCTATCCGGATTTTGTCGGAACGAATTGCCGGATTACCGCATTTATGCTCGCGCGCTCCCTCGTCAAGGTAGAGGGCGGCACGGCGCCGGCGGAGAGTGCCGATGAAAATCTGTTTCTGGATCTGGAGGCGATTCAAAAGGCGCCGGTAGAGCTCTGGAGTAGCGGAGACAACGGCAAATTTGAGCGTCTCTTTGCGGAAGTGCCGGCGGCCGATACAAAGGACACGAGTGTACAGTGCGAACAGGTGCGGAAAGCCTGGAAGGAGCGAGGCATTTCCTTTGCGGACGGAAAAGCGAGCATTGTCACGGTTTGGCTGCACTCGAAACTCACGCCGGAAGAAAATATTCTGTTTCCGGGTCATGTCGGGGTCCTGGTGTCGGAAGACAGCGGAAAGCTCCTGTTTGTCGAGAAACTGGCGTTTCAGAAGCAGTACCGCGCGCTGCGCTTTGAGAACCGCGCGAGTTTGAACGCCTACCTGATGGGGCTCTATGACATCGATGAGAACCAGCCGACCGCACGCACCTTCCTGATGGAGAACGATCGGATGATGCAGGACTATCGAGTTTTGAAGAAGGGAGCATGAGAGAAATCGAAGAGAAGACCTTTCGTGTCAGGCACTTGGAACTGCTTCTCGAGGCCGTCATTGCCCGCGCGGGCCTGGTAAAGACAGAGGTCACGGACTGCAGGGCAGAGCGGAACCGCGTTGCCTTCCGGATGGGCGGGCACAGCTACCGCCTGTTTGTCACGCAGTATGAGGACGATGTATTCGGGGAGACAGTGACCTATCTTTTGTTCGATGAGACGAATGCGCTCCTCGCGCGGGCTTCGTCCAAGCTCTACCATTTCGAGATTGACGGCAGGCGCTTTGAGCAGCTGGTGCCGGAGGAGCTCTCCTGTGAGCTCTGTACCGGCGGCTGCCCGGATTGTCTGAAACTGCGACAGCAATAAAATCTTGGCAAATACTACACAAGCATCGTGTGCTGTGCTAAGATAGCTTTTGCAAATTGACGAAATATCCGCTGCCGGGTATCTTATTTTTTGTGAGGAGGAATGGTATGTCTCAAACATTGAAATATTTACAGGAAATTTTGGCAATTCCCTCTCCGACCGGCTTCACGAAGGAAGTGCAGGAGTACTTGCTTGCAAAGACAAAGGAATTCGGTTTCCCGGTGAAGCATACGGAAAAGGGACTGGTCATTGTAACAGTGAAGGGCAAGGACGATGAGCATCAGCGCATGGTGACGGCGCATGTCGACACCTTGGGCGCAATGGTGCGCGCGGTGAAGCCGAGCGGACGCTTAAAGCTTGCGCAGATCGGCGGCTATCCCTGGAACATGATTGAGGGAGAGAATTGCCTCGTGCACACGGCCGACGGCAAGAAAATCGGCGGCACCATTCTGATTCATCAGACCAGCTGCCATGTCTATAAGGATGCGGGCACGGCCGAGAGAAATCAGGACAATATGGAAGTGCGCCTCGACGAGAAGGTGACAAACGAGGCGGAGACCAGAGCACTTGGCATTGAAGTCGGCGACTTTGTCTCCTTCGATCCGCGCACGCTGATTACCGAGAAGGGCTTTGTGAAGAGCCGTTTCCTCGATGACAAGGCGAGCGCTGCGATTCTCCTCGACATTCTGGATCGCATCAGCAAGGAGAAAATCGAGCTTCCGTACACGACTCACTTCGCGTTCTCGGTCTACGAGGAAGTGGGACACGGCTGCAACTCCTCGATTCCGGAGAAGGTCGTCGAATTCCTGGCTTGCGACATGGGCGCCATGGGCGACGATCAGCAGACCGATGAGTACACGGTCTCGATTTGCGCAAAGGACAGCTCCGGCCCCTATCACTACGCATTCCGCCAGAAGCTCGTGAACCTCGCGAAGGAAAAGAAGATTCCGTATCGCGTGGACATCTACCCCTACTACGGCAGCGATGCTTCCGCAGCGATGAACGCGGGCGCGGAGATTAAGCACGCGCTGCTCGGCGCAGGCATTGAGTCGAGCCACTCCTATGAGCGCACCAACAAGGAGTCGATCGATGCGACCGAGGCCCTCGTGATGGCTTACCTCGAGAGTCCGCTGGTGGAAGACTGAGAGCAGTCCGAAAACGGCAAGGGCAAATAGCAAACAAAAAGGAGAGCTTTCCGCTGCGGCGGGAGGCTCTCTTTTGCTGTGAAAAACACTTGACTCTTACCTTGGCAGAGCAACATTACTCCCCAACCCCATGAACAATCGATTGGCTGTGCATGAAAAAAAACCAATGACAAAATGACGGAAATAAAGTCTTGCTATTCCGTAAAAACTCTGATTGTTTATTGACAATGATGTGCCTTGAATATATGCTGTGTATATACGGAATACACAGCTGAGGTGCGAAATCATATGAACATAATTGTATCCAATTCATTGGATGTTCCGCTGTATATACAGATCAAAGAACAGATTAAGGAAGCGATTTTAAAAGGTGAGCTGGAGGATGGAGAACTCTTACCATCCATTCGAAACTTTGCAAACGATGTCCATGTAAGCGTCCTGACGATTCGCCGCGTCTATGATGAATTGGAAAAAGAGGGTTTTGCCTTCAGTCAGGCGGGCAGGGGAACTTTTGTCTCGAGGGGCAATCCGGAACTACTTCGGGATTTCAAACGTCGCATCATCGAACAGGATTTACAAAAGGCTGTTCATAACGCGAAGCTGTTTGATATCGAAAAAGATGAGCTGTATGCGATGGTGGATATTTTGTATGAGGAGGATTAGCCATGGACAATATTCTTGAAGCGAATGGTCTTGTGAAAAGGTATCCGACTTTTACGCTTGATAGCATTTCTTTTTCCTTGCCGGAGGGATGTGTCACCGGCTTCATCGGAGCCAACGGTGCAGGGAAAACCACGACGATACGTTCCATTCTCAATTTGGCACATAAGGAATCTGGGACAATAAAGATTTTTGGCTTAGACGCGGACAAGCATGAACGGGAAATCAAGGATCGCCTGGGCATCATCATGGATGGCAGCTATTTCTATGACAACCTGTCAATGGAGGATATGAAAAGTATTATTGCTCCGGCCTATTCCAAATGGAGTGATGCCGAGTACCGCACTTATATGGAAAAGTTCGATCTTGACCCAAAGCAAAAGATTTCTACACTCTCTGGCGGGATGAAAATGAAATTTGCCCTTGTGCTGGCGCTTTCCCATCAGGCTGAACTTCTGATTATGGATGAACCTACAAGCGGACTTGATCCACTTGTGCGAAGGCAATTCCTGGAAATTATCATGGACTACATGAAAAACGGAGGAAAGGGAGTTTTCTTCTCAACACACATCACCTCTGATTTGGATAAGGTCGCAGATGTACTTATTCTCATTGACGGCGGGAAAATTGTATTTCAGCAGAGTAAAGATGAGCTCCTTGATACATTCCGCATCGTGAAAGGCAGTGTCGCATTACTAAACGACCGAAACAAAAGGCTAATCAGAAATCTGAAGATCTCAACTTATGGATTTTCGGCATTAACAGATCGGATTGCGGACGTCAAAAAAGAAATTCCGGGCGTGTTGTTTGAAAAAGCAAGCATTGAAGATATTATGCTCGCGTATGTCGGAGGGAAGAATAATGATCGCTAATCTTGTGAGAAAGGACTTTTTGTTGATAAAAAAGATGGCGGTGGAGTTTTTAGCTGTCAGCATTCTCGTTCCGATTATCTTGATGGTTAATGCAGCACAAATGGCGGGGATTGAAATAATATCCTGTTTATACATGGTCATTTTGACAGAGATTCTCTTTATGCAATCTGTTGCAACGGAAGAAGAAAAGAGCCCAAAAGCAGTAGCGCTTCTTTGTGCAGCGCCATATTCTCGAAAAAGCTACATTATTGCAAGATACATCTGCTATTTAATCTTATATGGTGAGTGTCTTGCTGTTTACTCAATGATTGCAGTCATCTATCCTCGGTTTGATTTTTTGAATATTACGGAAGCTCTGACGGTCTTTTTGATAAGTACTGTTTTTTATGGCATATATACTCCGATTATGCTCAAATACGGGGCTACAAAGGGACGGCTTGTGCTTTCCGCTTCGACATTGTTTGTTTCAATGGGACCTGTTTTTCTTGCGCGCTTGTCGCTCCCAAAGCTGCATCACATCATAGAGTTTCTGCAAGGTTCGTCGACTCTTATGATTGCAATTCTTGTCGGTATTTCCGGCGTTGTCATATTTATGCTGTCAATGTTCCTGTCTATCCGTATTTTTTCCCGCAAGGAGCTGTGAGCATCTTTACAGATGGATGTCAGGGAAAGGAGCTGAACATGTCAAAAATGAAGATGTCAAATGAGATTTTATTCTTCGACGCCATTGCGGTAATAGCTTTTCTGTTCTGCATCTACAATTTGCTCAATCTCTTGTTGATTCATAATAAATCAGCAACAACAAAGGGCACAATTATATCCTATACGACTGCAATTCCCGGCACGACAGCTTTTCACAATTCAAAATGGGCACAGGTTGCTTATAAGGTTAACGGGAAACAGTATATTTCTCAAAAAAGCATACAGGTTCCATTTTCCTCTGAAATCGGAAGCACCGCGCAGATTCGTTACGATACACAGCATCCGGAAAGGTTATATAGTTTTACCCCTGCAAGAATTTTGATTTCACTCGGAATAACGATTGTCAGCATAATCGTCATTGTAGCTAGGCTAATCTAAGCAATGAGAGTATGGGTATCTGCTATTTTTTGAAACAGGGATATTGAGTAAGTTGGCTGAAAGTCGCGGCTGTCCTCGCATAATAATTGAGCGGCTGTTTTGCGATAGCGGCAAAAAGCAGTAAGTCTTGAAAAGACTTACTGCTTTTTTGTGAAGCTTTTGGCTTTAGCCTGCTGAGCATGGTTCGCTTGCAAAGCAAGTGAACCGTTGCGAAGCAAAAACCCACCCGCTATGCGGGTGGAGACAAATCGTTTAACAAAGAAATCACCTTTCCGTACAATAGAGGTGTCCAAGCCACTACTGAGAAAGGAAAGGTGATTTCATGCCAAAGGCAAATAGTGCTGCACATACCAAATGGCTGTGCAAGTACCATATCGTCTTTACGCCAAAGTATAGACGAAAAATAATCTACAATCAATACAAGAAGGATTTGGCTCAAATCCTGCATGATCTTTACGCATACAAAGGCGTAGAGAGATTATAGAAGGACATTTGATGCCAGATTATATGCACATGCTAGTGGGCATACCGCCAAAGATTCGTGTGTCATCTTTCATGGGCTACCTGAAAGGGAAAAGCTCGCTGATGATGTTCAATCGGCATGCGAATCTGAAGTATAGGTACTTTCTGTCTGAACTTGGCGGCACAAAACGGCCTGAAAAGCATCGCATTCTGCTGCATCTCTACGGGGGGGTATTTATGTTCACGAACCGGCGGGCAGCAGAAATTGCGGTGGAGACAGTTCGCAAATGGCTTGCGGAGACGGGCAGTAATATCCGGGTTGTTTTTAATGTCTGTAAGGATGAGGGCTTTAGGATATACGAGAGGATTTTGAAGTGAATAAAGTTTAAGATTGACGGCCGGTGGAGCGTGATGCTCTGTTGGCCGTCTTTTTTGTTTTCAGAAAAAAGACGTAGCGATACAATAAACATGACATACTTATGTCGTGTTATCTTTGTTAAGATATGAACGGAGCGTGAAAAGCAATGAAGATAGACAGGCTGATCGGGATATTGTCGATCTTGCTGCAGGAAGAGAAGACAACGGCGCCCGAACTGGCGAAGCGGTTTGAGGTTTCCAGGCGAACGATTAACCGGGATATCGAGGACCTTTGCAAAGCCGGAATCCCGATAAGGACGATGCAGGGTACAGGCGGCGGTATCAGCATCATGGACGGATACCGCATGGCCAGGACGATTCTTACATCAAAGGATATGCAGATGATCCTTGCCGGTCTCCGAAGCCTTGACAGCGTGAGCGGAAGCAGCTATTACGGGCAGCTGATGGAGAAGATTCGGACAGGCTCATCCGAATTTATAAGTGGCAGGGATTCCATGCTTATCGACCTGTCCTCGTGGTACAAGGGGACGCTTGCGCCAAAGATTGAGATCATACAGGAAGCGATAGATAACAGGCATCTGCTTGATTTCAAGTATTACGCTCCTTCGGGTGAGAGTGTCCGCACGATAGAGCCGTACTATTTGGTATTTCAGTGGTCGAGCTGGTATGTATGGGGCTGGTGCTTAAGCCGCAGGGATTTCCGTCTGTTTAAGCTGAACCGTATGGACGGGCTTTCAGACACGGGAGAGGCCTTTATATGCCGAGACGTTCCAAGGCCAGATTTGTCCAATGAGAAGATATTCCCGGGCGGCATCCCGGTAAAGGCTCTTTTCACGCAGGATGTGAAGTGGCGGCTTGTGGAAGAGTTCGGTTCTGAATGCTTTACCGAGATGGATGACGGGCGGCTGCTCTTTTCTGCGGATTATACGAATATGGAGAACTTTGTCACATGGATACTGACTTTTGGTGGCAACGCAGAGGTTCTGGAACCGCCGGAAGTTCGCAGGGCGATTAGGAAAGCTGCTGAGGAAACATTAAAAAACTACATGGAGGATAATGCAGTATGAGATTAGACGGTTTTGGATTACTGGTTGAAGATATGGCGAAAATGGTTCGCTTTTATCGGGATGTGATGGGGTTTGAGATTAGGGAGGCGGAGGATACGTCCAATGTGTACCTTGTGAAGGATGGAACCCTGTTTTTACTGTATGGAAGGAATGATTTTGAAAAGATGACAAGCCGGAGATATGAGTATATCAAGGGCTTGAATGGCCATTTTGAGATCGCGTTGTATGTCGATACTTTTGATGAGGTGGATGTTGCCTTCAAAAAGGCGGTGGAGAACGGTGCAACGCCGGTACTGGAGCCTGAACCGGAGCCGTGGGGGCAGAGAACCTGCTATATCGCCGATCCCGAAGGGAATCTGATTGAGATCGGTTCATGGAACAAGCCGTATGAAGAAAAAGATCAATAGGCCGGAGGAAGCACAGGTGGCATTTGATTATAAAAAAGAATATAAAGAGTTTTATATGCCGAAGGCAAAGCCGGAGATTGTCACGGTTCCGAAAATGAACTATATTGCCGTCCGCGGAAGCGGAGATCCGAATGCGGAAGACGGCGATTACAAGGCGGCTATCGGGCTTTTATACGCGATTGCTTTTACAATCAAGATGAGCAAGAAGGGCGACCATAAGATCGAGGGGTATTTTGATTATGTGGTTCCCCCGCTGGAAGGTTTCTGGTGGCAGGATGGTTTGTCCGGGGTTGATTACAGTCATAAGGAAGATTTTCAGTGGCTCTCCGTGATAAGGCTTCCCGACTTTGTGACAGAGGAAGATTTCAAGTGGGCGGTGAATGACGCAACAAATAAGAAAAAGCAGGATTTCAGCAAGGTGGAGTTCCTTACGATTGAAGAAGGACTCTGTGTGCAGTGTATGCATATCGGGGCTTACGATGATGAGCCTACCACGGTTGTCATGATGGATCGGTATCTGGATGAAAACGGATACGAGAATGATATGTCCGATGACAGGCGGCACCACGAGATTTATCTGTCTGATGCGAGGCGTGTTGCACCGGAGAAGCTGAAGACTGTTATCAGGCATCCGATCAAGGCAAAGGGAGATTGATATGGCATCAACGAAAGAATATCTGGATTTCGTCATAGAACAGCTATCGGGCATGGACGAAATATCCTATCGGGCGATGATGGGTGAGTATATCCTGTATTATCGTGGCAGGGTGTTTGGCGGCATATATGATAACCGACTCCTGGTTAAGCCTGTTCCGACGGCGGTGAAGCTGATGCCGGATGCTCCAATGGAGCTTCCGTATGATGGGGCGAAAGAGATGATCTTGGTAGATGATGTGGACAACCGAGAGTTCCTGTGTAAGTTGGTCGAGAGCATGTGGGAGGAACTGCCGGAGAGGAAAAGGAAGAATCCAAAGAAACCATAGGTTTCGCGGAAGGGATTCCAAGGCGGACAGTGTCCGCTTGGCACACGACTTTCCCGCGGAAAGTCCGGTGTGTTATACCTTTGCGATGGTAACGGCAGCCTGAAACAGCGTGCGCCCCTTGAACGCGCGGTCTGTTTCAGGCTCTTTTTTTGCGAAAGGTCGGGCCGAAAAGAAGTGAACTCGGGGATGACAGGTTCTGATTCATGACGGAAACACCGGCACGCATCGTATCATCCCGGTATCGTGCGAGCAGTGAAATCAAATGTGGGAACTTGGATGTTCCGGCAGCAGATTCAGCGGAAAGCCCAAGCTCTTCGGGAAGTCCGTAGAGACCAATCCGGCTGGCCGGTTCCGCCCGGGTAATATCATTATCTTTTATCAGATCCCGGATACGCTGCCGCGTATCGCCAGAGAGATAGGCCTAGGGCATAACAAGCGGCCGCGGGAGCAATCCCGCGGGATGGCCTGCGCCGTTGAAACTTGTACTGGAGCGCGGTAGCCGCTTCTTGTTATAATGGTAGCGTTATCGGGAAAACTTGGGAGGAAAGCGCGATGAATGAATTTCAGAGACAGTATATCGAATGCTCGAAACGCTACCGGGAGAAAGAGGATGCGGACAGCGTGCGCGCACTCTATGCGCTGAAGGAAGCTCTGGAGGCGGAAGCTGCGCCGGAAGCCAAGCGCGTGCTGGTCGATGTCTACGACTTATTGGATTATAAAAAGAGCGCCTATGAGCTCTTTTTAGTCCTTGCAAATAAGACCGATCGGAAGGACTTAAAGCGTCTCGGGAGCCTCAAGGATTACGCCGAGAATTGGGGCGATACCTTTGCGGTCAAATGCCCGAAAACAGCGGCGGAAGCGGAGCGGCAGAGCGAAGCGGCGGAAGAACTTCCATTTTTCCGCTACCACCCGCACCCGCTGGAGACCGGTGTGTTCCGGGAGGTGAAAGAGGCGCTTTCCTGCGACTGCTGCGGAAAGCCGACCAAGATTTATTACGAAGGTCCCTTCTACGGCTTTCACGCGGACAGTCATTTTTGCCCGACCTGCATAGCGAGCGGAGAAGCCGCACGGAAATATGACGGGGAATTTCAGGATCCATTTTCGGTCGATGAAGGCGTTGAGGACCCGGCGCGTCTCGATGAGCTGATTCACCGCACGCCGGGCTATATCGGCTGGCAGCAGGAGCACTGGCGCGCCCACTGCGGCGATTTCTGCGCATACTTAGGCGACGTTGGTGCCAAGGAAATGAAGCTACAGGGTGTGCTCGAAGAAGTATTGGAAGATCCCATGTGGGACGAGAACGAAAAGCAGTGGATACGGGAGTCCGTGAACGGCGGTTCCATGCAGTGCTACCTGTTCCGCTGTCTGCACTGCGGAAAGCACATGGTCTGGATGGATTTTGACTGAGGCGCCGGGCAAGCGAAATGTGACCGGCCGGAAAGAAGGAAGTATGATGTATATCGCGCACGCGGATTCACCCGTCGGAGCGCTGACCCTCGCGAGCGCCGACGGCGTGACGCTCTCGGGGCTCTGGATTGACGGGCAGAAATATGACCGCGCCCTTCTGAAAGAGGAGACTGTGCGGGAATGCGAGATAGAAAGTCTCGCAATCTTTCGGGAGACCGCGCGCTGGTTAAAACTCTATTTTTCGGGGCGGGAGCCGAACTTTTACCCGCGGCTTTCATTCAGCGGTTCCGAGTTTCGAAAGGAAATTGCGCGGGAGATGCTCTCGGTCCCCTACGGGCGGACAGCGAGCTACAAGCAGCTTGCGGAGAGTCTTGCCGCGCGGCAGGGAAAAAGCTATGTGTCGCCCCATGCGACCGGCGGTGCAGTCGCGCATAACCCCTTGCTCATTCTGATTCCCTGCCACCGCATCATCGGTGCGGATGGGCGCCTGACCGGCTATGCGGGCGGACTCGAGCGGAAGAAATATCTGCTCGCACTCGAAGCGGGGCAGTTGTGAAAGCGAAATGCAGCACCTTAAGAAAGTTTAACTGTTTTATTATTTTAAAATAGTAAAGATTAGGGTATAATAACGGAAGCTTCTTGGCATCAGTGGTAGTACAACAGAAAAACGGGGAAAAGAGAAGGGAGTTCGGCATGAAGATGAGACAGAAGACAGTGTTACTTTCACTTTCTCTGGCGGCGGCGCTGGCGGTTTCGGGCTGCGGCGGCAAAAAGGCAGAGTCGAAATCCGGCAATCAGACCGCTGCGGCAAAGGCGGAAACTTCCGAGGCTTTGAGCAGCGAAGCGGCGAAGGTGAGCGGCAGTGCAAGTGCATCCGGTGGGACAACTGCGGCAAGCAAGGCGAGCGAAGAGGACAGTAAGTTCCCGACCGAGGTGAGAGCGGCGTTCACGGAGCTCCGAGACGTCAACTACGACGAGAAGAAGAGCAGCGCAAAGAAGCCGGAGGGCGACGTTTTGACGCTTACTTCGGGTCCCGTCACGGCGGAACTTCCGGCCAAGGGCTTTCAGCGCTCCAACGATCCGGAACAGGCCAATTACGAGGTCTGGGCGGTCACGGAGGATGGGCAGGGACGCGCTGCGACGATCACGCTCGAGGTGACGGCGGGCCAGGGATCCGGTGTGCGGCGCGGCGCCGATCGCGTGCGTTCCCTCGAAACGAGCTATAGCTACCAGGATTACACGGACATGAAGGCCAAGGTCATCAACGTTGGCAAGCAAAAGTGGCTACGTCTCTCCTATCGCTCGGACCGAGGGAAGGGGCAGAGCCGGGTGGTTCGGGACTTTGTCGATTACATCGGCTTTCTCGCAAACCGCGAGGTAGTGCTTCGCTTTGAATACGGCACGACTGCGGAGGAATACAGGGGAAGAACCGAGTCCCCCTTCACCGAGGAGCTGATGGAGCAGATGGTAAAATCCATCGCGACGGTCCCGGTGAACGAGTATAACCCGGCCGGAATCGACTTAAATCCGTATGTCGACAAGGCAAATGTCAAGCCGAATACGGTGACCGGCGTGGAGGAATACCTGCAGACAGTGCCGCTGAGTCTCGATGCGGGCGACTTAAAGAAGATGCGGAAGGGCGTCAGATTGCTCGGAGATGCGTATCTGCAGAAGATGAAGGAACTCGACTTAAGTGCGGTGGAGGACTGCTCCTCGTTCAGCGGCGAGACCGTGGTACTCCATGGGAACGAGGACAATGAAAGCATCTCGATTCGGCTTCCCGCGCAGTTTAACTCGAGTCAGAACGGACCGCTCTATCACCGGCACTTAAACGTTGCGGACTATAACACCGAATCCTACATCGAGGTCACGACCGAGGTAAACAGCGGAAACGCGCTCGAGAGAGCCATTTTCAGCGCGAATGCGTACATTTCGCAGTTTGTCGAGGCCGAGCAGGTGGGCGTGCAGGTCTACGGCGACAAGCCTTTCTTTGTGACCCTGCAGCTGGATAAGAGCACCGAGCCCTTCGGAAAACTTCTCAAGAAGAAAGCGATACTCTGCGTGCACAACACCCTCGTCACAGTGGAATTTGTGGGGCGTGGGGAGGAACTCACTTCGTTTACGGAGGGAGAAATCGAAGTTCTCAAGTCGATTGCTGTAAACGGAACCGGCGAATAAGAGTTTCACTTGCAAAATCCGCCGGAAGCGGGTAAACTGATACCAGAACAAAGGTTCGCGGAACGAATGTTTGCAAATGCGGTTCCCGCGATTTGACTTGAGAGAAGAGGTGCGGCATGGATCAGGATGCAAAGAGAAAAGCGCTCGATGAGGCGTTAAAGCAGATTGAAAAGGATTTCGGCAAGGGCGCAGTCATGAAACTTGGCGATCCGAGCAATATGATGAATGTGGAGACCACGCCGACCGGCTCGCTGAGCCTGGATCTCGCGCTGGGACTCGGCGGCATTCCGAAGGGACGCATCATCGAGGTCTATGGCCCCGAGTCCTCCGGTAAGACCACGGTCGCATTGCACATGGTCGCGGAAGTGCAGAAGCGCGGCGGTATTGCGGGCTTTATCGATGCCGAGCACGCGCTGGATCCGGTCTACGCAAAGAATATCGGGGTCGATGTCGACAACCTCTACATCTCCCAGCCGGACACCGGTGAACAGGCGCTCGAAATCACCGAGACCATGGTGCGGAGCGGCGCCGTGGACATCATCATTGTGGACTCGGTCGCGGCGCTCGTGCCGAAGGCGGAGATTGAGGGCGATATGGGAGACCTCCACGTGGGTCTTCAAGCGCGCCTCATGAGCCAGGCGCTCCGTAAGCTCACGAGCATTGTCAGCAATACGAACAGCACCGTGGTCTTCATTAACCAGCTGCGCGAGAAAATCGGCGTCATGTTCGGCAGCCCCGAGACCACGACCGGCGGCAGAGCGCTGAAGTTCTACTCCTCGGTGCGTCTGGATGTTCGGAAGATCGATGTCTTAAAGCAGGGCGGCGAGATTGTGGGCACGCGCGTTCGCGTAAAGGTTGTGAAGAATAAGATTGCGCCGCCGTTTAAGGAAATTGAGTTCGACATCATGTTCGGCAAAGGCATCTCAAAGGAGGGTGATATTCTGGACCTCGCGGTCAAGGAGAATATTGTCGAAAAGAGCGGCGCCTGGTTCTCCTATGAGGGCAATAAGATAGGCCAGGGCCGCGAGAATGCCAAGAGTTTCCTGCACGAGCATCCGGCGCTGGCGGCGGAGATCGAGAATCGCGTCCGCGAAGCGCACGGCCTCGCGCCGGTTGAGACCGAGGCGCTCCCGGAGGGCGCCGAATTCACACTGCCGCTGACGGAAGAGCGGGATGCGGAATGATTATTACGGAAATTCTGCCGCTCGGCGCGAAAAAAAGCAAAGTCCTCACCGACGAGGACTTTGCTTTTTCACTTTACCGGGGGGAAGTCAAAAAAATGGAGCTGGAAGTCGGGCGGGAACTTACGGCAGAGTTTTTACAGACGAAACTTTACCCCTTACTGATTCGCCGCAGTCGGGAGCGCCTGCTCTATCTTTTAAAGCAGAGGGACTACACCGAGGCGGAACTGCGGCGAAAATTCCGCGAAGGCTTTTATCCGGAAGAAATCGCAGAACTCGCGCTTGACTATGGGCGGAAACTGCACTATGTCGATGACCGCCGCGTCGCGGAGACCTATATCCGGACGCGGAGCGGCGAGAAAAGTGCACGCTATTTAAAGACCGCACTCTTAAACCGCGGGATCGACAAGGAGCTCATTGAAGAGCTGCTAGAAGAAGAGGCGCCGGATGAGACCGCGCAAATCTGTCGGGAACTTAAGAAAAGGCACTACGCCGCAGACATCGACAAGAAGGAAGAACAGCGGATTTTTGCGGCACTGCTCCGCAAAGGCTACTCCTACAGTGCAATTCGAGATGCAATATGCACTTTTACTTGCGATAATTCTTAAGATTTGCTAGTATAGACTTATTGCCCAAAGTGAAAGCGCAATATTAAGAAAATAAATTGTACCATGAAAACTGAATAAGGAGGTGCTCTGTGTCACAAATCATCATTGCAGTTGTCATCACGGCGGTGATTGTGGCTTTTTTGAGCTGGAATCTTGCGATTGAACACCGGAAGAAAGACTATGAGAGCAAGATCGGCAGCGCGGAAGTAAAATCCCGAGAGATTATCGAAGAAGCCCTGAAAACCGCGGAGACGAAGAAGCGCGAGGCGATGCTCGAAGCCAAGGAAGAAGCGCTCCGGACGAAGAACGAACTGGAGCGGGAGACCAAAGAGCGGCGCGCGGAGTTACAGCACTATGAGAATCGTGTGCTTAGCAAGGAAGAGAATCTCGACAAGAAGCAGACTTTGCTCGAAAAGCGGGAACAGACCCTGCAGCAGAAGGAGGAGAGCATTGCGGCGAGAAGCCGTGAGGTGGATTCTCTCTACGACAGGGGGATGGAAGAGCTGGAGCGCATTGCCGGACTTTCGGTTGAGCAGGCGAAGGAATTCCTGCTCCGCTCGATTGAGGACGATGTGAAGCACGACAAGGCGCGTATGATCCGCGATCTTGAGAGCGCCGCAAAGGAAGAGGCGGACAAGAAGGCGAAGGAGTATGTGGTCAGTGCCATTCAGCGCTGCGCCGCAGACAGCGTCGCCGAGTCCACGGTATCGGTGGTACAGCTGCCGAACGACGAGATGAAGGGTCGCATCATCGGCCGTGAGGGCAGAAATATTCGCACGCTCGAGCAGTTGACCGGTGTGGAACTGATTGTCGACGACACACCGGAGGCAGTCGTGCTCTCGGGCTTTGATCCGGTGCGCCGCGAAATTGCGAAGGTTGCGCTTGAAAAGCTGATTAACGACGGCCGCATTCATCCCGCGCGGATTGAAGAGATGGTCGAGAAAGCGCAGCGCGAGGTCGATACGCGGATGCGCGAGGCCGGTGAGGCAGCCGTGCTCGAAGTCGGAATCCACAGCATTCATCCGGAGCTTGTCAAACTCATCGGACGCATGCGCTACCGCACAAGTTACGGGCAAAATGCCCTGCGTCACTCGATCGAGGTTGCGGAGCTGTCCGGTATTCTTGCGGCGGAGGTCGGCGTCGATGTGCGCATGGCGAAACGCGCAGGTCTTTTACACGACATCGGTAAGGCGGTTGACCACGAGATTGAGGGTTCCCATGTGCAGCTCGGCGTGGAACTCTGCCGGAAGTACAAGGAGAACCAGATTGTCATCAACACGGTGGAGTCGCACCACGGCGATGTCGAGCCCGAGAGTCTGATCGCATGTATCGTTCAGGCCGCGGATACCATTTCGGCGGCGCGCCCGGGCGCAAGACGCGAGACCATTGAGACTTACACGAATCGTCTCGCGCAGCTCGAGGAAATTACGAATTCCTTTGAGGGCGTCGAGAAATCCTTTGCGGTGCAGGCGGGCCGCGAGGTTCGCATCATGGTCATGCCGGAGAAGATTACGGACGACGATATGGTCATTCTGGCGCACAATGTTGCAAAACGCATTGAGCAGGAGATGCAGTATCCGGGCCAGATTCGGGTCAATGTGATTCGCGAATCGCGGGTCCAGGATGTGGCAAAGTGAGATAGCGGGAGTGTCCGCGCTCTGTTTTATACAGAGCGCGGGCATTTTTTGTTTACGGCGGCCATACGGTGCAGTCAGAAAAATGTAAGCTCGTTGTTATTGACGATATAGCGGTTATCGGGTATTCTATAAACAGTCCGATTAGAAAAAATGTAGAGAAAGCATCATAAGGACTGGATAAGTTCTGTTCACTTTTTCTGGGGACGAAAATCGAGAGCGATTCAAAGGGGGAAATGGCAATGAAACATGTCGTAAAGGGAACCGTTCTGGCAGGAGCTCTGATGCTCTTCACAGCGGCATTCGGAATGACCGCTTATGCAGACAAAGCGATTAAGACCGTCGGTATCAAGGTGACGGGAACCGTAAACGCGGGCAGTCCGATCGGCGACGAGAAACTGGAAATTAAGCCGCTGGGCAGCCGCTATACGGTGAATCACTACGAGGTCCTGAACGAGGGCCCGAGCTGGAAGGCGACGGATGTCCCGGACCTCAAGATTCACCTGCAGGCGGAGGACGGCTACTACTTCCGGGTCAATGCAGCGAGCCAGGTTCACATTGACGGCGCGGAGTATGTGACCGCGACGCGCGAGGACAATGCCTATGCGTTGATTGTCGAAGTCAAGCTCCCGAGCCTCGCACTGCAGGCTTCGAGCATCAGTGAGGCAAATCTCACGAGCACCACGGCGAGCTGGACCGAGTCCCTCGGCGCAGGTTCCTACGAGACCAAGTGGAAGAGAGACGGCAAGACAATCGGCGCTGTCAGAACCGTGCAGGGCACCTCGCACGATGTCAGCTCGTTCTTCACCAAGGCCGGCGTGTATTCGTTCCAGGTGCGCGGCGTGAGTGCACAGAATCCGGATTTCCGCGGACCGTGGACCGAGTCGAACGATATTGTCGTCACAGAAGAGATGGCAAGCGCACAGCGCGCAAAGAACGCAGCTGCCGAGAGCACAGGCACTTGGGAGGCAAACGGCGACAAGTGGCGCTTCCGGCTGCCGGACAGCAGCTACGTGAAGGGCGCTTGGAGAAAGATTAACAACGAGTGGTATGTGTTCGACGAGAACGGCTACATGATCACCGGCTGGTTCAAGGACGGCGACAAGTGGTACTACCTCGACGAGAGCGGCAAGATGCTCTATAACCGCGTGACCCCGGACGGCTACCAGCTCGACATCAACGGTGTCTGGGTTGCACCGCTCGCCAAGGCACAGTAAGACGGATACGGATATTCATAAGACGCTGTATTTTTCAAGCTTTCTTGAAAAATACAGCGTCTTGTTTTATTATGATGAGAAAAGTTTTTCCTGAGAGAAAGCTTTTTGGAATCCCGAGGACAGGCACAGGAGGAGACTACTGTGGAGAAGAAAATTGTTTTGATTCCGGGCGACGGCATAGGTCCGGAAATTGTGAGAGAAGCAAAGGCTGTGCTCGCTCACGTCGCGGAGAAGTTCGGACATACATTTTCGTTCACCGAAATCGACATGGGCGGCTGCTCGATTGACCGCTACGGCGAGCCGCTGACCGATGAAAATCTGCAAAAGGCGAAGGAGAGCGATGCCGTGCTGCTCGGTGCCGTGGGAGGAAACGCTGAGACGTCTCCCTGGTACAAGCTGGCACCTTCCCTGCGTCCGGAGGCAGGACTCCTGAAAATCCGGAAGGAACTCGGTCTCTTTGCAAATCTGCGCCCCGCGTTTCTCTATCCGGAGCTCGCGGCGGCCTGCCCGTTAAAGCCGGAGCAGCTGCGGAACGGCTTTGACCTTGTGATTGTAAGAGAACTCACCGGCGGCCTCTACTTCGGCGAGCGGCACACAGAGAAGGTAAACGGCGTCGAGACCGCGGTCGATACTCTGGTCTACACGGAGCCGGAGATTCGGCGCATTGCAATTAAGGCGTTTGAGGCCGCGGCAAAGCGCAGAAAGTCCCTGATCAGCGTGGACAAGGCAAACGTCCTTGACACTTCGCGCCTCTGGCGGCGGGTCATGGAGGAAGTCGGCAAGGACTATCCGGAAGTCAAGCTCTCGCACATGCTGGTCGACAATGCGGCCATGCAGCTGGTCTACAATCCGGGACAGTTTGATGTCATCGTGACCGAGAACACGTTTGGCGACATTCTGTCGGATGAGGCGAGCATGGTGACGGGCTCTATCGGCATGCTACCGAGCGCGAGCCTGAATGAGACGAAGCTCGGACTCTATGAGCCGAGTCACGGTTCCGCGCCGGACATTGCGGGACAGGATAAGGCAAATCCGCTTGCAACCATACTCTCGGCGGCAATGCTGCTCCGCTACTCCTTCGATATGGAGAGTGAGGCGCGCGCCGTGGAGAGCGCTGTCGCAGCGGTGCTGCGGGACGGCTATCGCACGCCCGACATTTACACCGAGGGCACGAAAAAGGTCGGCACCCGGGAGATGGGCGCGCTGGTCATGGCCCGCATCTGAAACGAAATCACCTAATTTTTATTTTTGTTACAGCTTGAAAAGATATAGCCAGAAAGAAGGACTTACCATGTTAAGCGATCACGTCAAGACAGGGATGCAGCAGGCACCCCACCGCTCTTTATTTAATGCACTCGGCTTTACCCCGGAGGAGATGAAGAAGCCGCTCATCGGCATCATCTCGTCCTACAACGAAATTGTTCCGGGCCACATGAACCTCGATAAGATTGTCGATGCCGTGAAGCTCGGCGTCGCAGAGGCGGGCGGTATGCCCGTCGTAGTTCCGGCCATCGCGGTCTGCGACGGCATTGCAATGGGACACACGGGCATGAAGTACTCGCTCGTCACAAGAGACTTAATTGCGGATTCGACCGAGTGTCTTGCGAGAGCACATCAGTTTGACGCGATGGTCTGTGTTCCGAACTGCGATAAGAACGTGCCGGGTCTCCTCATGGCGGCAGCGCGCGTCAACATTCCGACCATCTTTGTGAGCGGCGGCCCCATGCTCGCAGGCCGCGTGAAGGGCGAGAAGCGCTCGCTCTCCAGCATGTTTGAGGCGGTCGGCGCTTATGCGGCCGGAAAGATGACCATAGAGGATGTCTCGGAGTTCGAGGAGAAGGTCTGCCCGACTTGCGGCAGTTGCTCCGGTATGTACACGGCGAACTCGCTGAATTGCCTCACCGAGGTGCTCGGTATGGGTCTCCGCGGCAACGGCACGATTCCGGCTGTCTACTCGGAGCGTCTGCGCCTTGCAAAGCACGCAGGCAATCAGATCATGGAGCTCTACCGGAAGGATATCCGTCCGCGCGACATCATGACCGAGAAGGCGTTCATGAACGCGCTGACCGTCGATATGGCACTCGGCTGCTCGACGAACACGATGCTGCATCTCCCGGCAATCGCGCACGAGGCCAAGGTGAACATCGATGTGAATATCGCGAATGAGGTCTCCGCGCGCACGCCGAACCTCTGCCACCTCGCACCGGCAGGTCACACCTATATGGAGGATCTGAACGAGGCGGGCGGCGTCTACGCTGTCATGAAGGAGCTCTCGAAGAAGAATCTCATCAACCTCGACTGCCTGACCGCGACCGGAAAGACGGTCGGCGAGAATATTGAGAACGCATGGAACCTCGACAAGGAGGTCATTCGCCCGATTGAGAATCCCTATTCCGAGACCGGCGGCATCGCAATTCTGAACGGCAACATCGCCCCCGAGTCCTGCGTCGTGAAGCGGAGCGCGGTCGCACCGGAAATGTTAAAGCACAGCGGTCCGGCGCGCGTCTTTGACTGCGAGGACGATGCCATTACGGCCATCAAGGGCGGTAAGATTGTCCCGGGCGATGTCGTCGTGATTCGCTACGAGGGCCCGAAGGGCGGCCCCGGTATGCGCGAGATGTTAAACCCGACCTCTGCGATTGTCGGCATGGGCCTTGGGTCCACGGTTGCCCTGATTACGGACGGACGCTTCTCCGGCGCAAGCCGCGGCGCTTCGATCGGCCATGTGGCACCGGAGGCGGCGGTCGGCGGTCCGATTGCGCTGATTCAGGAGGGGGATATCATCGATATCGACATCGACAACCACACGCTGAACGCGCGCGTCTCCGAAGAGGAGTTCGCAGAGAGAAAGAAGAACTGGAAGCCGCGCGTCAATGAAGTGGACGGCTATCTGGTTCGCTATCGCGAGCTTGTGACCGGTGCGCCCCAGGGTGCTGTTCTCTCGGTGGAAGGTTGGAAGCATGACTAAGCTGAGCGGCGCGGAAATTGTAATCGCCTGCCTCAAGGAACAGGGCGTCGACACCGTCTTCGGTTATCCGGGCGGCGCGATTTTGAATATTTATGATGCACTCTATAAACACAGAGATGAGATTCACCATGTGCTGACCAGCCACGAGCAGGGCGCCGCGCACGCGGCCGACGGCTATGCGCGCGCGAGCGGCAAAGTCGGCGTGTGCCTGGCAACCAGCGGTCCCGGCGCGACGAACTTAGTCACCGGCATTGCGAGCGCCTACATGGACTCTTCGCCGATTGTCGCAATCACCTGTAATGTTGCCAACCCGATTCTCGGAAAGGACTCGTTTCAGGAGATTGACATCACCGGTATCAGCATGCCGATTACCAAGTACAACTTCATTGTCAAAGATGTGCGGGAGCTCGCAGGCGTGTTGCGCCGTGCCTTTCAGATTGCGCGGAGCGGCCGCCCGGGGCCGGTGCTGGTTGATATCACGAAGGATGTGACGGCGGCGGTGACCGACTATGAGGCAGTTTTGCCGGTGTCCGAGGCGCTGCGCCCGCTCCCGGCGGAAGAGAAAATCGAAGAAGTGCTTGCGCTCCTCAAAGCCGCGAAAAAGCCCTGCATTATGGCGGGCGGCGGCGTGATTTTGTCGAATGCCGCAGAGGCGCTCACGGCTTTTGCGCATCGCCTCGACGCACCGGTCTGTTGCACGCTGATGGGCCAGGGTGCTTTTGACCAGAACGACCCGCTCTACACGGGTATGGTAGGGATGCACGGCACCAAGACCTCGAACTATACGGTCTCGGACTGCGATTTGCTCGTGGTGGTCGGCGCGCGCTTTTCCGACCGTGTCGCGGGCAGTCCGAACCACTTCGCGGCCAAGGCAAAGATTTTGCAGCTCGACATTGACGAGGCGGAGGTCAATAAGAACATTCATGTCGCGGCCTCCCTGGTCGGCGACGCGGCGGCCTTGCTCACTTGTCTGACAGAGAAACTGCCGGAGCAGCGGCACGCGGACTGGGTCGCAGAGATTCAGGCGCGGAAGGAGCGTTTCCCGCTGCAAGTCGGCGAGGGGCTCACGGGCCCCCGTGTGATTCGGGAACTCGATCGGCTCACGCCGGACGACGCAATCATCGTTACCGAGGTCGGCCAGCACCAGATGTGGGCGGCGCAGCACTATGCGTATCACAGCCCGAGAACCTATCTTACGAGCGGCGGCCTCGGTACCATGGGCTTCGGTCTCGGCGCGGCAATCGGCGCGCAGACGGCGAAGCCGGACAGAGTGGTCGTGAATGTTGCGGGCGACGGTTGCTTCCGCATGAATATGAATGAGCTCGCGACGGTAGCCCGCGAAGAGCTTCCGCTCATTGAGCTGATCGTCAATAACCATGCGCTCGGCATGGTGCGGCAGTGGCAGACGCTCTTTTATGAGCAGCGCTACTCGTCGACGGTACTCAGAGACCGGGTGGATTACTGCAAGATTGCGGAGGCGATGGGCATCAAAGCCTACCGCGTGACGACGGTGGAGGAATTGCGGACAGCGCTCCGCGAGGCTGTCGAGAGCCGGAAAGCGGCCGTACTGGATGTGCTCATTGATTCGGATGAGAAAGTCTTCCCGATGTGCCCGCCCGGCGCGGATCTGAAGGAAGTTTTTGATGAGAGCGATTTGTAACTTCAAAATCACCCGAAATATGGTAGAGTAATATTAAGCATTTGTTTCGTTTTGAGGATTCGCAGACAGAGAGGAGAAAGGATGGCACGCGTATTTAATTTCAGTGCCGGTCCGGCGGTACTTCCGGAGGAAGTGTTGCGGGAAGCGGCGGAAGAGATGCTCGATTACAAGGGGACAGGCATGTCTGTGATGGAGATGAGCCACCGCTCCAAGATGTTTCAGGATATTCTGGATGACGCAGAGCAGGATTTTCGGGAGCTTCTCGGCGTGCCCGCAAACTATAAGGTGCTCTTTATTCAGGGCGGCGGCCATGTGCAGTTTGCGATGGTGCCGTTAAACCTCATGAAAAACCGCAAGGCGGAGTACATTGTCACCGGACAGTGGGCAAAGAAGGCCATGCAGGAGGCCGCGCTCTATGGCGACGCGCGCGCTGTCGCGTCGAGTGAGGATAAGGTCTACAGTTATATTCCGGACTGCACGGATCTGCCGATTCGGGCGGATGCGGACTACCTCTATTTCTGCAAAAACAATACGATATACGGAACAGTCTTCCATGAGACGCCGAATGCCAAGGGAAAGACCCTGGTTGCCGATGTCTCCTCCTGCTTCCTTTCGGCACCCGAGAAGATCACGGACTACGGGATTCTCTGGGGCGGCGTACAGAAGAATGTGGGACCGGCCGGTATGGCGATCGCAGTGGTGCGCGAGGATCTGATCGGAGACTGCCTGCCCGGCACACCGACCATGTTGCGCTATGAGACCTACGCGGCACACGGCTCGCTCTACAACACACCGCCCTGCTACAACATTTACATCTGCGGCAAGGTGTTCCGCTGGATCAAGGAAATCGGCGGCCTCGCGGCCATGCAGAAGCAGAACGAGGAGAAGGCGGCGTTGCTCTACGATTTCCTCGATCAGTCGAGGCTTTTCTCGAACCCGGTGCGGCGTGAAGACCGCTCTGTGATGAACGTGACCTTTGTGACGGGCAATGCGGCGCTCGACAAGAAGTTTGTCGAGGAGGCAAAGGCCGCGGGTCTTGAGAATCTGAAGGGACACCGGACAGTCGGCGGCATGCGCGCAAGTCTCTATAACGCAATGCCGAAGGAGGGTGTGCAGCGCCTCGTCGACTTTATGGCGGCATTCGAGAAGCGGGAGGCCTGAGTTATGTTTCACATTTATCGGAAGAATGCGATTTCGGAGGAGGGCTTACAGAGCCTGCTCCCGCATTTTGCGCTGACCGACGCGCAGGGAGAGGCAGAGGGCATTCTGGTGCGCTCTGCGGATATGCACGAGGAGAAACTCGGCGCGGCGACCCTCGCCGTTGCGCGCGCGGGCGCGGGTGTCAATAACATTCCCCTGGAGCGCTTTGCCGAGGAAGGGATTGTCGTCTTTAATACCCCGGGGGCCAATGCAAACAGCGTCAAGGAGCTTGTGCTTTGCGGCCTTTTGCTCGCCGCACGCAATGTGCTCCCGGCGGTCGAATGGCTGCGGGAAAAGCAGGGCGAGGCTGACATCGCAAAAGTCGCCGAGCAGGGGAAAAAGCAGTTTGTCGGCACGGAAATTCGGGGCAAAAAGCTCGGCGTCATCGGCCTCGGCGCAATCGGCGCGGAAGTCGCGAATGCGGCGGTTGCGCTCGGTATGGAGGTTTACGGCTACGATCCCTACCTCTCGGTGAACGGCGCCTGGAGAATCACGAAAGAGGCGCGCCATGCGACTTCTCTCGAGGAACTCTGCAGGCAGTGCGATTACATCACGATTCATGTCCCGCTGACCGACAAGAACCCCGGCATGATAGGCGAAAAAGAAATCGCGGTGATGAAGGAAGGTGTGGTCTTCCTCAACTTTTCGCGCGACAAGCTGGTCGATGAGCAGGCAATGGGGCGGGCGCTCGAGAGCGGCAAGGTGCGGCTCTATGTGACCGACTTTGCGAATCCGCTCTCCATGACCTTTCCGCAGGCCATTGTGACGCCGCATCTCGGCGCTTCGACCGAAGAGGCCGAGGATCACTGCGCGGTCATGGCGGTCAAGGAGCTCATGGACTACCTCGACAACGGCAACATTCGCAATTCCGTGAACTATCCCGATTGCGACATGGGCGTTCCGACAGGCGCACAGCGCATTGCGCTGCTCCACAAGAATGTGCCGAACATGATAGGTCAGATCAGCAGTATGCTGGCAAAGCAAAACATCAACATCGACAATATGACAAACAAAAGTCGCGGCGCGTATGCCTATACGCTTCTGGACCTTGAGACCCGTCTCACGGCAGAGGATGAGGCGGCCCTCAGAGCCATTCCGGGTGTGATACGTTTCCGCGCGGTGACAGGAGGCTGATATGGCAGAGGTCAAGGCGTTTTGCGCCCTTCGTCCGAACGAAAAGCAGGCGGCGGAGGTTGCGGCGCTTCCCTATGATGTCTACACGAGAGAGGAAGCAAGAGCTGCGGTGCAGGGACACCCGTTTTCCTTTCTGAATATTGATCGCCCGGAGACCCAGTTTCCGGAGGACTGCGATATGTACGCGCAGGAAGTCTATGAGAAGGCGCGGGACATGCTGCGGGAGCAGACCGCAGCGGGCATCTATGTGCGCGAGGAGCAGCCGGTCTACTACTTCTATGAGCTGACGGTCGAGAGCGGTGTGCTCGCGCCGCTCTTACAGGGACACAGCCAGACCGGTGTGGTCGCCTGCTCGTCGGTTGACGACTATCTGAATCAGGTGGTCCGGAAGCACGAGAATACGAGAGAGGAAAAGGAGCAGGATCGCATTCGCCATGTGGACATCATGAATGCGCAGACCGGCCCGATTTTTCTGACCTACCGCGGTACGGAGGCCTTAAAAGCCTGCGAGAAGCGCGCCAAGCAGCAGCCGCCGCTCTATGACTTTGTGAGTGAGGACGGTATCCGCCACCGCGTGTGGCGCGTCGCTGATCCGGCGGAGGTAGAAGCGATTACCGAGGGCTTCCGCGAGGTGCCGACCACCTATATTGCGGACGGTCATCACCGTGCGGCGTCGGCGGTTAAGGTCGCGCTGAAGCGGCGTGCGGAGCACCCGGATTACAAGGGCACGGAGGAGTTCAACTACTTCCTCTCGGTGTTATTCCCGGAGGAGGAACTCCGGATTCTCCCCTATAATCGCGTGGTCGCCGATTTAAACGGCGAGAGCCCCGCAGATTTGCTGCTCGCGCTCGATCAGGCATTCACGATACGCGACAACGGCGAGACCGTGCCGACGCCCGGCAAAAAAGGCGAAGTCGGCATGTATCTCGACGGTCACTGGTATGCGCTCTGCGTGCGCGAAGAGCTGCGCGAGGAGGACCCGGTCGAGGGACTCGATGTCTCCTTCCTGCAGAATCTTGTGCTTTCCCCGCTGCTTGGCATCGAGGACCCGAGAACCTCGGAGCGAATTCGCTTCATCGGCGGCATTCGCGGCAGCGAAGAATTAAAGCGGCTGGTCGATCAAAAGGGCGGCGTGGCCTTCCTCATGTATCCGACGCAGATGGAAGAGCTGCTCTCGGTCGCGGACGCGGGGCTTCTGATGCCGCCGAAATCCACCTGGTTTGAGCCGAAGCTTCGGAGCGGTCTTTTCATTCACACATTGTGACGGATCGGATTTCTATGACGAAGCAGGAATTTTTAGACGAACTGGCACTGCGCCTCCGCGAGGAGGGTGCGGAGCGTCTGGTCGCGGAAAATGTGGATTATTACCGCAGTTATATCGATGAAGAGGTCGCAAAAGGGCGGCGCGAAGAAGAAGTGCTTTCCGAGCTCGGAAACCCCGCGCTGATTGCGCGATCCATTCTGGATGCTGCGGGCTACCGGGTGGACGGTATTCCGGATCGGAATCCGGACGGTGACCTCGGTGAAAACGCGGGTAGCTATTACCGGACACAGAGCGAGGAGAGAGAAGGACAGGAAGACCGGAATATCCATGTCGAAGTGCGGCAGGTGAATTCCTGGATTGCAGGGATTCTGTTTCTTCTCTTTGTCGTGCTTCTGGTGCTCGCCGTTTTGGGCTTTATCATCTGGGCGGCGCCCGTTATTTTGGCGTTGTTGCTACTTAGCTTTATGTACCGCGCGCTGATAAGTTTTTTTCAGCGCTGAACCTACCAACAGAGCGATAGAAGGAGGAGAGGACATGTTTAGTTCAAAGAGCAAGACAGAGCCGGTCACACCCGTGTCCGGGAATAAGATCGACACCATTATCGGCGATAAGACGCGGGTAGAGGGTACGCTGCACACCCAGGACACAACGAGAATCGACGGTCGCATCAAGGGAGAGGCGATTTCCGACGGCTATCTCATCATCGGCGAAAACGGCTATGTGGAGGGGGATGTCCGGAGCGAAAACATGCTGATTGCAGGAACCGTGCAGGGCAATATTTTTGTGCGGGAGCGCCTTGAGGTCACGGAGAGCGGTAAGATTATCGGTGATATCACGACCAAGTCTCTGGTGATTGCGGAGGGCGCATCCTTCGCCGGAAAGTGCACCATGACCTCGCTGCAGAAGGTACAGACGGGCGAGCAAAAGGAGGCAGAGAAGCATGTTGCGGAAGCGAACCGGAAGGCCCCGGAGACAAAGTAAGAAGGACACGGGTTTTACCTTGCTGCTGCTCTCAAACAGCGAGAAAAAACCCGTGCAGTTCCAGCTTCCGCCTCTCTTTTTCAAAGGCCTGTTGACGGTTACGTTACTTCTCATCGGTCTGACCGGCTACGGGCTCATTTCGGCGGCACTCTTAAAACCGGTGGCACGCCAGAAAGTCGTGCTTGAGCAGGAGATTGCGCAGCTTCGCGCGGAGCAAGACAAAATACGCTCGGAGAACCAGAACCTGCGGGCCTACAGCGCGCAGCAGGACAAGGAGATGCAGAACCTGCAGGAAGTTTCCGCCGAAATCAAGAACAACATCGAAAATCTGCAGGGCAGAGACAGTGAGATTCGCGGAAAGCTCGGTCTTCCGGCAGAGAGCAGCGCGGCGGAGAGCAGTGCTTCCGGAAGCGGTGAGACAGCGGAGACGCAGGCGAGCGAGACGCCGGTCGGCGAGGCAAAGACCACGGAGGATTTACAGCCTCTCATGCTCGGCGACGCCGGCGAGTCCGATATTTACGACACGACCGCGGGAACACCGGCAGAGAACATTTTGCAGCGGGAGAGCAATATTCAGCTCTCGGTGCTGATGGGCGCGCGCCAGCGGCGTAACACCATGCAGCTCGCGGCGGAGTTGGAGCAGTCACGCGCCATGCTCTCCGAGGCCTCCGATAACTATGACCAGTACGAGGGTGTGATTCGCTCGCAGGAATTCCAGGAGGAACAGCGGAGAGAGCGGGCCACACAGCGGCGCCAGAGCATTCGCGCCTATGCGCTGTCCTTCCTCGGCGGCCGCTATGTCTGGGGCGGTGAGAATCCCTATTCCGGTGTGGACTGCTCAGGCTTTACGCGATACATTCTGAGCCATGCGGGCGGCGTGTACATCAACCGCACGGCGGCGGAGCAGGCACAGCAGGGCAGAGAAGTCTCGATTGACGAGGCAAAGCCCGGCGATCTGATTTTTTACAGCAACGGCAGCCGCGTGAATCATGTCGCGATGTACATCGGCGACGGCAGAGTGGTGCACGCCTCGAATGAGAGAAACGGCATTATGGTATCGCGCTGGGATTACCGCACACCGGTTCATATCCGGAATATGATCGGCGAGTAACAGCGCTGTAACATATCTGTAACAATTTAAAGAGAATCCTGTGCGTTTGTTCGCACGGGATTCTCTTTTTTGACGCACGGAGAACCGTGGGTTTCCGTGAGAGCGAAAGCCAATTGTAAACATTTTGTAAAAAACTTGACGCGAGAGTCCCGCCGGAGTATACTGGCCAATGTAATAATTCCGTAACAAGTAAGGAATTGTTCCGTAATAAGAACAAGAAAAGAGTATGAGAGAGCGTCCAAGACGACTAAGCTTTTACACGGAGGGACAATCGATGAATCGTTTTAAAGGATATCTTGCAATGGCGGCACTTGCTTCTGTTATTTCCGCGGGTAGCGCAATGACTTCGATGGCGAGCACCAAGGTCACGAAGAACACGGCAGCCTGGGTCGAAGAGGCAAAGAAGCAGGAAGAGGAAGCAAAGGCTGCGGAAGAGGCAAAGGCAGCGGAGGAAGCGGCGGCAGCCGCGGCGGCAGAGGCAGCGGCTGCACAGAAGACAAGTACCCGTCAGCAGGTGGTTGACTACGCGCTCTCGTTTGTCGGCGGCCGCTATGTCTGGGGCGGCACGGATCCGCATAGCGGTGTGGATTGTTCGGGCTTTACGCGCTACATCTTAAGCCACGCGGGCGGCGTTTCGATCAGCCGCAGCTCGGCGGAGCAGGCCGGTGAGGGCAGAACCGTGACGGCAGACAGCATGCAGCCGGGCGACCTGCTCTTCTATTCCAAGGGCGGCGGTGTGAACCATGTCGCCATGTACATCGGCAACGGCCAGGTGGTGCATGCCTCCTCTTCGAAGACCGGCATCATTGTTTCGGCCTGGAATTACAGAACGCCCGTGCGTATTGCGAGCTATCTCGATTAATTAACATTTGTCGTTAAAAAATAAAGAAATCATAAAGATTAGAACGTTGACTTTGCCGATAGCGCCACCTATACTGAACTTATATTTGCAACAGATTGCAACATCTTCGTAATAACTATCGATATTCGGGGGAATCATCAGATATAGGGGGACACTGCTGTGAAAAAGAAATTGGGAGTTTGTGCGGCTCTGGTCATCTGTGCATCGATTGCGGCGACTGCGCCGGCATTTGCCGCAAAGGACGATGCGATTTTTGTCGAGGCTCTTGACCAGAGCAGCGGAAGCGGAGCAGAGGGCGGCGAGGTCAACGGTCTTGTGCCGGAGTTTCACGCCGAGGAAGCGGAAGCTTCCGACAGCGAGGGCAGCGAGCGCGTGGAGTCCGCGGTGATCGGCGACATGAAGCCGGTCAAGCCGGTGGAGGCAGTCGAGGAGAAGAACGAGAGTCTCTCCAACACGTCGGCTGCGATTGTGCGCCAGGGCGTGTCCAGCAAGTCGGAGACCGAGAAGGCACAGAAGTCCGACAGCAGTGCGGGACCGAACGGCAAAATCAAGGCGAAGCTTAGCGGCAACAGTTCGGATCCGGTGACGGCGCAGTCCAAGACTTCGGGCGGCGCCGGCAAGAACTCCACGGACTGGAGCAAGGTCAGCAAGCTCAGAAAGGCCATCGTCAGCTACGCAAAGAGCCTCGAGGGAAGCCGTTATGTGTACGGCGGCATCGATCCGAAGTCCGGTATAGACTGCTCGGGTCTCATCATGCACGTGATGCGCGAACAGGCCGGCATCGACTTGGATCACTATTCGGCATCGCAGGCGACCGAGGGCGTCGAGGTCAGCGCAGACCAGATGCGTCCGGGCGACATCATCGCTTACGATGGACAGCCGCGCGACGGCAAGGTCAATCACATCGCGATTTACATCGGCGACGGCAAGGCGATTCACGCAAGAGGCAAGAAAGAGGGCGTGCAGATTACCGCTTGGGATTACGCGACCCCGCTTGCGATTCGCAATGTGATCGGCGACTGAGTCAAACAATCGAATTTGAAAAATCCGTCAGTTGCAGCTGACGGATTTTTTTGGCTGAAAATCACCGCATTCAACGAGCTTCGGCTTGCAGTGGCTTCCTTTTTCGCGTACACTTTTCCTATGAAGATGACATATACATTGACGGCGCCCTGCCACTTCGGCTTAGAGGCGGTCTTAAAGCGGGAAATTACAAATCTGGGTTACGAAATCAAAGCGGTCGATAACGGCAAGGTGAGTTTCCTCGGCGATGCCGAGGCGATTGCGCGCGCCAATTTATGGCTCCGGACCGCAGAGCGCGTGCTCCTGGAAATCGGGCGCTTCCGGGCGACCAGTTACGAAGAGCTGTTTCAGGGCACACTCGTGCTGCCCTTCGGAGACTTTCTGCCGAAGGACGGAAAGTTCTGGGTCACCAAGGCGACTTCGGTGGATTCTAAGCTCTTTTCGCCCTCGGACATCCAGTCTGTCATGAAGAAGGCAATGGTGCGCTCCATGGAGCGCTACTACGGCGCTGTGCCCTTCCTTGAGAACGGCGAGAGCTTCCCCTTCCGCGTGAGCATTCAGAAGGACGTGGTGACGGTTTCGCTCGACACGAGCGGCATCTCGCTGCATAAGCGCGGTTACCGCACGGAGACGGCGCGCGCGCCGATTACCGAGACCCTCGCGGCGGCGTTGTTACTTTTGACACCCTGGCACGCCGACCGCATTCTCGCGGATCCGTTCTGCGGCAGCGGCACCTTCCTAATTGAGGCAGCGATGATGGCGTCCAATATGGCACCAGGCATGAACCGCGAATTCTTAAGTCAGACTTGGGAGCATCTGATTCCAAAGAAGGTCTGGTACCGCAGTTTTGACGAGGCACAGGAGCTTCTGATTCCGCAACCCGAGACCGATCTTCAAGGCTATGACATCGACGGCGGCGTGATACGCCGCGCGAAAATCAATGCGGAGCAGGCGGGGGTCAGCGAGTTGATTCACTTCCAGGAGCGGGATGTCTCGCAGTTCAGCCACGCAAAGAAATACGGCTTCATCGTGACCAATCCGCCCTACGGTGCGCGTCTCATGGGAGAGAGCAGCGAGTCAGAGGCGGTTGCGGCGCTCTACCGCACCCTCGGCGAGCGCTTCCGCGCGTTGCAGGACTGGTCGCTCTATCTGATCACGGCCTTTCCGGACGCCGAAAAATGTATCGGCAGAAAGGCGGATAAGAACCGTAAGATTTATAACGGCATGATGAAGACCTATTTTTACCAGTTCCTCGGCAAGAAGCCGCCGAAGCGCGAGAGGCGCGAAGAGAAGCAGGGGGAGTGAGATGCAAGAGATTATTTTCGCGACGGGAAATGAGAATAAAATGCGGGAGATCCGGGAAATTTTCGAGGGTCTTCCCTTTGTGATTCACTCGCTCAAAGAGGCGGGTCTGGTCTCGGACCCGGAGGAGAACGGCGCGACCTTTGCGGAAAATGCTTTTATTAAGGCAGAGGCTGTGCACGCGCTGCGCCCCGATGCGATTGTGATGTCGGATGACTCCGGCCTCTCGGTCGACTATCTGAACGGCGAACCGGGTGTCTTTTCGGCGCGCTGGCTCGGACGCGATACCTCGTATGCTGAGAAGAATGCGGAACTGATTCGTCGCCTCGAGGGCGTCGAAGGGAATGCGCGGAGCGCCCGCTTTACCGCAGCGATTGCCTGCATTCTCCCGGACGGCACCCGGCTTCTCACCGAAGCGCATATGGAAGGACAAATTGCGAAGGCACCGGCGGGCGAAAACGGCTTCGGCTATGACCCCATCCTCTACCTGCCGGAATACGGGAAATGCTCGGCGGAGCTCAGTGACCGGGAGAAAAACGCAATCAGCCACCGCGGCAAGGCCTTGCGGCAGATGCAGGAAAAACTGCGGAGCATCTACGCCGACGCCACGGGCGGAAGGGCATAATTCGGATTTACATTTTTCGGAGAATACAGTATAGTAGACCCTGTGCGGGGTGTAGCCCAGCCCGGTAGGGCGCCTGCTTTGGGAGCAGGATGTCGCAGGTTCGAATCCTGTCACCCCGAGTAAGAAAAGCGGAAGACTTTGGAGACAAAGGCTTCCGCTTTTTGCGTGGGAAAATCGGTGGAATGCGGGATGCGACTGAAATTAGAAGTTTATGGTTTGCTGCAGACGGCGGGCAACTTCGGCGAGTTTCGGGAGGATTTCTTTTTTGCGGCGCGCAATCGTGACGCTCATGCCGGTCAAACTTAAAGTTGCAAACAGATGATTATCCTGACTTGAGTAAATCGGGACGGAGAGCGCCCCAACTCCCTCGAAGAGTTCGCCGTTTTCATAGGAAAACCCCTCAGCGCGAATTTTTTGAAATTCGTTTTGAAGAGCTTCGACTGTGGTGCGGGTCGCCGCGGTGTAGGCGGGAAAAGGGGCGTCTTTCAGATAGATATTTAGCGGTCTCTCTCGTAAATGGGCAAGCACAAGTTTTCCGCTCGCGGAGCAGTAGAGCGGCATGTTGGAATTGGCGCGGCGTACCACAAAGGTGCTGTTGTGCGGTTCGGTCGAGTGTATGAGCTGGAGATAAAGTTCATCAATGCGGAATAGCGTGCAGTTGCCCTGAAAGTAGTCGCTCAAGTTTTGCATGTAATTGTGCGACTGGTCAATCAGGATGCTTCGCTTGGTATCTGATGCGAGAGATGCCTTATTGAAAAGCTCTGCGCCGAGTAGGTATTCTCCGGAACTGTTTTGACTGATATAGCCGTTCATGTGTAGGGTGTTCAGAATGCCGTGAACTGTGCCCTTGTTGAGATTGAGTCGCGTGCTGATTTGCCCCAGCGTGAGTTCGGTATTCGTGAGGTTAAAGCAGTTCAATATGTCGATGGCGCGCTGCACGGACTGAATCTGTTTGCCGGTCAGCAACTGTGTTCCGCCGGAGCTCTTCTCGGCGCCGCGGGCTTTGTGTTCTTGTTGTTCCATTGTATACCTAGCACCTCCTATTTTACTTATCTATAAGCTATTCTTACTACAAAAAGAAGTATTTGACAATATCAAAAAAGAGTTGACAAGCATTGTCCCCTGTTTTGTCATCCGTTACAATGAGCCCATCAAGGAAAGCCACTGAAACCCGGCCGGTGCAGTGTCTGAAACAAATCAAAAGCTATATGGTTCTGAACAGAGGAGGAACGATATGGAACAAAAGACTGCTTCAGCACGCAAGTTTACCTGGAAAGAAAAAATGGCGGCTCTCGGGCCGGGATTCTTGATTGTCGGTTCCTTCATCGGACCCGGAACGGTTACGAGTTCCACCCGCGCAGGTGCAACCTACGGTTTCCAGCTCTTCTGGTGTGTCATCTTTTCGGTCATCGCGGTTATCGTAGTACAGGGGATGTCGGCGCGGCTCGGCATCATCACCCAGGATGGGCTCGCGGAGAACTTAAAGAATGACTTTGCGGATCGCCCCTTGCTTAGAAACCTGCTCTGTGGCCTGGTTGCCCTCGCAATCGCAATCGGCGGCTTCGCTTACATGGGCGGAGACCTGACCGGAACGGCGCTCGGCGTCAGCGCACTGACCGGAGTCTCGACCAAAATCATCGCACCCGTCTGGGGCTTCTGCATCCTGCTCATCCTCAATTTCGCGGGGGATGCGGTCAAGTACCTCGAGAAACTCCTCGGTATCTGTGTCATCATCATGGCGGTCGTCTTCATGATGACCATGGTCATTGTGAAACCGGATCTCGGCGCTCTGTTTGCAGGCTGCATTCCGAGCATTCCGGAAAACGGCGGTCTCATGACCTGCCTTTCCCTGATCGGAACGACGGTGGTCCCCTACAACATGTTCCTGCACGCGGCAAGTGCGAAGCGCACCTGGCACAGCGCGGAGGAAATCCCGTTATGTAATTTCGGCACCACGGTTCCGATGATTGTCGGCGGCATTGTCACCGGTTCCATCATGATTACCTCGGCAGCTGTCATGCACGGCATGACCGTCAACAATGCGATGGATATGGCCATCCAGCTTGAGCCGACCCTCGGCGCACTGGCTCGCCCCTTCATGGCAATCGGCCTTGTCGCGGCAGGTGTCTCGAGTGCGGTCTGTACCCCGATGGGCGTGTCCTACGTACTCGCTGGACTCTTTGGCTGGAAGACTGACAGCTCCGATAAGCGCTACACCCTTACGAACGCAGCGGTTCTGATTACCGGTATCGTGATTGCGGCGCTCGGCACCAATCCGCTCGGTCTCATCATGACAGCACAGGCAGTCAACGGCATTGTCCTTCCCGTTGTCGTCGGTGTCACAGTCTACCTGACTTGCCGCGAGAAGATTATGGGCAAGTATAAGAACAACATGCTCCAGACTGTCCTCGGCATTGCAATCTTTGCGATTTCGCTGATTCTCGGCGTGAGCAGTTTTCTCGGTGTGTTTTCCTAAGGCAGATACGGCGCCACCCCGAACCGGCCGGGCTGTATTCAGGTAAACAGCAGACGGCATACATTCCGGTTTCATCAAAGAAAATGTCAGATTTACCCCCTCGGGGGTTTGTAAATATAGCACGGCACGGCGGATGCGTTTCCGTCGGACAGCAGCGAACAAAATGCAGGAGGTAGTAGTATGAAGTACAGCAAACCGACCATTTATGACCCGAATTTTCTGCCGAACAACGTCTACAGCGGCGTTCCGTCTTGGTTAAATCTCTCGGTAGCAGAGTGCAAGGAAGATCTTGAGGGCCTCGACGTTGTCGTGAGCGGCGTTCCGTGGGAGGGCGGTTGCACAATCGGCGGCTATTCCTCGACTACTGAGGGACCGAAGGGTATTCGCTCTGTGTCCATCCGCTACACCGGCTTCCTTCCGGACTTTAATCTTGACTCCTTCGATTATTTGAAGGCTGCGGATTTCGGTGATGTCGCTTGCCAGAACGGCAACTACGACTTCACATTCCGTCAGATTCGGGAGAGAATTGCAACGATTCTAGATGCAGGAGCGGTTCCGCTGACCTTCGGCGGTGACCACGGAATTGCACTCCCGATTGTCAGTGAGATTGCGAAGCGCCACCCGAAGCGAGTCGGCATTCTTCACTTTGATGCCCACCTCGACAACTACGCTTGCTTCGGCGACGATCTCTACGCGCGCTGCTCGCCCTTCTACCGGCTCTATGAGGACCCGAATATGGATCCGTCCAAGATTGTTCATATCGGTATTCGCGGACCGAGAAACCATCAGGAGGAGTTCAACAATGCGCAAAAGTTTGGCGCAAATGTGATTCTCGGCAGAGAGGTTAAGGAGAACGGCTGGAAGGCAAGCATAGACAAGGCAATCGAACTTGCATTCAAGGACACGGACTTTGTCTATGTCACAATTTGCTCGGATGCGCTGGATGCTGCGAACATGCCGCAGGGGCCGCAGGACATGGGAGGGTTGACTTCGTACGAGCTCTGCATGATGGTGCACGAGGCGGGCCTTGCGGGTGCAAAGGGGTTTGACTTTGTCGAGATTTATCCGGACACCAACAGCCTTCAGACTGCGGCGCACAATGCTTGCTGGGCGGCGCTCTATTACCTGAACGGCTACGCGGAGAGAAAGAAGAACGGCGGAAAGTAAGAGGCAAATGTAAATCCGTATGGGAATTACGAGTGGCGAAGCACTGTCACAATCGGCAAAAGTTGGGATACGAACCTGAGCTTGTCGGAGCACGGAATTCGAAAAAATAAGACAAGCGGCAGCTGCGAAAGAGAAATGCAGGGGGAGCAGAAACCGAGGGTGGATTCTGCTCCTTTTGGCATCGGGGAAGCGTATCGGATAGGCACGAAGACGGAGGTAACAGATATGAAAGCACAGACGGTGAAGCCTTTGATGAAGCCGATGTTTCGAATGCCGGCGAAAGAAGACTATCTGAAGGCAGCGCTCCGGGTCGCACACTGGCTCAGAGCGAACGCGGAACGGACAGAGGCGGGTATACACTGGTATGAAGATCCCATGCATCCCGAAGGGGAAACGGTTATGGGGGAGTTTTCGGTCTACAGCGGCATGCCGGGCCCGATTCTATTTTTGCTGGAGCTTTCGGAACTCACAGGGGATGTCTCCTGGCGAGAAGATGCTTGCCGCGCCGCGGATTATCTCTTGGCAAACTTTGACGAGGGGCGCAAGATGCAGACCGATATGGGGGTTCCGGGCTCCGAGATAGGTCCGATCAGCGGGACGGCGGGCTTAAGCTTTGTGTTCACCGAACTTGGGAAGGCAACGAGTAAACAGAAATACTTGGATTTTGCAGTCGCGGAAACGGAGAAGATTGCAGGGCTCGCGAGGCGGGTCGGAGAAGGCGTTGAATGGCTCGGTGAGCCGGGCGGAATTTCCTACGACGCGGGCATTGCCCTCTATCTGCTCTATGAGGCAAAGGCTTTTGGACGAGAGGACTGGAGAGAGTGTGCAATCCGCGCGGCGAGGCGTTTACTTGAACAGGCGATTGAAACAGAGGACGGCGCTTACAAGTGGCGTACCATCACGGTACCGAACATTGGCATCGATGACGGTGGTGAGATGCCGAACTTCTTTTACGGGACGGCAGGGACGGCTTATGTGCTGGGGCGTTTCTTTGAGGAAACCGGTGAGCCTGCCTTCCTCGAAGCAGCGGAGCGAGGTGCAGCTTATATAGAAAGAATTTGTATCCGAGAGGGAGAGAAGGTTCTGACACCATTCTGTCTCCCGAATCCCGAGCAGATATACTTCCTTGGCTTGTGTAACGGTTTTGCGGGGACGGTGAGACTCTTTTACCTCCTCTCGAGAATCAAAGAGACAGAACGCAAACCGCCCGAGGCATACGGAGACTTTGCCGTGCACATGATAGACGGCATTGTCGCGGCAGGCGCACCGGAGGTCCACTTCAAAGGCTACTGGAATGTAATCTGTATGTGCTGCGGAACGGCTTCGTTGTTAAATGTGTTGACGGGCTTTTATCTCGCAACTGAAGAGCAAAAGTATCTTGAACTCGCAGAGCGGAGCGGGCGTTATCTGTTAGGGCAGTTTACGGATCTCGGCGAAGAACAGGGGTGTTGGTTCCAGTCTTGGCATCGCATTGAGCCTTGGAAGGTGGACGCGCGCATTGGCTACTATGATGGCAATACCGGGGAAGCACTGCAACTCTTAGAACTCTATGCGGCACTTAGCGGAAAGTTCCGTTCGATTCGCTTCCCGGATGATCCTTTCCCGGCGGAGGGAAGCGTTGTGCAACGCTGAGTGCTGCACATTCGGAGGCAGCCAAAACGCAGACAAAGCGACCGGGAGCTTGTTCGAGCTTTGCGCGCGGCTTGTGCCTGTCTTTTCAGCATCGGCTGTTCTCAATTGTTACAAGCGAAACAAGAGAAGGCTTTTCCCACGGAAAGCCTTCTCTTGTTTCTGTTAAAAATAATTCGGAAAAGTCTTGTGAATTAAGTTAGTCTATGCTATCTTTATATTAAAGAGATTAGTTTAAACTAATCAATAACCAGACGGAGGGAAGAATTGTGAACAGTGTGCAGGTGATTCAGAGAAAGTTGCGGAAGTTCGGACTTGCGTTTCTCGCGTTGCTGGCACTTGGGGCCTGCGGGCAGAAGGGGCAGACGGCGGAGAGCAAGGCGGAGAGCGGGAAGCTCAAGGTGACGGTTACGACGACCTTCCTGCAGGATATGACGGAACAGCTTGCGGGCGACTATACCGATATTGCACTGGTCATCCCGGCGGGCGAGGATCCGCACAGCTATGAGGCAAAGCCGGAGGACAGGGAGAAGTTTAAGAGTGCAGATCTTGTCCTCTACCACGGTCTTCATTTTGAGGGACACATGACAGAGCTCCTGGAGGCGGTCAACGGTCATGCGGTCACGGCTTCTTTTGATCAGAATGATATTTTGTCTGCGGACAGCAGCATGGGACTCGCGGCGAATGCGGCGGATCCGCACTTCTGGTTCGATGTGAAGCTCTACGAGAAGGCCTGCGACGAGGCAGCCAAGGCGCTGATCGAGAAGATCCCGGCGCATGAAAAAGAGATTCAGGCAAACCTCAAGGCATACCAAGAAAAACTTGAGGCTTTGGATGCGGAGATTCGCACAACGCTTGCGGAAATCCCGGCGGAGAGTCGCATTCTGGTCACACCGCACGATGCTTTCCATTATTTTTCGAGGCGCTACGGCATGGAAGTGAAGGCGCCCCAGGGTGTCAGTACGGATGCGGAGCTCTCAACCAATGATATGGCGGAGACGGCGGACTTCATTGTCGCACACAAGATTAAGGCAATCTTTGCGGAGTCCACGACGGACCCGGCGCGGATGGAAAAGCTGAAGGAGAGCTGTGCGGCGCGCGGTTTTGCGGTCGAAGTGGTGAGCGGCGGAAGCGATGAGCTCTACAGCGATTCGCTCGCGCAAAAGGGCGAGGACGGCGACACCTATATCACGATGGTGGAACACAATGTGAAATTGATTGCGGCGCATCTGAAATAAGCGCAAGGAGAAAAGAATGAACGAAGAGATGGCGGCGGTCGCAGTGCATCAACTGTCTGCAGGGTACGGAAAGCGGACGGTGCTGCGGGACGTCGCTTTTTCTCTGCCCGCGGGAGAGAGAATTGCCTTAATCGGTCCGAACGGCGCGGGAAAGTCCACGCTCTTAAAGACCATGCTCGGTTTTTTGAAGCCAAAGAGCGGAACAGTGGAGATTTTCGGAGAGCCGCTTAAAAAGGTCAGGTCGCGCATCGCCTATATGCCGCAGAGCGCGGAGGTAAACTGGAATTTTCCGATTACCGTGGAGGGTGTCGCGGAGATGGGGCTCTTCTTTTCACTCGGCTGGTTTCGGAAGCCCGGAAAGGCAGAGCGGGAGCGGGTGGAACAGGCACTCGAAGAATTGGGACTCACGGATCTAAGGAAGCGACAGATTTCAGAGCTCTCGGGCGGTCAAAAAAAGCGCGTCTTTTTGGCGCGCGCTCTGGTGCAGAATGCGGATTTGTTTTTTCTCGATGAGCCACTTGCCGGCGTGGATTACCGGAGCGAGCGCGCCATCATGGAAAAACTGGAGGCGCTTGTCGGCGCGGGGAAGAGCGTAGTCGCCGTGCACCATGATGTCCACACGATTACGCGCTATTTTGACCGCGCAGTGCTTCTCGACGGCGGCACGGTACAGGCGGTCGGAGAAGCGCGGGAGGTTGTGGTGAGCGAAGCCATGCGACGCTGTTACGGTGAGGTGTTTCAAGCGGAGAAGTGGTTGTGATGCGTGTATTACTTTCCTACGATTTTTGGGTGGTCGCGAGCGGCGCAGCTCTCCTCGCGGCGATTGCCGCGGTGATCGGCTGCTTCAGCGTATACCGGGGGCAGAGTTTAATCGGTGATGCGCTGGGACACGCTTCTTATCCGGGCGTGGTGCTCTTTTTTATGCTGTTCCGGACAAGGAATCCGCTGATTCTCTGCCTCGGTGCGGCCGTGAGTGCCGCGGTTTCCTATGCCCTGATCCTCTGGCTGCAGGGTGAAAAAAAACTCGCGCTGGATGCCGTGCTCGCGACAGTGCTCGCCGGGATGTTCGGCCTCGGCATGGTATTAAAGACCTTTATTCAGGGTAATCCCGCGTTTCGGAATGCCTCACAGTCGGGACTCCGCGTCTATATCTTCGGCTCGGCGGCCTTTATGACGAAACGAGATGTGCTGCTTCTGCTTTGCGGTGCGGTGCTGCTCTCGATTCTCCTGCTGTTCTTTCGCAGGCCCTTGCAGTATTCGAGTTTCGATCTGGGGTATGCGGCCTCACTCGGCATTTCGGAGCGGCTCATGGGTGCGGTTATGCTGTTTCTGACGGTCGCGGTCATTGCCCTCGGCATACGGACGGTCGGCGCGGTGCTGATTTCGGCCTTTTTGCTGTTGCCCTGTGTCGCGGCCTCGCAGTGCGCAAAGACCCTTCCCGCGGTGCTCGGACTCGCCGCGCTGATGGCGGTGTGCAGTGCGCTGCTCGGCTGCGCCGTGAGTACAGGGATAGCCGGGATTTCGACCGGTCCTATGATCATTGTCTGCATGGGGGTATTTACATTAGCGGCATTTTTATTCCGCCTCGGAAAGGAGAGAGGATGAGGGACATCATTTTGGTGCTGCTCAGCACCTCGCTCTGCCTCGGCGTTCCGGGCTGCTTTCTGGTGCTTCGCCGCCTCTCGATGACGGCGGATGCGATAAGCCACGCAGTGTTGCTCGGCATAGCGCTCGGCTTTTTCTTTGTGCGGGATTTGAATTCGCCGGTTCTCATTGTCTCGGCGGCACTCTTCGGACTCTTTAGCATCCTTCTCACCGAATGGATTGCACTGCGCTGCAATATCGCGCGGGATGAGGCGCTCGGTCTGGTCTTTCCGGTCTTCTTTGCGCTCGGCGTCATCCTGGTGACACGCTGTTTTCGGAATGTGCACCTCGACACGGAACTCATTCTGATGGGAAATCCGCTGTTTGCGCCTTTTTTGCGGAGTTTTGGCTTGCCGCGCGCGGTACTCTTCAATTTGCTGCTCTTTGCGGTAAACTTGGCCTTCACGGGTCTCTGCTTCCGGCCGCTTTGCTATGCCTGCTTTGACCCCTCTTATGCAACCCTGCTCGGTCTGCCGCTTCAGCGAATTTTCTATGCATTGCTCACGCTGAGCGCGTTTAGTGCGGTGGTTGCGTTTCAAAGTGTCGGCGCAGTGCTCTCGATTGCCTTTTTTGTCGCAGCCGCGGCCGCGGCGAGTCTGCTCGCGCGAAGTCTCGGCGAGATGCTGTTTCTCACTTTAGCAATCGGCGCCGCGGTTGCGGTGCTCGGCACCGTGGCGGCACTTCGGCTGAATGTATCGCTATCCGGCATGTGCGCGACACTTTTCCTGTTCGTTTTGCTCCTGCTGCGTCTCTCAGCGCTCCTCCGCAATCATCAGCACGACGCCGATAATCAGAAGCACGGGACAGAATAAAATAGCTCTGATGCCGAAGATCGGGGACAAATTACCGCCGACACCGGCGCCGAGACCGAAAATCAGGATGATGCCGAAGTAGTAGAGGGCGCGCTCCAGCTGCTCTTTTTTCTTGCTGCGGAGATAACCGGAGACGGCAGCCGTGCCGCTTCTAAGATTGCCGATACACATGGTGCTCGCATAGGCATTGCCGTTTACTTTCCGGAAGGACTGTACCTGCATGGCGCAGGCAAAGGAGACCAGCATATTGGCCTGCAAATTCCATTCCTCTCCCAGAAACCCTACAATGCTGAGCAGCAGAATTTCGAGCAGCAGGATACTCTGCCGCCAGTGCAGGCGGCGCGCCTGTTTAAATCTGGCCTCAAACTGTTCCGCCGCGAAAATGCCGCCGGCAAAGGCGAAGAGCGGGAAGAGATAGCGGATGCCGCCGCTGAAATCGCCCGCAAGAAACTTGGTCGACATCAGGACAATGTTGCCGGTCTGCGCATTCGCAAAGACATGATTGCGGACAATGTAGGTATAGGCGTCCTGAAAGCCGCCGCTGAATGTGAGAAAGGCGGTGAGCAGCATGGTGTCGGAGACCTGACGCCTGGTGGGAGTTGTGTGGTTCTGCATGAGGAATCCTTTCTTCTGCGAGTGAGACAGAATCGTTCGTTCTTAAAGCATAGTAAGTTTTCTTTGATGGTGCAAGGCTCGGACAGTGCTTTCCGGTGAGGGCACGCGAAAAAGTGCACAATTCCGCGAATTCGCGCGGAAAATCCCCGGAAAGCCTTGACAATTCGTACTTTGACCAGTATAAGTCTTAGTAAATGCTTGTGGATTGCTTAAGTATTTCTTAAGCCTCAAAACAAATAAGGAGAGTGGAAATGAGAAAAGAGATTTTTGCATTCGCTCTGACCGCAGCGGTTTCGATTGTCGCTGCAGGCGCTGCCATCGCAGCACCCGGAAGTTCGACGAGTGTTTCGTCTACCTTTGCAACCTCTTCCGTTGCGACCCCGTCTGCGGGCAGCGGCATTGCAGGCGGCGGCGGTGGCGGCGGCAGAGGCGCACGTTCCTCCGGCGGCCGTATCGGCTCGAAAGGTGTCTGGACGAACAGCGCGGCACCGCAGACCGGTGCGGGCGCGTGGGTACAGTCCGGCAGCCGCTGGTGGTATCGCTATTCGAACGGCGGCTATGCGACGAACTGGGCGAAGCTCAGCTACAACGGCCGCACCGACTGGTACTTCTTCGACAGCGACGGCTGGATGCAGACCGGCTGGTACCAGGACAATACCGGCAAGTACTATCTGAATCCGGTTTCGGACGGAACGCAGGGCAGAATGGTCACCGGCACGCTGACAATCAACGGTGTCGAGTATCACTTTGAGACCCAGGCGGGCAACATGCAGGGTCACCTGATTCAGTAATTGAAATAACAAAAAAGCGGCGCGAGCCGCTTTTTTGTTGTCCGGTTTTCGGCTTTTCCGCCTGCTCATTCATGGAGCTCGAGCGGAAGCCCGTCCGGGTCAAAGAAGAAACACATCGCTTTGCCGGTGTAAGTATCGGTGCGGAGGGGCTCCACGCGGACGCCGGCTTGTTTCAGTTCCTCGGCAGTCTCGGCGACCGAGGCGACCCGAAAGGCGAGATGGCGAAGCCCCTGTGCTTCCGGGTAACTTTGGCGCGGCGGTGCGTCGGGCTTTATAAAGAGCTCCAGTTCGGCATCGCCGAGTTGCAGGTCGATTTTCCAATCGCCCTCTGCCTCGCGCCGGTGTTCACGAATCACGGGGAGTCCCAGAAGTTCCGCGTAAAAATGTCTGCTGCGCACATAGTCCGTTCCGATGACGGCGACATGGTGAATCGCCTCGAGTTTCAGGCTCATTCGACGGTCACGGACTTTGCGAGATTTCTCGGCTTGTCGACATCGAGCCCCTTCGAGACTGCGAGATAGTAGCCGAGGAGCTGGAGCGGAACCACTGCGAGGCTGTCCGCAAAGTGTTCGTCGGTCTTCGGGAGGAAGAACGCGAAGTTCACCGTGTCCTCAATGTCGTAGTTCCCCGAGGTCGTGAGACCCATCAGGTAAGCGCCGCGGCTCTTCACCTCGACGAGATTCGAGAGCGTCTTCTCATAGAGCTCGGACTGGGTGAGCACGCCGATTACAAGGGTGCCGTCCTCAATCAGGCTGATGGTGCCGTGCTTTAACTCGCCTGCCGCATAGGCTTCGGAGTGAATATAGCTGATTTCCTTCATCTTGAGGCTGCCTTCCATGCAGATGGCGTAGTCGATGCCGCGGCCGATGAAGAAGACATCCTTTGCGTTGCTGAACTTCGCGGCGAACCACTGGAGCCGCTCCTTGTCGTCGATGATGCGCTGCACCTTTTCGGGCAGGGCAGCAATCTCGGCGAGCAGGCGCTGCTCTTCGCGCTCGTCAATCAGGCCGCGCGCCTTGCCGAGGCAGATTGCGAGCAGGTAGACACCGATCAGCTGGGTCGAGTAGGCCTTGGTCGTCGCGACCGAAATCTCCGGCCCCGCATAGGTGTAGAGCACAAAATCCGCCTCGCGGGCAATGACGGAGCCGATCACGTTGACAATCGCGAGGGTCTTTAAGCCCTGCTCTTTGGCCTCGCGCATCGCCGCGAGCGTGTCCGCGGTTTCACCCGACTGGCTGATCACGACGACCAGGTTGTTCGGGTCGATCACCGGGTGGCGATAGCGGTATTCCGAGGCGAACTCGATGCGGACCGGGAGCTTTGCGAGATCTTCAATCACATACTGCGCCGTCGCGCCGACATGGTAAGCAGAGCCGCAACCGATAATCGTGACGCCGCTGAAGCTTAGAATCAGTTCATCCGTCAGACCGAGCTTTGCGAGGTCCACGCGGTAGTCGAGCTTCTTCCCGTCGGTCTCGTCGCTTAAGTAGGCGCGGAAGGTGTCGGCAATAGCCTTCGGCTGCTCGTGAATTTCCTTCATCATGAAGTGCTCATAGCCGCCCTTTTCGGCTGCGGTCTCATCCCAATCGATCAGCACCGGTGTCTTCTCGACGACATCGCCGTTCAAGTCGTAGAAGGTGACACTGTCCTTGGTCACGCGGCCCATCTCAAAGTTGTCGATGTAGCAGACGCGGCGGGTGTACTTTAAGCAGGCGGACGGATCCGAGGCGATGAAGTTCTCACCCTCACCGAGTCCCACAATCAGGGGGTTATCCTTTCTGGCGAGGTACACCTGTTCCGGGTAGTCGCGGAACATGATTGCGAGCGCATAGCTGCCGCGGACGCGGACCAGGGTCTTCGCAATCGCATCGATCGGGCCCATCTTGTACTTCTTATAGTAGTAATCGATGAGATTCACAATCGCCTCGGTGTCGGTCTGCGAGTAGAAGTGGTAGTCGTGGCGCGCGAGCTTTTCCCGGATTTCCAGATAGTTCTCAAAGATGCCGTTGTGGACTGCGAGCACGGAGCCGTCTTCCGAGACATGCGGGTGCGCATTGGTCTCCGAGGGGACGCCGTGGGTCGCCCAGCGCGTATGTCCGATGCCGCAGCACCCCTTCAGCGCATGGCCGTTGTCGGTCTTATCAGCGAGGACGCGGAGCCGTCCCTTGGCTTTGACAACAACCGGTTCTTTGTCGCCATCGCGGACAGCAATGCCGGCGGAGTCATAGCCGCGGTATTCCAGCTTCTCCAAGCCCTCCAGCAAAATGGGGGCAGCCTGCCTGCTGCCGACGTATCCAACAATTCCGCACATAAAAATCCTCCTTTTTCAATGTGAATATTTTATCACGAATGGGCAAGGGTTTGAACCTATAGAAAAGCTATGTTAAAATAGGCGGAAAAAAACGGAAGAGGAGTTGCATGGGAAAGATATTTTGTTTTGGCAACGACGTGGACACAGATCAGATCATCGCGTCGCAATACCTCCTGTACCCGAGTGTCGAGGAAATGGCACCGCATTGCTTTGAGTCCCTGGACGAGAACTTTGCGTCGGCGGTCAGAGAGGGGGACTTTGTGGTGGCACGCGACAATTTCGGCTGCGGCTCATCGAGAGAGCAGGCACCGGCTGTCTTAAAGGCGCTCGGCGTGCGCGCCGTGTTTGCCAACAGCTTTGCGCGCATCTTCTTCCGGAATGCGATTAATATCGGGCTGCCGGTCATTGTCTGCGAGGGACTGATTGACAAGGTAAAGCCGGGCGAGGAGCTCTCGCTCGACATGGAAAGCGGCACGGTGTGTGTGAACGGACAGAACTATCGCTGTACGAAACTGCCGCCGAAGATGCAGGCAATTCTGGACCAGGGCGGTCTCATTGCGGCGCTGAACCGGGAGGAAGCATAATGGCTATGACTATGGCGGAGAAGATCATTGCGCGCGCGGCGGGAAAGACCAAGGTGCACGCGGGTGATATCGAGACGGTCACGCTCGACTATATGATGTCAAACGACGGCACGACCCATCTCACCATCGGCATGTACGAGAACTTAAAGCACCCGCGCATTGCGGATAAGGACAAGCTGGTCTGGATTGTCGACCACAATGTTCCGGCAGATTCGGTGAAGACAGCAGCCTCGCATAAGAAAATGCGCGATTTTGCGCGGGCAAACGGCATTGCGTTCTATGAGGGCGAGGGTGTCTGTCACCAGATTATGCTCGAAAAATATGTGTCCCCCGGACAGTTTATTTTTGGCGCGGACTCCCATACCTGTGCCTACGGCGCGCTCGGCGCGTTCGGAACCGGTGTCGGCTGCACCGACTATCTCTATGCGATGGTCACGGGACAGAGCTGGGTGCTGGTCCCGAAGACCCTGCGTTTTGAGCTCCGCGGCAGTTTGCCGCAGGGTGTCTACGCGCGCGACCTGATTCTCACGATGATCGGCAAGATCGGCGCAAACGGCGCGAATTATAAGGCCATGGAGTTTGGCGGCGAGGGACTCGCTTCGCTCAGCATTGCCGACCGCATTGCGCTCTGCAATCTCTGCGTGGAGGCGGGGGCAAAGACCGGTCTCTGCGAGGTGGATGCGAAGACGCTCGACTACCTGAAAGAGCACGGCAGAGAGCCGGTCGCTGTCCTGAATCCGGACAAGGATGCGGAGTATGAAGAGGTGTTTGAAATCAATCTCTCGGAAATTCGCCCGATTGTCGCAAAGCCGCATTTTGTGGACAATGTAGTCCCGGCGGAGGAATGCAACGGCATTCCCATTGACGAGGCCTTCCTCGGCTCCTGCAACAACGGCAGAATCGAGGATCTTCGCGTAGGCGCGGAACTGCTCCGCGGCAGAAAGGTTGCGGACAGCGTGCGCTTTCTCGTGGTTCCGGCGAGCCGCGCGGTCTATGAAGAGGCGCTCCGCGAGGGTCTCCTGAAAATCTTTATGGACGCGGGGGCCATTGTGATGAACCCGAACTGTTCGGTCTGCTGGGGTTCCTGCCAGGGCGTCATCGGTGAGGGCGAGACCCTGATCAGCACGGGAACCAGAAACTTTAAGGGGCGCTCCGGCCACAAGGATTCTTACGTGTACCTTGCGAGTGCGGCGACGGTCACGGCGAGTGCTGTGAAGGGCGAAATCTGCACGGCAGAGAGTTTGACAAAGTGAGGCGGCAGATGGAAGAATTTCAGGGAAAAGTTTGGAAGCTCGGAGATGATATCGACACCGACATCATACTCCCGACGGAATATCTGGTCTTTCCGACCATTGCGGAGATGAAGCCCTATGCGTTTTCGCCGCTCCGCCCCGAGCTCGCAGGCAAAATAGCGCCGGGCGATATCATTGTCGGCGGCGAGAACTTTGGCTGCGGCTCCTCGCGCGAGCAGGCCCCGGAAGTCGTGAAGGCGCTCGGCGTGCGCGCGGTCATCGCAAAGAGTTTTGCGCGCATCTTCTTTCGGAATGCGATTAACAACGGCCTTCTCTTAATCGAGTGCCGAGAGCTCTCGGATGAAGTGCGCGAGGGAGACACGATTTCGGTGACGGTCGGCGAAAAAATACACGCAAACGGCAAGGACTATAAAATCGCGGCACTGCCCGAGAATCTCATGGAGATTTTGAATGCGGGCGGACTGGTCAAGGCGATGCGGAAGAGAAATGGGCTTAACTGAGATGAAAATGACAATGATTGAAAAGCTGATTGCCGCAAAGGTCGGGCACGCGGTGAAGCCCGGCGACATTGTGACAGTCGGCGCGGACCGCGTGATGCTGGACGACATCATGATGCCCTTCATCGCGGCCAAATTTGAAGAGATGGGCTTTCAAAAGCTCTGGGATCCCGAGAAGGTCGTGATTATCTGCGACCATCTGGTGCCGGCAAGTCAGGTCGACGATATCCGCGCCTACAAGCTCTCGAATGACTTTGCGGCGAAGTACGGAATTCCGAACCTGCACCGGAGCGACGGCATCTGCCACCAGCTCATGACCGAGGCGGGCTATGTAAAGCCGGGTGACCTGGTCTTCGGAACGGATAGTCACACGACGACCTACGGCTGTGTCGGCGCGTTTTCGACCGGCATCGGCTATACGGAGATGGCGGCGGTGCTCGGCACCGGAGAAATCTGGCTCCGCGTGCCGGAGACCATACGGATTGAGATTAACGGCGAGCTCCCGGAAAACGTGATGTCGAAGGATGTGATTCTGCGCATCATCGGCGACTTGACGGCCGCGGGTGCAACCTACTGCGCGCTCGAGTTCACCGGTGACACGGTCAGAGCAATGAGCCTTTCCTCCCGCATGACCATGGCAAATATGGGCATTGAGGCGGGGGCAAAGTGCGCGCTCTTTGCGCCGGATGAGAAGACTGCGGAATACCTCGGCATCGAGCTCACGGAAGCAGAGCGCGCCTTGGCGGGCGATGCGGACGCGCCCTGCGCGCGTGTACTCCGGTACCGCGCCGAGGACTTTGTGCCCGTCATGGCGCTGCCCTCGAATGTGGACCATGTCGCAGCGATTCGCGACCTGGAACCCGTGGCCATCGACCAGGTATTCCTCGGCTCCTGCACAAACGGACGGCTTGAGGACTTGATGGCGGCCGCAGAGATTCTGAAGGGCAAGCACATTGCGCCCTTTGTGAAACTCATCGTGACGCCGGCCTCCCGGAAAATCTGGGAAGAGGCAGAGGCAAACGGCACCTTGGCGATTCTCTCGGCGGCGGGCGCCATGATTACCCACCCGTCTTGCGGACTCTGCTGCGGGCGAACCGGCGGCATTCTCTCGGACGGAGAGCGCGTGGTTGCGACCAACAATCGAAACTTCCTCGGCAGAATGGGGAGTTCCAAGGTCGAGATTTATCTCGCTTCCCCGAAGAGTGCGGCGGCCTCGGCACTCACAGGCAGACTCACGGAGGCAACATGCTGAATCAGTTTTCGAGAACCCAGCTCTTGCTCGGTGTCCCGGCGATGGAGAGACTCAAGGCTTCCCGCGTCGCGATTTTCGGACTCGGCGGCGTGGGCGGCTATGTCGCGGAGGCACTCGCGCGGAGCGGTGTCGGCGCACTGGACTTAATCGATGACGACAAGGTCTGTCTCACGAATTTAAACCGCCAGATACTCGCTCTGCGTTCGACCGTCGGCAAATATAAGGTTGAGGTCGCGGCGGCGAGAGTGGCGGAAATCAATCCGGACTGCCGCGTGACCATGCATCGCATGTTTTATCTGCCGGAGACTGCGGATCACTTTGACTTTCGCGATTACGACTATGTGGTCGATGCGATTGACACCGTGACCGGCAAGATTCAGCTCATTTTGCAGGCAAGAGAGGCGAATACCAAAATCATCAGCTGCATGGGCGCGGGCAATAAGCTGGACCCGACCAAGTTTGCAATTGCGGATATTTATAAGACCAGTGTGGACCCGCTGGCGCGCGTCATGCGCCGCGAGTTAAAGAAGCGGGGCGTCCGGAAGTGTAAGGTGGTCTACTCGACCGAAGCACCGGTCAGACCCCTGGAGGATCCGAGCATCAGCTGCCGGAATCACTGTGTGTGTCCGCCCGGCACCGAGCGGAAGTGCACCGAGCGCCGGGATATCCCGGGCAGCACGGCCTTTGTCCCGGCGGTTGCGGGACTGATACTCGCGGGCGAAGTGGTGCGTGAGCTCGCGGGGGAGAGAGAAGCATAAGTTTCATTTGGCTTTGCGGGGGAGAAAAGCTAAAATAGAATCAGCGGAGGATAGGACGATGAAAGTCAGACGAGCGATTACTTTTTTGGCGGCAGCGGCAATTCTTGTGACCGCGCTCCCGCAGGCAGCGGAGGCTGCGACCATAACCCGCGGCAAGAGAACCGTGGCATCCGACAAGGTTTTTGTGCCGGATCGCTATCGCGTCAATGCGCGGAGCGAAAAGGCGGCGGCGAATCAGAACCTGTCACAGTTTGTGGGAACCGGGAGCGGCACAAACGGCGCGGGGACCTTTTCCTACGAGGCTTTGACCGAGGCCTATCGGAACAGAGCGCCGTTTTTAAAGAGCAGACAGGACGACAACGGGCGACCGCTGACGGTCGTTTCGGACTGCGGAAGCTACTATGCGCTCGACTTTGTCTCGCTCTACGCGGCGGTCAAATACAATGCGGAGGCGGTTGAGAGCCTGGCGGTCGGCGATACGTTCCCGCTCGACGGAAAGAGCTATGTGCTCACGGCAGTGCGGGAGGACGGTACGCGGGTCTTTTCTCGGACGGGATTTGCGACCGAAGAAGAGATGTCGCTTCGGCATGTCGCGCCGAAGGGGAAAAAAGCGTATTACATTGCCGATGAGAGCGCGGCACTCTACTATACCGGCAAGGTGCGAATCAATAAGGATGCGGCGATTCATGCGGGCGACAAGACGCTCACGGCGGAGCAGTACCTGACGGCAGCCGGAAACGGGCAGAGAGAGGGTTTCCGGGGCGGTTACAACGAAAGAGAACAGTGGATTTCTCTGGACGGCAGCTTCACCCTGGACGCAGCCGGTAATATCGCGGACTTTACGGAGCGCTGAGGCGAATGTTTCTCTTTGAGACAGCACCGGACGGCAGCTTAGTGCTCTCGGGAGTGCGGGACGCCGGAGTAGCGCTCACGGTGCCTGACAGCCGGGACGGTGCGGCTGTCCGTCGCGTCGCGCGCGGGGCTTTTCGGGAGCTTTCCGGCGTTAGAACGCTTGACTTCGCGCCCGGGATTGCGGAAATCGGCGATTTTGCCTGTTACGGCATGCCGGATCTAATCAGCGTCTCGCTCTCCGAGACGCTGACCGAAGTCGGCGATGCGGTGTTTCGTGCCTGTGATGCCCTGCAGAGCGTGCACTACGCCGCGCCGCAGGGCAATTTTTATGCGCTCCGCGCGCTGCTCTCGGAGCCGGAACCGGCGTTTCGCTGCGAACTGAAACTCTCTGACGGCGAGGCGGAACTCTACTTTCCGTCATTTCAAAATGAGTTCGATGAAGACACCATGGCGCGCGCGATTCACCCGCGGATTGAGGGCTGCGGCTACGCCTTCCGGGAGTGTGTGACACGGCGGGAAATCGATTTTTTCCAGTATGACCGCCAGTTTGAACGGGCCGCGGCGGCGGAGCGGGAAGTTGCCTGCCGCATTGCAATCGGGCGCCTCCGTTCCCCCTATCGGCTCGCCGAAGTGCGGCGCAAAGCGTACAGGGACTATCTCGCGGCCGAGAGCGAGACCGCGGCAGAGCTCGCCTTCCGGGACTGGGAGGCAAGTCATGACAGGGCACGCCTCATAGCGCTGCTGACTTGGCTCAGGCGAGAGCAACTTCTCTCCGAAGAAGCGCGGCGCTATGCGCTTCATGAGGCGGGAAAGGCGAAGCTCCCGGAACTCTGCGCCGAACTCATGCAGGGCAGGGAACAAAGGCAGAGCACGGATTTTTCGCTCTGAGAGAGGAGGAGACATGAGCGGCAATCGCGAAGCGCTTACGGCGGCAGGCGAAAAGATATGGAATTATACCGTCACGGAATTGAGCCTCGCGCTGCCGTTTCTTCGCAGTGCCTTCTTTCTGCTTCGCCCGCAGATGGATCTGCGCATTCAAAATATAGGAACGGACGGAAGTGCGGTCGCCTACCAGCCGCGCTACCTGTTGCAGTGCTTTGTCGACAATCCGAGGGCGCTACGGCGGACCTGCTTTCACCTCTTTTTGCATTGCATCTTCCGCCATGTCTACCATGTGCCGGCGGCTGCGGCGGACAGGGAAAACTGGGACCTCGCGGCGGATGTCGCGGTCGAGTACCTCGCGGACTCTCTGGATGAAGACATCCTAAGAGAGACAGAGAGCGATACGCGGCGCGCCTGGTATGAGCGCTTTCTTGCGGAGAGCCGCATCATGACAGCGGAGCGCATCTACCGCAGTTTACAGGGCATGGACTTAAGTTACGACGAGCGGGAAGAACTTCGGAAAACCTTTTGGCGTTGCGACCACAGTCTCTGGAAAAATCCGGAGACCAAGCCGCCGAAGACAGAGGAAAAGTCTCTGCCGGCCGAGGAGAAGCGCTGGGAGGATGCGGCGGAACATGTCGAAAAAATGCTCCTTGCCGCCGGAAAAGAGGCGGGCAAGGGCGCGGAGAGCTTTCTCCGCACCCTTCGCGTGCAGGGAGAAGCGCGGCTCTCCTACGGGGAAATCCTGCGCCGCTTTGCGGTTGAGCGGGAGGTTATGGAGATCGACCCGGACGCCTTTGACTACGGGTTCTACTACTACGGCATGGAGCACTACGGCAATATGCCCCTGATTGAGGAAAACGAGTACCGCGAGGAGCGGCGCATTGCAGCGCTGGTCATCGCCATCGACACTTCGGCCTCGACCCAGCACGGAGATGTGGAGCAGTTTTTTGCGGAGACTTTGGGTATCTTTCGCGAAGAGCAGGCCTTTTTCCGCGATGCGAAAATTCATCTGATTCAGTGCGATGAGGCTGTCAGGCAGGACAGGCGCTGCCATAGCCTCGGCGAACTTGAGGCCGCGCGGGACAGCCTGCAGCTATCGGGCGGCGGCGGCACGGATTTTCGTCCGCTGTTTCGCTATCTGGAGGAACTGACGGCACAGGGGGCCTTGTCGGGGCTTCGCGGTGTATTTTATTTTACGGACGGAGAGGGACAGTTTCCGGAACGGGCAACCCCCTACCAGACCGTCTTTGTATTTCCGGGGCGCGAGGAGAGCGTGGAACAACGTGTTCCCGCCTGGGCGCTCAAGGCATATCTGGAGGAGAAGAAGGCGTGAACATTCAAGAGGCAAAAGAGGAAATTTCCCGCGCAATCGATGCCTATTTGTGGAAGGATGAGAGCGGGCACTATCGGATTCCCAGGGAGCGGCAGCGCCCCCTTCTCCTGATGGGCGCACCCGGCGTCGGCAAGACTGCGATTATGCGCCAGCTCGCCGAGGAGAAGGGACTCGCGCTCGTCTCCTATACCATTTCTCATCACACGCGCCAGAGCGCCATCGGCCTTCCGGTTGTGACCGAGCAGTTTTTTGACGGCAGACCGCAAAAGACCACAAACTACACGATGAGCGAGATTGTGGCCTCGGTCTATGAGATGATGGAGAAGAGCGGCAAGCGGGAGGGAATTTTATTCCTCGACGAGATCAACACGGTTTCGGAGACGCTTGCGCCGACCATGTTGCAGTTTCTCCAGTACAAGACCTTCGGTACCCACCGCGTGCCGGACGGCTGGGTCATTGTGACCGCGGGCAACCCGCCCGAGTATAACCGCGCGGTGCGAGACTTTGACGTGGTGACCAAGGATCGCGTGCGCGAACTTCGCGTGACGGCGGATTTTGCGGTCTGGAAGCACTACGCCTTAGAGCGCGGCATGCACGGCGCGGTTCTCGCCTTCCTGGAACTTGAGCCCGAGGCTTTCTTCTTTGTGCGCGCGGGCGAGACGGGCAAGCGCTTTGTGACTGCGCGCGGCTGGGAGGATCTCTCGGATTCGCTGAAGGCCTATGAGGCGCTTCAACTCGACGTGAGCGGAGATTTCACCGCTTCCTTTTTGCAGGATGCGGAAATCGCGGATAAGTTTTACCGCTATTACCTGCTGTATCGGAAGTACGCAGCGCTCTACGATATTGCGGGCATTCTCTGCGGCAGGGAGAAGGCGGATGCCGCAAGGCTCAAAAAGACCGGTTTTGATGAGAAGCTCAGCTTTATTGCGCTGCTCTCTTCGGCAATCGGGGAGCGCGTCCGGAAGTGGCAGGAGGACTTCCGGGTGCAGCAAGAGGTCTTTCGTATTCTGAAAGAAATCCGGGACGCAGAGGCAGTGGGGCAGACAGCCGTCACAGAGGCACTCCGGGAGGCATGCTTTGCGGCCGAGCAGCGATTATTGCGGGAGCAGGCGGCCGAGGCGCTGTCGCCGTCGCGGGAGCGGCAGCTCACGGAAGTTGTCACAAGGCTCCGGCACTATGAGACCTTGGCGGATGCGGCAGAGCCGAAAGATGCCTTTGCCGCGCTGCGCACAGCTTTTACGGCCGACGAAGCGGCCAGAAAGCAGCGCGAGGCAGAGACCGGAGAGGCACTGTCGCGCTCGCTCCGTTTTATGGCGGAGGGCTTCGGCGAGGGACAGGAGCTTGCACTCTTCCTGACCGAACTCAACGAAAACAGCGCGGTGCTCGCCTTTGCGGATGAGACAGGTCACGCGGACTATGCGCGCTACAATCAGCTCTTACTGCTCAGAGATCGCAGAGAGACTTTAAAAGAGGAGGTTATGCAGTTCTTATGAGATTTGTACTGCAATGTGTGAGTCAGGCGTCCTGCACGGTCGAGGGGCGCGTGACCGGCGCAATCGAAAGAGGGTATCTCATTCTGGTCGGCATCTCGGACAGCGACACCGAGGAGACCGCCGACCGCATGCTAAGGAAAGTGGCGGGACTTCGCATCTTCCCCGATGAGAACGGCAAGACAAATTTAAGTCTCGCGGAGATCGGGGGCAGCGTACTCTTAATCTCGCAGTTTACGCTCTATGCGGATTGCCGGAAGGGAAATCGCCCCTCATTTGTGAAGGCGGGTAAGCCCGAACACGCGGAGCGACTCTATCGCTATCTTCTCGACACTTGCCGCAGGGAAGGGATCGGCAAGACGGTGGAAGAGGGCGTATTCGGCGCGGACATGAAAATTGCGCTTGTGAACGAAGGACCGTTTACGCTGGTGCTCGATTCGGAGGAACTGCTCCGCAAATAAAAAGTATTTGCTAGATTGCAAGATCAAGTAGGACAGTCTGAAATAATTCCTCCGGCGAACTGTAGTGAAAGGACTTTCGGGGGAGTTGATTGATCCAGTTCTGTATCTCTTGTATCTTCTCATCCGCAATGTCATCAAAAGAACGGCCCTTTTGCAAGAACCGACGAATCAAGGAGTTCTGCTTTTCGTTTAGTCCGCGTTCGTAGGCGGAGTACGGATGGGCATAATATATGGGGATCGTGGGAAGCAACTGTGGCAGTGAAGCAAATTCACTGCCATTATCACTTGTGATGGAGCGAAAAACTTGGCTGAATCGTTCTCCGTACAGCTCTCGGAGCTTTTTTAAACCTTGCTCAACCGCCTGTGTGCTTCTACCGGGTATCTTTATAATGTGTCGAAATCTTGTGGTTCGCT
>NZ_CALEYG010000030.1 GCF_937924975.1 uncultured Stomatobaculum sp.
CACGAGTTCGTCATCGGCTCTTTTTTATTGTCCTAGTTCATCTTACAATCATCCATTTCCTTTTTCTTTGCAAATTTTTGTTGACAAGTTTGCGGCTGTCCAGTATACTGTCAAAGCATTGAGGAAACAGTTCGAGGCGTGGCTCAGTTTGGTAGAGCGCAGCGTTCGGGACGCTGAGGCCGCAAGTTCGAATCTTGTCGCCTCGATTTGCCCTGAAAAGGGTAGCAACAAAGCAAGGCCGATTGGTCAAGCGGTCAAGACGGAGCCCTCTCACGGCTCAAACCCGGGTTCGATTCCCGGATCGGTCACTTTGCTTTCGTAGCGCAGTTGGTAGCGCAACGCATTCGTAATGCGTGGGTCGCCGGTTCGAGTCCGGCCGAAAGCTCGATGAAGCTCAGGTGTAAGCCTGAGCTTTTTTGATATTTATTTCAGCGCGATTCGCGCAAGCTTTTTCGCAAGATAGGTTCTTCTCTTATATAGAAGCTTTTGCTATACTGAATCCAAAGTCTGTTTTGGACTTTGGGGACAGGAGGAGACAAATTACATGGATAATCAGGAGCTGAAACGATATGCGCTAAAGCTGCGGAGAGGTATACTCCGCGCCACACATGCGGCTGCGTCCGGGCATCCGGGCGGCTCTCTCTCGGCAACGGAAGTGTTCACGCTGCTTTATTTTGAGGAGTTACACATTGACCCGAAAAACCCGGAAGATCCGAAGAGAGACCGCTTTGTGCTTTCGAAGGGTCACTGCGCACCCGGCCTTTACGCGGCGCTCGCGGCGCGCGGCTTTTTCCCGGAGGAAGATCTTTTAACTCTCCGTCACATCGGCTCCTATTTACAGGGGCATCCGGACATGAAGCACATTCCGGGTGTCGATATGTCGAGCGGTTCGCTCGGCCAGGGCATTTCTGCGGCGGTTGGCATGGCACTCGCAGCGAAAATCTACGGCGAGTCCTACCGCACCTACGCGCTGCTCGGCGACGGTGAGATCGAAGAGGGAGAGGTCTGGGAGGCAGCAATGCTCGCGGGCTTCCGAAAGCTCGACAATCTGGTTGTAATCGTGGACAACAACAATCTGCAGATTGACGGACCGATTGACGAGGTGAATTCGCCTTATCCGATTGACAAGAAGTTCGAGGCCTTCAACTTCCATGTGATCAATGTGGCGGACGGCAATGACTTTGACCAGCTCCGCGCGGCATTTGCGGAGGCGAGAAATACGAAGGGGTGCCCGACAGCCATTGTCATGAAGACTGTGAAGGGCAAGGGCATTTCCTTCATGGAAAATCAGGTCGGCTGGCACGGCAAGGGCCCGAACGATGAGGAGCTCGCAAAGGCTCTGGCGGAACTGGACAAGGCGGAGGAGATGTTATGAGTCAGGGAAAAAAGATTGCGACCCGCGAGAGCTATGGCAGAACCCTCGCGGAACTTGGAAAAGAACATGAGGATTTCCTCGTACTGGATGCCGATCTCGCGGGCTCCACAAAGACCGCGGTGTTCCGTAAGGCATTCCCGGAGCGTCACATCAACTGCGGCATTGCCGAGCAGAACATGATTGGTGTCGCAGCCGGCATTGCCGCGACCGGACGCGTTGCGTTTGCGAGTTCATTCGCAATGTTCGCGGCGGGCAGAGCCTATGAGCAGATTCGGAATTCCGTCGGCTACCCGCAGCTGAATGTGAAGATTGCTGCGACTCACGGCGGCATATCGGTCGGCGAGGACGGCGCAACCCACCAGTGCAACGAGGACTTTGCGCTGATGCGCACCATCCCGGGCATGGTAGTTATGGTGCCGTCCGACGATGTCGAGGCCGAGGCCATGGTGCGCGCCGCGTATGCGCACAACGGACCTGTCTACATGCGCTTCAGTCGCCTCGCAACGCCGGTGTTCAACAATCCCGAGACTTACAAGTTTGAGATCGGCAAGGCGATTACGATGCGCGAGGGCAAGGATGTCGCAATCATTGCGGCGGGGCTTCCGGTCGCTTCGGCGATGGAAGCGGCAGAGAAACTTGCGACCGAGGGCATAGAGGCACGCGTCATCGATATGCACACCATTAAACCGCTCGATGAGGCAGCAGTACTTCGCGCAGCCAAGGAAATCGGTAAGATTGTCACGGTTGAGGAGCACTCGATCATCGGCGGTCTCGGCTCCGCGGTCGCGGAAGTGCTTGCGGAACAGTGCACGGCGAAGTTAAAGCGCGTCGGCATTTACGATCGCTACACGGAATCCGGCCCCGCAGAGGCGCTGATTCATCACTACGGTCTGGACGGCGAGGGCGTGTACAGCGCAGTCAAGGCATTTCTCGCGTAACGGCACGGAGACCGCAACAGGCCTGAGAGGTAGGGGGGAGAGAATGGAGAAAAAAATACTGGTGACGCGTTCTTCGCTGCCGCCGCTCGAGGAGTATGTCGAAGAGATTCGCGATATTTTTGAGAGTCGCTGGCTCACCAACATGGGAGTCAAGCACGAGGCATTGACCGAGGAACTCCGTCGCTTTTTCGACGTGCCGGAGGTCACGCTCTTTCAGAACGGTCATCTCGCGCTCGAGTTCGCCCTGCAGGCGTTAGGTCTCCGCGGCGAAGTGATTACGACGCCCTTTACCTTTGCTTCGACGACCTGGGCTATCGTCCGCGCGGGACTGACACCGGTCTTTTGCGACATTGATCCCGAGACTTACACCCTGGATCCGGCAAAACTCGAGGCGCTGATTACCCCGCGCACGGCGGCAATTCTGCCCGTCCACGTCTACGGCACGCTCTGTGATACCGACGCACTCGCGGAGATTGCGGCGCGCCATCATCTCCCGCTGATTTATGATGCGGCACATGCGTTCGGCGTGCAAAAAGACGGAAAGAGTGCGGCCTCGTTCGGTGATGTCGCGATGTTCTCGTTCCATGCGACCAAGGTGTTCCACACAATTGAGGGCGGTGCGGTCTGCTGTCATGATCCGGAACTGAGTCAGAAACTGTTCCGAATCAAAAATTTCGGCATTCAGGAGAATGAGACCTACTGTATCGGCGGCAACGGCAAGATGAACGAATTCGAGGCGGCCATGGGGCTCTGTAACCTCCGGCATTTTCCCGAGGAGATTGTCAAGCGAAAGCAGGTCTATGAGCGGTATCGGGAACGGCTCACAAGTGTCACAGGACTTAAGCTTCCGCCGCAGCAGGCGAATGTGACGCCGAACTACGCTTACTTCCCCGTCGTCTTCTTGGACGCTTATGGGGAGACGCGGGATGAGGCCGCAGAGCGCCTGCAGGCGAGAGGCTACTTCCCGCGGAAGTACTTTTATCCCTGCACCAACGCATTTCCGTTCCTCGGACAGCGCTACACACCGGAGAGCACGCCGATTGCGGCGGCCGTTTCCAGACGTGTGCTGACCTTGCCGCTCTACGCGGATTTGGAGCTCGCGGACGTGGACGAAATCTGCCGCATCCTGCGGCGTGAAGTTTGAGAGGAAGCATGATTAAAGCAATTATTTTTGACCTCGACGATACGCTCTATGACTTCAAGGCGGCTCATCGGGCAGGCGCAGACGCTTGGGCAGCCTATGCGAGAGACCGGTTCCGGCTCCCCGAAGAGCAGACGCGCCGCGAGATAGAAGAGCTGATTGCCGAGCAGGCAGAGAAAATGGGACCCATTGCGGCGTCTCATAACCGCGTGTTGCGTGCGGAACTCTGGCTTGCGAAGCGGAACCTCCCTGTCTTTCCGCACGCGGCCGCGCTCGCGGAGCGCTACTGGCAGGCACTGCTTGATACGATGGTGCCGAATGAAGGCGCCGTCGAAATGCTCCGGGATTTGCAGATGCGGGGCTTTCTGATCGGCATCGGCACGAATATGACCGCTTATGTGCAGTACAAGAAGATTGAGAAACTGGGGCTTGGCGACATCGTCGACTTCATCGTGACAAGCGAGGAGTGCGGCGTGGACAAGCCGCTCCGCCACTTCTTCAAGTACAGCGCGAAGAAGGCAAACGAGACGCTGGCGCGCGCGGGAAGAGCGGAGCGCATCGAGATGAATGAGATTCTCTTTGTCGGAGACTCCGTAAAACACGATCTTGAGGGTGCTCATGCGGCAAAGATGCAGGCTCTGCTCTTTGACCCGGAGAATGCGCACCCGGAAGAAGAGGAGCGGATACAGTCTTTTCGAGAGATTTCGGAAGTGCTGGAGCGCCTGGGATGATGTAAATATAATCTTGCAAACAACAAAGCCCCCTTATCGATATCAATCGATAAGGAGGCTTTTGCGTTACAGCAAGCCTTAAAGATGAAGCTCTGTTTGCCGGTCAAATGAAAGCCCCCGGAATTACCGTTCGACTGCGGTGAATCCGGGGGCTGCTTGTTCATACGCTTAAACGCATATTTCGCGTTGCTTAGAGCGTCGGCTGCGCCTGTGCGAGCGAAGCATAGGCAGAGGGGCGGTTCAGAATGTCCATGAACTGCTCACCGGTGATGGTCTCCTTCTCGTAGAGGTACTGCGCAAGCTCATTTAACTTATCCTTGTTCTCGCGGAGCAAGGCAACGGCCTTGTCGTGCTGCTCCTGCACCAGGGCGACAACGCGCTTATCGATTTCCTCGAGTGTCTTTTCCGAGCAGGTTGAAGTGCTCTCATCGCCGAGGTAACGGCTGTTGCGCTGGGAGAGCTGTACCATGCCGAACTGCTCGTCCATGCCGTACTGGGTGATTAAGGCTCTCGCAATCTTGGTCGCCTGCTCAATGTCATTCGAAGCGCCGGTTGTGATGACGCCGAACTCCACTTCCTCTGCGGCGCGACCCGCGGTATAGGTGCAAATCTTATTCAACAGGTCTTCTTTGGTGTAGAGGTATTTATCGTGTTCCTCGACCTGGAGGGTATAGCCGAGCGCACCGGAGGTGCGGGGAATAATTGTAATTTTCTGTACCGGCGCAGAGTGGCTTTGCAGCGCGGCGACCAGAGCGTGACCAATCTCATGATAGGCGACGGTCGCCTTCTCTTTGTCGGTCAGCACCGCATTTTTCTTCTGGTAGCCCGCAATGACGGTCTCGACGCTCTCTTCGAGGTCTTGCTGGTTTGCAACCTTGCGGCCGCTTCGAACCGCGCGGAGCGCAGCCTCATTGATGATGTTCGCGAGCTCGGCGCCGGAGGCACCGGAGGCCATGCGCGCAATCGTGTGGAAGTTGACATTGTCCGCGAGGCGCACCTTCTTTGCGTGCACTTTGAGAATTTCTTCTCTGCCCTTTAAATCCGGGAGTTCCACCGGGATGCGGCGGTCAAAGCGGCCGGGGCGAAGGAGCGCCGGATCCAGGGATTCGGGGCGGTTGGTCGCCGCGAGTATGATGACACCCGAGTTGCCCTCAAAGCCGTCCATCTCGGTGAGCAGCTGGTTTAAGGTCTGCTCGCGCTCGTCGTTTCCGCCGAAGGAGCCCGCAGAGCGTTTGCCGCCGATGGCATCCACCTCGTCGATAAAGACAATGCAGGGGGCTTTCGCCTTGGCCTGCTGGAAGAGGTCGCGCACCTTCGAGGCTCCCATACCCACAAACATCTCGACGAACTCCGAACCGGAAATCGAGAAGAAGGGGACATTGGACTCTCCGGCGACCGCCTTCGCAAGCAGGGTCTTACCGGTTCCGGGCGGGCCGACGAGCAATATGCCCTTCGGCATCTGCGCGCCGATTGCGGTGTACTGACTCGGATCTTTTAAGTACTGCACAATCTCTTGCAGACTCTCCTTGGCCTCGTCCTCCCCGGCGACATCGTGGAAGTGGATGCCGTCTGTGGACTTCACATATTCCTTGGCGTTACTCTTGCCGAAGTTGCCGAAGGGGCTGCCGCCGAGACCGCCGCCCATGCCGCCCATCTTGGAGGCGAGCGAGCTGAACTGGCGGCTCAGAATCTGCCAGAAAATGATCATGAAGATAATCGGGATGACCCAGTTGTAGAGGAGCTTCTCCATGGGCGTCTGGACATGGACGATGTCGGTGCGGAAGTCCGCGCCCGCATTGTAGAGCCGCTGGGTGAGATCGGGGTCTGTCATGACACCGGTCTTATAGATGGCACTCTGTCCCTTTTCCGTGAAGACAATCTGATTGGTGTCAACCTGGACCTTATCGATTTTCTTTTGCGAGGTCAGGTCCATGAAGACATTGTAGGAAACTTCTTTGACCCTTGCATTTTGTAACTGCGGAACAATGACCGTGTTCAGAATTAGGGTAATCAGAAGAATCACAAAGTACAGATTGGGAATCAGCGGTGTGGGCTGTTTGGGATTCTTGTTCTCCTGCATGGTTTCTCCTTTGCTTTGATATGTTATATAGTTTGTAGCACAGTAGAGCAGGATACGCAAGAGAACATGTGAAAAGTTTATCAAAAGATTAGAAATGAACGCTTTCGGCGCTGCTGTAGAGGAAGGATGAGCAAAAACAAGCGGGAAGCGGTAAAACAAGAATGAGAATCAAGCAAGGCAGAGAGAAGTGAGAAAGAAAAGGAAAGGAGCGCCGCTTAAGATGAGCGTACAAAGTGTATCCGCAGAAGAAAGGGCGTGAAAGAAGAACGATGCGGCAAGAGACAAAATAGCGGGAAAAAAAGCCAGCAAAAGAAAGAGAGTGAAAGAAAGAGAAGATGAACCGGAAGCGATCAAGTTCGAGAAAAGGAGTGGCTGCCGATCAGGGCTGAGAAGAAAAATCGAGGGATTTACGGCACAAAAAAACTCTGCCGATCATCGACAGAGTTACGTTCATGGGACCGAGGAGGCTCGAACTCCTGACCTTTCGCGTGTGAGGCGAACGCTCATCCCAGCTGAGCTACGATCCCGCAAAGCACTTGTTTATAATAGCACATCAGCTCCAAAATGCAAGTGCTTTTTAGGAAGAGCTGAAAAAATGTGGTCAGAGGCCTTTAATTCCGGAGACGCTCGAGGTCCTCGTAAAAGGTCGGCGCGGAGATGTTGACGCACTCGGGATGGGTGATTTTCACATCTCCGTCGGTGACGAGCGAGAGAATCGCAAAGCTCATCGCGACGCGGTGATCGAAGTAGCTCTCGACTTCGCCGCCGTGAAGGGCGCCGCCGCCGTCGATGATGAGGCCGTCCTCGGTCTCCGCTACCTTAGCGCCGAGGCGGGAGAGCCCCTCCGCCATGGTGTGAATGCGGTTCGACTCTTTCACTTTCAATTCGGCGGCATCGCGGATCACGGTGCGTCCCTCGGCGCAGGCTGCGGCGACTGCGAGTACCGGAAGTTCGTCAATCAGACGGGGAATCAGCTCGCCGCCGATTTCGGTGCCGTGAAGCGACGCGTGGCGAACCAAAAGGTCGGCTGCCGGTTCGCTGTCCTCATTCCGGACATCCAGCACCTCTATGTTTGCGCCCATCGCGCGGAGTGCGGAAATGACGCCGTCTCTCGTCGGGTTGATGCCGACATTCCGAAGTACTACCTCGCTGCCCGGCACGATGCTCGCACCAACCAGAAAGAAGGCAGCGGAGCTGATATCGCCCGGCACGGAAATTTCCGTGCCGTAGAGATTTTCGGTCTCGGAGACGGTGATGGCTGGGCGCCCCTCGAAGCTGCCGGTCGAGACCTTGGCGCCGAAGGCGCGGAGCATGCGCTCGGTGTGGTCGCGGGAGAGCGCGGGTTCGGTGACCGTGGTCTGGCCGGAGGCATAGAGCCCGGCGAGCAGCACGGCGGATTTCACCTGAGCAGAGGCAATCGGCGAGTTAAAGTGAACGCCGTAGAGCTGTTTGCCGCGAATCGCGAGCGGCGCACAGTCATTGCCGGAGATGCTCTTGATATCGGCGCCCATTGCGCAAAGCGGTGTGATGACGCGCTTCATCGGGCGGCGTTGAATCGAGGCATCGCCGGTCAGAACGGACGAGAAGCGCTGCGCGGCGAGCACGCCGCTTAAGAGCCGGGTGGTCGTGCCGCTGTTGCCGCAGTCGAGCGCTTCCGCAGGCGGCATGAGCTCCCGGAGTCCTCGCCCGAGAATCGTCACAGAGCTGCCGCGCTGTTCAATCCGAACGCCCATACTGCGGAAGCAGCGTATGGTGGAGAGGCAGTCCTCGCCGGGCAGAAAGCCCTCGATTTCGGTCGTACCGGTCGCGAGCGAGCCGAACATCACGGCGCGGTGCGAGATGGATTTGTCGCCGGAAATGACGAGAGAGCCGCGGAGCGGCGTGGAAGCGGATAAGTGCATGGAAACTCCTTTCTCTGCGCGGAGCAGATCAGCGGTTCATCTCGAGTTCAAAGCCGTAGCCGTTTAAGAGGGCAGCGGCCTTCTGGCAGCTGTCGGCATCATAGAATTCAATGCGGAGCGCGCCGTCGCCGCTCTCCCGGTTGTGGTTGATGCCGATATTTTTGACATTTACATTTCCGGCGGCGAGAATCGCGGCGATAATCGAAATCGCACCGGGTCTGTCGGCAACATGCACCGAGAACGAGTACTGCGCGCTGAGGAGGCCTGCGGCGTCACTGAACTGGTCGCGGAACCGGCCGGATTTCAGAAAGAGTTCGTGAATCGCCTGCATATTGTCGTCCCGCAAGGCAGTGCGGATTCCCGTGAGCGCATCCATGTAGCTGTCAAAGACGGTGAGTACAGCGTCCCGGTTGGCCGAAAAAATCTGCTGCCACATGATGGGCGAAGAGCTCGCAATGCGGGTGATGTCCTTAAAACCGCCGGCTGCAAGTGAGCGCATGGTGTGCGCCTCGTTGTCCGTGTCCTTCACGAGGTTTACGAGCGCAGCCGCAATGAGATGCGGGAGATGAGAAATGGTCGCGACCGCGCGGTCGTGGGTCGCGGCGTCGATCACATAGGGGTTCGCAAGCATACGGAGTACGAGCGCCTCCATCCGCCGAAGCATCTCCGGGCGCGTCTCGGCGGTCGGGCAGAGCAGATAAAAGATGTTTTCGAGGAGCAGGGCATCCGAATAGATATAGCCGCTCTTTTCGGAACCGGCCATCGGGTGACCGCCCACGAACTGCGCGCCGAGGCCGAGGCGCAACACTTCCCGCTCTATGCTCTGTTTGCTGCTGCCGACATCGGTAATCAGCGTGTCCGCTGTCAGAATATTGCGGAGTGCGGCGAGATAGCTGCTGTTGGTCTCTACCGGCGCGCAGAGAAACACTGCGTCACAGTCGGCGAGGCAGGGCTCGGTGCCGGTGAGAATGCGGTCTACCGTGCCGTCCGCGCGCGCCTCTTCCAACATTTCCCGCGAGGGCATGTAGGCATAAATTTGACAGTCCGGCTCCCCAGCTTTCAGTGCCTTTGCGATAGAGCCGCCGATCAGTCCGAGACCGATGAAACCGTAAGTCATATGTAACCTCCTAACAATTCTTTCATTTTATCGGCTCTGACTGTGACTGTCAATAAAGGCAAAATTGTGCGCTATGCTGTAAACGCCTTGCAATTTTATGTTAAAATTAGTAGAATAATCAGAGATAAAAGCTCGGCCAAAACAGCTGTTATCGGGATATCAACGAATAGGAGGAGCTGTTCACAATGAAAGTTTACGAGACTTCACAGATTCGAAACGTTGTGCTCATGGGACACGGAGGCGCCGGTAAGACGACGCTCGCAGAGGCTTGCGCCTTTGTCGGCGGTGCGATTAAGAAAATGGGAAGCGTTTCGCAGGGCACAACACTCAGCGATTACGATAAGGAAGAGCAGCGCCGCGGTTTCTCAATCAGCACAGCGCTGATTCCGGTCGAATATACGGATCAGGACGCAGAGCCGGTGAAAATCAATTTCCTCGACACCCCCGGCTATTTTGACTTTGTCGGCGAGGTCGAAGAGGCGGTCGCGGCGGCGGATGCGGCCGTGATTGTGGTCAACTGCAAGGCCGGCCTGGAGCCCGGTACGATTAAGGCTTGGGAGCTCTGCGAAAAGCTTCGCCTGCCGCGTATCTTTTTTGTGACCAATATGGACGATGACAAGGCGAGCTACCGCGAGCTGCTCTTAAAGCTCGAGTCCCGCTTCGGAAAGCGCGTTGCGCCCTTGCACCTGCCGATTCGCGAGAACGAAAAGTTTGTGGGGTTTGTCAACGTCGTCAAGATGAAGGGACGCCGTTTTGCGGAGCACAGCGCAGAGTACACGGATTCCGACATTCCGGATTACTCCGAGCACAACTTAAAGATTGCGCGCGAGGCGCTGCTCGAGGCGGTCGCGGAGTCGAGTGAAGCTTTCATGGAGCGCTACTTCTCCGGCGAGAGCTTTACCGAGGAGGAAATTTATACGACGCTCCGCGAACAGGTCGCGACCGGTGACATGGTTCCCGTCATGATGGGCTCTGGTGTGAATGCGCAGGGCGCAAACGCACTGATGAATGCGATTGTCCGCTACTTCCCCTCCCCCGAGAGAGCGGCGCGGGACAGCGGCGTGGATTTAACGACAGGCGAGCATCTGGTCGCCAACTATAAGCCGGATGTGAATCTCTCGATGAAGGTCTTTAAGACCATCGCGGATCCGTTCATCGGCAAGTACAGCCTGGTAAAGGTCTTGACCGGCGTGCTCCGTCCGGACAGCGAGCTCTTTAACACCGGCAAGGAAGTTGAGGAGAAGAGCGGCAAGATTTATGTGCTCCGCGGCAAGGAGGCAATCGAAGTCACCGAGCTTCGCCCGGGCGATATCGGCGCGATGGCAAAGCTGAACGAGACCGAGACCGGAGACACACTCGCGAAGAGGCAGGCACCGATTCTCTACAATCCGCCGCAGATTTCGAAACCCTATACCTATAAGGCATATGTCGCAAAGAATAAGGGGGATGAAGATCGCATTGCCTCCGGACTCGCGAAACTCATGGAAGAGGATCGCACGCTCCGCACCGAGGTCGATGCCGAAAATCGCCAGTCCCTGCTCTACGGCATCGGAGACCAGCAGCTTGAAATTGTTGTGAGCAAACTCGCGAGCCGCTATAAGGCTGAAATTGTGCTCGAGAAGCCGCGCTTTGCGTTCCGCGAGACCATACGGAAGAAGGTTGAGGCGGCGGGACGCTATAAGAAGCAGTCCGGCGGTCACGGTCAGTTCGGCGATGTCAAGATGAGCTTTGAACCCTCCGGTGATCTCGAGAAGGCCTATGTGTTCGAGGAGCAGGTCTTTGGCGGCGCGGTTCCGAAGAACTACTTCCCGGCGGTCGAGAAGGGCATTGCAGAGTGCTGCAAGAAGGGCCCGCTCGCGGCATACCCGGTGGTCGGTCTGAAGGCAGTGTTGCTCGACGGTTCTTATCACCCGGTCGATTCCTCCGAGCTTGCGTTCAAGATGGCGGCGAGCATCGCGTTTAAGAAGGGCTTCCTCGAGGCGATGCCGGTACTGCTCGAGCCGATTGTGGCGCTCACGGTGCGTGTGCCGGATGCGAACACCGGCGATGTGATGGGCGATTTGAACCGCAGAAGAGGCAGAGTGCTCGGCATGGAGTCCGATCACCACGGCAGACAGCTGATTCACGCGGACATTCCGGCGTCCGAACTCTACGGCTACGGCGCAGACCTTCGTTCCTTAAGCGGCGGTCTCGGCGAGTTCTCTTACGAGTTCAGCCGCTACGAACAGTGCCCGGGCGATGTGCAGAAGCGCGAGGTCGAGGCGAGAGCTTCGCTTTTGAAGGGCGATGAAGAGTAAAAAGAAGCGTGTATCCCCGGCACCTCAGTGTGCCGGGGATTTTTCGCTGTTGATAGCCCCTTCCTAAAATCGAAGCACTTGTGGAGGCCGGGGACGTTCAAGAGATCTTGGATGCCGTGGACGGTTTTGTTATCGATAATATTCTCGGTCATGAACATGCAAAGCCTTATTTTGAGAAAATTCATCGAGATCATAAAAATGTAAGTGCCTTCCGGCTGGAGTTTCGCGCTGCTTCGTGCGAAAATAGAGGCGGTCACCGATGGAAGTAACCACGGATTCAGGCATCGGTGTGACCGGACGGAGGAAAGAATGATGCGAAACAGAAAACAGGGGATGTACGTTTTATCGGCAGCGACGCTTGTGGCTGCGCTACTCTTTGCCGGCTGCGGACAGAAGGCGGACCGGCAAAAGAGCACAAACAGCAGCGAGGCAGTGCAGGCGGAGAGCGCGAACGGGGCACACGAGACTTATGCCTATCAGTCGGATGAGGCAGACAGTAACGGCCTTCGCCACTTCAAGGACGCCGCGGGGCGTGATGTGAGCGTCAAAAAAGATCTCACGAAGGTCGCGGTGCTCTCGACCGATGCGCAGTCCTACCTCTATATGATTGCGCCGGAGAAGCTTGTCTCGGTCTGGCAGGAGCCGAAAGCAGAGGACTATGTGTCCTCGGCCTATGCAAATCTCCCGGCAATCGGAAAGAATAAGGCGAGCGATCAGAAGGCTGCGCTCCTGTCTTACCAGCCGGAAGTCATCCTCTATATGTCGAACGGCAATGAGAAGGAGACCGGAACCGGCGCGATGGCGGACAAGCTCCAGGCGGATTTCGGCGTGCCGGTGGTCGAAATCGACTCGAGTTTTGCGGGACAGGGCAATGCGTTTCGCATGCTCGGCGATCTTCTCGGCAAGCGGGAGCGGGGCGAAGAGCTTGCAGCCTACACGGAAGATGTATACCGGCGCGTGACGGCTGTCGCGGAGAAGGAAAAGAAGAAAGAAAAGAAGCTCATTTGCTTCCGCGGGAGCATGGAGAATGAAGTGCTTTTAAAGAGCGCCAAGACGAGTGAGGTCATCAATCTTCTATCGGACAATGTCGTCGAAATGCAGGGAACCGAAGCGCAGCAGCGGGGCGGTAGCATGATACTTGAGGCGGCCGATGTGAAGCAGCTGAATCCGGATGTGATTCTGACGGACACGGCGAATTTTTTGAATCAGATGAACAGCGACGGCAGCTGGCAGGAAATTCCGGCCATCAAAAACACGCAGGTCTATCTGATTCCGTCGCGGCCGCATTCCTGGGTACTCACGCCCGCGCAGTATCCGATCGGCGCAATCTGGCTTGCGAACACCTTATATCCGAAGCAGGCGAACTTTGATCTCGAGACGGAGGTCCGGCAGTACTTTAAAACCTGTTACGGCAAGGATCTGAGTGCGGAAGAGTATCAAAACTTACTGAGCCCGCGAGAAAACGAGCAGTGAGACAAGCGACGAAAAGCCGAATACGATACAGCTGTCCATAAAAGAATGTAAAATCAAAGTAAAGAAGATAACTTGCAATTCTGTCTGAAAAAAACTACAATTCAAGTTCGAAATCATATCGCATAACAAGGAGAGAGACATGAAGAAACTTGTAGGGATGCTTGCGGCGCTTGTCGTTGCGGCGGCAATGCCTCTGACAGCATCGGCATCTGCCTGGCAGCAGACCAACGGCAGATGGTGGTATCAAATGGATGGCGGCAAGTACCCTGTCAACGGCTGGATGTGGATTGACGGCGATCGGAACGGAATTGCGGAGTGCTATTACTTTGATCAGGCGGGCTATCTTCTGACCAATACGGTCACGCCGGACAACTGCCGTGTGAATCAGAGCGGTGCCTGGGTGGACGGAAACGGCACAGTTCACACAAAGCGCGTGCCGATTGTACAGGAGAGCAGCAAAAATATAGAAGCAGAGCGGCAGGAAGTGCTGCGCCTCGTCAATGCGGAGCGACGGAAGCGCGGACTCGGAGAACTCACGGAGAACCCGCTGCTCGAGGGCATTGCAGACCAGCGCGCGTCGGAAATCATCAGACTGTTTGATCATACAAGACCGAACGGCCGGAGCTTTGATTCTCTCTACCAGGAGCGCGGCGCGACGGGCTACGGCCGCTGGGGTGAGAATATCGCGATGGGGCAGCCGGACGCAGCGGCGGTGGTCACGGCCTGGATGAACAGCCAGGGACATCGTGAAAATATTCTGCGGCCGGAGTTCACGGAAATCGGCATCGGTGTCCGCTATGAGAACGGGCAGATGTACTGGGTGCAGAACTTCGGTGGTTATTATTGAGTATCGTATCAAAATAAAAGGGGAGGATTAGAGATGAAAAAGTCAAGGAAGGCATTGGCACTCGGCGTCACCTTGCTCGCGCTCGGCGCGACGGCCTGTGCGGCAAAGAACACGAAGTCCGCGGAGAGCACGGCAGCCACGACAGAGAGTGCGACGTCTGCCGGAGAGAGCACGGCGGCGGAGAGCAAACAGGCAGAGACAACGGATGACAAGCAGGCGGCAGAGCAGCTCCGCGTGAGCATCGAGAGCATCCGTTCGACGCGGGAGAGCGTGTCGGGCGGGGAGACCGGCATGGGAAGTCAGGATCAGTTTTACGCGTATCCGGATTGGGCCATGATTCCGACCGTCCCGGACGGCGCGACCGCTGCGCTCACCGAGGCGCTCGACGCGTATGCGGATACCCAGCAAAAGGCACTCGAGGCGTATGCGGCGGCACATCAAAACAGCGCAGAGGATGCCTTGCCGAATCAGTACGCGGGTGATGTGCGCCTGACCCGGAGTGACAGCAATTATCTGAGCTTTGTGCGCGGCACCGACAGCTATTCTGCGGATGCGGAGGGCTATACTTATGACAGCAAGACCGGCGAGCGAGTCTTGCTCACACAGATTGTGCGCGATGAGAAGCAGTTCGACGGCGCAGTCGATCAGGTGACGCAGGAGATCGGAAAAACAGAGCTCGCAGCGCTTGCAAAGGAGGGCTTCCCCGCGAATAAGCTGGTCTGGTCACTCGGCAACGAGGGGCTGGAACTCTATCTTCCGGAGAGCGACGGAAACTACGTGACGTACAATCGCTTGGTGCTCTCTTATGAGAGTTTTCCGGACCTTTTCACGGATCGGGTGAAAGCGCGCCCCGCACAGTATGCGGCAGTCCTTGTCCCGAATCAGCAGGCCTATATTGATGGCAAACGAATTCATGTCAGCGCGCCGAGCGGACAAAGCGGCAGTTTTACCGTCGAAGTCGACAACAAGGAGCACAAATTCAAAAAATCGGAGGAGTCGGGCGACCTTCTGAGCCTTGTCTTCGTGAAGACGACAGAGGGCGCTTTCCTCTACTGTGAATTCGTTGGGGACATAGCCGATGACTCGCAGCTTGTCGCAGTAAATCTGGCGGACATGAGCGAAAATACAGAGCTCGGCACCCCGGGCCTCTGCACAGGTTTTGACCTGCAGCGGGTGACCGATCCGGCGACGCTCTTCCTCAATGCGCGGCTCGATACCTTGAGCACGCTGACTGCGAGCCTGCCGGTCTCTGTGGGACAGGGCGGCAAGCTCGAGGTGCACGGCGCCTATCAGTACCTCGGCGTCACAGAGCTTCACACGAAGCAGGCGCTTACCTTGTCTCTCGTGAAGAACGGAAAGGAGAGCGGTGAGACCGTAGAGCTCCCGGCGGACACGAAACTCTTCTTCTATGCGGGCGACGGGAAGAGCTATGTGGACTTCCGCCTGGAGGACGGCAGAGAGGTTCGCGTACACATCAGGAACTATCCGGAGGAGGTCTGGGAAGAAGGGTCCGCTTGGATTGTTGAGGAGCAGTACAAGGACATTGATGTGTTTACCGGTATGCGCTACGCGGGCTAATTCTTACAAAGATTGAATTTCGCTTACAGTTTCTTGAAACTTCTTTTGTTTCGCACTGTTTTCGCGTATACTAACCAAGTTATATGCGCAAAGTCGGAGGTCGGAATGAAAGCTGCTGAGGTTCAGGGGACGGAAGAGCGTCGACGGGCAGTGGGAAGACTCACTGCCCGTATTGTTTTGTTGGGACTAGCCTACGCGCTGTTCATACAGTGTACGGGTCTTGGGATTCCCTGCGTGTTTCGGCTGGTGACCGGTTACCGCTGTCCCGGCTGCGGCATGACGCACGCCGCGATGGCGCTGATTCACGGTCAGCCGAAAACCGCTTTTCGGGAGAATCCGCTGAGCCTCACGGTCGTGCCGCTTTTGCTGTTCTACGGCACATATCGCGCCGAGGTCTATATCCGGACTGCGCGCACGGACTTCAAGAAATGGGAGATTCTGTTTCTTGGCGTCCTCTGGGCTGTCGTTCTGTTATTCTGGCTGCTCAGGAACCTGTAGACATCGCTTTGAATGAGGAAAGGGGAGGGAAACGATGTATTGTCCGAATTGCGGCACAAAAATCATACCCGGAGCAAAGTTCTGCCCGAACTGCGGGGAGAAGCTGGAGTTTGCGCCGGAAAACACTGCGGGTGAGAGCGCGGACGTAAACGGTGAGGCAGCGCAGCAGACGGAGAACACCGCGGGTGAGAGCACGGACGTAAACGGTGAGGCAGCGCGGCAGACGGAGAACACCGCGGGGGAGAGCGCGGACGTAAACGGTGAGGCAGCGCAGCAGTCGGAAAACACCGCGGATGAGAGCACCGCTGCGAGCGGTGAAGCGGCGCATGAAAAGAGCCGGTTTGAGCGTGATGCCGAAGAAGCTGCGGCGCGCGCCCGGGAAGCTGCGGAAAAGGTTGCCGAGGAGGCGCGCAGCGCAAGTGAAGATACTGCGAAATACGCCAAAGAGAAAGCGGAACAGGCCGGTCAGGAGGCAAAACGGGCGGCGGACAGCACCGCACGGGCCGCGCGTGAAACCGCCGAGGAAGCGGCGAGACAGGGCGAGGCGCTAAAGCAGCTGTGGACACCGGACAATATGGAGCGTCTGGCGGCATTGGCACCGATCGCAGCCTTTGCCGCTGTGACAATCGGCTACGTACTTTACTTTTTGCGCGGAATTGCCTATTTGGTTTTTGCAAATATTTTACCGCTCTACGGCGTTGCATACGGTCTGTCCAGTATGCTCGGAATTGTCTTCAATGTAAGCAAACTGCTCTTTTGCTTGCTCTCCCTCGCAGGCGTCGTTGCGTGCGTGCAGCTTTACGGCAGGAAGGAGAAGCAGACAACCGGCATGGCTGTGTGCCTCGGTGCCAACGTGCTTGCGCTGATTATCCTACTTTTTCGCTTGGTCGGCAGGGGAAACTTCTTCTTTACCCTTCTCAGTATTGCGGTGGCTTTCTTTGCCCTTGACGCTCTGTCTCGCGTATTCCTTCGCGGCACCGGTATTGAATCGGAGATTCAGCCGAAAGAAGATTTTGAGGCCTTCAAGAGTTTTGCCGAGAATCCGAAGGAAAAGACGGAACAGTTTGCGGCGGAGATGAAGAGCGAAGCTACAACAGCAACGGCTGTTAGCAAGGAGATATTGGATCCGAGCAAGTCCGTGTTTGACGGCAGCGGTATGGAGTATTTCATCATCAGCTTAGTCGGCGCTTTGCTTACTTTGATCACACTCGGATTGGCAAGCCCTTGGGTCATCTGCTATACCATCGGCTGGGAGCGTAAGCACAGTGTTTACAACGGCAGGCGGCTGGTTTTTAACGGAACCGGTATTCAGCTATTTGGAAAGTGGATCGTTTGGGCTCTGCTGACCGTTGTGACCTGCGGTCTCTTCAGCTTCGTTATGGGGCTCAAGATGGAGCAGTGGATTATGAGCCACACCGCATTTGCCGATGAAGTGAGCGATCCGAATCGTTCGGATGTGTTCCCGGATTCCGGTTTTGACGGCAACATGTTTGAGTGGATCGGTTATAACCTGGTTATGGCGCTCGCGACTACCTTGACCTGCGGCATTGCACTTCCGTGGGTGGTCTGCAGCTTCAACAAGTGGTATGCGCCGAACGCACGCATCTCGGGTCGCCGACTCCGCTTTGACGGCACCGGCGGGGAGCTCTTCGGTCAGTATATCGTGGTGCTTCTTCTGAGCATTGTGACCTGCGGTCTCTACGCACCCTGGGGCTTTGTGAAACTGCGCCGCTGGTACGTATCCCATGTCAGAATTGCGGATGCAGTCTGAGGGTCAAATATAAGTTGTTAGAAGGCAAGGGCGCGGTGAAAACCGCGCTCTTCTGTTCGGAATACAATCTTTTTCAGGCAGTCGTTCGGCAACATGTTCAAAAGAGGAAAGCAAGCGAATTACAAATTGGATAAAAACGAGTAAGAATTCCGGATCTCTTCGGGGACGGGCGCGGGAAAACACAAGACTCTTGTGCAGAGTTACCAGTAGGCACAAGTTGTTGTAACGAAATTGTAACTTCTCGTAACAGGAACAACTCTTTTTTTTCACGCGGACTATGTTATAATTCTCTTAATATTGCGTGATGTCGGACACGACACGGCGCGTGTACCTGAAAATCGAATTTGTGAAGAATGAATTTCTGAAAGATAGAGAAGAGCGGACGATGAGTGTGAGAGGCGATAAGGGGAGTCACTATTATAGACAGCGGCAGCGGAGACTGCGGGATCGGCAGCGGAGAGTCATAATCGGAGCGGCAGGAGCGGTTCTTGTCGTTTCTCTTTCGATTTTTGGCATTTCCCGCATCGTGCAGGCGGGCAAACGGGATAAGGGCAGTACGGCGGTTGCGAGTACGGAGAGCAATGAGAAACTGAAGGGCAGCTGCAAAATTAACGATGTCGATATTTCCGGCATGACAAAGGAAGCTGCGAGAAAGGCTGTGCTCGAAAAGTACAAGTGGAATTTACGGGTTTCCGAGAACGCTGCGGCAGAGGCCGAAACCGAGAGCAGTGCGGCGGACGGCAGCACTGCCGATAACACAACGGCAGCGGAGAAGGAGACAAGTTCGGCCGCAAAGACATCGACCGCCAAGGACAGCGCGGACGATGCGGACTATGTGGTCGCGGACCTTCTCAAGGGGAAGCTCGAGAAGGTGCTCACGGAGATTTATGACGAGGGCGATAAGAAGGAAGACCACAACTATGTGCTGGACGCCGAGAGCATGGATGCCGAAATTGCTTCCGAGGTGCAGAACATCGCGAAGAAGTGGAACCGGAGCGCCAAGAGTGCGGAAATCAAGAGTTTTGACAAGACAACCAATACGTTTTCGTACAGCGATTCCACTGACGGACGCAAGGTGGATGAAACTGCTATGGCGGATGCCATCAAGGCGGCAATGAACAATCAGAATTACGAAGCCGTGCTTCCGCTCAAGGCAGAGACAACGGAACCGGAACTGACGACCGCGGACGCAAAGGACAAATACAAGGTCATTGCGACCTTTACGACGACCGCGACCGACAATGCGGATCGAAACAACAATTTAAAGCTCGCCTGCGAGGCGCTGGATGGCAAGATTTTGAAAGTCGGCGACGAGTTTTCGTTTAACCAGACGACGGGCAACCGCACGCTGGAGCGCGGCTATAAGCCGGCCGGTGCTTATCAGATGGGCAAGGTTGTGCTGGAGCCGGGCGGCGGTGTCTGCCAGGTTTCGACCACGTTGTACAACACGGTTGTGAAGGCCGGCATTATGCCGACCGAGCGCCACGCGCACACCTTTGCGCCGACCTATGTGACGCCGGGGGAGGACGCGGCGGTCAGCTACGACGGTTACGCAGGTCCGGACATGAAGTTTGTCAATACGACCAAGCACGCGATGGCCATTCGCGCAAAGTTTGACCCGAAGGCAAAGACTGTGACGGTCTCGCTGGTCGGCATTCCGATTCTGGACGACGGCGTCACGATTTCTATGGTCTCGAAGAAACTCGAGGACATAGACAACGGCGGTGTGGAATATGTCGAGGACACGACTATGAAGCCGGGCGTCGAGAAGAAAATCGCGGACGGCACCATCGGCAGCCGCTGGGTCACGAACATTGTGACCAAGAAAAACGGTGAGGTGACTTCGGACGAATTCTTCCACAATTCGAGTTACAAGGGACACTCGAAGAAGATTGCCCGCAACACAAGCGGCAAGGTCACGGCGACGCAGGCGGCAAATGCGATGACCATCACCGAGAACACCGAGACAGCGGCAGGGCAGGCAACCGCATCGCCGACCGAGGCGGTGAATCCGGGTAAGGCAGCTGAGAGCGCGGCGAGCAAAGTTGAGCCGAAGAACAGTGAGACGAAGGCTATTGAGACCTCCAAGAGCGCGGAGACGAAGGCACCGGCGGCCGAGACCACGAAGGGTCCGGGCGCGAACATCTCGGAGGGGCCGACCATGGCTCCTTCCGCGGAGGAGACTGTGCAGGCGGCACCGCAGAATTAAAAAATGTGTACCCCATAAGATACATGAAACAGGCAGTTGCGCATTGTATTTTGGCGCAGCTGCCTGTTATAATATTATCAGACGCTATAAAAATTCAGAAACGAGTGTTTCTGAGTTCCAATTTCACTTGGGAGGTATCACATGGCAAGAAAATGGAAAACCATGGATGGTAACCAGGCGGCGGCGCATGCGTCTTATGCGTTCACCGACGTCGCGGCTATCTATCCGATCACGCCTTCTTCTCCGATGGCTGAGCACACGGATGAGTGGGCAACGCAGGGTCTGAAGAACATCTTCGGTCACACGGTTCAGATCACGGAGATGCAGTCTGAGGCAGGTGCGGCAGGTGCCGTGCACGGTTCCCTCGTCGCAGGCGCTCTGACCACGACCTACACCGCATCGCAGGGTCTGCTTCTTATGATCCCGAACCTCTACAAGATTGCAGGTGAGATGCTCCCGGGCGTGTTCAATGTTTCCGCGCGTGCCATTGCAACCCATGCACTCAGCATTTTCGGCGATCACTCGGATGTTTACGCATGTCGTCAGACCGGCTGTGCAATGCTCTGTGAGTCTTCCGTGCAGGAAGTCATGGACCTGACGCCGGTTGCACATCTCGCAGCGATTAAGGGCAGAATTCCGTTCATCAACTTCTTCGACGGTTTCCGCACTTCTCACGAGATTCAGAAGATTCAGATCTGGGATTATGAGGATCTGAAGGACATGGCGGACTTTGATGCAATCCAGGCATTCCGCGATAAGGCTCTGAACCCGAACCACGCGGAGGAGAAGGGCCAGGCACAGAACCCGGACGTCTTCTTCCAGATCAACGAGTCGAGAAACCAGTTCTATGACAAGCTGCCGGAGATCGTGCAGGACTACATGGACAAGGTCAACGCAAAGCTCGGCACGGACTATAAGCTCTTCAACTACTATGGCGCAGAGGATGCGGAAGTTGTCATCATCGCGATGGGTTCCGTCAACGACACGATTGAGGAGACCATCGACTACCTGACCAAGCAGGGCAAGAAGGTCGGTCTCGTGAAGGTTCGCCTGTACCGTCCGTTCAGCGCAAAGGCACTGGTCGAGGCTCTTCCGAAGTCTGTGAAGCGCATCGAAGTGCTTGACAGAACCAAGGAGGCAGGTTCCATCGGTGAGCCGCTCTACCTCGATGTGGTCGCTGCACTCCGCGACACCGAGTTTGCAAATGTTCCGGTCTTCACGGGCCGCTACGGTCTCGGTTCCAAGGACACGACGCCGAAGGACATTGTCGCTGTCTTCGAGAACACGGAGAAGAAGCGCTTCACGGTCGGTATCGTGGACGATGTGACCCACCTGTCTCTTGAGACCGGTGCAAACCTTGTCACGACGCCGGAAGGCACGACGAACTGCAAGTTCTGGGGTCTCGGCGCAGACGGTACCGTCGGTGCAAACAAGAACTCCATCAAGATTATCGGTGACAACACCGACATGTATGCACAGGCATACTTCGATTATGACTCGAAGAAGTCCGGCGGTGTCACGATGTCTCACCTCCGCTTCGGTCACAAGCCGATCAAGTCCACCTACCTGATTCACCAGGCAGACTTCGTGGCTTGCCACAACCCGGCTTACATCCGCAAGTACAACATGGTTCAGGAACTTGTGGACGGCGGTACCTTCCTGCTGAACTGCGCTTGGAGCGATGCCGAGCTTGAGGAGCATCTGCCGGGCCAGGTCAAGAAGTACATCTACGATCACAAGATTAACCTCTACACGATTGACGGTGTGAAGATCGGTATCGAGACCGGCATGGGCCCGACCCGTATCAACACGATTCTTCAGTCCGCATTCTTCAAGCTGACCGGCATCATCCCGGAGGAGAAGGCAATTACCCTGATGAAGGATGCTGCGCAGAAGACCTACGGCCGCAAGGGTGAGGATGTCGTCAAGAAGAACTGGAATGCGATCGATGCCGGCGCTTCGGGCGCTCACAAGGTTGAGGTTCCGGAGAGCTGGAAGGATGCGAAGGACGAGGGTCTCGACTTCACGCACGCAGCTCACGGTCCGGAGGCAGTCAAGAAGTTCGTCAACACGATTCAGTCTGCGGTCAATGCGCAGGAGGGCAATAACCTTCCGGTTTCCGCATTCATGGATTACATGGACGGCACCACGCCGAACGGCACGGCTGCTTACGAGAAGCGCGGTATCGCGGTTGATGTTCCGGTCTGGAATCCGGACACCTGCGTCCAGTGCACACAGTGTTCCTATGTCTGCCCGCACGCTGCAATTCGTCCGGTTGCTATGACCGAGGAAGAGGCGAAGAACGCACCGGAAGGCATGAAGATGACCGACCTCAAGATGATGCCGGGTTACAAGTTCGCCATCAATGTCTCCGTTCTCGACTGCACGGGCTGCGGAAGCTGCGCAAATGTCTGCCCGGGCAATGTGAAGAACCAGACGCTCGTCATGCAGCCGCTCGCGGACAATGCTGACAAGCAGAAGTTCTTTGACTATGCTGTCACGCTGCCGGAGAAGCAGGAAGTCATCGACAAGTTCAAGATGAGCACCGTCAAGGGCTCTCAGTTTAAGAAGCCGCTCCTTGAGTTCTCGGGTGCTTGCGCAGGCTGCGGTGAGACACCGTACGCAAAGCTTGTCACCCAGCTCTTCGGCGACAGAATGTACATCTCGAACGCAACCGGCTGCTCCTCGATTTGGGGCAACAGCTCGCCGTCCACGCCGTACACGACGAACGAGAAGGGCCAGGGTCCGGCTTGGGACAACTCCCTCTTCGAGGACAACGCTGAGTTCGGTTACGGTATGTTGCTTGCAAACCGTGCAATCCGCGACGGTCTGAAGAGCAAGGTTGAGGAGCTCAATGAGACCGCTTCGAACGACGAGACCAAGAAAGCTTGCCAGGCTTGGCTTGACACCTACTCTGTCGGCGCAACGAACGGCGCAGCAACGGATGCACTGGTCGAGGCACTCGAGAAGGACGGCAGCGAGCTCGCAAAGGAAATCCTCAAGCAGAAGGATTACCTGAACAAGAAGAGCCAGTGGATCTTCGGTGGCGACGGTTGGGCTTACGATATCGGCTTCGGCGGTGTGGACCACGTCCTTGCATCCGGCAAGGATATCAACATCCTCGTCTTCGATACCGAGGTGTATTCGAACACCGGCGGTCAGTCCTCCAAGTCCACGAAGACCGGTGCAATCGCACAGTTCGCGGCAGGCGGTAAGGAGACCAAGAAGAAGGATCTCGCAGGCATTGCGATGACCTACGGCTATGTCTATGTCGCACAGATCAGCATGGGCGCGGATATGAACCAGGCGCTCAAGGCTCTCGCAGAGGCAGAGGCTTATCCGGGTCCGTCCCTGATTCTCGCTTACTCGCCGTGCATCAACCACGGTATCAAGAAGGGCATGAACAAGGCTATGACCGAGGAGAAGCTCGCGGTTGAGTCCGGTTACTGGAACAACTTCCGCTTCAACCCGGCTGCCGAGAAGAAGTTCACGCTGGATTCCAAGGCACCGAAGGAAGGTGAGTACAGAGACTTCCTGATGGGCGAGGTGCGTTACAACTCCCTCATGCTGAAGAACCCGGAGAGAGCGGAGCAGCTCTTCACGAAGAACGAGCAGGATGCAATGGCTCGCTACGAGTACCTGAAGAAGCTGGTCGCACTTTACGACGACAGCAAGACTGAATAATAGAAGACAGCAAACGCTGTATGCGACCCTACGAAAGAGGCGGACGAAAGTCCGCCTCTTTTTTTCTGTTGCGGAGGGGTCTATGGCGAAAAAGACCCTAGGTCAGAGGATAGGGCCTGACATGGCAGGCAAGCAGGATGCAAAACATTTGTTCTGAATTTGCGTGCGCGGCGACACAGTTTCGCGTATAATAAAGATAAAAGGTTTCGTAGCGGAGAGGAGGGAAGTGTCACGGAAGCACGCGTCTACATTGCCATTGATTTAAAATCGTTTTATGCGTCGGTAGAGTGCCGGGAACTGGGACTGGATCCGATGGATACCAATCTCGTGGTCGCGGATGAGAGCCGTACCGATAAAACCATATGTCTCGCGGCGACGCCCTCTTTAAAGAGCTTCGGCGTCCCGGGACGCGCCCGTTTGTTTGAGGTAAAACAGAGGATTAAAGAGGTAAACGCCTTGCGCCGCAGAAAGCTGAAAGGCAGGGATTTTTCCGGCACGTCCCATTTCGCATCCGCGTTACAGGAGAATCCCGCGCTCGCCGCAGACTTTTTAATTGCAAAGCCCCGCATGGCGCATTATATGGCCTACAGCACGAAGATCTATGCGATTTACATGAAGTACGTTGCCCCGGAGGACATCATCGTCTACTCGATTGATGAGGTCTTTATGGATGTGACGGCTTACTTAAAGACCTACTGCCTTACAGCGGAGGAACTTGCGAGGAGGATGATGCTGGATGTTCTGGAGAGCACCGGCATCACCGCGACGGCGGGAATCGGGACGAATCTCTATCTCGCAAAAGTTGCGATGGACATCATGGCAAAGCACAGTCCGGCGGATGAAAACGGTGTTCGCATTGCGGCGCTGGATGAGCTGAGCTACCGGAAAGAACTCTGGTCTCACCGACCGCTCACGGATTTTTGGCGTGTCGGACGGGGGTACACACGGAAACTCGAGGCTTACGGCATTTATACCATGGGAGATATCGCCCGCTGTTCCCTGCAAGAGGAGGACTTGTTCTACCGGCTCTTCGGAAAGAACGCAGAGCTCTTAATCGATCATGCCTGGGGCTATGAGCCCTGCGGAATTGCTGATGTAAAGGCCTACCGCCCAGAGAGCAAGAGCCTCGGGGAGGGGCAGGTACTGCAAACGCCCTATGAAGCCGAAAAGGCAAAAATCGTGATGCTCGAGATGGCGGATGCGCTTGCCCTGCAACTTGTGGAACAAGGTCTTGTGACAGACCAGGTGGTACTGACGGTCGGTTACGATCTCGAAAATTTAAGCGACCCCGCGCGCCGTGCAGCGTACCGTGGTGAGGTGGTCACGGATTTCTACGGGAGACAGCTTCCGAAGCATGCGCACGGGAGCGAAAGCTTGTCTCATTACAGCTCTTCGGCGCGGGAGCTTGTCGCAGCGTTTTCCGCGCTCTTTGATCGCATTGTGAATCCCGCGCTTACGGTTCGCAGACTGGCGCTCAGTGCAAGTCATGTGATTCCTGAGAATGAGGCTGAGAAGCGTACGGAGGGCTATGTACAGTTAAGTCTGTTCACCGACTGCGCAGCGGAGGAAGCAAAGCGGGCTGAGGAGACAGCGCGGCGGGAGCGCGAGCGAAAATTACAGGAGGCTACCCTTGCAATCAAGAAAAAGTTCGGAAAGAATGCGCTGTTAAAGGGGCGCAGTCTTTTGGAGGGCGCGACCGGAAAGGACAGAAATGAGCAGATCGGAGGGCACAGGGCGTGAGCGGCGCGTACGATGATATTTTGCATTTCGCCCGTCTGGCGTCAAAGAAGCATGCTCCCATGCCAATGGAGGACAGGGCGGCGCAGTTCCTGCCCTTTGCGGCGCTCACCGGTTACGATGCCGCGGTCTCGGAGACCGCAAGACTCACCGAAGAGCGCGTGGAACTCGATGCGCAGGAGGCAGAGCGCCTCGGGGAGAAACTTGCAGCGCTGATCAAGCGGCAGCAGGAGCAGCCGGAACTAAGCCTCCTGTACTTTGTGCCGGACACACGCAAGGCGGGCGGTGCCTATGTGCGTTTGGACGGGAGGCTCAAAAAGATTACGGACTTTCCGAGATGTGTATATCTGACGGACGGGAGCAGGATTCCGATTGAGGATATCGTTGCGGTGGAAAGTCCCTGTCTACTCGAAAATATAGATTGAATGCAATGGCGGTGGGAATAAAGTACTGATAAAGAAATCTCCTGCCAGGAGGGAAAAATGAGAGTCGTGCTTAAGAATAGAACAGAAGCAGATGTCAGAATCTATTATGAAAAAGTGCAGCAGCCGGAAATAAAAGCGATGCTGCCTCAAGAAGCGAAGAGTGTTGAAGAGGCGCTAGGAGCTTATCGCAAAACACTCCTTCCCGGCAGTACGAGCTTTGGGCATACAATCTACGCTGACGACGAGTATGTCGGAGATATATGGTGCTATGGTATTGATCGGGCAGAAACACCGAATGCAATGCTGAGCTTCTGTATTTTTGAAACAGCATATTGGAACAGAGGAATTACATCGAAAGCAGTTTCTTTGTTTCTAAAGGAAATTCGTGACAGATATGAGATTGAAACAATAGGAGCATTTACTTATTTTGATAATTCTTCGTCACAAAGAGTTCTTGCAAAAAATGGATTTCAGTTGATGGAAGAGTTTACTGAGGATGGTAAGAAATCAAGGTATTACCAGTTGACTTTTTGATAAAGCCGGACTTTGTGATTCCTGTATTTATTTGGCTTTTGAAAAGATGCGCATCATTTGGAAAAAGCACAATTCTCTTTGCGACATACTGTCTGCAATAACGGAAGCAGAAGCGCCACGTATTCCAATTGAGCGGCAACATGCGAACCGATGTGCCGGACAAGTTGAGCCCTTGCGTTACGACTGTGTCTCGGATGTTGATACAGGCAGATTTTGTTTGATTTTGATTAGAAAATTTTACTTTCACCACTCAGAGCGCTTGATTTGTCCATAGGCTGAAACTATAATGATAGTAGCGAGCAGGAAGTTTCAACACAGGTAGCGGCGCTCCGGATCGAAAGCTCATACAGATGCGATAAATAGAGCAAGCGAAAGCTGTTTGGACTTAACTTTGATAAGGAACGGTTAAATGAGTGACATGTTTTTGTCTCACGCCATAGGAAAGAACGGTCACGCATTGCGGAACCGTTCTTTTTTAATCCGAAAAACTGCAGTCAAAAAAAGAAAATCTTCGGAGGAAGTAAGATGTGGGAGATGCTTTGGCCTTTGCTCTTGATTGTTGGGTCGAACTGTTTTTACAACATTTGCACGAAATCAATGCCGAAGGGCGCAAATACCTTCGGTGCGCTGACCATCACCTATCTGGCCGCGGGGGTGCTTTCGGCGGTGTTATTTGCGGCGAGCGTCAAGCCCGCCGCGTATGCCCATGAACTCGGCAAGACGAATTGGACTTCGTATGTCCTGGGACTGTCGATTGTGGGAATCGAGGTCGGGTATGTGTTTCTGTACCGCTCCGGCTGGAAAGTGAGTAACGGTGCACTAACATCGAGTATGTGTCTCTCCCTAGCGCTGCTGGTGATCGGCTTTCTGGTCTACCGGGAGCACATCAGTATCAAACAGCTCGCTGGCATTCTGGTCTGCGGACTGGGGCTGCTTTTGATTAACAAGGGTTGAGGAAAATAGGCTTCTTGCGTCGATTTCCCGGGATGCGCTGGGACTTCGGCGCAATTTTTGTCTCTTGACATATTCTACAAGTGGAACTATATTGAGGGTGAAGTTATTACACAAGTGGAATGAAGTAAGGAGAGAAAATCGATGTTAAAGCACGGCATTCTGGGATTGCTGAGCTACGGAGATATGACGGGGTATCAGATTATGACCGTATTCCGGGATTCTCTGAGCCACTTCTGGGTTGCGCAGACGAGTCAGATTTACCGGGAGCTGCAAGGCCTCGAAAAGAACGGCTGGATTGCGGCGGCACATGTGGAGCAGGCCGGGAAACCGGATAAGAATATCTTATCGATTACCGCAGCGGGACGAGAAGAGTTGCTCCGCTGGCTTCGGGAGGATACGAGCAGGAGTCTGGTCCGCAATGCCATGCTCATGAAAACCTTTTTTCGCGGCGAATGTGAGTTGGATGAGAACATCGCTTATTTTAAGTCCCTGCCGGAACGGGAATGTCTCTTTACGAAAGAGAGCGGCGAAGCGGAGGCGGTCAGCGACCAATATCGGGATATGCTGAACCTGCCGGAAAAAGCGCTGTTCTGGAAATTTACGATTCGCTTCGGCGTTATGTATGAGGAGATGGTGCGCGCCTGGTGTGAGGAGTGCATACGCGAATTGGAGGGCCTAAAGCATGAAGATACTGCTGATTAACGGAAGTCCCAAGGGTGCTAAGAGCAACTCGCTCCGTCTCGCACATAGCTTTGTCGAGGGCATACGCGAACAGGAGAGCGAACGGGAGAGAGCGGTCGAGGTCGAAGAGCTGCATCTGAGCACTCTTCGGATTGCGCCCTGCAAGGGCTGCTTTGCCTGCTGGAAGCAGACGCCCGGAACTTGCTGCATGGAAGACGATATGCAGACCGTGATGGAAGCTCTGCTCTCCGCGAATCTGGTGATCTGGAGCTTCCCGCTCTATTACTACAATGTGCCGGGGCTGCTCAAAAATCTGATTGACCGCCAGCTTCCCATGAGCCTGCCGTTTATGTGCGAGAGTAGAGACGGGAACGGGAGCGGCGGGCATCCCTCTCGCTATGACAGAAGTATGGTTAAGCATGTTCTCATTTCGACTTGCGGCTTTTATTCGGCAGAGGGGAATTACGACAGTGTGACGCGGATGTTTGACCATGTGCTGGGACAGGGGAAGTACACAAGTATCTTCTGCGGGCAGGGCGAATTGTTCCGCGTAAAAGAACTCTCCGCGAGAACCGATGCCTATCTCGCTGCGGTGCGGCAAGCAGGAAGAGAATACGCGAGCGGACGCATACAAGCGGAGACCGAGATGAAGCTCAAGGCCCTCTTGTATCCGAGAGAGGTCTTTGAAAAAATGGCGGACGCCAGCTGGGGGATTTCAAAAGACAGCGGCGAAAAGGAGGACGAAAGTCTCATCTTTACGCGGCAGATGGCGGCGCTTTACAACAGAGACCGCTTTGACGGACGGGAGCGAGTGCTCGAAATTTGTTATACGGATCTCGGAAAAACCTATCAGATTAAACTTGGAAAGGACGGCGCAGAGGTACTGACGGATGAAAATCTTCGTGCCACCACCCGCATCGACACGCCCTTTTCGGTCTGGCTTTCACTTTCGAGAGGAGAGATGCGGGGCGATGAGGCGCTCGCAAAACACCTGTATACCGTGAGCGGCGATTTTTCACTCATGATGAACTGGGACCGCTATTTCGGCACGGAGGAGCAGGCTGAAAACACACAGCCGGTTGTGAAACTTACAACGGAAAAAAAACCGCCGCGCATGCAAAACATGCTGCTTGCCTGGATTGCGCTCTGGGTCGCCGTATCGGTAGAGCCGAGGATAGGAGCGCTCATCACCCTTGCGGTATGTTCGTTGTTGCCGCTTCTCACGGAGCGCTATGAACTGTGCCGCTACGACAGACTCTCGTTTGCGATGGTGGGAGGACTTGCCATCTATGCCGCTGTCACAGGAAACGGCCTACAAGCAATGTGCGCCGGTTATTTGGCTTTCGGGTGTTTGTGGCTCGGTTCCTGTTTTACAAAAGAACCGCTCTGTGCAGCCTATGTAAAGTACCGCTACGGAAAGGATGCGCTTCAAAATCCCATCTTTATGCGAACCAATTACATTCTTGCGGCTGCCTGGGGAGTGGTCTATATCGTGATCGCGATTGTCAGCTATTTTCTGAGCGGGAAGGTACCGGCTTTGGTGCTCAGCATCGCGGTGCAGGCGATACCGATTCTCATGGGACTCTTTACGGCCTGGTTCCAAAACTGGTACCCGGCACGGGTCGCAGCGGGGAAGTGAGTCAACTATGATAGGAATCTATTTCAGCGGAACCGGAAACACGAAGCACTGCGTTGAAAAGCTGATTTCTTTGCTCGACGCTTCGGCGCCGTGTTTTCCGATTGAATGTGCCGGGGTTGAGGATGTAATCTACAAGTATGACAGCCTTGTTTTGGGGTATCCGACCCAGTTTTCAAATGCGCCGTTTCTGGTGCGTGATTTTATTGACAAACACCGCTCACTGTGGAACGGGAAAGCGATTTTTATACTCAATACCATGGGACTGTTCAGCGGTGACGGAACCGGATGTACCGCGAGAATTCTGAAGAAGTACGGCGCGACCGTTCTCGGCGGTCTGCAAATCAAAATGCCGGATTCCGTTTGTGACAGCAGGCTCTTAAAAAAGAATACGGAAGAGAATAGACGGATTGTCCGGGAGGCGGATAAGCGCATAGCGCTTGTAGCGGAACAAATACGGAAAGGAAATTATCCGCGCGAAGGATTGTCGATGACAGCGCATTTCAAGGGTTTGTTTGGACAGCGACTATGGTTTTATCGAAAGACGGCGGGATACACGGATCAGCTGAAAATAAGCAGTGCATGCATCGGTTGCGGCTTGTGCAGTGAGGTCTGTCCCATGGGAAATATCCGAATGCAAAGCAAGCGGGCCGTTTCCGGGAATCGGTGTACCATGTGTTACCGTTGCATCAGTCTGTGTCCGAAAAAGGCAATTACCTTGCTCGGAAAGCGGGTGATCGAACAATGCCGTTGCTTTGGTCTTTCAACCATTGCGATAATCCGGCGTAATACGCCGTCGCTTTGCGGGCGGGTTCAAATGACGAGTTTCGAAGCGGGAGAGGCTTCCAGGGTATCTTCGATATATTGATTGATAGACATCTGATGTGCGGTTGCATAAAGAAAGAGCTTTTTATGAAGCGCAGGGGAGAGTCGAATATTAAAACTGCCTTTAAAATGATATGTACCCTCTTTACTGGACACGAAAGTGTCACGGTAAGGAGGGTTTTAT
>NZ_CALEYG010000031.1 GCF_937924975.1 uncultured Stomatobaculum sp.
CGCCGCCGCCCACTACAATGATTTGTCTCATGAATTCACTCAAATCTGCGTCAGTACGAAAATCGCGTAAATCGCGCGAATCGCATTCTCGAAATCGCGTCCCTTGACGCCGATGATGATATTGAACTCCGAAGAGCCCTGATCGATCATCTTTACATTGATGCGCTCGTGCGTGAGTGCCGCAAAGACGCGCGCCGCCGTGCCGCGCTGATCCTTCATGCCTCTGCCGACGACCGCAATCAGCGCGAGATCGTCTTCCAGAATAATCTGGTCCGGGTGCACCGCGCGGTGAATGCCGGTCACAATCTTCTGCTCGTGATCCAGGAACTCCGACTGGTGCACGACGATGGTCATCGAATCGATGCCGGAGGGCATGTGCTCGAGGCTGATATCATTGTCCTCAAAGACCTGCAGCACCTTGCGGCAGAAGCCGATCTCCGAGTTCATCATGTCCTTGTCAACCGTAATCGAGCAGAAGCCCTTTTTGCCCGCAATGCCGGTGATGGTGTAGCGCGGCTTTCTGCAGGTCGAGCTCACAATCATCGTGCCGCTGTCCTCCGGACGATTCGTGTTCCGGATGTTGATCGGAATCCCCTCTTTCCGCACCGGGAAAATCGCATCCTCGTGCATGACACCTGCGCCCATGTAGGAGAGCTCGCGGAGCTCCTGGTAGGTGATGGTCTCAATGACCGCGGGATCCTCGACAATGTGGGGATCTGCACAGAGGAAGCCGGACACATCCGTCCAGTTCTCATAGAGGTCGGCGTGAATCGCACCCGCAATCACCGAGCCCGTGACATCCGAGCCGCCGCGGCTGAAAGTCGCGATGCTGCCGTCCTCCTTGCGCCCGTAAAAGCCCGGCACGACAGCGCAGTCATAGTCCTTCAGTCTCTCGGCGACCGCACTCTCGGTCTCCTCCGCGTTCAGAGTCCCGTCGTTGTGGAACAGAATCATATCCGCCGGGTCCACAAACGGAAAGCCGAGATATGCCGCCATCACATGGCCGTTCAGATACTCGCCGCGGCTCGCCGCATACTCCCGTCCGCACTGCGCGCGGAAGTTTTTCTCGAGCTCGGCAAATTCCGCACTGAGATCCAGATCCAGCGAGAGCCCGTCGATAATCTCCTGATAGCGCCCTCTGATTTCCTTCAGCGTCTCCTGAAAGAGCGCCTCATCTTCCGTGCTGTCATAGAGCTGATAGAGGAGGTCGGTCACCTTCGTGTCACCGCTGTGGCGCTTGCCCGGTGCGCTCGGCACGACATAGCGCCGCGCCGCATCGCTCCGGATAATCTCACCGACCTTCTTGAACTGCTCCGCACTGGCGAGGGAACTACCGCCAAATTTTACTACCTTCTTCATGCACTCCTACTCTCCTTACTTGTCTGTTTCTTTTGGGATGGAGAGCTCACCCGCGAAAATACGCTACGCCCGCGGCGAAGATGCCGAGGTCCTGGCGAAGCGGAATATTCTTGTTAATGTGTTCTCCGATTCTCTCCGGATGCGCCATCTTACCGTAGATGCGTCCGTCCTGACTGGTGATGCCCTCAATCGCCGCATACGAGCCGTTCGGCGTCCAGAGCTCGTCGGTCGAGACTCTGCCCTCCAGATCGCAGTACTGCGTCGCGACCTGTCCTGCCCGGAAGAGCGCCTCAATCGTCTCCTGCGGCGCGACAAAACGTCCTTCACCGTGCGAGATTACATTCGCATACACGCCGCCGAGCTCCGCGTTTTGAAGCCACGGAGACTTGTCCGAGACAACCTTCAGGTTCACCATGCGGCTCAAATGTCTGCCGATTCGGTTCATTGCGAGGGTCGGCGCATCCGGCGCCTGCTCCCTGATGTTTGCGTCCGGCAGGAGGCCGAGCTTAATCAGCGCCTGGAAGCCGTTACAGATACCGAGCACCAGGCCGTCGCGCTCGTTTAAGAGCTTTAAGAGCTCCTCCTTCACCACCTCGTTCCGGAAGACCTGCGCAAAGAACTTTGCGGAGCCGTCCGGTTCGTCGCCCGCCGAGAAGCCGCCCGGGAACATCACAATCTGGGCATTCCGGATTTCGTTCCGGTATGCTTCCACGGAAGCCGCGATGTCCTCCGCGTTTTGATTGCGGAAGATGGGCGCGCTCGCAACGGCGCCGACTGCTTCAAACGCACGCGCCGAGTCGTACTCGCAGTTCGTGCCCGGGAAGACAGGGATAAAGACGCGCGGCGTGCCGATCTTGTGACCGCAGACTGCGACGGTGGCCGCGTGGTAGAGCGGGCGATCCAGAATCTCGCCGTCCTCGGTGACACGGGTCGGGAACACCTCCTCGAGGGTTCCGGTCCACGCCTTTTCCGCCTCCGATAGCGAAATTTCGGTGCCACGGTAGGAAAGCACGGGCGCTGCCGTCACTTCGCCAAAGAGTTCTGTGCGGCAGGAGAGTTTTCCGAGCGCCTCTGCCGGCACTTCGAGCAGGAGGTTGCACCAGCCCGGCGCAAACAAGGTTGCCTCGCTCACACTGTCCGCGAGCTTCACGCCGAGGCCGTTGCCGAGCGCCATCTTCGTGACAGCCTCCGCCGCGCCGTGGCGCTCCAAAACATAAGCACTCAGAACGCGCTTTGCCTTGATGTCTTCGGTGAGCGCGCGGTACTGCGCCTTCAAATCTTCATAGTCCGGCAAGAGATCGCCGTCGCGCTTTACCGTGAGGAGCACGAGGCGGTTGCCCGCAGCCTTCAGTTCCGGTGTGATGATATCCTTTACCGAAGCGACATCGACCGCAAAACTCACCAGCGTCGGCGGCACGTCGATTTCGTTAAAGGTACCGGACATCGAGTCCTTGCCGCCGATTGAGGCGAGGCCGAGCTCCAGCTGTGCCTCGTAGGCGCCGAGCAGAGCCGCAAACGGCTGCGACCATCTCTCCGGCTTGTTGTCATCCATGCGGCGGAAGAACTCCTGGAAGGTCAGATGAATCTTATCGATGTCTCCGCCGACCGCCGCGACCTTCGCGACCGAGTCGCAGACCGCGTAAACCGCGCCGTGATAGGGGCTCCAGCTCGAGAGATAGGGATCAAAACCGTAGCTCATGACCGTCGCCGCATCGGTATGTCCCTTTAAGAGCGGAATCTTTGCGATCATGCTCTGCGTCTCGGTCAGCTGGTACTTGCCGCCGTAAGGCATCGTGACGGTGCCCGCGCCGATCGAGGCGTCGAACATCTCAACCAGGCCCTTCTGTGAGCAGACATTCAGATCGGCGAGGATATTCAGCCACTTGTCTCTGACCGACTCTCCGGCCGCATAGCCGAAGGGGTTCTCGCTCCGCTTCGGCAGCTCCACCTCGACCTCTGCGGTCAGGTGCGCGCCGTTCGTGTCGAGGAAGGCGCGGGACAGATTGACAATCGCCTTGCCTCTCCAGTTTAAGACGAGACGCGGTTCCGCCGTAACCACGGCAACCGGCGTTGCCTCGAGATTTTCTTCCTTCGCGTACCGCAGGAAGGCATCGACATCCTTCGGGTCGAGCACGCAGGCCATGCGCTCCTGCGACTCGGAAATCGCAATCTCCGTGCCGTCGAGCCCCGCATACTTCAGCGGCACCTTGTCGAGATCCACGGTGAGGCCCGGTGCGAGCTCGCCGATTGCGACCGCGACGCCGCCTGCGCCGAAGTCATTGCACTTCTTGATTAAGAGGCTCACCTCCGGGCGGCGGAACATGTGCTGAATTTTCCGTTCGGTCGGCGCGTTGCCCTTCTGGACTTCGGCGCCGCAGCTCTCAATCGAAGCCGTCGTATGAATCTTCGAAGAGCCGGTTGCGCCACCGATGCCGTCGCGGCCGGTTCTGCCGCCGAGCAGCACAATCACATCCCCCGGGTCGGAACTCATGCGCACCACGTTCTTCTTCGGCGCCGCTGCCATGACCGCGCCGAGCTCCATGCGCTTCGCGACATAGTCGGGGTGATAAATTTCCTTCACATAGCCGGTCGCGAGACCGACCTGGTTTCCGTAGGAGGAATAGCCGTGCGCTGCCTCTCTGACAATCTTTCGCTGCGGGAGTTTACCCGGCAGTGTCTCGCCGAGCGGTCGGGTCGGATCCGCCGCGCCGGTGATGCGCATGGCCTGATAGACATAGGTTCTGCCGGACAGCGGGTCACGGATGGCGCCGCCGAGGCAGGTCGCCGCGCCGCCGAAGGGCTCAATCTCCGTCGGGTGGTTGTGGGTCTCGTTCTTAAAGTTGACAAGCCACTCCTCCTCCTTGCCATCGACCGTAATCGGCACGACAACGGAGCAGGCATTGATCTCATCCGTCTCCTCCTGGTCAGTGAGCTTGCCGTCCTTCTTTAAGCGGCGCATGCCCATCAGCGCGAGATCCATGAGGCAGATGAACTTATCGCTTCTGCCGCCGAGCAGATCCTCGTGATCGCGGCGATAGCGCTCATAGGTCTTCGTAAGGCGCTCGCGGAAGTCGCCGTCGAGAAAACTCACCTTTGTGAGCTCGGTCTGGAAGGTCGTGTGGCGGCAGTGATCCGACCAATAAGTATCGAGGACACGAATCTCGGTCACGGTCGGATTTCTCTTCTCGCTCTCGAAATAATGACGGATCTCCAGGAAGTCTTCATACGTCATCGCGAGACCGAAGGAGGCGTAGAGCGCCCGGAAATCATCCTCCGGCATCGTGGTGAAGCCTTCTACGGTCTTCACAGCGTCCGGTGCCGGATAGTTCTGCGTGAGCGTCTCCGGCTTTTCCTCCGTGCACTCTCTGGAGTCCACGGGGTTGATACAGAAATGTTTGACAGCTTCGATTTCCTGCTCGCTGAGTTTTCCGGAGAGCACATAGGTCGTCGCCGTCCGGATGACCGGCGCCACATCCTTGTCGATCAGCTGCACGCACTGCACCGCGGAATCCGCGCGCTGGTCAAACTGTCCCGGCAGATACTCCGCGGAAAAGACGGTGTCGCCCGCTTCCTTCGGAAATGTCTCCTCGTAGAGCTCATCGAGCGGCGGCTCGGAAAAGATGGTTCCGCGCGCCTGTACAAAGGTCTTGTCATCCAGATTTTCGATGTCATAGCGAACCAGCACGCGCACACCGGCAATATCGGAAATGCCGAGATAGGTCTTGATGTTCTCAAACAGTTCTGCCGCGCGCACGGCATACGCTTTCTTCTTCTCTACATAGATTCTTCTAACGCCCATTTCTGAATTCCCTCCCGGATAACCGATTGCCTCACTCCAATGCCTGCATACTCATTGCCAGAAGCCGCTGTACCTCGTCGAGCGGAATGTCAAGCCGCGCTGCCAGTTCTTCGGGGCTCGCCTCCCTGCCGAGCTCTGCCGCGAGTTCCGAAGACAGTTCCGTCATCGCGTTCATGCGGTCCGCAAGTGTCTGCTCCGCCGTATCGCTCTGTCGGTTCTCCCGCACGGCTTCTTCCAAAGCTGTATGCACTTTCTGTTTAATGGTATCACGAAGTACAGTGCTTTCCAATATTTTTTCATCGCAGAGCGCCGCGGTCAGCGCGAGATTTGCGACGCCGATCAGTTCACCCGCCTCCATACTGCCGATAAAGGGCTGAATTTCCGCGAGCGCAGTGCCAAGATAGCCCTCGGTGAGGCGCTTTCTGGCGCGCGCATCGTTTGCCCTGAGCTTTTCGAGGAGCGCTGCCTCCTCTTCCGGCTCCAGTGCCGGAATCAGCTTTAATTCCTCGAGATAGAGAGAAAGCAGGTCTGCGCCTGTCATCCCCTCATTCCCGGTCTCCGCCTGTGTCTGTTCCTCTCTCCCGCCGGAGAGCTCTCCTGCCCGTCTCATAACCGCCTCCTCAGAGTTCACTGATTACCAGTCCCATCGCGCGAAGCCGCGCCACGGTTGCCTGATCCCAGAGCTGTTCCAGGGCCTTATCCCCCGGAAATACCGTCACACTCACGCCGCTCACAAGGCGCAGCGTCTTTTCCTCATACTGCAAATTCCAATAAAAGCCGCTCACCTCTTCGGGGCGCAACCGGCTCCCGCTCTCCGCGAGAAAAGTCGCACTCTCCTGCCGGTTTAAGCGGAGCACTAGGCGGAAGGCCTGCGGCGCTTTCTTGCCGCGGATTGCCTGAAACGCGAGTTCCCTGACTTCGCCCCAGCGGACAAAATCCTCCCGTCCGAGCTCCTGCTCCTCTTCCGCGCTGTACCAGTCCTTGGTGCGCCTGCCGTCAATCTCGAGCGAGAAAGCCGTCCGAAAAGATGCCTCGCAGAGCAGAAAAGTGTCAAAGCTCTCGCTCCGGAACAAGGCCCCGGTAAATGCGCGCAACTCCTCTGCCTTATACGCCTTCATAGCGCAGTGCCTCCCGCACGGCAGTGAAGAAATTGCTACCGCTGTAATTTTTGCTGACTTTTCCTTCAATGCTGTCCCAGAGGCCCGCATTTTCCGCAATCGGGTGAGCGCTCAGGTAGCGTTCATAGGCCTCGCGCACCAGATTCTGCAGTCTCTCATCCTGCAGGCTCTTCCGCCGCTCCGCGGTCGCCTCGGTGTCGTAGCTCACCGGGCATTTGAACACATAGTACTTGCCGTCAAGTTCCGTCACGACGCTCACGGTATTGTCCTCCATTGCGAAAGCGACCCGCTCGAGCGCCGGGGCCAGGTCGCCCCGCGCCACCTTCTTGACCGGCGCATCCGCGGCGCAATATTTCCGCGCGAGGGTTCGGAAATCGCCGCCGGCAATCGCCTCGTCGCGGAGCTTTTCGGCGTCTTCCCGCTTTTCGCACGCGGCACTCTGCAACCGTATCACCTTCGCCTCGCTCTCGCTGACCTCCGCTCTTCTGTCTTCGCGCATCGTCTTCCGGAGCTTCAGCGCGCGCGCATACTGCTGAAACATGAACTCGACCTCTTCTTCGCTGAGTCCGCCGAAGGACGGCTGATTCTGCACCGAATTCGTATAGAAGCGCTCTGCCGCCTCATGGAGGCGTCTCATCTCCTCGGTGTCGAGCTTTACATTCCGCTCCTCCGCCATGCCGTTCATCGCGCTGAGCTCATAGAAAAACTCCTTTAGCTCATCGAAGTAAGCCTCCGAGAAGGTCTCTCGTCCGCCGCTCACGCGTTTGTCCCAGATTTCTTTCCCGTAGACTTCCTCTGTCTCCTGCCTTGCGGATGCGATGACCAGTAAAAGCTGCGCTTCGGAATAGGGCAGCGCGGTGCTCTCGGCTGCCTTCTCTTCCTTCTTCCCGCAGGCCGCAAGCAGAAGACAGCATAACATGACAAGAAGCAGGGTGAGGATTTTCCCACCCCGCTTCCGCGCCTGCTTCGTTCTCTCTCTCATCAATTTCGTATCCATCCTCCTCAGCGGTATAAGCCGTACTCCGCGATGAGCGCCACCAGAATGCCGACCACCACACCCGCGGCGACCTGCAACGGTGTGTGTCCGACCAGCTCCTTGAGTTTGACCGGCAGTAAGTCGGGGTCCTCCTGTTTCCAGAAATCCGTCTCCATCATCTTATTCAGAAGCTTTGACTGCTTTCCGGTCTCCTGGCGAACGCCAATCGCATCTGTCATCACAATCATCGCGAGGATAAAACTCACGGCAAATTCAAACGAAGCGGCGCCGTAACAATAGCCCGCGCCGAGCGCAAGCGCCGAAACCGTCGCGCTGTGTGAACTCGGCATGCCGCCGTTGCCGAGGAGGCGCTCAAATTTCACCGTTCCCGTCGACCAGAACTCCAGCACGAATTTGACGAGCTGGGCCGCAAAAAACGCGATGACCGCGCTCATCAGCACCTGATTTTCCCGCAATTGATGAAATATACTCATGTAACCCTTTCTCTGTCTGTCCGCCCGCTCAGTAGCCGATGAGCCAGTCATAGAGCTCCTGGTACTTGAGTGCCGACTGCTGCCAAGAGTAGTCGGCCTGCATCGCGCGATCCACAATGTGGTTCCAGTCGCGCCGTCTCTCGCTGAAAATCAGCTTCGCATAGCGAATGCAGTCGAGCATCTCGTGCGCATTGTAGTTGGCAAAGCAGAATCCGGTACCGGTATTGGCGAATTCATTGTAAGGCTCCACCGTGTCCTTCAGACCGCCTGTCTCGCGGACAATCGGAAGCGTCCCGTAGTGGAGCGCTATCATCTGCGAGAGGCCGCAGGGCTCAAAGAGCGACGGCATCAGATAGGCGTCGGCTCCCGCGTAAATCGCATGGGCCACATCGTCCGAATAGTAAATTTGTGCCGAGAGCTTGTCGTGGTACTTCCAGTCGTAGTGGCGGAACAAGTTCTCGTAACGCTCCTCTCCCGTGCCGAGAACCACGAACTGGATGTCCTCCTGACAAAGCTCCTCAATGACACCCTGAATCAGATCGAACCCCTTCTGATCCGTCAGTCGGGAAACAATGCCGAGCACAAACTTCTTGTCGTCGACCGGCAGTCCGAGGCGCTCCTGGAGCGCTGCCTTGTTTTTCTTCTTCTCATGGCGGAAGTTTTTCACATCGTAGCGCGCGGCAATCTTCGGATCCGTCGCCGGGTCGAACTCGCGGTAGTCAATGCCGTTTACAATGCCGCGGAGCGAATTGCGCCGCGCCCGCATGAGGCCGTCTAAGCCCTCGCCGTAAAACGGCATCTGAATTTCCTCGGCATAGGTCGGGCTCACAGTCGTGATGGCGTCCGCGTAGACAATACCGCCCTTCAAAAAGTTGCCGTTTTTATAGGACTCCAGTTTGTCCGGCGTGAAGAAATATTCCGAGAGACCGGTGATCCGCTCAATGGTCTCGACATCCCAGATTCCCTGGAATTTCAGATTGTGAATGGTCATCACGGATTTGATGCCCCGGAAAAATTCGCCGCCCGCAAAGCGCTCTTTTAAGTAGACCGGAATGAGACCTGTCTGCCAGTCGTGGCAGTGAATCAGATCCGGACGGAAATTGAGAAGCGGGAGGGCCGAAAGCACGGCGCGCGAGAAGAACGCAAACTTCTCGAGATCGTAGAGCCAGTCGCCGTAGGGGCGCAGCCCGCCGAAATAACTCTCATTGTCGATGAAATAAAAGGTGATGCCGTCTTCTACCAGCTTTAAGACGCCGACATAGCGGTCTGCGCCGTTAAAGTTCATGTAGAAATGCGTCACATATTCCATCTGATTCCGGTATCTCTCCGGAATGCAGAGATATTTTGGCAGCACGACGCGCACATCGAAGTATCTCCGGTCGAAACAGGCCGGCAGGGATCCGGCGACATCGGCGAGTCCTCCGGTCTTAATAAACGGAACCGCTTCCGAAGTAGCAAACAAGATGTTCTTCATCTCATTTCTTCCTTTCTTTTCTCTGCAAGTTGTTTCATTTCCTCTGCTGTCTTCAGGACACCTTCGGTAATCTCGGCGCCCCCAATGAGTCGTCCCAATTCTAGGTAGAGCGCCTCTCCCGTGATTTCCCGAATTTCCGTCTCCGTCTTGCTGCCGTCCGTCTCCTTCGCAATCAGGTAGTGGTGATCCGCCATGGCTGCGAGCTGCGGGAGATGGGTGATGCAGAGTACCTGACGAGTCCGGCTGATTTCCATCAGTTTCTCCGAGACGAGCTGTGCGGTGCGCCCGCTGATGCCCGCATCGATTTCGTCAAAGATCAGGGTCTCCACCCGATCTTTTGCCGCGAGTACGGTCTGCAGGGCAAGCATCACGCGGGACAGCTCGCCGCCGCTCGCAATCTGGCGGAGCGGCTTGATTTCCTCGCCCGGATTGGTCCGAATATAGAATTCCGCGCTCTCGCTGCCGCTCTCCGCGAAATCAGCAAGCTTTGCAAAACGGACTTCAAAGCGTGCGCCCTTGAAATTCAACGCCGCGAGTTCGGTCTCGACCCGCGTCGCAAGGCTTTCCGCCGCCCGATGCCGGAACTCCCGCAGTGCGGCTGCCGCCGCACAGAGCGTTTGCAGTGCGCTTTCCTTTTGCTGTGTTACGGTCTCGGCACTCCGTAAGAGCGTGGTGATTGCCGCAGCGCGCGCCTCTTTTTGAGCAAGCAGATGAAGCAGGCCTTCCTCATCGCAGTCGTACTTCGCCTCGAGGTGGCGCAGCAAATCGAGCCGCTCGCCAAGACGGTTTAAAGTCTCCTCGTCACTCTCGACCTTTCCCTGCTCCCCGCGCACGGCTTCGGCGGCATCCTGAACGAGGGCGTCGAGCTCAGTCAGCTGTCCCGCAAGCGCTTCGAGCGATGTCGCATAGCGCACCACGGCGCGCACCGCGCGGAGTGCCTCCGAAACCGCATCGGTCTGAAGCGCACGCTCAGCCTCGGCGAGAGCCTCTTCAATCTGCGCCGCGTGTTTTGCGCTCGCATAGGCTTCGGCGAGTTCTGCCTCCTCGCCCGGATGTATCCCGCTCTCCGAGAGTTCCCGGATTTCAAAGGCGAGTAAATCTGCCTCCCGGAGCAGCGCTGCGCGGTCGGCGCTCTCCCGCTCTTGACAAAGCAGCTGCCGGTACGCCCGATAGGCCTCCGCATAAGCTTCCCGGGCTGCCTGCCCCGCCGGCGGCAGCAGTTCGTCGAGCAGCCGCCCGTGCATCTCGGTCGAGAAAAGAGTCTGCACCTCGTGCTGCCCGTGAATGTCAATGAGCAGGGCCGCGAGTTCCTTTAACTGCCGCGCCGTGACCGCCTCGCCGTTAATCCGGGATATGCTCCGGGTCTTCTGGATTTTCCGGCTCACGATGACGGTTCCGTCCTCCTCCAGCACAATCGAGAGAGCCGCGAGGCGCTCTCTCAATTCTTTTCGCTGTACCGAAAAGATAAGTTCCAGATAGGCGGCCTCCTCGCCGTTCCGTATCATATCCCGCCCCGTCTTCGCGCCGAGCAGGGCGGAAATCGAATCAATCAGTATGGATTTTCCGGCACCTGTCTCACCGGACAGCACTGTGAAGCCCGCTTCAAACGAGAGGCTCGCCTCCCGAATCAGTGCAAAGTTCTTCACCCGCAATCCCAGCAGCATGGTTCACCTCAGCCCAGAAGCATTTTTCTGATCTGCTCCATGAGAAGCAGCGTGTCATCCGTGGAGCGCGTCGCACAGAATACCGTGTCGTCACCGGCCACGCAGCCCACAATTTCGTGGAGATGCATTGCATCCAGCGAGGCTGCGACCGCCATGGCCATACCGGAGACCGTCTTGACAACCAGGATGTTCTGGGCTCTGTCCATGCCATGGTAGCTGTCCCGGAGAATCCGGACATACTTCTCAATCTTCGGGTCCTCGTTCTGCATGACCGTGTAGCGCTGCTTGCCGCTGTCCGTTGCGACTTTGGTGAGCCGCATCTCACGGATGTCGCGGGATACCGTGGCCTGCGTTACGCGAAAGCCGGCCTTTCTGAGCTCTTCGACCAGCTCCTCCTGCGTCTCGATTTCCTTTTTTCCAATCAGTTCGACAATTTTCGAATGTCTCTCCAGCTTCATCTGTCGCCCCCCTCACAACGCCGCCATCTTACTGCGCAGCTGCGCCAAAAAGCTCTCTCCCCCGATACGGACCACCGGTGTGGTCTGCTGACTCTCCGAAATGCGCACGAGGTCGCCCCCGAGCAGTTCTTCGGTCGCGGCGCCGTCAAAATCGGCGCTCTGAATGCCCCGCTCCTCTTCCGGAATCCAGACCTCGAGGACATCCTCCGCGCGGAGCACAATACTCGCGCGATACAGCGAGTGCGGACAAATCGGTGTCAGCACCGTCATACGCGCGGCAGGATCAATGATCGGGCCTCCGGCGCTCAGATTATAGGCCGTCGAACCGGTCGGTGTTGAGATAATAATACCATCTGCCTTATATTCATTCAAGAAAGCCCCGTTTACATAAATCCGGAAATGCACCGGACCGGCGCTTGTTTTTCGCGAGACGACAATCTCATTCAGCGCGAGCCACTCGTGGTCGCGCGGGCTCTCATGCCCGTTCCGGATGACCCTGCCGTTCAGCATCATCCGCTCTTCGATGACATAGTCGTCCGCGATGAGTTTCTGCAAGACATCGGGGATTTCTTCGTCGCTGCTCGCAACCGTGAGATAGCCGAGGTGACCGAGGTTGATGCCGACCAGCGGCACGCCGCTCCCGGCGAGTCCCCGCGCTGCGCGAATCAGAGTCCCGTCGCCGCCGAGTGTCAGCACGCAGTCGTAGTCTTCGCCGCGAATTCCCGCGATATCATGCTCTTCGATGTCGACCAGTTCGGCGCCGAGCGACAGCAGCTGCTCCCGGATCAACGCGGCCTTCTCCACCGCGTGCTCCTTCCCGCGATTCAGGAAAAGTAAAAACCGTCTCATACTTTTCCTCCCGCCAGCATCTCATGCGCCGCGCGAACCACAGCGCGCGCGGTCTCCGGCGTCACTGCGGGAGAACTCTCGCTTTCCTCCGCGGTGCGAAGCCAGATCAGGTACTCGATATTGCCTTCCGGCCCGCGTATCGGCGAAAAGCTCAGGCCCTGCGGCACAAAGCCCGAGGCCGCCGCATAGCCGAGCACTTTCTCAATGACCTCAACATGGATTTTCGGCTCCCGCACCACACCGTGCTTGCCGACCTGCTCTCTCCCCGCCTCAAACTGAGGTTTGATGAGCGCGACCACTTCGCCCTCTGCGGAGAGCAGCGCCCGCACCGCCGGCAAAACCTTCTCGAGCGAGATAAACGAGACATCAATCGAGGAAAAGGCGATTTCCTCCGGCACTTCCTGCCGGGTCGCATAGCGGATGTTGGTCTTTTCGAGACACACGACGCGCGTATCGTTCCGGAGTTTCCAGTCGAGCTGACCGTGCCCCACATCGACCGCGTAGACCTTAAGCGCCCCGTTTTGCAGCATGCAGTCCGTAAAACCGCCGGTCGAGGCGCCGACATCCATGCAGACTTTACCTGTGAGCGAGAGCGGAAACTCTTTCAGCGCCTTTTCGAGTTTCAGGCCGCCGCGGCTCACATAGGGCAGGCGATTGCCGCGCACCTCGATGGTCACTTCCGACGGAAAGTTCTGTCCTGCCTTGTCCTCCCGCTGTCCGTCCACGAATACCACGCCGGCCATGATGAGCGCCTTTGCCTTTTCACGGCTCTCCGCGAGGCCGCGCGCCGTCATCATAACGTCCAGTCTCTCTTTCATTCCGTTCCTCTCCACTCACCAGTGATACTTGTCCCGCAGCACGCGGACAATCGAATCTGAATCAATGCCGAGGTGTTGCCGGAGCACCGACACATCGCCGTGCTCCACATAAGCGTCCGGCAACGCAATGTGTGTCACCGAGAGTTCTTTCTCCTGCGACGAAGCCCATTCGGCCACCTCGAGACCGAAGCCGCCGCGGAGCACATTCTCCTCGAGCGTCACAAAGTTCTGGTGCGTCTCTGCGAGTTCTGCGAGAAGATCCCGGTCAATCGGCTTCGCAAAGCGCATATTGACAAGCGTACAGGGCTGGCCGAGCGCCTTTAACTTTTCTCTGACATGCTCCGCCGTGCTCACCATGCTGCCGAGCGCGAGCAGAGCTGTCTTTTCCTCGCGAAAAATAAGCTCTGCCTTGCCGAAGCGTATCGCTTCTCTGTGTTCCGGAAGCCCGCGATAGGCCTGACCGCGCGGATAGCGTATCGCAATCGGACCGCCGTAGGAAAAGGCAAAGCGGAGTTCTTCTTCCAGCTCCCAACAATTCTTCGGCGCAAGTATGGTCATGTTCGGAATACAGCCGAGATAGGATAGGTCAAAGACACCTTGATGGGTCTCGCCGTCCGCGCCGACCAGACCCGCACGATCAATCGCAAAGACTACCGGCAGGTTCTGGATACAGACATCGTGAAGCACCTGATCAAAGCCGCGCTGCAAAAAGGACGAGTAGACCGCAACGACCGGCTTCATGCCGCCCGCCGCGAGGCCCGCCGCACTCGTCACGGCGTGCTGCTCGGCAATGCCCACGTCAAAATAGCGCTGCGGATAACGCCGCCCGAACGCCGCGAGCCCCGTGCCCTCCGGCATCGCCGCCGTGACTGCGACAATGCGGGGATCCTCCGCGGCGAGCTGAATCAGGGTCTTGGAAAAGACATCGGTGTAGTCCGGATAGTGCTTATTCTTTTTCGGGATGCCGGTCGCAAGCTCAAAGGGTCCGACGCCGTGAAACAAATCCGGATGCCGCTCCGCCGGGCGGTAGCCCTTGCCCTTTTCGGTGATGACATGCACGAGAACCGCGCGGTTTAAGCGCCGTGCCTCCTCAAAGACGCGCATCAGTTTTTTAATGTCGTGTCCGTCGACCGGTCCGAGATAGGTCACGCCGAGATTTTCAAAGAGCATCCCCGGCACAAAGAGCTGTTTGATGCCGTTTTTGGTGGTTCTGAGACTCTCGACCATGCGCTTTCCGACCCCCGGAATCGCCGAGAGCGCTTCCGCGACATTCTCTTTCAGGCGGTTATAGCCCACCGAAGTCCGGATGGAATTCAGATAGGCGGACATGCCACCCACATTCTCGGAGATGGACATGCGGTTGTCATTCAGCACAATGATGAAATTCGACTTGAGCTGTCCCGCATTGTTCAGCGCCTCGTAGGCCATGCCGCCGGTCAGCGCGCCGTCACCGATGACCGAAATCACCGCATGATGCTCGCCGCGAAGATCCCGCGCCGTTGCCATGCCGAGTCCCGCCGAAATCGAGGTGGAAGAATGTCCGGTGTTAAACGCGTCGCACGGGTTTTCGTTCCGCTTCGGAAAACCCGCAATGCCGCCGAACTGCCTAAGCCCCGCAAAATCCTTTTTGCGGCCGCTCAGAATCTTATGCGTGTAGGACTGATGTCCGACATCCCAGATGATTTTATCTTCCGGCGGCGAAAAGCTGAGATACATGGCCATCGTGAGCTCCACGACGCCGAGATTGCTCGCGAGATGTCCGCCCGACTCCGCGCAGTGTGCAATCAGAAAACGCCGGATTTCGGACGCGAGCGCCCCCCATTCCGCTGCCGGTATCCGGCGTATGTCCGCCGGTCCGTTGATTTGATCCAATCGACTCATAACTCTCTCCGTCCTCAGAAGCGGCGGTCCGTGAGATAGGCAATGAGCGCCGCGAGGGTTTCTGTCTCGCCCGGGAACTCCCGAAGGCGCTGCTCTGCCGCTTCACTCTGTTGTCTGACAGCCTCTCTCGCGGCTTCCAGCCCAAAAAGGGAGACATAGGTCGTCTTCTGATTTTTTTCATCCGAATGCAGCGGTTTGCCGAGCTCTGCCTCGGTCGCGGTCTCGTCGAGAATATCGTCCTGAATCTGGAACGCGAGACCGACTGCCCTGCCGATCTGCTCGGCACATGAAATTTCTGCCTCACTCGCCCCGCCGAGAGCCGCCCCCATCATAAAGGCGGCCTCGAGAAGGGCGCCGGTTTTCAAGCGGTAGATGAAGTCGAGCGTCGTCGCATCCAGGCGCTCTCCGGTCTTCTCGACATCCACGGACTGCCCGCCGAGCATGCCGCCGACACCGCTCTTCTCGCCGAGTATCGCGAGCGCCCGTGCCGCCCTCTCCGGATGGCGGGACTGTCCCACGGCGCGCCCGGCCACGGTCAGTGCTTCCAACACCAGTCCGTCGCCCGCGAGCGTTCCCATGGCCTCGCCGTAGACATACCAGGTCGTCGGCTTGCCGCGGCGCAGCGTATCATTGTCCATGCAGGGTAAATCGTCGTGCACCAGCGAAAAACTGTGTATCATCTCAAGCGCCGCGAGGAAGGGCGCCGCCTCTTCCTTCCAGCCCGTCTCACCGCGCCGCTCCGCAAAACTTTTGCAGGTCTCAAAGAGCAGAATCGGGCGTATGCGCTTGCCGCCGTTCTCGACAGCCTCCCGCATGGCCCGGATCACGGTGCGCTGCAACCCCTCTTCACAGGGCAGCGCAGCGCGAATCAGCGTCTCGATTTCTGTTTTGTCATAGGGAAGTGTCGGCATAGCGATCCTCCAGAACTTCCATCTGCTCTTCGACAAAGGTGAGCCGCTCGTTGATCTCGCCTGCGAGCTTCATACCTTTTTCGTAGAGCGAAAAGGCCTCCTCGAGGCTGGTATCGCTCGCCTCAAGCTTTTCCAGCAGCGCTTCGAGGCGCTCCATGCTCGCTTCGACCGACAGCTTGCTCTTCTTCTTTGCCGCCACCTGCTTCTTCCCCTGCTCAAGCTTTTCGTCCATGGTTCTCCTCCTCCTGCTGTTCTCTCCTGATTTCTTCGACTCTGACCTCCGCCGCGCCGTCCAGGAAGCGAAGGTTTAGCCGCTCTCCTGCCGTGAGGCTTGCGGCGCTCTGCACGGCTGTGCCGTCTTCGTGCGCAGCGTAGGCATAGCCGCCGGTCAGACGATTGAGCGGAGAAGACGCGCGAAGACGCGCCGCGAGCAGCTGAAACGCCGCCCGCCGCGCCTGTATCTTTTTGTTCAGTCCTGCCTCGAGTCCCTGCCGCAGCGCGCGGGTGCGCTGCTGTCTCGCACTGAGCAATTCTTCGGGCGCGTTCAGCCGGAGCTGGAAGCCCGCCCCTCTTGCGCGCGCGCGGAGATCGCCCACTTTCTCCCGAAGCCCCCGAGACAGTTGCTGCCGCAGCCCCGCAATCAGGGCCAGCTGCGCTGCCAGATTCGGGACACCGCGCTCCGCTGCCGCCGAAGGCGTCGCCGCGCGGAGATCCGCGACAAAGTCGAGAAGGGTCACATCCGACTCGTGCCCGACCGCAGAAATCAGGGGCGTCTCGCAGGCGTAGGCTGCCCGCGCGACCCGCTCGTCGTTAAAGCACCAGAGATCTTCGAGAGAGCCGCCGCCGCGTCCCACAATCATGAGATCTACACCGCGCCGGTCGAGGGTCCGAATCCCCCGCACGATGCTCTCTGCCGCGCCCTCTCCCTGCACCAGCGCCGGATAGAGCACGATTTTGACATAGGGATTCTGTTGGCGGGCAACGGTCTGAATGTCATGAATCGCCGCGCCGCTCGGGCTCGTCACGACGCCGAGCGTCAAGACAAAGCGGGGCAGGGGCTTCTTGTGCGCCGCGTCAAAGAGACCTTCCGCTTCGAGCGCGCGGAGGCGCGCCTGATAGAGCGCATAGAGCTCACCCTGTCCCAGTTTCTCGACGGTTTTCGTGTTCAGCTGGTAGACGCCCGCTTTTTCGTAGACTGTCACGGCTCCCGTACAGACCACCTGCATGCCGTCCGCAAGGCGCATGTCGAGGCCGAGTGCATTCTGCCGGTAGATGACGCCGCGGAGTTCCGCGCCGCTGTCCTTCAAGGTAAAGTAAATATGCCCGCTCGCGTGATACTTCACATTGGAGAGCTCGCCCTGCACGCGAAGCCCCGCGAGCAGAAAATCCTCGCGGAACAGATTGCCCACATAGGCATTGAGCTGCGTCACCGTATAAATCGTTGCCATTTAGACCAGTTTCGCGAGGACGCCGTTCACAAAAGAGGGTGCCTCTTCTCCGCCGAATTTCTTTGCGAGCTCTACAGCCTCATTGATTGCGACCTTCTCCGGGATGTTCTCGTCGAAACGGAGCTCGAAGCAGGCGAGGCGGAGGATTGTGAGCTCCACGCGCCCCATCTGCCGGAGACTCCAGCCGGAGGACGCCTGCTGCAGGATGCCGTCAATCTCCTCGCGTTTGTCGAGAACGGCTTTGACGCGCTCCCGGCATATCTTCCGCTCTTCCTCACTGAATTCCGGACTCTCGTCCTCTTCGTCCGGAACTTCGCATAAATACGCATCAATCTGCCCGTCCGCCTCCGCAGGCGCGCAAAAATCGGTGCTGAACAGCATCTTAAAGCAATGCTCTCTGAGCGCTCGTCTTGTCATCTCCTATCCTTTCCAAAGCACATACTTAGTCGAAGTATAGCGCAATTCGATGCGATTCACAAGGCGAGAACCTCGCCGCGCGCTGTCGAGTAAATGAGCTTCTCCGCGACCCTCTTTTCCTCCGTCATCGTGAGCGCCCGCGCATAGAGAGAAAGCTGTGCTGTATATTTCTCGCGGTAATGCGCTTCCTCCGTTGCCTTGTCGGTCTTATAGTCGAGCAGTACCAGCTGTCCCCCCTCCTCAAACCAGGCGTCAATCACGCCCTGCACGACCACCGGTTCCTCGCTCTGTCTGGACGGGTCGGCCTCGCGCGCCGGTATCGCCATCACAAAAGAAGTCTCGCGGTGCAAGGTCCCGGCGCGCTGCGCGCTTGCGAGCCGCGCCGCGAGCGCACTCTGCAGAAAACGGAGGACAGGCGGCAGTGCGATTAATGTCCCGTCTTCTTCCGGCAGTGCGCCGGTCTCCGTCAGCTCTTTCAGGAAATCCCGAAGCTCTACCTCTGTCCAGGACCGGGTAAAATCAATCCGCTCAAACAGTTTGTGGTAGGCGGTGCCGCGCCGCGCCGCGACCTCGCTTCCCCCGTCCTGCGGGAGGGAAAAGAGCGGCGCAGAGAACCCTTCTTCCCGCTCTTCCTGAAGCCGCTTCAGTTCCGAGGCGCTCCACTTGACCTGAAGCCGCACATCTTCCGCATAGGCATAGGGCTTTATGAGCGGCAAAAAGCGGGCGGCTTCCGTCTCTGTCGGCGGCGTCTCCTCGGCTTTTCGGAGTTCTTCCCGGAGCAGGAGTACCTTCTCGCCTGCGGCAAGCACCTCGCGCGCCGCGGACCCGGCGCTCACCTGCCGTACGACAATCCGGCAAAGCTCCCTGTCCCGCGCCATTGCCATGAGAATCCATTCGAGATAGCTGTTTGCGCTGCGGAGCTCGGCCGTGCAGAGCGGCTCGCCGTTACCGCAGGTGTCGGATGACGGTTCTCTGTTCTCGCCGTCCGGCAGCGGCTCTGTTCCTGCCTTGAACCCGGCGACCAGTATCAGCTTCTCCTTGGCGCGCGTCATCGCGACATAGAGCACGCGGAGTTCTTCCCCGAGCGCCTCTGTCCGGAGATGCCAGGCAAACGCCGCTTTCTTCGCCGTACCGCCCTTGGCGTGCAAGTCGTAATCGACCGCATCGGCCGCAATGCCGAGTTTCTCGTCATAGAGAATGCCGCGGCTCAGATCCCGCTGGTTAAAGCGCTTTGAGAGACCGGCCAAAAAGACAATCGGGAACTCTAAGCCCTTTGACTTATGAACGGTCATAATGCGGACCGCCGCTGCCTCTTCACCGGGGAGCTGCGCCGAACCGTAGTCGGCGTTGTATTTTTTCAGATTGTCAATATAGCGCACAAAGTCGCTGAGTCCGCGGTACCCGATGCTCTCAAACTCCTCCGCCTTCACAATCAGCATCTGCAGATTCGCAAAGCGGAGTTCACCGCCCGGGCGCGCTGCCTCCTCGTTCCGGTAGCCGCTCTCTGTATACAAAAGTCGCAGGAATTGCGGGAGCTCGAGATAGCTCTCCGCTTCCCGCCAGGCCTCAAGTTTCTGAAAGAGCGCGGCAGCTTTCACCGCGGCCATACTCTCCGGCGCTGCCTTGACGGCCGCTTCGAGGCGCTCGTAGAGGCTCACGCCCTCGCCCTTTGCCGCGAGAGAGGCAAGCTCCTCTTCGCTGAGACCGCCGATCGGGGAGCGGAGCACGGCCGCGAGCGGAATATCTCGGAAGGGATTGTCGATCGCGCGGAGTAAACTCAACACCGTTCTGACCTCTGTCGCGTCAAAGTAACCGGTCTTCTGCTCGGCGAGCGCCGGGATACCGTGGCTCATCAACACTTCGACAAAGCGCTCCGCCTGTCCGGAAGTCGCGCGGAGCAGGATTGCAATGTCCCCGTAAGCAGCCGCTCGGAGACCGCCTTCGCCGTCCGAAATCTTGAGTCCCTTTACCGGGTCAATCAACTCCCGGATACGGGTTGCGATGGCCTCTGCCTCGACAAACGCCGCTGTCTCCTCACCCTCTGCGTCCCCGGAGACCAGCATAAGTTCGGTCGCATAGCTGTCCCCGCTGCCCTCGGACAGCGGAAACGCCGCCCCCGGATACAGCGCCGCATCCGCGTCATAGCGGACGCCGCCGAGTTCTTCGCGCATGAGATACGAGAAAACGGCATTGCAGCTTGCGAGCACCGCTTCGCGGCTCCGGAAGTTTTTGCGGAGATCCACTCGCGTGTCAATTCCGGGTTCCGCTACGCCGCCGTCATCCTTCCGGTAGTTGCGATATTTCTCCGCGAAGAGCTCGGGCTTTGCGTGGCGGAAGCCGTAAATCGACTGCTTGATATCGCCGACCAGAAAAAGTCTTCCGGTCTCGATTGCGCGGAGCAGTTCTTCCTGCACCCCGTTCGAATCCTGGTATTCGTCGACATAGATTTCCCGAAACGCGGCCTGATATTCCCTTGCGATTTCGCTCGGATGCCGTTTTCCCGCGGCATCGCGCTCCCAAAAGAGCGCCAAGGTTTCGTGCTCAAGGTCGGAAAAATCCAGGAGATTCTTTTCCCGCTTCTTTGCCAGAAAACGCGCCGAAAAATCGCGCGCCAGACCGATCAGCGTGCGAACGGTCTCGGCGTCTTCGACTCTGTCCGCGCAGTCCGCTTCTCCCCGCCCGAAGGCTTCGAGCGGCTTTTTGAGCGCCTTCTTCCAAAACTCTCGGAGACTTTTGACGCGGGATGCGCAGTCCGGGTCGCTGTCCTTTTTGTTCCTTCCGAGTCTGTCGTAGCTCTGAAAAGCTGTGAGCGCAAGGCAGGCAGAGGGATAATCCTCCGCCGCCCGGAGGCGCTGCAGTTTGCCGAGGTCGCTCTGCACCGCGCCCTCATAGCCGTTCAGGCCCCCCTCTTCGCAGAGAAGCTGTGCCTCCTCCGCAAAGCCGCAGAGTTCGGCGCCGAGCTTTCGAAATTCTTCCGCCATATAACGCGCATAGGCACTCTCCGATACGTCGCCGCCCGTCCGCTCTGTTTCCGCCTCGACGCACAAAAGCCACTCTTCCGGCCAGGGCAGACTCTCCGCAAACCGATAGAGCGCCAGAATCTCCTCGCCGATACCGAGATCTGCCTTGCCCTGCGAAAAGGCATCCGCAAAGCGGAGAAAGGCCGGATCCGCCTTCTCGTACTGTTCTTCCAAAAGCTCTTCGAGCACATCGTTTTGCAGGATGCGCAGCTCTTCCTCGCTGCCGACGCGAAACGCCGGATCGACCGCGAGGCGGTCCGCGTGTTCCCGGAGCACAGTCAGACAGAAACTGTCTATCGTCGTAATTCGCGCAGCATCCAGTTCCGCGAGTTCTCGCTTGGCGCGCGCCGCAATTCCGGGCTCTCCGCCGCGAAGCGCCTGCTGCAGACAGTCCTCAAGCCTGCGCCGGATGCGCTCCCGCATCTCGGCAGCCGCGGCGCGGGTAAAGGTCATGATGAGCAGTTCATCGATATCGACCGGATGCTTTGGGTCTATGACGCTCGCGACAATGCGTTCGGTCAGAACCGCGGTTTTTCCGCTGCCCGCCGCCGCCGAAATCAAAAGCCTTCGGTCGGACAGCGCAATGGCTCTCTCCTGTTCTTCAGTCCAACGGGTCATCTCCCTGTCTCCTCTCCCGCCTCGCGGTCAATTTCGGCAAAGATTTCCTCTGCCTTCTGCTTTTTGTTCCGCCGCACCTTGTAGCCGGTGAGATTGGCATCAAAGCCGCAGACATCGCGGTAGGGACAGTACTCGCAGCTTGTATGTCCGTCCTCCTCGAGCGGCAACACTTGAACGTTGCCGCCGAGTATCGCCTCGCCGGCCTCCCGGAGTTTTCCCTTCGCATAGGCCTGCAGTTTGATAAAGCGGCTTGCATCCACCGTATTCTCGCCGAGGCGGATTTTTCCCTCACTGGTTCGGACCGGCAGAAAATCCGCCGCGTCCTCGCCGTCGCCCGCGAGCAAAGTGAGTGCTGTCTCGTCGCTATTCATGAGACCGCTCGGTGTGAGCTCTTTTAACTTCGCCTTCCGAAGCGCTTCCTGCGTCCGTATTTTCTCGAGATCCACAAACGCATCGCCGATCGGCGCGTAAAAAACGGCGCCCGGCAATATTTCCTTATCCGGATACTGCCGTTCAAAGAGCTCTGTGATCGCGGAGAGATAAATCAAAAGCTGTAACTGTGAGCCGCTCAGTATCTTATAGGGCTCCCAGCTCGTGGCACCTGTCTTATAATCGACCACCTTGACATAGAGTTTCCCCTCGTGTTCCGCCGTGTCGACGCGGTCAATGTTGCCGCGAAGCTGCATACTGCCGACGGAAAGCACCGGTGTGCTCTCGGGCGCGTCCTTGCTCGAAAAGCGCAGTTCCTCCGCGAGCGGCTGATAGGCGCCCCGTCTCAGCTGCTCTGCCATCACAAGAATGCTCTGCGTCACAATCCGCGTTAATTTTCTGACAATCCAGCGGTTCTTTGCACTGTCCCGGTAGAGGCCGCTCGCATCTGCCTCCACCGCCTCCCTCACCGCATCGGCGGCGGCGGCGCGAAGTTCCTCGTCCGAATACGCCGCGGGGCTTTTCTGTGCCTTTGCCGCCGCGCGGAACACGAGCTCAATCGCACGGTGCGCGAGGCTTCCGAGATCCTGCTGTGCTATCTGAAATTCCGGCAGTTGCCTGAGGCGCAGTCCGTAGTTCGCAAAGTGGCGGAACGGGCAGCGAAAATACTCTTCGACGCGAGTCACCGAACCGGTCAGCACCTCGCCGTAGAGCGCGAGCGCAGTCTCCCGGAACAGCTGCCCCTCGGCATAGAGGGCACAGGCGGCATCTGCGAGCATTCCGGCCTCGCGCTTTCTCTCCTCAGCCGCCGCAAAGGCAGAGAGCAGCGATGCAGCCGAAGCGACAACGCTCTTGTCCCCGTTTTCTTCCGCGACTTTTCTGGCTGCGCGGAGCGCCCGGATCAGCGCCTGCTCGGCCTCGGGCGTCGAATAAAAGCGCTCTCCCGTCTCCGGGACCGCAGCGCGGAGTTTCGGGAAGAGCTGCTCTAAATGCCGCAGCAAAAAGGAGGGGCGCAGCGCCTTGCCGCTCCGGTCCACCGTCGAATAGCTGATGTGAAGCTGTTCGGACGCCTCGGTCAGCAAGCGGTAGAGATAAAACCGCTGTTCATAGAGCTGCGCCTTGCCGCCCGGTGCGAGCGTAAGCCCTGCGGCCCGGAGCGCCTCCCGCTCCCGCTCGGTAAGCACACCGCCCTCTTCGCGGCGCTTGGGGAGCACGCTGTCATTTGCCGCGAGCAGAAAGAGCACTTTGACATCGAGAAAACGGGTTCTCGTCAGATCACCGAGTGTGACGCGGTCCGCATAGGCAGGGATCTGTCCGATGTGAATTTCTCTGAGTCCGCTCTCCAGCACCCCCGCCATGTCCGCACAGGACAGACGCTCTCCCGAAAGCACCTCTCGCATCTCCCGCAGAATGCGCTGCGTCTCCGGGAAGACTTCCGAAAATTCCCGGGCGCGGGGCGCCTCGCCCGCCGCGAGAAACCGCTCGGCGGCATGCTGCAGCTTTTCTTCGACCGCAAGCCGTTCCATCAGCTCTTCGAGAAGCGCAGCGATTGCCGCGACATCCGCCTCTCCCGCCGAGAAAGCCTCCCGAAGCGGCAGGAGCAGGTTCAGCATTTCCTCCTTAAACCGGTTCAGCGCCTCCAGATCGGCGCCCTCCAGTTCCCGCGGACAGTATGAAAATGGCTCCCGGAGCCGTTTAAAATGCCGGACGCCGGTCAGGGTTACATAGTTTTCGAGCAGCGCAGTCAGCTTCCATTGATTCGTGACCAGCGGATTATGCAGAAAGCGGAAAAAGGTGCGCGGCGAAAAGTTCTCCCGAACACAGAGCAGGGCGGCGTTCAGAAGTTCGGGCAGCGGATTGGCGCGCACCGTCAGATTTTCGTCGAGATGCGCCGGAATCCCCGCCGCAAGCAATGCCTCGGAAAAGAATTCGCCGAGCCCCTGAAAATCCGCGACGACGACCGCAATGTCGCGATAGCGATAGCCCTCATCCTTCACGAGACGGAGAATATGTCTCGATAGCGCCGCTGCCTCTGCCTCCGGAGACTCCTGTGCCGCGACGGTCAGGGCCCGCACCTCGCCTGTGTAGACAGCGCCGTCGTAACGGAGTGCATGCGCATCGAGAAATGCGAGTTCCGGCGCCTTGAGGCGCGCAGCCCCCAGAAAAATGCGGTCTTCGCCGTGCGGGACGCGCACCCGGTCCGCAATCTCCCCGATGCGGCGGATATACTCGGTCGAGAGATGAAACAGTTCTTCCTCCGGCAGCTGCCGGTAGGGATTCAGCGCCGTGTCGAGCGAGACCACAAAGCGCACATCGGCCGCGACGGCGAGCAATTCCTCGAGGACGCGATACTGCACCGGCGTAAAGCCCACAAAGCCGGCGAGCAGAATATGTGCGCCGCGAAGCAACTCCGAACTTGCGATACAGTCCGCAAAGTAACCGAGAATTTCTTCCTTCGGCAGCTGTTTGCCCTGTACAAAATCCCGAACGCCCTGATAGAGCAGGGAAAAGTCGCGGAGTTTCATCGAGAGCTGCCGCTTTTTCTCCGTTTCCGCGAGTTCCGCAAAGCGCGACGGCGCCGCGCCGTATTGCAGACACTCGGAAATCATGGACTTCACCTGTTCCGCAAAGCCCGCCTTTTTGACCTTGCCTTTCCAGAGGGTCAGTTCCTTTTCCAGAAGACTGCCGACGCGCCGCACGACCATTGCCTTACCGCTCTCGTCCATAATCGGCGGGAGCTTCACATTCCGCTCCTGAAACACTCGATAGGCGAGCCGGTTCAACGACAGGGCTTCCAGATTTCGCGACGCATGGCGCGGGTGCAGGGCGAGCAGTTTCTTCTGCACCAGCATGCTGTACTGTTCCGGCACCAGAACAAAAAAGCGCTCTTCCGGCGCCTCGAGGGAAGCCTCGATCATGTCCAGAAAAGCGCGCTCGTTTTTTCCGCTGCCGGAAGAACCGAGATAAAAGGAATACGCCACGCAAAACCTCCTCAGTTTGACTGCGACTGCTGTTCTTGTATCAGTTGCTCATAGAGGGCCGCCGGAACCTCGGCGCGCACATAGATCCCCTCGGGCTCATAGCGCTCCTCGAGGAGCTTACCCTGACGGCGTATGCTCTGAATGCGCCCTGCCGCGGCGTAGGGAAAGAGTCCTTCAAACGCCCGGCGGCTCTTCTTTTTCTCCGCCGAAATCAGCTCTTTCAGCGCGTCAATGCCCTCACCAGTCACCGCCGAAATCCGGACGGAAGCTGCCGCATGAATGTCCTTCGGCAGTGCCTCCGTGCCGGGAAGATCTGTTTTGTTGTAAACCGCGATAATGCTGTGATCTTCCAGCGCATTCAGTTCCCGCAGCGTCTCGTAGACCACCGCCATCTGTGTGTCCGCCTCCGGCGAGGACGCATCGACTACATGGAGTATCAGGTCCGCATAACGCGCCTCCTCAAGCGTCGAGTGAAACGCCTCAATCAGCTGGTGCGGCAGCTTTCGGATAAAGCCGACCGTATCCGTGACGAGAACTTCTTCGCCGCCCGGCAGCGCGAGTTTTCTGGTGGTCGGATCCAGGGTCGCAAAGAGTTTGTTTTCCGCGAGAATTTCGGCATCGGTGAGCCGGTTTAACAAAGTCGACTTGCCGGCATTCGTATAACCGACCAGCGCGACAATATAACTGCCGCTTTTCTCCCGCTGCGCTCTCGAAACTTCCCGGTGGCGCTTCAGCTCCTCAAGCTTGTCGCGCAGAAAACTGATGCGTGCGCGGATGGCGCGGCGGTCGAGCTCCAGTTTCTGCTCGCCCGGTCCCCGGGTGCCGACTCCGCCGCCGAGGCGGGAGAGGGAGCTGTGCATACCGAGAAGATGCGCCTGGGTGTAGTGGAGCTGTGCGAGTTCCACCTGCAGTTTGCCCTCGGCCGTGACCGCGTGCTGCGCAAAAATATCGAGGATAATCATCGTACGGTCCATGACTTTGACGCCGAGCGCTTCGCTTAAGTTCTTCATCTGCGCCGGAGACAGCTCATCGTCGGCCGCCACCGCATCAGCCTCCAGACTGAGAAGCAGCTCCCTCAGTTCCTCCACTTTGCCTTTTCCGAAATAGGTGCCGGGATCCGGCGCTTCGCGCGGCTGCAGGAGGCGGCCCACCGCCTCCGCGCCGGCGGTCTTCAGGAGTTCGCCGAGCTCCGTGAGCGACTCCTCGCTCCCGTCCCGCTCGCGCTGCTGAATGCCAATCAGTACAACCCGCTCTTTGGCCTCTTCGGTGACAATCAGTTCAGCCATCATTTCCTCCTACTCTCGTCTTTAAAAACGCAACTTCATGCTCCAGCATCTCTTTGTCGCCCAGGCCGCTCTCCAGGAGAGCCGTAAAGCGCTGCAGCGCATCGGCATACTCCCCGCGGTATTCCTGGCAGACAGCCTCGCGCTCCCGGAATGTCGCCTGTTCTTCCGCATTTGCGGCCGTGAGCTTTTCGCCCGCCTCGAACACGGCAAATGCCTCTTCCGTCTTCTTTACACTGACCAGAAGATCGCCGTAGTGCAGCAAAAAGCGACTGTCCTCTTTGGCGCCCGGATACGCTTTCTCATACGCCGCACGCACGGTCTCCAATTCCGCGGCGCTCCCCTTGCTCCGCGCTGTCTCGCCGAGCAGATAGAGTGCTTCGAGGTGCAGCGTTCGATCTCCGCCCGCTTTCTCCGCCTCGTCATAGTAGGCAAGCGCTGTATCCCAGCCCTTGTCCGCCTTAACGGCCGCCGCACAGGCGAGATCCAGATACGCCGCCTTGCGGCCGTCCTTTTGGAGCAGAAGCTCGTAGTGCGTCAGCGCGTCCTCATACTTACCCGCGCGATACTCCGCCTCGGCGAGATAACCGAGAATATCCGCCTCCTCCTTGTCCTGCTGTGCCGTACCGTAATAATCGGTCGCATGGCGGAAGGCATCGATTGCGGCCTCATAGTTCTGTTTCTGCATCTCCGCAATACCGAGCGAGCGATACTTTCTGACCGCCTGCCCGCGCGCGCCGCAACCGCTGAAAAGCAGCAGCGCGACCGGGAGTGCGATGACAAGTCCCTGTCTCTTCTGCATGACTCTGTTCCTCACTGAATCCCCGTGCTGCCAAAACCGCCGCGTTTTTCGCCCTCTAATTTCTCGACTTCCCGGAAGACAAGACGCGGCTGATGCTCCGTGATGCGGAATTGACAGATTCTGTCATTCACATGAATCTCCGTGTCCCGCATCGCGAGTGCCGGGAAAAACCACTGGTCGTCGTCGCCGCCGTAGCTCTCATCGATGACACCCATCGAATTGACCTGTAAAATGCCGAAGTTCTTGAACGTGGAGCTCCGCGGCACCACATGCGCCTCATAACCTGCGGGAAGCTGCAGCGCGATTCCGAGCGGAATCAGGCGAAACTCTCCCTTTTTCAGGATCACTTCTTCCGCCGCGCGGAGATCCACCCAGTCACTCTTGCCGTCGATATAGCGGAGGCGCTCGATGCCCTCGCTGAAATATTTGATTTTAATCTCCATCTTCGCTGTCCTCTCCGAGCTTTCCCTCTTCCGTCCCGAAGCGGTAGTTTAACTCCCGCTTTACCTCTTCCTGAATCTCTGCCTCCTGGTCCGGCGTGACCGAGGGCAAATCCTGCTTCGAGTCCACACCGAAGCGCCGCAAAAACTCTTCCGTGGTCGCAAAGAGGGCTGGACGCCCCGGAGCGTCCAGCCTTCCGGCTTCATAGATGAGTCCGTACTCAATCAGCTTGTTGACTGCGTGATCGGAGGACACACCTCGTATCTTTGCGATTTCCATCTTGGTGACAGGCTGGCGGTAGGCAATAATCGCAAGGGTCTCGAGCACGACCTGACTCAGAACCTGCCGCCGCGGCTCCTTCGCGACGCGAATCAAGGCGTCGTAAAACTCCCGCTTTGTGCCGAGTTGCCAAGCATTTTCGAGACGGAGCAGCTGCACGCCGCGATTTGCTTCCGTATACCGCGCCGCGAGCCGTTCGGCCGCGGCCTCTGCCTCCGCTGCCGTACATTCCAGCGCCGCTGCCAGCAGACTGGTCTCAACCGATTTTCCCATGGTAAAGAGCACTGCCTCTACCACCGCCTCCTGTCGCTGCATCTCTGCTTCTGTCATGCGCCTTCCTCCACTCGATAGTATGTTCTATTATACCGCCTCCTTTCCGCTCTTGTCCATGCGGCTTTTCTCACTTCGCCCGGCAGTTGCAACCTGCGCTACAACTGCATGTGCCCTTGTTTTTATCGTCGCCTTCGACACTTCTCTTTCCGCGCTGTTTTCCCTGCTGCTGATCGTTCTCCGGTCTGCCCTCCGGGCGATTACCGTTCTGACCTCTGTCGCCCTGCTGACTGCCGTTCTCCGGTCTACCCTCCGGGCGGTTACCGTTCTGTCCTCTGCCGTTCTGCTGACCGCCGTTCTCCGGTCTGCCCTCCGGGCGGTTACCGTTCTGACCTCTGCCGCCCTGCTGACCTTCGTTCTCCGATCTGCTCTCCGGACGGTTACCGTTCCGGCTTCTGCTGCCCTGCTGACTTTCGTTCTCCGGTCTGCCCTCCGGGCGGTTGCTTTCGCCACGCTGCACTGTACTGCGGTCATCGCGCACTTCGCCATCCCTGTCTTCTTCGAATGCGCCGCCGTTCTGCCGGCCTCTGTTACTCGGCCGACCGTTCTGTTTCCCTCTGCGATTCTGACGGTCGCCCTGCTGATCTCTGCTGGCCTGTTGTCCGCCATTCTCCGTGTTTGTATTCGCACTGTCATTTACAGTCACGGTCTGACTCTCGCTTCCGACGGTCACGGTGTAGCTCTCATCCTGCTTCAGATCCGCGGCGCTAAAGAGCAAGGTGTTAAACGCCTGCGTCGTAGCGGTATTCTCATATACCACATTGCCCTTCGAGTCCGCAATCGTCACCTTGGTCGAAGCCCCCTGCGTCGAATTGAGGGAAACGACCAGGCTCTTCTGCGTCGAGCCGCTGTCATTTAACGCCTGGAACATGCCTCTGTCCCCCGTCACGAAGACAGTACCGCCGGTAATAACGCCTTTGCCGTCATAGTCGAGCGGCGCATTTCCGCCGTCCGAAGGACCATCGACCACAACCGTGCCGCCGCTGATGGTAAGATCGCCATTCGAATCAATGCCGTCGCCGCCTGCCTTGACGGTGACCATTCCGCCGCTGATGCGAACAGCTGCGCCCTCGGTTGCCTGTCCCGGTGCGGCGTCGCTGCCGGAACCGTCGGAGGCATTAATGCCGTCATCCTTTGCAGTCACCGTGATGATGCCGCCCTGAATGTCTACGACCATACCTTCCAACCCTTCCTCCGACTCGGTGACATTGATACTGCCGTTCCGAACGGTCAGAGTTTCATCCGCGTGGATGCCGTCATCTCCCGCTTTCAAAGTGAGTGTGCCGCCCTCCACAGTGACATTCGCCTCACTGTGAATCGCATCCTCTGCGTTTCCCTGTACTGCCAGAGCACCGTTTCCGGAAATCGTGAGGTCTGACTTCGCATAGATCGCTGCCTTGTTGTCCTCCGCGCTGTTTCTCAAATCCGAGACCGCATTCTCCGTGCCATCCCGCAGGACAATCGTGACGCTTGCACCGCTCTCGAATACCAGCGGCGCATTGGTCGAATTGCTGATCGTGAAGCCGTCAAAAATCAGCTTGATTTCCGCGCCCTCTTCTGCATCCACTACCAGCTGACCCTCCGTGAAGTTTCCGCGAAGCACATAGGTGCCTGCCTTCCGAATGGTCACTGTGCCGTCTGCCGCAACCGCACCGTCGCCGGTAACCGTGATGTCACCGCCGTTTGCGCTGATGACGGTTGCATCGGCCGTGTTCTCGACCGCGCCTTCTCTGTGTTCCGCATTCGCCTCCGTTGCACTCCGCGCCGTAAGGCTTGCGGCTGCGCCCGCATAGCTTCCGCAGGCGCCGAGCGCCATTGCGAGGGAAAGCGTTGCCGCTGTCAGTACAAGATATTTCTTTTTCATAAGATTGCTCCTTTCCGCCAAATCATGGCACCGAAGAATTTCTTCGGGTGTTTGTTTGTTGATGGTGACACTTTACCAAGCGAAGCTGAAAGGAAGCTGAAAGAAACCGGCATTTCTGTGAAGACTCTGTGAAAAAAAGAAGCTGTCCGCAAATCTGCGGACAGCTTCTTTGAAGCCTTTTTCGGTTCGTTTAATTGTCGCCGAGCGACGCAAAGCCGTAGGCATTGACCAGGGCATCTACCTTTCGTCCCTCACGGCAGAGCGGGCATTCCCGATAATCATAAGACGCATAATCCGGAATATCCTTCTTTCCGAATACCGCGGAAATCGGAATATCATGGTAGTTCTCGAAGGCACTGAAGATGGCCGATACGCCTGCAAGGGTACCGCCGTAGTACTGGATACACTCGAGTACCTTATCGAGCGTGCGTCCCGTCGTGATACTGGACATCAGCACCATGATGTTCTTTCCCGCAATCTCCGGGAGCAAATTATTGCGGAAGATGAGCTGAGAGTTCGAGTTGAATTCCGGATGCACGACATACATGGTCTTGTGTGCATTCGTGGAGAGGAAGCCCTCCTTGGTCAACTCATCCGCGAGATAGGCGCCTATGACATCCGTGCCCTCCATGCAGACGATGGTATCGATTACCGTGCCGAAGAGATAGGTTCCCGTCAAAAAGCGAGCAATTTCCTTCGCCTCACCGCTTCTTGTCTTCAAGGTCGTCACATCAATGTAGTAGTTGATGTGCGCATGATTCGAGGCGAAATGCCCCTTCCGAATCTTGAGAGGCGCATCACAACCGGCAGTGTAAATCTTTGTATAATTGATTTCTTGCATAACGCTTCCTCCTTTTGACAAGTCCTTATAGGATGATTGTAAAAGAACTCGGAGGCGAATGCAACAAAAAAACTCAGAGCCTTCGCTCTGAGTTGAAATCCTGCCGGCGACCGGGGTCGAACCGGTACGGTCATTCCTGACCACAGGATTTTAAGTCCTGGGCGTCTGCCTATTCCGCCACGCCGGCAAATAGCATCAACGCCTGATGCAACGACCCGAAACGGACTTGAACCGTCGACCTCCGCCGTGACAGGGCGGCGCTCTAA
>NZ_CALEYG010000032.1 GCF_937924975.1 uncultured Stomatobaculum sp.
CCTTCGATCCGGATCAGGGCAGCTTTACGCCGCCGACCCAGACGCATCGCTACGGCGACCGCGTGACCGAGCCGCCGGTACAGAACAATGCGGCAGGCGTTGCGACCTCCCCGGCGGGAGAGCGCTACGGCTATCACTTTAAGCACTGGAAGGCGCCGGACGGCACACAGTTCCAGTTTGTCGGAAGCTCTGTCAGAGCGAATCTCACGCTGACCGCGGTCTGGGAGATCAATACCTACCCGGTCAAAGTGCTCGACTCCGCATCGGCAGACGCACCGCATGCGAATGAGGTCATCTTTAACAACGGCGGTGCGCAGATGACGCACGGCACGGTGCTGAATGCGCCGACCGCGCCGGAGAATAAAACCGGTTACCACTTTGACCACTGGGAGAACGACGCAAATCACAGTACCTTCACCTTCGGAAACCCGGTCACGGGTCCGCTGACCATACGTGCGGTCTATGCACCGAATGCGTATACTGTGAAGTATGATAAAAATGCGACAAGCGCAAGCGGCTCGACGGCGGATTCCACTCATGTCTATGACCAAACACGCGCACTTACAACAAACGGCTATACGAACCCCGGCTACTACTTTGCGGGGTGGAGCCGCACGACGAGCGGCACGACGGTCGACTTGAACGACGGTGACAACGTGCTGAATCTCACAACGCAGAACAACGGAACCGTCACACTCTATGCAATCTGGCAGCCGGTTACGCCGGTCAGCGACAGCTTCGACGTGAGTAAGCTTCTCTTCGGAGACTTCGGTGCCCTGCAGGGCGGCGAGACCGCACCGCTGGTGCCGGATACCTTCCGCTTTGTCTTACAGTCTGTCACGACACCGACGGGCACAACGACAGTGCTCCCGGCAGTGCCGGGCGGCGGCGCCGCTTCGGGCATCACGGTGACGCCGGGGGCGGGAACCATGGGCTACGCGCTTCCGAGCGCGCAGCTGCAGGTTCCGGCTGTGGGCAGTGCGGCGGCGACCGCAGGAGCAGCAGCGGTTGCAAACTTCCCGGCAGGCCTCTTTACCTTCAGCTATCCGGGTACCTATGTGTATACCCTCAAGGAGACCGCGGGTTCCGCGCAGTACTATAGCTACGATCCCGCCGTCTACACGATTACCTTTACGGTGACGCAGAGCGCGGGCGCGCTCGGCGCGGGAACCGGCAATTCGCTTGCGGTGACGCGAAGCATTACCAAACAGAGTGGAACTGCAAGCACGGCGGCGACCGAGTTGCAGTTTGAGAATCGCTACACCCTGCCGCGCCTCACGGTGCAGTATGACGCAGAGGGCGGCAGCCACACGCCGACAAACGAGAGCGTGCGCTACGGCGACTATGCGACGGCACCGCCGGTCGTAAACAATACGGCTGGCACGCCGACCTCCCCGGCGGGAGAGAAGACGGGCTATCACTTCCTCTACTGGACGGACGCGGCGGGGACGCAGTTCCCGTTTGCGACGACGCCGATTCATGCGAACACAACTTTGCACGCGAAATGGGAGATTAATCGCTACACCGTGACGGTGCAGGATGCGCCGGATGCAGATGCGGGGCATCAGAATGCGCAACTCGCACAACACAACAACGTGCCGCACGGGTCGACTGCGCTCACGGCGCCGACCGTACCGGACAATAAGACCGGCTACCACTTCGATCACTGGGAGGATCAGAACAATACGGCTTATACCTTCGGATCTCCGGTGACAGGCGACACGACCGTGCACGCAGTGTATACGCCGAACACCTACACGGTGGTCTACGAGCCGAACGCGGGCGGGACTACGGTGAACGGCAACATGCCGAATACGAGTCATGTTTACGACACGCCGCAGAACCTGCCGCCGAACGGCTTTGATCGCCCGGGCTATCAGTTCATGGGCTGGGGCACAAGTCCGACAGCGACCACACCGACTTATTATGACGGCGTCTCGGTCAACAACCTGACGTCGACCAACGGCGGTACCATACATCTCTACGCTATTTGGGCAGCCGTAACACCGTTTGATCACGATCCGGCGCTCACGAAGGTACTCGGCGGAGAGGCACACCGGACACTGCTGACCGGTGAGACCACGCCGCTGACACCCGAGACCTTCCGCTTTGAGCTGAGGGCAGTCAGTACGACCGCGCCCGGCATGACAACTCTGCCGATGCCGGTCAATGCACACGGCGCACAGACCTACACCGTGACGCATACGGGGGACGGCACCGAGCAGTTAGGTTCGATTCGCTTCCTGTTTGCGGGTGACTATGTCTATGAGCTCCGCGAGCTTGCAGGCACAGCGCTTGCCGGCAGCCCGGCGGCGGTACAGGGCAGTTACTCGTACGACACGGCAGTGTACCGGCTGACCTATCACATCACACAGGCCGGAACCGTGATGAATGGCATCGTGACGGTTGAGAAGCAGACGGCTGGAGGTGCCTACTCGGCACCGGTTGCCTATACGACGGCGACAACTCCGGCCTTTACGAACGACTACCTCCTGCCGCGCTATACGGTGAGCTTTAATGCAAACGGCGGCAGCGTGACGCCGACATCGCAGACTATCGTCTACGGTGACCCGCTTGTCGCACCGCCCACAGTGGGCGGTTCTCCGGCGGGCAGTCGCACCGGTTATACCTTTACGAACTGGCAGAACCCGGACGGCAGCCCGGTGAACTTTGCAACACCGGTGACCGGCAACCTGATTCTGACGGCCGGATGGACGCTTCGTCACTATACGGTAACGGTGCAGGATGCGCCGGATGCCGACCCGGGACATCAGAATCAAATCATCACGCAGGACACGAATGCTGTGCACGGCAGCACGCCGACCGAACCCGCGCGCCCGGACAACAAGACGAATTATGTCTTTGATCACTGGGCAAAACCGGACGGCTCGACTTACAACTTCGACGAGCCGCTGACCGGAGATCTCACGATTCACGCAGTTTACCGGCAGAAGCGCTACACGGTGCGCTACGATTCCGGCACGCCGCATTCCGTCGGCAGCATGACGGATTCGCACTTCGGCGGCGGAGATACCAATCCGCTGTCACCGAATCAGTATGCGCGTCCGGGCTATACCTTCGGCGGCTGGAGTAACACACCCGGCAGCACTACGCCAGACTTCACGGACGGGCAGCCGGTCACGAACCTGACGACTTCGGACGGCGCGACCGTCACGCTCTATGCGGTCTGGGTGCCGGCAACGCCGGCGGTCCTTCACGACCCGCCGGTGCAAAAGATCATTACCGGCGGCATACCGCACAACGCGGGAACCTTTACCTTCCTGCTCCGCGCGGTCAGCACGACAGCACCGGAGGCGGCAGGGGTTCTTCCGATGCCGCTCGCGGCGGGAAGTAATCAGGAGATGCAGCTCGAAATTCAGGGCGCGGGAACCGGAGAGTTCGGAGACATCAGCTTCCGGCTTCCGGGCACCTATGTCTACGAGATTCGGGAGTTGCCGCTCGGCAGAAAAGGTTTCACGTTTGACACGGAATCTGTGACCGTGACCTATGTGGTCACCCAGCAGGGCAATGTGTTGACGGCAAGCCGGAGCATGGAGAAGGCAGGGCAGACTGTGACAGCTGCGACCTTCACCAATGAGTTCGAGAAGCCCTATTACACCATCACCTTTGATTCGAACGGTTCCTGGATCCGGATTCCGGAGCAGTCGGTCAAGGAGGGAGAGCACGGAAAAGATCCTAATCAGCGCATGCTCCGCACCGAGAGCAAATTCATCGGCTGGTACTTAAACGGACAGCCGTATGACTTCAATGCGCCGGTCTATGACGACATCACGCTGGTTGCGGAGTATGAGTACAAGTACAGCCCCGACAACATCGGCGGCGGTGGGGGAGGCGGCAAGTCCTCCCACCAGGGCGGCAAAACAACGCCGAACACGAATCCGTTGAATCCGGGTATTTCGGATACGACAGTTGTACCGCCGGTCTCCCCGACGGAGCCGACACCGGATCATCCGGCGGAAGAGAAGGATACACCGCACGGCGAGGCCATCTCTCCGACAGAGCGTCATAAGACGACTGTGATAACAGGCACCTCGAAGCGAAGCAAACGGGGCAAGTTGCCGAAGACCGGAGAAGCTCCGATTTTGAATTCGTTTCCGAAGTTCATTACGCTGGCGCTTGCGGCTTACGCGCTGTTTACAGCGGAAAAGCGCAGACGGGAACGGATTGTGTAACAGAAAAATGCAGCAAAAAGGAGGCTCTGCTTCGGCAGAGCCTCCTTTTTGCGTGGGTGTGTGCATGTTTCTTGTATACTTGCATGAATTCGCCGCGAACTGTTGAAGAATGCGATAGAAAAAGTTAAAATAATATTAAAAATATATGCTCAAATGCAGAATCATTTGCACAACTTGGGAGAGCAAAATAGGACAGGAGGTTGTTCATGTTAGAGAAATGTCGGAAGCAGGGAAGGCGAATCATTGCCCTTCTGACAGCATTCGTTTTGACTTTTGAGGGCATGCCTTTGCAAACTCTGGCTTCGGCGCGACAGAACAGCTACATTCCGCTGATTTCAAGTCGGGATGAAGACGAAGAAGAAGACTACACCGAAGATGCGGAGCTCATGGATGACAGACCGCTCAGCGCAGAAATGCAGGTGTTTTCACTGAGAGGTTTACGCGCCTCTGGTTCCAATGCCTCCGGGAGCAATGCGCTGTTCGGCGGTATGTTGCTTGCAACTCCTTACAGCGCCTTTCGCCAGGCGCCCGGCGGTTACGCGGCGTGGACCGGTGCGGTACAGGACGGTATTCTCACCGCGGGCAATAACTATGTAAAATTGGACCCATCCAATACTGTTTTCCATACGCCGGCCGATTTTGTAATCGGCAAATATAATTCGAGAACCTTCAGCGTGCAGTTTGCCTTCCGGCCGAGTGAAGTGCCGGACAGTGTGCGCAACAACCTTGTCATGGAGCTCTGGATTCCGGCCGGAATTGATCTGAGCGGTACGCCGAGTCTGAACGGTGTCGCATTTTCATCGCGGCGTCTCGCAGACGGGAGCTGGTTACTCACGGGAAAACCGGGTCCGACAACCGCGAGCGTCAGCGGACAGCTCACCTTGATACAGGATCCGAATCGTCTCATCAAAGACTTGCCGCTCACACAGGGCGAGTATCCGATTCGGATGCGTCTCATCAACAATTACGGTTCGACCAATCCTGCCACGCCGCCGACACTGTACACTTTGGACAGCGGTGACCACGACAAGACCACCGTATTACCGCTTGCCGTGCCTACGAATAACCCGACGATGACCTTCAGCAATCCGTCCGACAGCTATACATTTATGCCCGGCGAGATAGGCGGTGTGTGGAGTGTTTCCGGTAGTACTCCGCTCGGAAAACCGGTGGGACGGCGTATGGTTGCGCACAATGCCTACGATCCTTCTGCGGCCGAAGATGCGTTGGCAGTACTTGGCACAGGGAATCTGATTAGCAGTAATTTTGTCGGCAATAACCCCGTCTGGTATCGAAAGAGTCTGGAATTCAAGGTTCATAAGACAGAAGGGTATCTCGGCGAGAGTGCAACCATACATATGGTACTTCCGGGAGAAGGGACGCAGTTTGAACAGGGCGGCACGGCAGCTTGGACCTATGAGACAGATGACGGCTATAAATTGCCCTGGATGCGAATCGGAGCTTACCAGGATCCTCCGACGCCGACGAACCGGGATGTCGTTATCAATTTGCGAAATCTGTATTCACAGTTTACGAGCGGACGCTTTACGGAAGCCGTCGCAGGATCCGGTCTGAGTTATATCGACCTGTTTCGGAAACCGGGAACATTTCATGTGAAGTATTTTCCGCTTGTATATTATAACCGCCTTTATCAGGGGAATTGGACCGCGACGAATTATACGGCGGCATCGGGTTCGTATATCGAATATGCGGATAATACGACTTATGGCGGTACAAAGCGAGACAGCGGCACACCGCTTCAGTTTCATTTCATCCAGGGAACGGACCCTGTCAGAATTAAGACTTCAAATGACTATCTGGATATGACCTACGGCGGTGATTACTACAGATATAACTTGGATGCTGTGCCACAGTACAGTTCGACTTCGCCGGAGTATACGGATTCGGAAGAAGTGAAATCCGGATTTCGTTTTGACGATGACAGTGATGCGTTCAAGATTCAGGACAATCTTTTGATCTCTTATGATTTTGAAGAGGCGCTTTCACCGGTCTGGTTAAATCAGCTCGGACTCGCACCGGAATACGGACTCGGCTATCGAATGTATGTGAAGGATGCCCAGACCGGACAGACGGAAATCCGGACGCTGGTTCCGGGTAATCTGTATCCGACATATACGCCTCAGACCATCAGCTATAACGGACAAAATATTACGGAGACTGTCATTGACGGCTCCGGTATGACAGACTATACCTTTGCGGATGCCAATATTGCCGGAAACAAGAAGTATATTGCCCGCGTCGAAGTTTTCAAGAAAGAATACGATTATAACCAGCGCGGCAGCTTTATTTTCTGGAATATTTATAATGCCGGAAATTATAAGAACTGGTTCACGTTTAAAATGCGCGCGTACCATCATCGCCTTTCGGACGGCACGGACATTCCCGATAACTATGAGGCAAAAATTCAGCGAAACGTATCCTCCGATCAAATTCTGGCGGAGAATGGCGGCCAGCCGTTTACGCGGGAATTTAAAATCAGAACCCGTCATCTCACGGATGATATTCGGGTGCAGAGCACCGGTGGCGGCACCATGGAGGTCAATCGCCACCCGGAGATTAACCTGTTCGGCGGGTACCGGATCATCAAAAATCCGCAGACCATGGATTACAATGTGGATAGCAACGGACAAGCCATTGCCTTCGGAGATACGGGATATAACCCGGTGGTCATCGAGCTTTCCGGTGATGCGATTACGCTGACAGAGTATCTGGAAAAGGCGGATCTTCGTCTGCTTGGGGTTTGGGACAGCGCCGGAAACTACCATGATCTACAGCAGGCCGGCATTGACCCCGAACAAGCGGCCTACTTAAAAGACGGCATCTCCATGTATTCCGACACGGCGGAGAGTGTTTTCTCCAATTCGAATGACAACGGCGGCTTTAGCGGCAAGGTCTATGATCTGAATGCAATCTGTCAGGCTCTCGGCACGCCGTACGCAACGCGGGTTGTAATGGCAGCGGATCAGGTCAATGCGTTCCGTACCAATGTGAACAGTGGCTATAAGGATTATCGTTTCTTTACACAGCGCGTGTACCCCGGGCATTTAAATTATGACCAGGCAGTCGGAACCGGAGGTGCCGCGGATCTTCCCAAGCGGCTTGATTTTACGAGTATGCTCTATTGTCAGTACAGTGACTATAAGAGCGAGCGGGTGGATTTAAATCCGGCACAGGACAGTACAATTCACGGCATCAGTCCCTATCACGGAGAATCCAAGAAGTTTGCGGGTAAATCAGCGGAACTGGTTGTGGGAAACAGCGCCAAGGGAATCTCGGTTCTGGATAGGGATTACTATGTGAATCCTTGGTCCGTGACAGATAAGACATACTTCGGCGGGAATTTCTTAGATCCGACCAAGGCAAGCTACCTGGATCGAAATCGTTATAAAGTCAATACCATCGGGCAGGGAACTTCGAGTGCGGGAGAAGTTGCGGGACAGCAGGAATTGGAACTCACCCGAATTGCGGTCGATAATACCGGCGTTATCTGGAACAACACCAATATCCCGGAGATATCTTATCAGAATGCCGGAATTGATTTTGCCGGCACCAGTCCGCGGCTCTTGTCTCTGGTCAATGCTGTGAGCTTTGATATTCAGGCGCCGGGGACATATCAGCCCTTTGTCATTGACGCGACACTCTCGGACGGAAGTGTCAAACACATCGAGGATACCGCCTATTATCGCTATACTTCGGTTGGCGCGGGGCGTATGCATTATGTGATTCCCGGCGTTGATGTCAAAAACGGTCCGTACATCACAGCAATTAAAGTGAGTTTTCCGAATGAACTGAACTGGGGAAATAACCGGGCCAAGATGGAGAACTTTTCACCGACCGGCGGTGTTCAGTGGCTACCCAGTGTGGGATTGTCTCTCGTGGAGCAGGATATCCCGAAGAAGTATCCGGGAACCAATATCTCAATCGGTTCACTCAGCGAGAAAGATTCCGATCCGACATATGATAAACTGACGGTCAAGGCAAAGCTCCACTATGAGAATATTTACGGTGAGAATCTGACCACAGATCTCAGTCACTTTGCGACAGAGGGAGCGAGTGACCGCATTGCCGCACAGCGCGTGGACATTGCTTTCTTCCAAAATCAGCTGGGCTACGGAGCAAGCAACACCTACCAGGGAAGGGAATTGACTGTGGGCGGACAACTCAGGTTCGCCCCCACCACAGGTACCAGAAATCTCGCTACGAGCAAAAATTTGAGGATTCGCCCGACCTATTATTTTAAAATCGACAAGAGTTTCACCTATGTCGACAACAGTGCCAAAATACAGGGATTTGTTCCGAATGCTGCCGGAACGGGGATGACATGGTCTGCGAGTAGCAGTCCGGATGTCATTTTTATCCCGGCGGGCACCGGCGCAGGACAGTCCGGCCATGCGGATTACGGTATTCTGGTGCTTTCAGCCGATCAGATACCGGAGAGCGAATTGCCGGTTCCGGGACAGACGCTGGGAGCCGGCTGGTATGGCTATATCAACAATGTTAGCTTCAAGCTGCAAGCGGACTATTCGGCGGATCCAGTCTATGTAAAGCCGGTACCCGGTGTCTGGCTTGACACAAAGTTTGATGCAAATCGAGACGGCAGCGGCGGCAATGCGCTGGGCATGGATGTTGAGACCACGAACGACAATAACCAGCTCGTTCAAAATGCGCCGCGCGGCGCGCAGTTCGGCAATGCAACAGCGGCAAAACCCGGTGCAAGCGCAAATGAAGCGTCGATGCTCTACGCGGCAAATGATACGACACATAAGATTAACCAGGTGACGGCGCTCGGCCTTCTCGCCCTTGCGCAGGCAAAGAAGCCGTTCCAGGAGAGCTCTACCCGCGTGACAAGTCGAGATCTCAACAACAACCCGAATATTTTCAGCGCGAAGGTTTTCCTGACCAGTGACGATACGAATCCGACCAACGACTGGGAGATTTATATCCCGGTCCCGAAGGCGGGAGAGCAGTACGGCTATCTGAGCGGCGGTGTCGCGCAGACAACACCGGCGGCGCAGTTCAGCATGGATTATTATGGGGTCGACACTTCGACACTTGCGGGACTTAACTATACGGTATCTTATACGACAGATACAAATCCGGCCGCAAACGGCTACACCAGTGCAAAGGCAGCTGTCTGGACTACAACCAAACCGGCGGATGCCGACATCACCATGGTGAAACTGAGTGTCACCAACATGCCGCCCGGCAGAAAGGCTTCGGTCACGCTGCAGTATCAGCTGCATGGGCGGAAAGATAAGCTCCTGAATCAGCTGGACGCTGTGGTTGCCTACGGAAACTTCCATATGGGTACGAGCCCCACGCCGTTCTACGGCGCAGCGGGGCAGGCGAGTAACAAGTTAGAGTACCTGCTCACAGACTTGTCTCTGAACGGCTACGCTTTCCAGGACGGCAATTTTAATTCCCTTTATGATGCGGGAACGGAAAACCGGCTTGGCAATGTTCGAATGAAACTGCTCGAAGCGGACGGCGTGACAGATGTATACCGGAGTGACAACAATCAGCCTTATGTTGTTGCGACCGGCGGAAACGGAGATTATACACTTTATGTGCCGCACGAGGGCAACTGGGTCGTGCAGGCGGACAGCTCGCTATTGACACCGCTCCGGAAACTCGTCAAGAAAGACCAGGGCACCGATCAGAGCATCAATTCCCGCTTTGACCGGAATACCAATCTCGCTGCGGTGACCGTCACGGCAGATGTCCCGGCAGGCAGATATAACCTCCCCAACGTGAACGCGGGTTTCTACAACGTGCCGCAGCTTGACCTTGCGGACCAGGTGCTGCATGTCGGGGACAGCGCGACGACCGTGACGCCGAGTCTTCTGAGTCCGGTGGATCCGACGAATCCTGTCGTTAACTACGGAATCGCGACCGGTGCGCCGACAGACCTCGTGTCAGCAAACGGCAGCGGCGCGGTGAGCGGCACATTGACGCCGCAGAAGACAGGTATCACAACTGTGCGACTCACAACGGACGATGGTTACGGAGAACTGATTACCAAGGATGTAAAGGTCACAGTCTGGGCCGATGTGA
>NZ_CALEYG010000033.1 GCF_937924975.1 uncultured Stomatobaculum sp.
TCACAGAGATTTCAGGGTTGTTTGTACTGTCTGATCTTTGATTTTCAAGGTTCTTTCAGGTCGTAACGCCCCTTCGGGCGTAACTCCCTTACTTTATCACTTTGAGTTTCTCCTGTCAACACTTTTTAATAAAAGTTTTTCAGGGTGGCTCAAGCGGAGAAAGAGGGATTTGAACCCTCGCGCCGGTATTACCCGACCTACCCCCTTAGCAGGGGGGCCTCTTCGGCCTCTTGAGTATTTCTCCAGAAACAAATTGCTACGCTATTATAACGGATGTTTTCACCATCTGTCAACGGATAAAAGCTATTTTTTGAATCTTTTTCAAGCACTTTTTCCGAAGCGCAGCAATTTGTTTTTTCCTTCTATATCTTGTTGTTTCTTATTTGTTACTTTCTATATCTTCACTGTCTTCGTTGGGTTCCGCCTCGCCCTCATTCTCCTGTACAGCACTCATGTTCTCTTTGAATTTTGCGATCCCTGCGATGCGGATTTCTTCTTCTCCGTCTCTCTCGATATTCATCAGTTTGACACCGGACGCCAGACGGCCGTACTTGGAGATATCACTGACCGAGATACGAATAATGACACCCATATTGGTGATCAACAACATTTCCTGTTCTTCTCGCACCAGTTTCGCACCGACCAGTTGGCCCGTCTTTTCTGTCAGCTTATGGCAGAGATTTCCATAGCCGCCGCGGTTCTGCGCATGAAATTCCGAGAGTTCGGTCCTTTTTCCCATGCCGTAGGCACTGACTGTCAACAGTTCATCCCCCTCGGCAGTGAGCTGCATTGCGACCACCGCATCGCCCTCGCGCAGAGAAATTCCTTTGACACCGAACGAATTTCTGCCTGTGACACGAACCGTCTCCTCCGAAAAGAGTATGCTCTGACCGTTTTGCGTCACCAGAAGCACTTCTTCCGTTCCTCTGCTCGCCTTGACGCCGATCAGTTCATCCTCTTCCCGCAAGGCAATGGCAGCCAGCCCGTTGCTCCGCACTGTCTCGTACGCCCGAAGCTCCGTCTTTTTCACCATACCCTGCTTTGTCGCCATGAAGAGATACTTAGCCTCTGTCTTTTTTCTATAGGAAATCATGGCCGTGACCTTCTCTTCCGGTTGCAGTTGCAAAAGATTCACAATTGCGGTGCCGCGCGCTGTTCTGCTCGCATCCGAAATCTGATAGACCTTCATCCGGTAGAGTCTGCCCTTGTTGGTAAAGAAATCAATGGGGCGATGCGTGCTCGTCATCAGAAGATCCATGATGAAGTCGTCATCGATGGTCTGCATGCCCCGGATTCCCTTGCCGCCGCGTGCCTGATTCCGGAAATAATCCGGATTCATCCGCTTGATATAGCCTCGGTTTGTCATCGCAACGATAACAGTCTCATCCGGAATCAAATCCTCTGCTTCCATCTCGTCACTGATACCAAAACCGGTTCTTCTGTCATCCCCGTATTTTTCCGCGATGAGATCAATCTCCTCTTTGATGACCGCAAGCAACTTTTTCTCATCTGCCAGAATACTCTTATAGTAAGCAATCTTTTTTTCAAGCTCACGATATTCCGCTTCCAGCTTCTCGCGCTCCAAGCCGGTTAGCGCACGCAGGCGCATGTCGACAATGGCCTGCGCCTGCACCTCTGTCAGCCCAAACCGCTCCATCAGGTTTTGCTTTGCCAGTGCTACGCTCCGGCTCTCCCGAATGATGTGGATAACTTCGTCGATATGATCCAGGGCAATCAAAAGTCCCTGTAAAATATGCGCTCTCTCCTCCGCCTTATTTAAATCATACCGAGTTCTCCGCGTCACCACATCCTTCTGGTGCTCGAGGTAGTGTTCCAGCATCTGCAGAAGATTCAAAACTCTGGGCTCATTGTTAACCAGTGCGAGCATGATGACACCAAAGGTGTCCTCAAGCTGCGTATGTTTCAACAGACGATTCAGTACAATCTGCGGATTCACATCTTTTCTGAGTTCAATGACAATCCGCATTCCCTCTCGGTTTGACTCATCGCGAAGATCCGTAATGCCATCCACGCGCTTGTCACGCACCAAATCCGCAATTTTCTCAATGAGTCTCGCCTTGTTGACCAGGTAGGGAAGCTCCGAGACCACAATGCGATGCTTTCCGTTCTGCATCGGTTCGATATTAGTCACGGCACGAACACGAATTTTTCCTCTTCCGGTCCGGTATGCCTCCAGTACACCGCTCTTTCCGAGTATCGTAGCACCGGTCGGAAAATCCGGTCCCTTGACACGGGCCATCACTTCTTCCAGCGCGGTATCTCGGTCTGCGATTCTGTTGTCAATGATACAGTCGACGGCGCCGACAATCTCCCGCAGATTATGCGGCGGTATATTGGTCGCCATACCGACCGCAATACCCTGTGCACCGTTGACCAATAAATTCGGAAAACGGCTCGGCAACACCACAGGCTCCTGCTCCGTCTCATCAAAATTCGGAACAAAGTCTACTGTGTCCTTGTTGATGTCGGCAATCATCTCCATCGCAATATGGGAGAGTCTTGCCTCGGTATATCGCATAGCCGCCGCGCCGTCGCCATCAATGGATCCGAAATTTCCGTGTCCGTCGACCAGACAATTCCGCATGGCCCATTCCTGTGCCATATTGACAAGAGCGCCGTAAATTGATGAGTCACCGTGCGGGTGATATTTACCCATGGTGTCACCGACGATACGCGCACACTTTCTGTGGGCTTTGTCCGGTCCGTTGTTCAATTCGAACATGGAATACAGGATACGTCGTTGCACCGGCTTCAGGCCGTCTCTCACATCCGGCAACGCCCGCGCCGCAATGACAGACATTGCATAGTCGATGTACGACTTCTCCATTGTCTTTTTCAGATCAACCTCTTTGATCTGATCAAATACATTTGGTTCCATTCATGGCCCCCGTTTCGTCAAATATCAAGATTTTTCACATATTTTGCATTGTTCTCGATGAATTCCCGTCGCGGCTCCACCTGATCTCCCATCAAAGTCGTAAACGTGAGTTCCAGTTCCGAGCGGGCATCTTCATCCATGCTGACGCGGAGCAGAACGCGCCGCTCCGGATCCATCGTCGTCTCCCAGAGCTGTTCCGCATCCATTTCTCCGAGTCCCTTATAGCGCTGAATCTTATTGCTGTCGTCTCTGCCGACTTCCTGTAAAATCTGATTCAATTCCTCATCCGAGTATGCGTACCAGATTCGCTTGCCCTTTTCCAGCTTGTAGAGCGGCGGCTGCGCCAGGTAGACATAGCCCTCCTGAATGAGTTCCGGCATAAAGCGGTAAATGAAGGTCAGCATTAGGGTTGCAATATGTGCACCATCGACATCGGCATCGGTCATGATGATAATCTTGTGGTAACGCAGTTTTGCAAGGTCAAAGTCCTCGTGAATACCGGCACCGAAGGCGGTAATCATCGCCTTAATTTCTGCATTGCTGTAGACGCGGTCCATTCTCGCCTTTTCCACATTGAGGATTTTTCCGCGCAACGGCAAAATCGCTTGGGTCTTCCGGTCTCTAGCCGTCTTTGCGGAGCCACCTGCCGAATCTCCCTCGACGATAAAGATCTCGCACTCCTCCGGATTTTTACTGGAACAGTCTGCGAGCTTACCGGGCAGCGCCACGCCGTCCAGTGCGGATTTTCTGCGTGTCAGATCACGCGCCTTTCTGGCTGCCGCGCGCGCACGCTGGGCAAGAATTGCCTTGTCACAAATCTGCTTTGCCACGGCAGGATTCTGCTCCAGAAAATAGGTGAGCTGCTCACTGAGCACAGAGCTGACTGCACCCGTCACTTCGGAATTTCCAAGTTTTTGCTTGGTCTGTCCTTCAAACTGCGGATTCTCCACCTTGACAGAGACAATGGCCGTGAGCCCCTCCCGGAGATCCTCGCCGCTCAGATTTTCCTCATTGTCCTTTAAGAGCTTCCGGTTCCGCGCGTAATCGTTAAATGTCTTCGTGATGGCATTCTTAAATCCGGTCAGATGTGTGCCACCTTCCGGCGTATTGATGTTATTCACGAATGTGAATATATTTTCATTGAAGCCGTCGTTGTGCTGCATCGCGACTTCGACCATCACACCTTCCCGCTTGTCCTCGCAGTCGATAATCTGCTCATAGAGCACTTCCTTACCGCGATTTAAATATTGCACAAATTCACGGATGCCGCCCTCGAAGTGAAAGCAGTCTTTTTTTCCGTCATTACGCTCATCGCGGAGTGTGATTTTTAAGTTCTTGGTCAGGAAAGCTGTCTCCCGGAGACGCACACGCAAGGTCTCATAATCATATACCGTCGTCTCAAAAATCTCCGGATCCGATAAAAAATGAACTTCCGTGCCGTGTAACTCTGTACTTACTTCTTCGACCACATGAAGCGGAACCGTTGTCTTTCCGCGCGCAAACTCTTCTTCGTAGCACTTTCCGTTGCGATATACCTTTACTTTTAGCCAAGTAGAGAGCGCATTCACAACAGAAGCACCGACGCCATGCAGACCGCCGGAAACCTTATAACCTCCGCCGCCGAATTTTCCGCCCGCATGCAACACCGTAAAGACCACTTCAATCGCGGGCAGTCCCATTTTCTTTTGAATATCGACCGGAATGCCGCGTCCGTTGTCTTTGACCGTCACCGAATTGTCTCTGTGAACAGTCACTTCAATCTCACTGCAATAACCGGCCAGTGCTTCATCGACCGAATTATCCACAATTTCATATACGAGGTGATGCAATCCACGCGAAGAGGTCGATCCTATGTACATACCAGGTCTTTTCCGGACTGCCTCCAGACCTTCCAACACCTGAATTTGATCTGCATTGTATTCTTCGCTCATGCACTTTCCTCCTCTGATACCTCTGTCACCGTTCCTGTTCTCACCAGGAATTTCTTGTCAATTTGAAAGCCATCCTGCAACAAGTTATCCATTCCTGTACTCGTCAAAACGGTCTGCACATTCTGAATGCTCTTTAAGAGCTGTTTCTGTCTGGTTGTATCGAGCTCTGAGAGCACATCATCCAAAAGAAAAACCGGATTCTCACCGCATTCTCTCTGCATCAGCGAAAATTCCGATAGTTTCACGGCAAGGGCCGCACTTCGTTGCTGCCCCTGTGAGCCGAATTTTCGCAAATCCATCTCTTCTCCCTCACCCTGCTGTAAATAAAAAGCAATATCATCCCGATGCGGTCCGACGGAACTGGTCTTTTGTCGCAAATCAGACTCTCGATTCTTCTTTACCACCGCCGCAAAACAATCCTCTGAGACATTTGCCTCGTAAAAAAGGCGCAGCTGCTCCCGCTTTCCGGTCAATGCCGCGTACTTTTCCACGCAGATTTCGTTGAGCTGTTCCAAAAAAACCGTGCGACTCTGCATCAATGCAATTCCCGCCGATACCAGCTGTGCATCCCAGAGATCCAGTGTCTCAAGCAGGGAGGGACGGAAAGCCAATTCTTTTAACAGCTTATTTCGCTGCTGTAATACCCGGTTATACTGCAGAAGTTCTTTCACATAGCGCCGATTAAGTTGACATAACTCCATATCCAGGAAACGTCTGCGCTCTGCGGGACCGCTCTTAATCAGATTTAGATCCTCGGGTGAAAATACGACCATACGGGCAATTCCGTATAATTCGCTGGTTCGCCGAAGCGGAATACCATCCACCGCTATGCCTTTCGTTCCGTTCTTCCGGAGATGAATGTCAATCCGGTGGGGAATCTCCTTGCTCTGCAGCAACAGCTTGATGTGCGCCTCGGTCTCGCCGAAACGAATCAACTCCCTATCCTTGCCGGCGCGGTGTGATTTTCCGCCGGCACAGTAATAGAGCGCTTCGAGAAGATTGGTCTTTCCCTGTGCATTATCTCCGTAGAGCAGGTTACTGCCTGCGGAAAATTGAAATTTTCCGCAGCGATAATTCCTGAAATTTTCAAGCTCCAACGATTTGATAATCATGCCCGTCAAATGAGAAGCAATCTCCCGGATGTAACTTGCGCCCGCGCCGCTCTTCCACCTCACCGTTCACAGAGACCTTACCTCCCTGAATGGCATACTTTGCATCGGAACCGAGAGCACAGGCCCCCGACAATTTCAGCGCCTGATCCAGTTTAATATAAGCATCTTTAATTCTGACTTCGTTCACTTCAGTATCCTCTCGGCTTATGCGACAAAATTGACTGGCAAAATCAGATAGACAAAACTGTCGTGTTCATCCCGCAGAAAACAGGGTGATTTTGCATTGGTAAAATACAGTGTCACCGTTTCATCATCGATTGCGCGAAGCGCATCCATCAAAAACTTGGGATTAAATGCAATCAAAAGATCTTTTCCGGTTTTTTCACAGGGAAGCTCACCATCCATCGAACCGTAGGACGATTTGACTTTCAATGCGAGCCTCTGATCACCGATATCAAGGATAATCGGTTTGTGATCGCTCTCCTTAATCAGGATGGTCGAACGATCGATGTTGCTGAGCAGCTTAACCCGGTTAATTTCCAGTTTGGTCGCATAGTCCTTGGAGAGCATATGCTCAATCTTAAAGTACTCTCCCTCAATCAGTCTGGAGAGAACCATTGTTCCTTCAAATGAGAACAGTACATGATTTTTGGAGAAAAAGAGTTCTACTTCTTTTTCGTTGTCATCCTCCATGATTTTGCTGATTTCATTCATGGTTTTGCCCGGAATAATCGCGTGGAAGGTCTCATCTCCCTCGCGAAGTGTCACATTTCTGACAGCGACGCGGTGACCGTCCAAAGCCACAAATGTAGCAACGCGTCCTTTGATATTGACAAACTCACCGCCCATCATCTTATTGCTGTCATTCAATGCCGCCGCAAAGATTGTCTTTCGGATTACCTCCTTCAGCGTAAACTGAGTGAGGCACAATCTGTGTTCTTTCTCAATCTGCGGAAGATAGGCAAATTCTTCTCCGTCTCTGCCGGGAATGGTGAAAAGTACATCACTGCAAGAAATTCTTGTTGTGAAACTCTGATCTGTCTCGATGTTGATGAGCTCTTCTCCGCCTTCCAACTTGCGGATGATGTCGCTGACCAGTCTCGCGTCCAGCGCTACTTTTCCCTTTTCACTGATAATTCCCTCTACTTTAGTCGAAATGCCGAATTCCGAATCATTCGCAATGAGAGTCACGCCGTCCTCCGAAGCATCGAATAAGATGCAGCTCAGAATCGGGTTGGCTGTTCTGTTCGGAATGGCTCTGGAAACAATCCCCAGAGCGGTTGTGAGTTTTTCTTTGTTGAACGCGAGCTTCATAGAGCCGTCCTCTCTTTCATATTCATCCCGTAATCATCATAATAGGGGCTGTGAGTATGTGAGAATCCACCGGAAAGGCGCAAAACAGCGTGCTTTTCCACTTGGAAACTACCGTGGAAATCAAAGCGGATTCTCGCAGTGGCCTGTGAATTACTGTGCAGAAATCTTTTTTTTCAGAACGGTCACAGTGCCGGAGGTATCCGGGTTATCCTCAACCTCTGTGGATATCTTTTTGATGGCGTAGAGAACTGTCGTATGGTCTTTTCCGCCGAAATGTGCGCCGATCTGCTGGAGAGAGACTTCGGTCATTTCACGACACAAATACATTGCGACCTGTCTGGCAGTGGCAAGCTCTTTGGTTCGCTTGGTGCCGACCAAATCGAGTTCGGAGATTCCGTAGTGTTCTGCGACAACCTGAATGATGAATTGCGGTGTGATTTCCTGTTTTACATTGGGGTCAATGATATCGCGGAGCACATTTTGGGCGAGTTCCAGATTGACTTCCATGTGATTCAGCTTGCCGAAAGCAACGATTTTTGTCAGTGACCCCTCGAGTTCACGGATGTTGCTTCGCACATTGGAGGCGATGTATTGAATGACTTCGTTGTCGACATTGATGTGATCCAGTTCCTCACGTTTTCTGAGGATGGCCATACGCGTCTCGTAATCCGGCGGCTGGATGTCAACGGTGAGTCCCCATTCAAAACGAGAACGCAGTCGGTCTTCCAGTGTTGCGAGTTCCTTCGGCGGTTTATCCGAAGAGATGATAATCTGCTTCTTTGCGCCGTGCAGCGCATTGAAGGTATGGAAGAATTCCTCCTGGGTTCTGTCCTTTCCTATTATAAATTGTATGTCATCGATCAATAACACATCGATATAGCGGTACTTGTCGCGAAATTCTGTCGTTGAGAAATTGTTTTTGCTTCGAATGGCTTCAATCAGCTCATTGGTGAAAGATTCGCTAGTTACATACTGCACCTTGGCGCTTGGATTGTGCTGAAGTACAAAATGTGCGATGGATTGCATTAAATGCGTTTTTCCGAGTCCCACACCTCCGTAGATGAAAAGCGGATTATAACTCTCTCCCGGATTCTCGGCGACCGCGAGAGAGGCGGCATGAGCAAGATTATTGTTTTTGCCGACGACAAAGGTATCGAAGGTATAGCGGGGATCCAGCTTTGCATTGGACAAAATCTGCTGATTCACAGGTTTCATGTGATTGCCGGAAGACTGTTCTTCTTTGGCGCTGTAAAAGGCTAGGCGACAGGATAGTCCGGTTACCGCTTCGACAGCAGCTTCAATAATGCCGGCATAGCGTCCGGAAACAAAAGTCTGAAAGCCTGCATTGGGCAGATTATCGTTTTCTTCCGGGATTTCGACAAACAGCTGGATGTTGCCATCTGAATTCTGAAGCAGATGGTGTGGTTTTAGCGGAGAAATCCACATGCCGTAAGAAATCTCCGAAATTTCAAATTCGTTTCTGATATAGGCCAGTATGTCCGGCCATCGGTTTACGATTGCTTGGAACGCTGCGTTTTGCTCCATACTCAAAGACTCCTTTGCCGCGTTTGGGGATAAGTCGTACTCAGTATAGCAAAAAGACAGGATAATCTCAACGCAATCAAAATGAGGGCTGTGGATAAGTCTGTGAGCATCTCGTGAACTGCATGTGACGAAATGAGGAAAAAGAGCGGATCATAGGTTTACACAAATGGGAAAAACACAGCTGTGGATGAAAAACAGAAGAAATTTTCCGCATTTACACAGGGAATAAAGGCGCATGAGAGGCCGAGTATTTAAAATAATTCAAGCAGAAGAGAGAGTTATCAACGAGTTACTCACAAAATGTGAATAACATTATGTAAAGTTAAAAATTCAGCTGTGTCTATTGTATACAATTAGTTATCAACAAAAAGATGTGGAGAATCTGGATAAGTAAGAGGAATCAGTCACGGTTATCCACAGAATCACGGTACAAATTGTTGAAATGAGGATTCAATATTTTGTAAGCTACAGAAGCGCTTATTTTATGTGCGAATATGCGTAGAATGCGGGATGGAAAGTTCTTGACGAAAAAGGCACAGTTCCGTATAATAAGCAGGAATATTCCCACGTTTGCGTGATATCTCCGGAAACTGCTTCCGGTAGGAGCTGAGAGATCAGAGCCGGTTGGGAAAATGCTAGGAAGTGAGGAGGTGTTCTGACAATGAGAAAGGGTACAATGACATTCCAGCCGCATAATGCGCAGAAGTTCCGTGTACATGGATTCCGTGCTCGCATGGCGACCAAGGGTGGAAGAAAAGTTCTGGCTGCCAGAAGAGCAAAGGGCAGAGCGAGACTGACAGTTTAAAATTTGATCGGCATTCGCGTCGAAGAACAATGGGGTTGTCTGACGACGACCCCTTTCTTTTTCGCTTTGTCTGTGCACTTGAAATTACATGAATGCAAAGGATTAAGAGGAATGAGACGCTTTCCGTCGATCAAAGACAATTGCGAATTCCGACAGATTTATGAGAGCGGCAGAACCAGAGCTGACCGTAATCTGGTGCTCTATCTATGTTTCCGCTCTGCGGGGGACTCGCGCATTGGTATCAGTGCATCAAAAAAAATTGGAAACAGTGTTGTAAGACATCGCGTAACGAGAGTTTTGCGCGAGATATTTCGATTACACCGCCATGCATTCACATCGCCCTGTGATTTGATTTTCGTCGTGCGAAAAGACGGTGCCAAGCAGGATTACCGTACATTGGAAGCTTCTTTTCTGAAGCTTTGCAGGGCACAGGGGATTTTAGAGGAGGCAAGGTGCTGAAGAAAATTTTGCTCTGCTCGATTCGTTTTTATCGGAGGGCACTCTCTCCCTATAAATGGCGTTGTCATTGCAGATTTTATCCGACTTGTTCGCAATATGCGCTGGAAGCAATTGAAAAATATGGCGCATGGAAGGGTGGAAAGTTAGCACTCTTCCGTATTTTGCGTTGCAATCCTTTTTCAAAGGGCGGATATGATCCGGTTCCGTAAAACCGAAATAATAGGAGGCAAGCTTTGGAACTCATCTTTTTAACCAAGTCATCCGTGCCGATTATCGGACAGGTTGCTTTTGTCTTGGGCATGATTATGGACGCGCTGTTTCGTTTTACGAGTCAGTTCGGCATTACCAACATCGGCCTCAGCATTATTTTATTTACCATCATCACGAATCTGCTGATGTGGCCGCTCACCGTGTCTCAACAGAAGTCTTCCAAGCTGATGAGCGTCATGCAGCCGGAACTTCAGGCGGTACAAAAGAAGTATAAGGGAAAGACAGATCAGGCTTCGATGGCACGCATGCAGGCAGAGACGCGCGCGGTTTATCAGAAGTACGGGACGAGCATGAGTGGTAGCTGCCTCTTCCTGTTGATTCAGATGCCGATTCTGTTCGGTTTGTACCAGGTTATCTATAAAATTCCCGCTTATGTGCCGTCAGTCTATAAAGTCTTTGAGAGCGTCGCTTCGCCGTTGATGCAGCAGAGCAATTTTGTGAGCACACTGACGGAACTGGCACCGAAGGTAAAGCCGCCGATTACGGATGCTGCAACGGTGCAAAACATAATCGATCTCCTCTATAAGTTTACACCCGCACAGTGGAGCCGCCTCGAGCAGGCTTATCCGGCGCTGTCTTCTACGATTTCCGCGGCTTCGGCAGAAATTACAAAGATGAATTATTTCCTGGGAGTAAATCTGGCGACACCGCCGTTCCAGGGTATCGATCATCCGAATTTTGCCTGGATTATTCCGGTTCTCTCGGCTGCTGTCCAGTGGTATTCCGCAAAACTCATGACCGCAGGAACAAAGAGCAATAAAGCCAAGGTTGATGAGGACAATATGATGGCACAGCAGATGCAGAGCATGAATACGATGATGCCGATTATGTCACTCTTCTTCTGCTTTACGCTCCCCGCAGGTATCGGTATTTACTGGGTCGCCAGCGGACTTTGCCGTATGATTCAGCAGCTCATCATCAACGCACAGCTCGATAAGATGGACATCGACGAGATTGTGAGAAAGAATACGGAAAAGGCAAATGAAAAAGCAATCCGTGAGGGCAAGAATCCGGCACTGGTAAAGAGCAATTCGGATAAGCTTCTCCGCGAGGTAAAACGACAGGAAGAAGCAGAGAAAAACGAGGAGGAGCGCCAGCGTCAGCGCACAGAGAGGACAGTAAAGCAGGTCGAAGAATCGACGGCTTATTATCAGAAGAATGCGAAGCCCGGCTCACTTGCCTCTAAGGCAAATATGGTAGCAATGTACGATGAGCGGTTAGCTGAGAAGCGCAGAAATAAGAAGAATAAAGAAAGCGATATCTCGAGCGGAGAGAACAGCAATGAAAACTGAAGTCACTGTGACAGGGAAGACTTATGACGAAGCACTGACAAAGGCTCTCCTGGAGCTTGGGACAACGAGCGAGCGCTTGGAAGTATCCGTCCTGGAACAGGGAAATGCGGGTCTACTGGGATTTATCGGAAGTAAGCCCTGGAAGCTCCGTGCGGTTCTGAGGGCAGAGTCGGTTAGACAGGAAAGCCAAACCGACGAGTTTGTTATCGAAGACCCGGTTGCTGAAGAAACAGTCAAAGAAGAAGTGATTCCGGTGGCAGAAAGCGGTGCGGAAGCATCGGAGGAAGTCAGGGAAGTCGAAGAAACGGTAGTCACGACAGAAGAAGAAAAAGCTATGAAAGCACCGGAAGTGCCGAAGGAGAACAAAAAGGTCGGCGCCGAAACAGGAATGACGGCTGCGCTGGAGGCAGGAAAAAGCAGCGGAACAGCTTTTTTGCGGGAGCTTTTTGCAACGCTCAAGCTCGAAGCAGAGATAGAGAGCGATAGCCGCGCTGCAGAGAAGGCATTGTTTTTCCGAGTGCGCGGTGAAAATCTGGGCGCACTGATCGGAAAACGCGGGCAGACCCTCGATGCGCTGCAGTATCTGCTGGGACATGTCGTGAACAAGCAGCAGGATGCCTTCTTGCGTGTCAAACTTGATATTGGCTCATACCGGGAAAAGCAGGAAAACAAGTTGAGAGGCTTTGCCAGAAATGCTGCGCGCCGCGTAAAACAGAGCGGTAAATCGCTGGCCCTTGATCCTATGACGCCGAATGAGAGACGTATTATTCATGCCGCGTTGCAGCGCGATCGCTATGTGACTACACATTCCGAAGGAGAAGGTGAGAAGCGCCATGTCGTCATCACCCTCCGGAAAGATGTCGACAGGCAGAAAAAAGAAGAGTCAATCAAATAAGTGTGAGGAGCTGTCGGCAGAAAAGTTGCTGACAGCTTTTCATTTTCCGGATGGAGAGGAGAAAAGTTTGCGAGAAGAACGGGATACCATTGCAGCGATTGCGACCGCACTGGGGGAGGGAGGCATCGGGATTGTGAGAATCAGCGGTACGGAAGCACTCCGGATTGCCGATTGTATCTTAGATCGTCCTGTTTCGGGGGCGGCAGGGTATACAGTGCATTACCGACATGTAAAGGAGCAGTCGCTCATCCTGGATGAAGTATTGGTGACAGTCTTTCGCGCGCCGCACAGTTTCACGGCGGAGGACAGCGTAGAAATCAATTGTCACGGCGGTCTTTATCTGTTGCAGGCTGTTTTAAGTGCTGTGCTTTCGGCCGGTGCCAGAATGGCAGAACCGGGAGAATTTTCAAAACGGGCATTCCTGAACGGACGCATGGATCTGAGTCAGGCGGAGGCCGTCATGGATCTGATTCAGGCAAAGAATTCCCATGCGCTGCGGGCTGCGGTCAATCAGCTGGACGGTAGATTGTCGGAAAAAATCCATGTGCTCCGGACGGGTATTTTGGATGAGCTTGCTTGGATTGAAGCTGCGCTGGATGATCCCGAAAATTATGATTTAACGGGGTATCCGCACAAGCTTGAAGAGCGAATTCATGGCTTTATACAGTCACTCGAAGAGTTGCTCCGGATGGCAGATAACGGAAAACTCTGGAGAGCAGGAATTCCGACCGTCATTTTGGGCCTGCCCAATGCCGGGAAATCCTCGCTGATGAATTTGCTGACACAGGAGGAGTCTGCAATTGTGACCGAGATCGCCGGCACAACGAGGGATATCCTGACAGAACAGGTCAGACTCGGAGAACTTACACTCGTGTTATCGGACACCGCGGGAATTCGGGAGAGTGAAGACAGAATCGAACAGATAGGCGTGGCGCGTGCAAAACAGGCAGCTGCAGCCGCAGCTCTAATTCTTCTTGTACTGGATGCATCCAAGCCGCTCTGTGAGGAGGAACGAGCGCTTCTCTCCTATGCCACAGCGCAGCACACCATTGTTTTGCTGAATAAAGCTGATGTATCACAACAGATTTCAAAAGAAGAAATACAGAACTGCAGTGCCGCAACCGTCCTCTCATTCTCGGCGCGGCGCGGAGACGGTCTGGAGGAATTGGAGCGGGCAGTGACTGCACTTTTCTTCGGCGGTGAGTTTGACAATCAGAGTGAGGAACTCGCGATTAATGCGCGTCACAAGGAGGCCCTGACGGAGGCAAAGGAAAGCCTGCGCAATGTGGAAGCTTCGATTGCGGCAGGGATGCCGGAGGATTTCTTTTCGATTGATCTGGCGGCGGCATATCGCGCACTGGGTACTGTGACCGGAGACAGTGTGGAAGACGACGTGGTCAATCGCATTTTTGAAAAGTTTTGCACAGGAAAGTAAACGGAATGATAGAAGAAAGATATGACGTGATTGTGGTCGGTGCGGGACATGCCGGCTGTGAGGCAGCGCTCGCTGCGGCGCGACTGGGGCTCACAACGATTATATTTACCGTGAGTGTGGACTCGATTGCATTGATGCCCTGTAATCCGAATATAGGTGGAACGTCCAAGGGACATCTGGTGCGGGAACTGGATGCGCTCGGCGGAGAGATGGGACATGTAATCGATAAAACGTTTATTCAGTCTCGTATGCTGAATGAATCTAAGGGGCCTGCTGTCCACTCGCTGCGCGCGCAGGCGGATAAGCAGGCGTATATCGGGGAGATGCGACGGGTATTGGAACAAAATCCACGCATTACCATTCGCCAGGCTGAGATATCCACAATTTTAACAGAGAATGCTGTGGATAACCTGGGGAAAAAGCGTTGCATCGGTGTAAAAACGGTCTCCGGCAGTTGCTATTACGGTGGGGCTGTGGTATTGGCGACAGGAGTTTATCTCAATGCACGCTGTGTGTTCGGCGAAGTGAGCGAGGCAACCGGCCCCAACGGACTGAAGGCAGCCACCCATCTCACGGGCTCTCTCCTGTCGCTTGGCATTGAAATGAGGCGGTTTAAGACCGGAACACCTGCACGGGTGGACGGTAAAACCGTGGACTACTCCAAAATGGAGGAACAGAAAGGGGATGTTCCGGTTGTCCCCTTCTCCTTTGATACGGATCCGGAAGTGGTACAGCGTGAGCAGGTGAGTTGCTGGCTCACACACACAGGTGCGGAGGTCAAGCGTCTGATTCAGGAAAATATCTCGCGCTCTCCGCTCTACAACGGTAATATCCACGGAACGGGGCCGCGCTACTGCCCCTCGATTGAGGATAAGGTCATGAAGTTCCCGGACAAAGAGGGGCATCAGATCTTTGTGGAACCTGAGGGACTTTATACCGATGAGATGTACCTTGGCGGCATGTCCTCTTCTCTCCCGGAGGATGTACAGTATGCGGTCATTCATGCGACGCCGGGGCTTGAGCATGCAGTCATTGTCCGCAATGCGTACGCGATTGAGTATGACTGTATTGATGCCAGACAGTTGACGGCAGCGCTGGAGTTCAAGAAAATTCCGGGGTTATTTGCGGCAGGACAGCTGAACGGAAGTTCGGGATATGAAGAGGCAGCTGCACAGGGATTGATGGCAGGCATCAATGCGGCACAGAAGGTACTTGGGAAAGAGCCGTTTCTTTTAACACGAGCAGAAGCATACATTGGGGTTTTGATTGATGACCTGGTGACCAAGGAGAGTCACGAGCCCTATCGAATGATGACTTCTCGCGCGGAATACAGATTGCTTTTGCGCCAGGACAATGCGGATTTGAGATTATCGGAGCGGGGATATGCGCTGGGCTTGGTCAGTGAGGAAAAAATTTCCAGATTGCGGGCAAAGCGCGCTGCAATCGCATCGGAAAAAAAACGTCTGACAAAGACTCATATCGGTGCAAGTTCCCAAAATGCCGAGATTTTGACAGCATTGCAGTCGACACCGTTGAAGACAGGAATTTCTCTTGCAGAGCTTATCAAGCGCCCGGAACTCAATTATGATTTGATTGCGCCGCTTGATCCGGAGCGAGAAACCTTGCCACGGGATGTGACGGAACAGGTGAATATCGAGCTCAAATATGAGGGCTATATTCGTCGCCAGGAACAGCAGGTAAAGCAGTTCAAGCGCCTGGAACATAAACTGTTGCCCGAAGATCTGAATTACGAGGCGGTCGGAAGTCTTCGCCTCGAAGCTGTTCAGAAACTGAACACATTGAAGCCGCGATCCATCGGCCAGGCTTCACGAATCTCAGGGGTATCTCCGGCGGATATTTCGGTCTTGCTGGTATGGTTGGAGGTACATCAGTCCCGGAAGGAGGGCGGCAAATGACACAGGAAGAAAGAGTATGGTTTGTCCGTAATATGCGGACAGCTCTGGAAGGATTTTCCGGCACAGAAAAGTTGTCTTTTTCGGACGGACAGATGGAACAGTTCGCAATCTTCTATGAAGATATGCTGGAAAAGAACAAGGTCATGAATCTGACCGGAATTACAGAGCCGCGGGAAGTGATTGTGAAACATTATCTGGATAGCCTTGCACCTGCCAGCCTTCTCGCGGACTTCCCCGCAGAACACGCGAAGCTGCTGGATCTGGGGAGCGGAGCGGGCTTTCCTGGCATTCCGCTCGCAATTGCGTTTCCGGCCTTACAGCTAACACTAATGGACAGTTTAAATAAAAGAGTCGTTTACTTGACAGATGAAATCGAAAAACTCGGGCTGAGTCAGCATACCGTAGCAATTCATGCGCGAGCTGAAGATTTGGCTCGTCAGGCGAAGCAACGTGAAACATACGAGTATTGTACTTCCAGAGCCGTGGCACGCCTCTCTGTTCTTTCCGAGTTTTGTCTTCCGTTTGTAAAAATAGGTGGTCGGATGATTGCCTATAAGGCAGGTGATATTGCAGAGGAATTGTCGGATGCGAAGTACGCTATCCGGAAGCTTGGCGGTGAGCCGGAGCAGGTCATTTCATTTTCTTTGCCGGAGGATGCCGGAGACCGCAGTCTGGTAGTAATTCGCAAATGCCGTGAAACGCCTGCTATGTATCCGAGAAAGGCAGGCATGCCATCCAAAGAGCCGCTGTCCAATTCGTCACGGAAATCCTGAGTGTGTAAAAGAACTGAGTCTCCGATGTGAGACTCAGCTCTTTTTGAATAAGGATATGTCACAACAGAGCAAATCAAGTTCTCGGAATATGTTTCACGTGAAACATACTTCTTGTATAAGCTTTTTCCGGTAACAGCAATAAAAGCGAATGAAAATGCCGGTAATCAGTTAAATTTATCTTTCGAGGAATGTTGCGAATAATTTGATATCTTAGCTGCTTGTACCGAAGTTCATCTTCTACCGCAAAGGATCGGTTTGCTGTTGACTCCTTGTTATCATTCATGGAAGCATACCTCCTTAATCGAAACGAGTCGGCATAAGTTTCGGGAACATCTTCGCCTTACTTCTGTGTATCGGATCATTCGGAGCAATGCTTGCTGTCTTGGCAAAGCGGCTCACGATGTCTTGGCAAGCGGCTCACGAGAATCAGTGCAACACTTTCGTGTCTGAGAACATGTCGGGCGACAATCCGAAATTTGTGCAAGCCGAAACGGCGGCATATATGTTTCATGTGAAACAATGATTAGAATTCGATAGAATTAGACAGTTGCAGGTCATTCTGGCACCAATTTTGCAGGATTTTTGCTGAGGTCCGAGAATATCAAAGAGGATCAAATATTTCACATGAAAGCAATCATAGGCAATACTGTTTGGTTTTAGGTGCTTGCAAATTAGCGAAGCCAATTTATGCAGGAAGAATGATGCAGGGAGTCGGATCATATCATGGAGAAGCGATCACCGTGCATTTTCCCGAATTAAGAAGTTTCAGCATCTCTGCGGGAATACTTGTCGTGATATTTCCGTTGAAAGAAATCAGATGTTTCACATGAAATTTCTTCGTAGCATTTAGCTGTGTTCAGGTTTCCGCAGAATGATTACGGTTGTTCGGAACTTTCGCGTGAAAAATTTGTGAAAGGAATCAACTGTGTTCTATGTGAAAGCGCTTGCCGAAAATTTAACTTGGCTTAGATACTTACAAATAAGTTAAACGATTGATGCCGAGCGCTAAGCGAATATAGGTCAGCGTATAGTCGTATACGGCTCCAAGGAATTTCTGCACCTAGTTTCATAGTTCACGTGGAAGGGTTCATCCGAACGGAAGCAGATGTTTCATATACAATCTCGCACTTCAGCAGTCTTTACCTAGTCATACGAAGGTTCTGTGGCGGCTCGGCAAATTTTTCACAATATGAATCCGTCAGAGAAAGCAGATGTTTTAAGTAAAATAGCTTGTCACTACAGGGATTTTCACTGTAGTATGCGATTCCCGAAATGGTCCGCACATTTTCCGGATATGGCTCTGTCGAATAAGCGATACGTTTCACGTGAAACATATCGCCACGAATATCGGATTAGGAAGTTTAAGCTTTATCAGGAGTGCCGGGATAGCTGCGATTGCTTGCACACTTGTATTGATATTTTCCGGTCAAACTGAGATAGATGTTTCACATGAAACATGTTGCCGACAATATCGATGGTCTCGAGATATTTGTAAATGAGTTGGGTCGGTTTGTGCAGAGATCCGTACTGCAGTGTGAAGACATTTGATTCAGTCATATTCGAGATGCAAGAAATCCGTGCGAGTATCTGTACATTCATAGCAACGGAGCCTGTTAAATAGAAATAGGTGTTTCACGTGGAACAGATTGATGTCAATTTCAGTCGGACTCAGATGAGGTCACGAATGAGCTAAGTGATTGATGCAGAGAGTCAGACTATGGCGTAGTCTATGCAGTCAATCATATCCGCAGTGCTACGGAATCACCGGCTGTGATTGTCCGTAAGTGTGCTGAGATATGACGCTGTCAAATAGAATCAGGTGTTCCATCTGAAGCAAATTGCCACGAATAGCGATTGTCTCAGGATAGTTAATTGTAAACGAGTTGAGTCGCTTTGTGCCGAGCTGCTACAGTAAAATCATTGAATTCGGCCATATCGAAGTATCAGGGAATACCTGTGATTGTCCGTGTATTTGCTGAGACGTGATGCTGTCAAATAGAAATAGAATCAGATGTTCCACAGGGAACCTCTTGCCGCCAAAACGGATCGAACTCAGAGGAGAATAAATGAACTAGCTTGTTGGTATAAAGAGTTAGGCTAAAGAGTCGGACTACAGTGTGATCAGTAGAGGCATTCATGTTCGAAATGTCACGGAAGCTGTGCGAGTACCTGTCCTTTTGTAGCAACTGGCACTGTTAGATGAAATTAGATGTTTCACGTGAAACATCTCGAGACGAATGTAATTCGTCTCATTAGGATTCGAAATTGGCTGAGTTAAGTTATGGAGAGAACTGTGCTGCGTGGAAAACAGTATAGGTACTCATGTTCGAAGTGTCACGGAACCCTTACGAATACCTGTAATACATAGCGACCGGGACTATAAATAGAAATAGATGTTTCACGTGAAACATATTGCGGCGAACGTCAATCGTCTCATTAGGATTCGAAATGGACTGAGTAGAGTTATGGAGAGAACTGTGCTACGGGGAAAACAGTATAGGTACTCATGTTCGAAGTGCCACAGAACCCTTACGAATATCTGTACATACATAGCGACCGGGACTGTTAAATAGAAACAGATGTTTCACGTGGAACATATTGCAGCTAATTTCTATCGAACTCATATGGTTGTGAATTAGCTAAGACCTGCGATTGCACGTACATTTGCGGGATACAATTCTGACAAGTTAAACAAAGGTTTCACGTGAAACATATAGTCGCTAATATGAATCGGATCCGGATGCTTGTAAGTGAATCGATTCGTTAAGGAGCCAAAGGCGGTAAAGTTGATTCATTTGTAGCTGCAATATCGAAACTGATTTCGGATGCCATATCAAAAATTAGAAGTCATAATCAGATATTCAATGTACGGATCAGGTCCGGAAGGCAAATCTGAGATCAAATCATAATTCTAAGCATAGATGGTCGGCAATCAGATATTTTAGTATTATGTGAATGATGCACAGCTGTCATCTCGAATGATTTCGGATTACTTGTGACCTGAGTGCGTCTGCAGAGCTGACTTGAAACCGAACCTTGCCAGAACATGTTTTGCGGATTGTCATAATATCTGTTCAGTTACAACCAGGAACAGAAATGGATAGAATTTTAGGGCTACTCTTTGGAGTTAAGTTGTGCCGGTATTGGCTGCTTCGTTGGCCGATTACAGGAAACATTGAGGATGTGCCTTGAGAAAGAAGGATATTTCCAGTAGAGAGTTAACGTTCTTTGTACATCAACTTGCTCGTTGTTATTTCAATGTTTCACGTGGAACAAATTATAGCTTTTCCGAAAGGCAATATATCTTACTCAAATAAGTGCAGTATAAACAGATGCCTAGCGATAGTACTTTTAAAAATTGATTTCGCAAAAATCTTCGGAGAAATTCATCCTCCTCTCAGCCATTCATAACCCTGAGAAGCTACTTTCTTCTGACATTTCATGTCAAACAAAGGGATGGGTTTCCGGAGATCGGGAAGTAAATGTTTTTGCTCAACCAAGAGCGCCGGGAGCTGATTTAGAGGAGTTTTTACATTACTTCGTAGCCGATACTGCAGCTTTGGTCGTTTACTTCAGAGGTCCACGATATTGATACTGCTATGTTAAATCCTATGACGATTGCTTTGATGTTTCACATGAAACGGATGACTGCTAAGAAAAGGAGAGGGTAATCTTCTGCCTCTATAAGAATCATTTGAAACGATTCTTATAGGGGCTCGCCGAAATGAATTCCAAAAGCAGTGAAACAGAATAAGCCGATAATCGCAGTGATCAGGATTCTGAAAAATTGCTTTTTGCCGGTGCTTACTTTGATGTTCCATGTGAAACGAAATGAGGGAGTTCCGGGAAACAGGGTGTAAATGATTTTGCTCAAATAAGAATGTTCTGAGCATACTCATAGCGATTTTCGGAAGTATTTATTCCGAAAGAAATATTTCTCACAGAATCGGAGAAAACAAGAAAATGAAGCTGTTAAAACAGAGCCTAGGTGTCACGATTAGAATACAAGAATACGGGAATGGACGGCGATGAAAGGGAAAATGCTTTCGATGAAAAGATCGGTGGTATAACAGTGTATAGAGCTCTTGAGAGGAAGAGTTGTACAGACATATGATATACGGCTATGCAGACAAGAATTATCGCCTGTTCGATTTTGATATAACGAAAGAGAAGGCCTGAGAAATCCGGGAATAGTTTCTTGTTTCATGTAAAATGCAAGGGAAAAGGCTGTTTCTCCGCAGATAATATTTCGAAGGAATAAAAATTATGTTATGATATAAAAAAGCGGAAATGAACGAATAGAGAGGCGCACGGTGGGGGCATGAAAAAGATCATTGCATTGGCAAATCAGAAGGGCGGAGTTGGAAAAACAACAACTGTCGTTAATTTGGCGGCGGCTTTTGCGGAAGCCGGAATGCGCGTATTGGCGGTCGATTTCGATCCGCAGGGGAATTTGTCAAGCGGACTGGGTATTGAGAAGAAAAAGGAAGAAAATACGATTTATGAGCTTCTGATGGAGCAATGCACTTTTGAAGAGGCTGTACATAAAACATATTCGGAAAACCTGGATGTACTCACCTCGAATGTCAATCTTTCGGGCCTGGAACTGGAGTTGCTCGACAAGCGGAACCGGGAGTATGTCTTAAAACATTATCTCGAGCCTGTGGTGGAGCAATATGATTACATTTTTATCGACTGCCCGCCGTCCTTGAGTCTATTGACGGTCAATGCGATGACAGCCGCAACCGATGTTATCATCCCCATTCAGTGCGAGTACTATGCGATGGAAGGTTTAAATCAGATGCTCCGCAGTATTAAACTCTTACAGATGAAGTTGAATCCTGCGCTTCGCATCAACGGAATCGTTTTTACGATGTATGATGCCAGAAATAATTTGTCACAGCAGGTTGTTGACAGTGTGAAAGATGTGCTGAAAGAGTATATCTATGACACGGTGATTGCGCGAAATGTACGGGTGGCGGAAGCACCCAGTTACGGTATGCCGGTGACAGAATATGACCCGCGCTCCAAGGGAGCGGAAAATTATCGGAAGTTGGCGGCAGAAATTTTGACGAGAGAGGCAGATTAAGTTATGTGTGCTGTGAGTAAGAAGCGAAGATTGGGGAAGGGACTCAGCGATCTGATGGGAGGAATGGAGCATCTCGAGGACAGATCGGAGGAGAGTGCGGTTCAGGAAGAGAATCATACTGCGGGCGAGAGCGAAGCTGCGAAAGATAAGGAGATGCTGCTGCGGATTGAAGAAGTACACGGAAATCCGGATCAGCCGCGCAAGCACTTTGAGCCGGAGGCACTGCAGGAATTGACGGACTCGGTCCGCCACTTTGGTATCTTGCAGCCGCTGCTGGTACAGAGAGATGAAAAGCTGGGGGGCTATCGGATTATTGCCGGCGAGCGAAGATATCGGGCCGCGCAGGCAGCCGGACTCAAGGAAATTCCTGTGCTGGTCAGAGATTACAGTTCGCAGCAGGTGGCGGAAATTTCCATCATCGAAAATGTGCAGCGCGCGGATTTGAATCCGATTGAAGAGGCAATGGCATATCAGATGCTGATTCGGGACTATGGTCTGACACAGGAAGAGGTGGCGGACAAGGTCAGTAAGAGTCGCACGACCATTACGAATGCGCTCCGTCTGTTGAAACTTGCAGAAGGGGCCAGAGAACTGCTGATGGAGGGAAAAATTTCCTCCGGGCATGCAAGAGCACTGCTCGCTGTCGAAGATGAGGATGACCAGGATGCGCTTGCGGAGAGAATCGTCAAAGAGATGCTCAGTGTCCGCGAGGTGGAAAAGCTTGTCAAACAGGCGAAAAAGAAACGCAAAGAACGGAAAGAAGTTGTGGTGGAGACAGCGGATTTGAGTCTGTACTATCAGAACTATGAGGACAAGATGCGAAGCATACTTGGTACGAAGGTTCACATCAACCGCCGTGATAACAATAAGGGGCGGGTAGAGATTGACTACTATTCGACAGCTGAGTTGGAGCGCATCATGGATCTCTTGCGCTCCGTAGAAAATAAGTGAGGGGGCGTGAGTCATGCATACCACAATTCTATTGGGGGCACTGATTGCTTTTGACGCAATCATGCTGATTCTTGTGTTGTTTTTACTGAGCAAGTATACGAAGGTCAAGCGATCGTATGACTTCTTTATGCGCGGGAAAGATGCGGAGAGCATGGAAGATATGATTTTTGACTTGGAAGAATCTCTGCGGCAGTTGCGGGCGGAAGATCAGGTAAACAAGGAGGCAATCCGTGTCCTGAATAAAAACCAGAGAGCATCCTATCAGAAGGTCGGCATTGTGCGCTACAATGCGTTCAAGGATATGGGGGGTAAGATGAGCTTTGCGCTTGCCCTTTTGGATTATACAAACTCGGGTTTTATTCTGAATACGGTACATTCGCGGGAAGGCTGTTATCTTTACATCAAGACTGTAGACTGCGGCCAGACGGAAGTGTTGCTCGGTGCGGAAGAAAAAGATGCTTTAGAGCGCGCGCTTGGTTATACGGAAGCGTAACTTAAGAGAATTGAAAGAAATTTTTGCTACTTTCTGTGCAGAAAAATAGCAGAACTATGGTACTATCATACATAGTTCTGCTGCGAATGTCGAACAGCGTGATTGAAAAATTCCGCTGTTTTTTTTGTAAAAAAAATGAACCTTTTACTGCTTTTTACCGTCCTTATATAAGTGGAGAGAAGTTGCATCGAAAAAGACAGCGTACTTGTGGAGGGAACATGATATGGAAACGGCAAAGAAGTATATGCGCAGAGGGATTCCTTATCTTGCGGTAATCTTCATGGTCTTGTGGCAATGGCCGATATGGCAGCACACGGCATGGGCGGCCGGTGGCGTACACGGTTTTTCGGTCGAGAGCATTCAACAGGCCGGCGTGCGGGACACAGCTTTTGCGGAGGCTATATTCGATAGTATCTCTGCCCACATCGCCGATGGCAGTTATTCGATATCGCCGGGTGACAGCACGGAGAAGATCCTGCTGGAGTACGGTGCACGCACAGCGCAGGCAGAAATTGACGCACAGGGCAGAGAAATCAGAGATATCAGCGGAATATGGCTGCTACGGCATGCGACGCGAATCGACCTCTCGGACAATCAGATTCAGGACTTGAGCCCGCTGAAACGGGATATGAGCATAGAGGAGCAAGCGAATTATTTTGCGGCGACGGAAATTGTGCTGACAGGGAACCCCATCTGTCGGGTGCCGGAACAGTTGATCGGATTTACCGCAGGCTGTTATCGCCTGGATGAAAAGATCACCATACCTGTTTCGCTTTCTTACCGGAATGATGAGGCAGAGAGACGGTTGCTGCTGCACTATTTTGAGGAACCCGGTGGTCGGCCGACCGAGAAGGCAGTTGCTTTCCGGAATCGCGAAGAAGCAGAGAGTTTACACAGTATAGAACAGGCGTATCCCGTATCGTTTTCCATGACAGCGCGATACCTGCAGCGTGAAGGTACGGAAGCACAGTTACAGCTACAGTGGTCCATGCCGCTGGATGTCAGGTTTATGCGAGAATTTGAGGACGGGATATACGAGAAAACGCTGGGGAGCATAGAACTGACAGCTACGACAGAAGAAGGAGAGCCGCTTCCGGGTATTTGCTACCGCATATGGCAAGTGGACAGCGGCAGAGAGATCCGCAACGCAGACGGCGGTGCGGACTATATAACGGATGTGACGGGTAGGATTTACATTGCGAATTTGGAAGCCGGTACGTATCGGATAGAGCAGCGGAATCGGAAGCCGGGATACGAAGCGCGCCGGAGAAGTTTCCAAGTTGTCATACGGGATGCCCGTCAAGGCGCCGAGATTCCGGAAAAAGAGGCGCAGTGTTCAGGCCTTCCGAAAAGGTACGTGCTGACAGGAGATATGAAAAATATCCGTTTTCTCAATCGCGGCGAAATGCAAGGAATCGAGACGGAAGAGGATACAGCTGTTTTGCAGCAGGCAGAGGCACTGAATTGTGATGGGTTTTTATCCGACCGGGGATATGTGGAGCTTCTGAAAGGAGAGTTGCCGTACAAAGAGGGATATGGGCTCCTTCCGGGAAGCAGAGTTTCAATCTATGAGGATGAGACACTGCTCGGAAGTTATTCGTACCCGACAGAAGCGAAGCAAGTGCTCAATCGAAGAATACAGGAGCAGGGCTTGCGAAGAGACAGTCGACGTATTCGCGTGGAGGAGGCCTTATTCTATGACGGGGGCTGTCAGAAAGTGAACGCAACCTTTTCGAGATCCGAGGACTCGGAAATTCACCGCATCGTAGTCAAAAAGAGCTGGCGAGGTGCAGCCACGCCGTCAGAGGCATATTTTCGCCCGGTGCTTCGCAGAAACGGGGAAGTGGTCGCTGTGCTCGGAACTGTTAAGGCGGTCAATGCGGAAAATGGCTGGGAGGTCAGCTGGAACTTATTACAGGCTACACCCGCCGACGCGAGACGCGGGCTCATACGGCGCGCAAGTATGACAGATGCAGAGCGGGAAGAGGAATTTCGCGAAGATGCGGAACTGTTGAATGACAGCGGCGATACAGGTGGACAAATCAGTGTGGAAGAAGTGGACATTCCGGCAGGTTGGACGCCGGAGTATCAGGCGTTCCGGCGTATCGGTGACAGCGCATATTTTGATGTGACGAATCGGAAGGAGATGTCAGTCGGGATTGACAGATTCTTCTCGCGGGGACAGGATGCCACGAATGCAAAGAAGCGAGAGGGACAGCCGGAACGGTTACGACGGACCGAACGCGCGACGGAAGAAGTGAAAGAGCAAGCGGAACCGACAAAACAGCAGGAAGTGAAGCGGGAAGAAGTAAAACCGCAGGAAGCAAGGCAGGAAGTACAAAAAGCGGATGCGCATCCCGGCAGAGCAGACGAAGCGCACAGGCAGATACAGGCCGAAAAAAGAGAGACGGCAACGCTAATGTATCTTCCCTGGGCAGAAATCAGAAGTTGTAAGGTCAAAAAAACACAGGGACATGTGCCGGGACGGCAACTTGTTCTGGCCGGCACGGGAGAGCGAACACAGCGCACGGTACTGCGTCGACTTCCGCACACAGGAGAAATAGCTGAAAAACAAGGGGTATGGTTTCATCTGGCAATTCTTTGGTCACTGGCAATGTTATTGCGTGCGCTGCATATGGTTGCAAGGCAGCACTGAGGAGACAGGATGAAGGACAAGATGGAGAAGGCAAGTCGCGAGCGCAAACAACGTGTAACGGAGCTGATTGCAGCGTATCAAAAAGGGGATAAAAGGGCATTTGACGGGATTTACTCGCTCTGCTACGGACCGATATACTATATCATTTATAAGATGATTCGGGACAGACATGAAGCTGAGGATGTCACCCAGGAAGTGTTTTTGCAGATTTTTCATCAGCTCCGCGAACTGACGGATCCGGAGAGCTTTCAGTGCTGGTCCAATCGAATTGCATATCACAAGACTTTGGATTATATGGTCTCAACCCGCTATGCGGGAGTAAAAAATACGGTTTCTCTGGATGCGCTGCTCGAGTCGGACTTTAATACAGAAAAGTTTTCGGATCAGGGAAGACAGATTGAGCAGGCTGAGCAGAACAAGGTAATCATGGATGCGGCAGATCATCTCTCCTGGGCGTTGCGTGCCACGCTGTTGCTTCGGTTTTTTGCGGGACTTCGAGAGGCAGAGATCGCAGACATTATGAATGTGCCGCTCGGAACCGTTAAAAGCCGTCTTGCCGAAGCCAAGAAGAAAATGAAAAAGAGACTCGGCACAAAGCTGTACTGTTTCAGCCCTTTTACGCTATATACATTTCTTTCGCAGCTCGAGTCCTGGAATTTGAGCGGAAAAGTAGCAACGGCCTCGGTCGGATTCATGGGAAAGACAGCAATGGTTTTGCTCTCCGTAGGGATGGTCGGTTCGGTTGCACTGCGCGGGATACGGATTTCTTCTCTGCAATATCGGGATACCAATCGCTATGTCAATGAACAGTTGGTGCGTTTTCGCGTTGACAGCGGAGCACCCATCGAAAAAGTGACTCTTTCCGGCAAACAGGAGGTTCCGTTGACCCGACAGGGAAAAGTGTATGAGGCACATATTGATGCCAACGGAACCTATACCATTACGGCAAAGGATATTGCAAATCACACGATTGAGCAAGTCGTGGAAATTTCCAATATTGATCGCGAAGCTCCGAACTATGCAGGTTATCGGGAACAGGATGACATGATCTACCTGTATTTTAAGGATACGGGTGCGAGTATTGATTGGGATGCCCTGTGTTGTCAGCGGGAAGACGGCAGTGCAGAGACAGTTCGAATCGACAGAGAGCAGAGTTGCATTGCGGTTTCCAAGACACAGTTTCCGCTACAGGTGCAGGTGCGCGATTTGGCAGGCAACCGGGCGGTCTATGCCTTTCGGCAAAATCAATTTACAGAGGATGTGACGGATGTCACAGAGGAACTCACAGGAGAGTCATATTAAAACAGAACCGCGAATAAGGGGAGGAGAGTCATGCGTCAGCTTGCGGAAAGGGTCCTTCGTATAGGAATAGGGATTCTTATGTTTCTTGTAGCTATACTGCTTGTTGCGGCGGCTCCGGTGCGGGCAGAGCAAAACCAGAGTGAGGAGACGTTGCAGATTTCACCGGAAGTTTTGATGGACGGAAATACGGATATTTCCGTGCGCTGCGAGATAGAAAATCAGACTGAGACGGAAGTCCCGGAATTGGAGTTGCAAATTCGGTTGCCGGAAGGAATCGGAGCACAGAAGGTGAAATATACAGAAGCTTTTGTCACAAGAGGACAGAGAGCGGGTGCCGTGACAGAAACACAGGCTTTGACGGCAGACGGCCGGTTTGACTGGCGGAGCGGTGCCGTGAAACCGGGTGAGCATTATGTTTTGCAAGCGAAAGGTGTACGCCAGACAGCGGAAGAAGGAAAACACTATACGGGCATGCTTGAGGTGACGGCGACCTTGCAGTGCGGGACGGAACAGCACATCACGAGGCGACGCTATCAGCTCAGCGGCATGGAAGAAAAAAAACAAACCGCTGTGAGCAGTGTGCTGTTGGAGACAGGAAGCGATACGGCAATGAATCAGCAGGTCGCGCTGCGGAATGCAGCTCCGGCGGTGGGACAGCTAAGTCTGCTTCCGGGGAAGGCGAAAGACAGAAAGAGTATGCCGGGAAGAGGAATTCCGGTGATGGAAATTCTGGTCTGCAGTATGGCACTCTGGGCACTGAAGGTCTTGTTGCGACAGTTACTGATCTACCGTGAGGAAGGAAAACGGAAGTTTAATCCGGAGTGGAAACCTTTCGAAGAGCGGAAAGCGGAGAAGAAGGAGGAAAAGACTGCGGAGGATAAGAAACCGGAGCAATAAGCAGTAAGAAAACCCGGCCCACGATATGCGGAATCGCAAAAGTCGTGGGCCGGGTTTTCTGTATCATTCGAGGAAAGCTATCCGCATCAGAGTTCCACGAGATGGAACGGCAGCATGGAAGCGGTGAGCAGTTGCGCTTCTCGGAGACGCGGCGTGAAGAGCAATATCTGCCGCGAAGCATAGGTCTCCAACATCCAGTGGAGAACCGTGCGGAGGCGCTGATCATCATAGTTTGCAAAGCTGTCGTCCAGGAAGAGTGGGAGCGAATTGCTGCCGAACTGCAGTAAATCGGCTGCGGCAAGACGGAGAGCGAAATAGACCTGGTCAACGGTACCTGCGCCCGCCTGCTCGAGCGGAATCAGCTTTCGCGAAGTGTTTAGAAACACATTCAGATTCTGGTCGACAGACAGAGAATCATAGACATTGCCGGTAATGCCGGAAATGAGCTGTGACGCCGATTGATTCAGATAGCGACCGAAAGAATCGTGGATGGTCTCGGAAAGGCGGACCAGAGTCTCGAGGGCGATGTTGATGGCCTCGATTTCTGTATTCAGGCGATCATTTTCCGCGACCACACTTTTCAGCGCCGCAGTTTCGTCTTTTAAACTCGAGAGGTGCTGTAACTGTTGCTCGAGAAGCCACTGGCTCTTTTGTTGATTCGCCATGGAGGCCTCGGTCTCTTCCTGTCGGGTTTTCAGGAGGCGCAGCTTTTCTTCAATGTCATAGACATCGGATTCGCTGCGCTGTATTTCATCCTGCACCAGAAGGAGCTCGTCAATTTTTGCGCTCCCTGCTTTGGCCAAGGAGGTCGGACGGCGGGCAAGCTCTTTGTCTAAGAGAAGTTCCGGGAAATGTGCCTGAATGAGTTGACGTATATTGCGGTTAGACCGCATTCGACGTCGGTTCCCGCACAGGACGGAAAAAAACAGGCAGAGGCCGAGGGCAATACAGCCGACTGCCGTGATGCAGAGTAACGCCTGCAATTTGTTGGCACTGTCCGGCACAACACGCCGCATGGTGAAATAGAGTAATAGGGCGAGTGGGATCAAAAGAAAAGCCGTAATCAGCTGTGCACGGAGGCTGCTCTTAGATCGGAGCGCAGCCCTCTCCTGTTGCCATGCGTTGAGCCAGCTTCGGAGGGCCAGTAAATCCTGGCGGTTTCGGAATCCGCGTGCCTCCAGAATTTGTCGTTTGGCAGCGAGTGCTCGGATGCGCTTTTCCTTTTCACCGAGCAGAGTCTCCTGGACGGTCTTACTGTCCTGCTTGGAGGCGCTCAGGCTCTGGAGTGTATTCCGGTAACCGGGCGCCGCAATCTGTTCTTCCAGTTTCCGGATTTCGGATACATTCGCCGCGTAGTGTTTTGCGGCATCCGGAACCAGGCGTTGCTCAAAGGCCTTGCGCTGGTCGCGGAGATAGGCGGTCGCGCGGTCAATGTTCAGCGTGTGCTCGCCGGTCGCATTCATATTGGCGATGTAGTTTTTGAGTTCCTGGGTCATTCCCGCGTCGGTGGCACTCCGGAGTTGGCGTATGCTGACGGTGTTCATGTAAGCGGTCTGGCTGAGACCGCAGAGGCAGGTGCGGAGAAAGATTTCCGGATCTTCAATCGACAGCCCCGCACTCTCATCGATGATGCTGAGGTCGGTCGGACTTTTCCGGAAGTCCCGCTCGATGCGGTACAATTTACCGCCCTCTTCGAAACGGAGGCTGCCGCCGTAGGCGCCGTCACCGAACCAGGGCTCGTAGAGCGCATAGGTATCAGTCTTGGCGGCACGGCCGCGCGCCCGCTCGAGTCCGTAGAACATGGCGCGGAGAAAGAGGTGAAGGGTCGATTTGCCGGCTTCATTTCCGCCGTAGAGGATATTCAGGCGGTCGCCAAAGACAAAGCGCCGGTTTTGTAGTGCACCGAATCCGCGTATGTTGAGTTCACGGATAATCATGTCTTTTGTCCCCTTTCCTCTGTCGTATGCAGCAAGGCGCTGACGCCGTAGTAGAGCGCCTTTTTGTCGAGCAGGCTGAGATCGGGTTTGTCGAGTTCCTGAATGAAGAAACCGATCATATCCGACGAGTGCTCTGCGAAGAGGCGTGAAAAATCATATTTGGGTTCGGAGTAATCGAAGAGCTCGGCAATGCGGAAGCGCTGTCGCAGCGTGTCGAGATCAAATACGACATCCGGGTCCCGGAGGCCCTTAATTTGCAGGCGATAAATATTCTGACTGCCGCGCCGTGCGAGCTCGTCGCTCAAGGTCATCAGGAGTTCCGCATTGGTGGAGTCCGGCGTCACATGTACAATCAGCGAGGTGTATTGCACCTTGGCAAGTCGCACGAAATCGAGAGAAGTAATCTGGCGACTGATGTCGTTAATCTCGCCGAGAAAGTAACCGTGCGGTCCGGTCTCCGTCAAGTCGAGCGGTTCGGGAGAACCGCACCAGGCGACCTTACCCGGGACGGCGATTTCGGGCTTATGGATGTGTCCGAGCGCGCAGTAGGAAAAACCGGATTCCGAGAGCTCTTTGACATCGAGCGGCAAATGTTTCGCATCTCCGCCGTGGCAGAGCAGAATGCGGATGCGTCCGTTTTCCGGGGCCTCCACGCCTTCGAGCAGGTTGTCTCGGATTTCGCGTGTGTGGTAGGAAAAACCGTAGACCTCGGTGTTGATGCGTCGGAGGTAGACAGAACTCAGCGAACTCTCGGTAAAATAGTAAACATTTTTCGGCCAGGGAAAGGAGAGCACGGCGGAGTTATCGCGAATGCGGTCGTGATTGCCCGCTATGACAGCGACGGCAACATCCGGAATCGAGGCGAACAGGTAGCTGATCTCCTTTAAGTCACGCACAAGCGGCTGATGATGAAACAAATCACCTGCAATCAAAAGGAGATCCACTTTCTCATCGCGCGCAGCCCGGACAATCGAAGCAAGCGCATCTTTGACAGCCTGCGCCCGTTCCGCACTCCAAGGTTTTCCGATATCCGGTTTCATACCGTAGTGGAGATCGCCTGTGTGAATAAACTTCATGAGATAGCTCCTTGTTAATTTGGAAAGATTACTGTGGCTTACAGCTCACAGTTTCCAACTGTGCGGGGGAAGGGAAGGACATCGCGGATGTTCTGGATGCCGGTCAGATACATGACGCAGCGCTCAAAGCCGAGGCCGTAGCCGGCGTGGCGGCTACTGCCATATTTGCGGAGATCCAGGTAGAAGCGGTAACTCTCTTCATCCATATGGAGTTCCTGTATGCGCGCAAGCAATTTATCGTAGTCATCTTCACGCTGGCTGCCGCCGATAATCTCGCCGATACCGGGGACAAGGCAGTCCATCGCCGCAACCGTCTTGCCGTCGGGGTTTAGCTTCATATAGAAAGCCTTGATATCCTTCGGGTAATCGGTAACGAAAAGCGGACGCTTGAAGACCTGCTCAGTCAGGAAGCGCTCGTGTTCGGTCTGGAGATCCGTTCCCCAGGAGACTTTGTAATCGAAGCTGTCATTGTGTTGCATCAGAATATCGACTGCCTCTGTGTAGCTGATGCGACCGAATTCGGAGTTCAGCACATGGTTCAGGCGCTCAAGCAGGCCTGTGTCGACAAAGCGGTTCAGGAATTCCATCTCTTCCGGCGCGTGTTCCAGCACATAGCGGATAATATATTTCAGCATATCCTCTGCGAGCGCCATTGCGTCATTCAAATCCGCGAAGGAGATTTCAGGCTCAATCATCCAGAACTCCGCAGCATGGCGGGTCGTGTTGGAGTTTTCGGCGCGGAAAGTCGGACCGAAGGTATAAATATCGCGGAAGGCCTGCGCAAATGCTTCACCGTCCAGCTGGCCGCTGACCGTGAGATTGGTCTCCTTGCCGAAGAAGTCCGCACGGTAGTCAACTAAGCCATCGGGTGTGCGCGGAATATCGTTCGGGTCGAGCGTGGTCACGCGGAACATTTCGCCGGCACCCTCGGCATCGCTCGAAGTGATGAGCGGCGTGTGGACATAGACGAAATTTCTCTCCTGGAAGAAGCGGTGGATTGCAAACGCAATGACAGAGCGCACGCGGAAGGCTGCTTGGAACAGATTTGTGCGGGGGCGCAGGTGTAAAATGGTGCGCAAAAATTCCGGAGAATGGCGCTTCTTCTGGAGCGGGTAGTCCGGTGCGGAATCACCTTCGACAGAGATCTCGCTTGCCTGAATCTCAAAAGGCTGTTTTGCGTCTGGCGTTGCGACGAGGGTGCCGCGGATGATGAGGGCAGCGCCGACATTGATTTTCCGGATGGTCTGGAAATTTGTCAGATTGTCATGGTAGACAACCTGCAGGGGCTCAAAAAAGCTGCCGTCGCTGACGGTCAAAAAGCCGAAGGACTTGGAATCGCGATTCGAGCGCACCCAGCCGCCTAATTCGATTTCTCGATCTAAATACGCTTCGCGATTTTCCCATATTTGTTTGACTGTTGTGAGCTTCATTCGCTTATTCCTCTTTCTCTCAAAGATATTGCCGGGAACAGAGAGAACCCGAGCTTATAACTCTTCTATTCTAGCGCACTTTGACCCAAAATAAAAGGCAGAGGCGGGAGGAAAAGAGCCCTTTCCGACAGGTATAAATCACGACTAAGCGGACAAAAAGAGTTGGTGTTAGCTCCAGAGTCCGGGGTAGGGCGTTGTCCTATGGAGTTCACTCCATACAATTGCATCACCCCACATAGAGATTGAATTCTCCACCTTTTTCTGTGGCTTGTAGCTGTTTTGCCGCATGATCAAACTTGGGTGTAATAATCATCGAGCAGGCATTGCAGCGCCACCGTTGGATCCCGGACTCATTATTCCCATATTTAATGCAAGGCCCACCACAAGAAAGACAGCTAGCATGCTTCATGACTTTTTCCTCCAAACATACTGTTTCAAGGAAGATGTAAGCAGCGAAAAGCCTTGTATAGCAAGGGCTTGAAGCACTTTTTGCCAACTCTTTTTGTCCTATAACTCTAAATCACAGCGTCATTATAACAGTACGGCGGTCGAGGAGAGAAAAGAGAAGGATAGACGGAATAGATGGAACAGATGGGACAGGACACTGCCGCGGCGTGAAAAAACCGCAAAATCTGAAATACAGAAAGTGCAGCTGTGAAAGATAACGATTTTTCGGGCAGACAGGGAAGATCGGCAGAGCGGGTGTGGCAAGTGGGATAAAGAGTAAGAGCAGCGGAAACTACGAAAAAAAGCAGGGTAAGATGAAAAACGGAAGATGCCGAGTCAGAAGATGAGCCGAGAAGAAAGGGCGGGAGGAGCAACGAAATAACGTGTGAAACCTGTCGGGGGGAGCAGACGGAAATGAGTGAAACTACGAGATACGGTAGAGAAAAATAAATATCATACATTAACTGGGAGAAAAGAATCGAAAGGCAAAGGAATCAACGAAAATATGCCCAAGACGGGCTGTTACGGCAAAAGAAGAAATGTGAAATTCTGCGAAGAATCCCAAAAACTATGCAGAATTTTGCCAATGTTTTGTACACGTTTTCAAAAACTATGATATACTAAAACTGGCAGCAGACTATCTATGGTGGCATAGCTGTCTGGGAGCAGAGCTGTGCCTACCCTCAGGAGGCAAGCGGACCGGTTCAGATTCTTACATCATTGACGTTTACATAATAAAGGTTCATAAAGTAGTAATACACTTGACTGCGAGGTGAGAGCGTGATTAAAAAAGAAATGGTTGCCATGTTGCTGGCAGGTGGTCAGGGAAGCCGTTTGGGCGTCCTGACTCAGACGGTTGCAAAACCTGCGGTTTCCTTCGGCGGGAAGTATCGTATCATTGACTTCCCACTGAGCAATTGCATCAATTCCGGCGTGGACACAGTGGGCGTATTGACCCAGTACCAGCCCCTGCGTCTCAATGCGCATATCGGAATCGGAATTCCGTGGGATCTGGATCGCGCGGTCGGCGGCGTGACGCTGCTCGCGCCCTATGAGAGTGCAAAAGGCAGTGACTGGTATTCCGGCACGGCCAATGCAATCTACCAGAACATCGAGTATATCGACTCGTATCATCCGGATTACGTCCTGATTCTCTCCGGAGACCACATCTATAAGATGGACTACGAGGTGATGCTCGACTTTCACAAGGCAAACCGGGCGGATTTGACTGTGGCGGTTATGCCTGTGCCAATCGAAGAAGCCAGCCGTTTTGGCGTCATGATCACGGACGAAACAAATCGGATTGTTGATTTTGAAGAAAAACCGAAAGAACCCAAGAGCAATCTGGCATCTATGGGCATTTATATTTTCTCTTGGCCGGTTTTGAAAGAAGCGCTGCTGCGACTTCGAGAGGTTCCGGAGTTGGATTTTGGCAAGCATGTGATTCCGTACTGCAGAGACAAAGGAAAGCGCCTGTTTGCCTACGAATTTCACGGCTACTGGAAAGATGTGGGGACTCTCTCCTCTTACTGGGAAGCCAATATGGAGTTGGTGGATATTGTTCCGGAGTTCAACCTCTATGAGGAGTACTGGAGAATATTCACGAAGAGCGACTTTATTCCGCCGCAATACCTCGGTGAGCATGCAAAAATCGAGGCGAGTCTCATTGGCGAGGGCTGCGAGATTTACGGGGAAGTGCGACACTCCGTGATCGGCGCCGGTGTCGTGATTGAAGAAGGCGCAGTGGTCCGTGACTCTATCATCATGCGCGAATCTGTGATTGGCGCAGGGGCAAAGATTACGAAGTCAATTTTGGCGGAACAAGTTGTTGTCGGCAGGAACAGCGAATTGGGGGTGGGAGAATTCCGGGAGAGCAGTTATGACCGACGCGTCTACAATTCAGAGCTGGTGACAGTCGGTGAAAAGACGGTGATTCCAGACAATGTGAGCATCGGAAAGAACACGGCAATCTGGGGCGACACGGTCACTGCGGATTATCCGGACGGAAGACTGGAAAGCGGTGGCGCAATTATAAAGGCAGGTGGTTTGAGATGAGAGCGGTTGGAATCGTATTAGCGGGCGGAAATTCAAAGCGCATGAGGGAGTTATCTGACAAAAGAGCCATCGCAGCGATGCCGATTGCAGGAAGCTACCGAAGCATTGATTTTGTTTTGAGCAACATGTCGAATTCTCATATACAGCGCGTAGCTGTCTTCACGCAGTACAACTCGCGCTCTCTGAATGAGCACCTCAGTTCCTCAAAATGGTGGGATTTCGGCAGAAAACAGGGAGGTCTGTTCGTTTTTACGCCGACGATTACGGCGACATCGAATGACTGGTATCGCGGCACGGCGGATGCTCTCTACCAGAACCTGAAGTTCCTGAAGAATTGTCATGAGCCCTATGTGGTCATTGCTTCGGGCGACTGTGTGTACAAGCTGGATTATAGCAAGGTGCTCGAGTATCATATTGAGAAGAAAGCAGACATCACTGTGGTCTGCAAAGAGGCGTCGGCGCTGGAAGATCTCACGAGATTCGGCGTCGTGGAGACGAACGGAGACAACCGGATTACGCAGTTCGATGAGAAACCCATGGTTGCGGAATCCAAGATGATCTCCTGCGGCATCTACATTGTCCGCAGAAGGCAGCTGATTGATTTCATCGAGAAATGCGCAGCGGAAGACCGCTATGACTTTGTTCGTGACATCCTGGTGCGGTACAAGAATTTGAAACGCATTTATGCCTACAAACTGGATTCCTATTGGAGCAACATCGCAAGCGTGGAGTCGTATTTCAAGACGAATATGGATTTCCTGCGACGGGACATCCGGGAGTATTTTTTCAGAACCTATCCGGAGGTTTATACCAAGGTTGACGATTTACCGCCCGCAAAGTACAATCCGGGTGCGGAGGTCAAAAATTCACTCGTTTCAAGCGGTTGTATTCTGAACGGGCGGGTTGAGAATTCCGTGCTGTTTCGGAAGGTGTTTGTCGGTCAAAATTGCGTGATTCGCAATTCCGTGATTTTGAACGATGTCTACATTGGAAATGACACAGTGATCGAAAATTGCATCGTAGAGAGTCGGGATACGCTCCGGGCAAATACGAGATATATCGGGACACCGGAGGAGGTAAAGATCGTTATTGAGAAGAATGAGCGGTATGTGATCTGAGTTCAGTGTCAGGGGAGCCCGGGTTGATCACCCTATCGCCATCCACATCCATGCTGTATCGGAGGAGGCGCTATGCAGATTACAGATGTTCGTATCAGAAAGATTCAGAAAGTCGGATCTATGAAGGCAGTGGCATCCATCACACTAGACAACGAGTTTGTGATTCACGACATCAAGGTGATACAGGGAGATCGGGGCCTATTTATTGCAATGCCGAGCCGTCTTTCCAGAGACGGCGGATACAGAGACATTGCGCATCCTATCAATTCGACGACGCGCGACAGAATGCAGCGGAAGATTTTAGAGCAGTATGAGGAGCTTCCGGAGGACATGATTGAGAGTGTCGAGGAAATGGTGGGTAGCGGAGATATTTAATTCATGGCAATAAGCTATATCGTTTTTGATTTGGAATGGAATCAAAACCCCAGAGGGAAGGTCGGGAAGTTACCTGACCTTCCCTCTGAGATTATAGAGGTGGGCGCAGTGAAGCTGAACGAGAACCTGGAGACAGTCTCTGAGTTCTCTCGCTTCGTGCGCCCTTTTATTTATAAGAAGCTGGATTCCCGTGTGCGCGCGCTCACAAATATTCAGATTGGACAGCTTCAAAAAGAGGGCAAGGCGTTTGCGCAGGTGATGCGAGAATTTTTTCACTGGTGCGGGATGGACAGCGACGAAGAAGTCATCTTTTGCAGCTGGGGCAACATGGACCTTTTGGAGTTACAGCGCAACTTACATTTTTTCCATGTCCGGAATCCCTTTTCCTATCCGCTTTTCTACTATGACGTACAAAAGCTGTACGGAAGATGTTTTCCGGATGCAGAAAAAAAGGCGACGGCACTCGCGACAGCTGTGGAGGCGCTGGGGCTTGAGGAGGAGGGAGCTTTTCATCGCGCAATTGAGGATGCGCGCTATACGGCGAAAGTGCTTCAGCAACTTCCCTTTGAGACACTGAAGGTATACCGCTCCCTTGATTACTATCATTTGCCTGCGAACGAGGACGAGGAGCTCTATATCGGTTTCCCAGACTATGCCAAGTATGTGTCGCGAATTTTCCCGGATCGGGACAGCGCGATTCATGACAAGACAGTCACCGATATGCTCTGCTTCCGCTGTCATCGCATGCTGAAAAAAAAGCTGCGCTGGTTTTCAGCGAACCAGCGCAGTTATTATTGCATTGCCGTCTGTCCGGAACACGGTTTGCTCCGCGGAAAGCTTAAAATACGACGGGCAGAGGGAATGCAGGTGTATTGTATCAAGACGACCAAGTTTGTGAGTCAGGAGACGGCAGAGCGAATCGCGCAACTGCAACAGACCCTTCGGGAAAAGCAGAATCTCAAGAACCGCAAACTGCCGCACAGGCGGAATCCCTAGCGGCGCCGGAAGAGCCGGGAGAAAAAGCCGGGTTTGCGTCTGCGGCGGGAGAGCGAACTGTCACCGAGATAGCGGTCCAAAGAAGAAGCACTGTCCGAGAGCTCCTTTGGTCCGTTGAGACTCTCGCGGTCTGCGACGCGGTTTAGGCTGCGAGAAAAGGCTAGGTCTGCGGCCGCCCGCTGCCTTTTGTGCCGGCGCAGGGCAAAGAGTAGAAGCAGGAGCAGGAGGATAAGACCGCCGATGGCCGTTGCGAGCGGGAGCGGTAGACTCGTGAGGCGATAGCGCAGTCGACGGAGTGCCTTGGCATTGGAGGAAGTCGAGACTTTATTGCCGGAATCCGGCAGGGTGGTGCAGAGCCAGACAGAGCCGACTGTCCGCTCTCCGTAGAGATAGCGGATTTGTGCGACAGCATTTTCGGGTGCATCGGACGGGAGTTCATAGCTCAGCGTGCTGGTCGTATCTGAGAGCTGCGCGGTCTTCGGGAGTGTTATGGTCTTGTCGCCTGACAGGGAGAGAAGGGTCTTATGGCGGCCGACAAGATCGAGATCGGTCTGCGGTTTTTCATAGTGATTATCGGTGCCCTCCGGATTGACGGCTTTGAAATTGGCAAAGCCGAAGTCCAGGAGTTTTTTTGTGTCACTGTAATGTGTGAGATGTCCGTTCAGAATTACGGTAATCAGCTTTAGATTGTCGCGTTCGGCACAGGTCACGAGCGTGTTGCCGGCCGTCATGGTATAGCCTGTCTTGCCGCCGATGATGCCCGGATAATAGAGACCCGAACTCTTCTTTAACATCTTGTGCCCGCAGTAGATGGTAAAGGGTTCGGCGTTTGCGCTGTTCGGCGGAAGTTCGTAATACGTGGTTGAGTCAAACTCGACAAAGGTCGGATTTTTGAACGCTGCCATCGCAATCAGAGAATAGTCGTAGGCAGTCGTGTAATGGTTTTGGTCGTTCAGACCGGAGGGATTCGTAAAGTGTGATTCTTTACAGCCGAGAGAGGCTGCCTTCTCATTCATTAGGCGGGCAAAGGCCTCGCGACTTCCCGCACAGTGCTCGGCGAGCGCATTGGCCACTTCGTTGGCCGAGCGGAGCAGGAGCGCGTAGAGTGCCTCTCGGACGGTGATTTTGTCGCCGACGCCGTAACCTGCGCTGGTAGAACCGCTCTCGACATTGTGAATCGCGTCATAGGAGAAGGTGATGGTATCATCCAGTTTGCAGCGCTCAATGACAATGAGAGCAGTTAGGATTTTTGTGATGCTCGCAGGATAGTAGCGCTGATGAATATTCTTTCCGTAGAGGACGGTGCCGGAATCGGCATCTACCAGAATGCCGCTTTCCGCTTCAATCAGGACATCCTGCGGCCAGGCGGGCTCGGCAAAACTCTCGGAAGACTGCAGAGCCGTGAAGCAAATACAACAGGCAAGAAACAGCGCGAGTGCGCGGACTTTGATATGTGAAAAAACGGTAGTCAATCAGGCCTCCTCTCTGTTCGGTACTTACTTTCGTTTGAACCAAGGTCTTTAAAAGGAAAATGCCATCTCTGCATAAGCGCGGGATGGCATTTTGAACGTACAAATACGTTTACTTAGCGGGAACCGCTTTTGGTTGTGCTGCTCTTGGCAGAGCTGCTTTTTGCTGCACTGCTCTGCGCTTTTTGCGCACTGGTTTCATTTGCCGCAGTGGTGCCGGAAGCGGTGCTGCCGAGGGCGGGTTCGGTTTCGGCTGCACTGCTCTGCGAGGCGCTCTTAGTTGCGGAAGCACTGCCGCGCTCAGCCGGGTTGACCTCGGAGGCAGTCACATACTGGCTCGCCACATAGGCGTGAGTGCCGTTGTAATTGATGACCGTCCACTGGTCATTGTATTTTTCAACGAAGTCGAGGACGGTGCCGGCCGGCAATGTCGTGAGCAACTTGCCACCGGTAGAGGGCGTCTCACGCACATTCAGCGAAGAGCTGGTCGTATAGACAGTGATCGCGGACGGTGCGACAGCACTGGTAGTCTCGGCCTCCGTGGTGAGTTCCGCTGCTGCGCTACTCTCGCTGCTCACGGCTTCCGTTGTAACAACGGGCTCCGAAGCCTTGCGATGTCCTGCAAAACTCCGCACGAGGAAAATCAGAAACAGAAGAATTACCAGCGGTAGGCCGAACTTTACATAGGGCGGCAGCTGATCGAGTGTACCGCCGGATACCCTTCGGCGAGCGCTGCGCCGTGCCGAGCTACCGTTTCGATGCATGGTCTGTGACTGGAGCATCTGCTGATAGGCGTAGACCGCCTGACTCAGAAGCCGATAAGATTCGTTTGCACTGAAGGTATCATTGTAGCCTTGAACAGCAGCCAGTTCACCGAATTTATAAATTTTAAAAAACTCACCGCAGACTTCTTTGGAAATAATGCCACCCAGAAAAAGGCTCTCAACCATCTGCTCGGGATCGCTGTCCGAAATATTGTTGCGACGGCAAAGACTCCGAACCAGGAATTCCAGAGTTTGGCGTGAACAAATCATTGCTTTGGTATAATCTTTCTGGGAAATCAGGCTCTCTGTCGTACTGAGCCCTTCTTCAATGAGTTCCCGAACAGTTCTTCTATCTGCCATGCCGGCCTCCTTTGTTGAACTTATCTGTATTATACAGGAAAAAGGACAGCTTTGCACCTTATTTGCGTGAGAGATGGTATGATAGAAAAGACACAGGCTTTGTGACAACGTTTGCGATACATAAGAGGAGAGAGAAGAATGAAGCGTGAAATCGAAGCATTGTTAGGATTGATTCAGGAGAGCCCCACGGCATTTCAGGCCGTTGCGGCGTTGAAATGCCGCCTGCTGGCGGCAGGATATACGGAGTTGAGAGAGGCGGAGCCCTGGACACTTTGCCGGAGCGGCAAGTATTTTACGACAAGAAACGGTTCGGCACTGATTGCGTTTCGGCTTCCCGCGGGCGAGACGGACAGTTTCCAGATTATTGCGAGTCACAGCGATTCTCCCTCTTTTAAGATCAAAGAGAATCCCGACATGGAGGTCGAAGGACACTATGTCAAATTGAATGTGGAGCGCTACGGCGGCATGCTCTGCGCACCCTGGTTTGACCGGCCGCTTTCGGTTGCAGGTCGCATTGCCGTGCAGCGAGGAAATGAGATCCGGACGGAGCTGGTCTGCATTGACCGTGATCTCCTGATGATTCCGAATCTGGCGATTCACATGAACCACGAGGCCAACAAGGGATACGAGTACAATGCGCAGCGCGACATGCTGCCGCTCTGGCGCGACGGCAACTCAAAAAAGAAATTTATGGACTGTATCGCGGAGGAAGCCGGTGTACGACCGGAGCAGATTGTCGGCGCGGATTTGTTCCTCTATAATCGCATGCCGGGAACGGTCTGGGGCGAGGGAGATTGCTACTTCTCGGCGCCGCGGCTCGATGACCTCGAGTGCGCCGCGGCTTCCATGGAAGGCTTTCTCGCAGCGGAAGAGAGCCGGGGGACGCCGGTTTTTGCGCTGTTTGACAATGAGGAGGTCGGAAGCGGCACCAAGCAGGGCGCAGCGTCTACCTTCCTGACGGATGTGCTTCTGCGTCTCTTCCTCGAACAGGGAAAGAGTCGGGCGGATTATCTCCGCGCAATCGCAAACAGCTTTATGATTTCGGCCGACAACGCACATGCCGTGCATCCGAATTATGCGGACAAGCACGATCCGAGCAACCGCGTCTATATGAACAGCGGTGTCGTGGTGAAGCACAGCGCGAACCAGCACTATACGACCGATGCGGTAAGCGATGCGGTGTTCCGCTATCTTGCGGCCAAGGCGGGTGTTTCGTTGCAGCACTTCCACAACCGCTCGGATGTTGCGGGTGGCTCTACGCTCGGCAATATCTCGGGCAACCAGGTCGCACTGGCAACAGTCGACATCGGCCTCGCACAGCTCGCGATGCATTCGCCATATGAGACGGCGGGCTGCTCGGATTATCTGGACTTTATCCGAATTGCACGCTGCTTTTACGGCCTGCGCACGGAAGCGCGGGACGGGGGCTTTGCTTTCTCAGAATAAAAAGATTGGAGACAGAATCAATGCGGCTTAGACACATTCCCGGTAGCGAAGACTTTGTGCGGGAGGCGGCTTCCGTCGTCAATGCGCCCGAGCAATACAGAGGAAACTGGAGTACCTTCTTTCGGAAGGAGGCGCCGCTTGCGCTGGAAATCGGCATGGGAAAGGGGCGGTTTTTGCGTGAGCTCTCGGCCAGAGAACCGGAACGGAATTTCCTCGGACTGGAGCGCTACGCTTCCGTGCTGCAAAAGGCCATTGAGCGGAAGGAGCGGGAAGAAAGAGAGCAGGGGAAAAGGGAGAGAGAGAATCTCTATTTTCTCTGGGAGGATGCAAAGCGCCTCACCGAACTCTTTGCGCCCGGCGAAGTCGCGCGTATTTACCTGAATTTCTCCGATCCCTGGCCGAAGGCCGGACACGCGATGCGTCGTCTGACCTCCTCGGAATTTCTGAAACTCTACGATGCGGTGCTGGCACCCGAGGGTGAGATTTGCTTTAAGACCGACAATGACGGCCTGTTCGAGTGGTCGCTCGAGGAGATTCCGGCAGCGGGATGGGTGTTACAAGACGTGACGCGGGACCTGCACCGAGACGTGCCCGCAGAGGAGAATGTGATGACCGAGTATGAGGAGAAATTTTCCGCGCGGGGGCAGAAGATTTCTCGTCTGATTGCGACGCGAAAAAAAATAAAAAAAACGTATTGACAGAAAGACTGATAGCAAGTAGAATACTGTTTGTGTCACGGAGATGCGGCACAAACAAAAGCGCCTTTAGCTCAGTTGGTAGAGCAGTAGACTCTTAATCTATTTGTCCAGGGTTCGAGTCCCTGAAGGCGCACGAGAAGTCCTGACTTGGCAGACTGCGAGCTGCTGGGATGGGGCTTTTTTTGTTGCTTTGGACGAAAAGAAAACCGCGGAATGCTGTCTTGCATCCCGCGGTTTCGCGTTTTCAGGCATTGGCGGCAGAACAGGCTGCCTTTTCGCGTCCGATGGCTTCGACCAGACGATCGACATAGGAGACCCAGTCGTAATAGTCGGCGGCCTCCAGCCAAAAAGCGGCATAACTCCGCTCGCAACTGTCAATGTCGTCCTGAATTTCCTGCAGACGGCGATGTAAAAAGGCGAGGCTCTCGGGGTCGGCGCTGACTTCTGCAAGTGTTTCGAGCCCCGCGAGCGCGTGGCGGCTGTTTTTCAGTGCGGACAATTTTTTTTCGCCCTGCATTCTGTCGTAAAACTCCGAGAGCGCGAGTACCGCGAGATCGTAGTCCTCGGTATTCGCAGCGTCTTCCGAGTCAAGCAGCTTTTCACTGCGGAGCAGCGCGATGATGTCCGCGAGTTTCAGGCTCTGCTTCCCGGCGGCGAGTTTTTCGCCGATGCGATCCAGGAGTAGCAGCCCCTCATCCGATTCCAATGCGTGAAATCCCCAACATGCCATGGTTTTGTCCTCTTTTCTTTCCGTGCGCGCTGTGTGCGGCACAACAAACTCTACATATCTTCTCCACTATTATACACGTGTGGGCGCGCTTTCCAAGCGAAAGTTTCGGCGGTATACTGAGCGGAAACAAAAGGAGGATTGCGATGGACGTATTGGTCTCGAATTTATTGATGTACGGCAAGACGGCGGAACAGGGGGTGCTCGCGACGCTCGCTGCGCTGGAGGGGGAGCGGAAACGGGGGGAGACCTTGACCGCGGAACACAGACAGCGCGCTTATCGCGCCGTGCGGGAACTGTTGGAACTTGCGACGGAATATGGCTTCGACGAGAATCTTTGGCAAAATTATTTGAGTTATCTGCTCATGATGGATGAAAATCCGTTTACGCTGACGGCGGAGAAGAGCGGCGCGGGCGAGGGCAGTGTGAATACCTTTGTGGAGCAGGATTTTCATATTTTCCGCGCACTGTTTCACTATGACTTTCAGCCGCTCGAGACCGCACTCGACATGAACTGCTTCTCGGTGCTGACGAACTATCGGGCTTTGCCGAAGCCTGCCGTACGCTGTTATCGGGCAGTCAGCGAGAAGGTGAAGGTGCTGAGCCGGAAGCTTGCGGCTGCGGAGAGCGACGCCGCATTTTTTGCGACGATGAGTGATTTTTACCGCGCCTACGGCGTGGGCAAGTTCGGCCTCAACGCGGCGTTCCGCCTCGAAGACGATGAGACGAAGGGGACATTGTTAAAGGCCATCCGCAATATGGATTCCGTGCAGTTCTCGGATCTGATCGGCTACGAGACGCAGAAGGAAGAACTCCGGAAAAATACGGAGGCCTTTCTCCGCGGGCAGAGAGCTAACAATGTGCTGCTTTACGGCGACAGCGGCACGGGAAAGTCGACGAGCATCAAGGCGGTTGTAAACGAATATTATAAAGACGGTCTCCGCATGATAGAGATCTACAAGTATCAGTTCCGGCGGCTCTCCGAGGTGCTTGCGGAAATCAAGAACAGAAATTATCGCTTTATCATTTATATGGATGACCTCTCTTTTGAGGAAAACGAGTCGGAGTACAAGTTCTTAAAGGCAGTCATTGAGGGCGGCGTAGAGACCCGTCCCGACAATGTGCTGATTTACGCGACTTCGAATCGGCGGCATTTGATTCGGGAGAGCTGGAGAGACCGGAATGATGTGGAGCAGGATGCGGACATTCATCATTCCGATACGATGGAGGAAAAGCTCTCGCTCGCGAACCGCTTCGGGCTCTCAATCGGCTACTATAAACCGGCGCGCCGAGCCTATCATGAGATTGTGCTGGCACTCGCCGAGCGCCATGGCATAACGCTTGCGGAGGAGGAACTGCTGCGGCGTGCGGATCAGTTCGAATTGCGGCATGGCGGGGTGTCGGGGCGCACGGCTCAGCAGTTTATCAATGCGGAGCTCGGAAACTGAGCTTGCAAGATGCATTGCGGAGACATACAAAAAGCTCTCACCGCAAGTTCGGTTTGCGCAACTTATCATACCTTATCGAGAGAGAAAGTCCGGGCATAAAACTGTTCGGACTTTTCTCATATACTCTGATAGTCTAAAGCTACGGTAGAATTGTTCACAAGTTTCATGGTATATTTTGAATGCGAAAATTGATCAATAAATCGGAATTTATGGAGAGATGCGATGCGTGGCTGCGAATGGTGTGCGTATAAAGAAATTGAGTGGTTGCTATATCAATCACTGCATTGGTCAGTCTATTTGGCAGATAGACAGGATTATGTCGGCAGATGTATTCTGGTGTTGAATCGGCATTGCGGTAGTCTTTCAGAATTGGAAGTTCCTGAGTGGATGGAATTGAAAACGATTATAGATCGACTGGAATGGGTCTATAAAGAGGTATTAGGCGCCGAATTATGCAATTGGAGTTGTCTGCTGAATAACTTTTACAAAGAAGCAGTACCAAATCCACATCTACATATCCACGTGCGGCCGCGGTATAAAAATGCCATTGTAATCAATGACCACGCATACATAGATACAGAATTTGCCCATCACTATGCTTTGAAAAAAGAGAGCATAGTGTTTGATGACAGAAAAGTATTGTATGCACTTATGAAGAAGCATTTTGTTTTATAACTGTAGTGGTACAGTGAATTTGTAACACCTCTGCCTGATAGATTATAATGTCAGTAGGGGAGAAAAATACAGGACTCGAATATCAGACGGAACCAGACGAAAAGTTGTTCGTGCGCACATTCCGGATGGGCGCACGATTGCCAGCCTTGTGGCTGAGTACGGCATATCCAAAGTCACTGTTTCCAAACTGGGTACGCTCGTATCGCGAAGAATGCCAAGACAATGATGCGGAGAAGTCTCAGTTGGAGATGACTTTTTAAAAAGCCACATAATTCATCTGAACGCTTATTACAATCACTTCAGAAATGCGAAAGCGGGTTATCTCGCTCAAAAATCTCATTGTTGTCAACGAATTCAAGCACTTTACCATGAATCTCATGGTGTCACGGGGCACCGTAAAATGAAGGCGTTTCTGCAAAGAGAAGGAATCTTATTGAGTAAAACAACAGTCCACAAGTACATGAATCGTGAACTGCAACTGCACTCGATTTATTGCCGAAGGAGACCCGCATACCATCGGGGATTAGCTCATAAAATTTTCCCGAATCTGTTAAAGTGGGATTTTTCTCCTGAGCAGCCGAATTGTGCGTGGTGTACTGACTTCACATATATGACACTGACAAATGGAACCATGCGCTATCTTTGTTCCATGATTGATATGACAGAAGCGTTGTTGCCGATGAAAACAGCTCTTTAATCACGAGTTTCCTGGTCGTGCGGGCTGTCCGTATGACAATGTGCCGACGGAGCGCTATTACAATACCTTAAAGATCGAGCTGATTTATCAGTATCGTTTTGAAACTGCAGCAGAACCAGATTTTGTCGTTTCAGAGTTTGCTTACGATCGGTACAATCAGGTACGCCCACACACGTATAACGGATATCTGACTCCGTTTGAAAAGAGAGCAGAGTGTATCATTAAGTAGCGGTGTTACAAAAAGGTTAACCACTACAATATAAGCACACAGGTTAATTGATGTTTAGCTTGAGCAAATGGAAAATGTGAAAACAGTGATATGATGAGATGGACGAGAAATTGACAACCAACTCAAATCGAAATAATACAAAATCACGAGGAAATTATAAGATGGACGATTATATCAAATTAAATGAAGATAGATGGAATCATGTAAAGAACGACTATACTGAGCCATTGACACATGAAGAATTGGAAGAAGTTAGAAAGAACCCGATTTCTGTTGCATTAACGGTTGGGAAAAAAGTTCCGAAAGAATGGTTTGAAAAAGCCAAAGGGAAAAAGATATTAGGTTTAGCTTGTGGTGGTGGACAGCAGGGACCGGTTTTTGCAATAAAGGGTTATGATGTAACCATAATGGATTTCTCTAAATCACAATTACAAAGAGATGATATGGTTGCCAAAAGAGAAGGCTTAAAAATAAACACGGTTCAAGGCGATATGACAAAGCCATTCCCATTTGCAGATGAGACGTTTGATATTATTTTCAATCCGGTTTCAAATGTACATATAGAAGATTTGGAAAACATGTATCAAGAGGCCTCTCGGGTACTGAAAAAGGGAGGACTGTTAATGGTCGGATTTATGAATCCTTGGATATACATGTATGATGCTGACATTGTATGGGACAAACCTGAGGAGGAATTACTTTTAAAGTTTTCAATACCTTTTAATTCAAAAGAACTTGAAGAGGAGGGCAAGATAACCATAAATCCGGAATATGGATATGAATTTAGCCATACCTTAGAAACACAGATCAGAGGACAGCTTAAAAATGGTCTTGCTATGATAGACTTTTATGAATCGTGTGACAAAAGAAATAGATTAGCACGTTATTGGAATGACTATATAGCTACACTTTGCATGAAACTCTAATGTCATAGAATATACTTCGGGAGAATAGCCCGTTTTATTTTCTGTAAGGGTTAAAATCGAAATCCCGGTTTATGAAAATGCCAATATAATGGTGTAAATTCAAAAATCGAAAAGAGTCGGCGACTCCTTATGAGCGGCCTGACGGTTGGCCGGACAGTCACGACGACTTCGCGCCGGAGAGCTTAAGACATGGATTGGAAGAATTACACGCGCGGTTCCGAGACACCGGAATGTTCCGTTCAAGACTCTGATTTTTGATACCTATTTCGGAAGCGAAGCAGCTTTGGTTGCTGCAAGGACAGAATCATCAAAATCCTCTGCGGAACGAGTGTGTCTAAATCCTCTGTCGCAGAGATCGGAACAGGGGGAGATCGAACAATCAAAATAAAAGGCTGAACCGGGAGATTCAGCCAGGTTCTCGATGCATATTGCCTCGAGCAACTCTGTTGGGCAGATAATAGCGGAAAATAGATTGAATGCAAGAAGCCATCCCGGTAAATCCTCTCCTCCGCAACATAGACGCGTATCCGTAAGACAGCCCCTGCGAGGCATATACCGCGAATATGGTATACTGGTTTTCGGCATAGACAGGAGGCGGAGATGGCAAGAAGAAAGCACAAATTACGGAAGAGAACGCTTCGAAGTGTCGCAACGCTACTGGTACTTCTGTTGACGGCGGCCGCGTTCCGAGTCGGAGCGGGCACAGCTGAGATAGCGGTACAACAGGAGAGCGTGGACGCTGTTTCAGAGAGCAGTGAGGCGATCGGTGTCATTGTGCCGCCGCCCGGAGAGTCGGAATTTCCGGTGCTCTCGGCAGCGGGCAGCTATACGGGACAGGCGGCTGTCGACATCAACCGCGGAGTCCCGAACTTTACGGCGGAGGAGCGGGAACTCGGCAGGGCGCGGGCCAAGGAGGGCTATGAGTCCTATGCGGCGCTCGACGCCCTCGGGCGCTGCGGCAGTGCGTTTGCGGTTCTGACCAAAGAGACGATGCCGACAGAACCGCGGGGCAGCATCGGCATGGTGCGTCCGAGCGGTTGGCACACAGTGCGTTATGATGATTTGATTGACGGGAAATTCCTCTATAACCGCTGTCATCTGATTGCCTACATGCTCTCCGGAGAAAATGCGAATCCGAATAACCTGATTACAGGCACGCGCTATTTGAATGTGGAGGGCATGTTGCCCTATGAGAAGCAGGTCGGAGATTTTATCCAAAACGGCGGCGGCGCTGTCCTCTACCGGGCAACACCTGTCTTTTCCGGAGATGAGCTGGTGGCGCGCGGCGTAGAACTGGAGGCAGAGTCCTTGGAAAAGGGAGGAATCCGCTTTCATGTGTTTCTCTACAATGTACAGCCGGGTATTGTGATTGACTATGCGACCGGAGAAAGTCGGCGGGAAGCGTGAAGGACAGAGGAGGTTCTTATGAAAGTGACATACTTAGGCCACAGCGGTTTTCTGTTGGAAGAGAAAGACCGCTACTTTATTTTTGACTATTATAAGGGTGAACTGCCACCGCTCGACAGGGAAAAAGAAGTACTTGTATTTTGCAGCCACTGTCACGGGGATCACTATAATCCGAAGATTTTTGACCTTCTCGATGAGAGGGGCCTGCGCTACCGGGCGGTGTTGGCAAACGATATCAGCGATGAAAAGCGGTTGTCGAAGATAGAGCGCTGTTTTGTGGATCCCGATCAATGCTATCGGCTTGAGAGAGGGATTCAGGTCGAGACGCTACTTTCCAACGACAGTGGCGTCGCGTTTATCGTGAGCACCGGAGAGGGAAGCATTTACCACGGCGGTGATTTGAACGACTGGTATTGGGAGGGAGAACCGGAGGAGGAGAACCGAGAGCTCCGCGCAATCTTTCACGCGGAGATTGAAAAAATCAAGGGCAGACATTTTGATCTTGCCTTTGTGCCGCTCGATCCGAGACTGGAAGCGCACTATGCGGACGGGCTCTTGTATTTCCTGGAACGTGTGGACTGCAATGAGGTCTTTCCGATACACTACTGGGGAGAGCCGAGTGTGATTCAGCGTTTTCTCACGGAATACCCGCGGTATAGCTCCCGCATCAAAAACACGGAGACAGCGAAAGGAGAAGAGATATGAAGTTTAAGATGATACACGAGAATTTGAATGTTGCGGATTTGGAGCGCTCCCTCCGCTTCTACAGCGAAGCCCTCGACTTACACGAGGTGAGACGAAAGACAACGGACGCTTTCATCATCGTGTATTTGAAGAGCGAGGTCGGGGAATTTGAGTTGGAACTCACCTGGCTGAAGGACCATCCGCAGCCTTACGACCTCGGCGAGTGCGAATTTCACCTTGCATTTCGGACGGACGATTTTGAGGCGGCTCACAAAAAGCACAAGGAGATGGGATGCATTTGTTTCGAAAACGAGGCGATGGGCATCTACTTCATCGAAGATCCGGACGGCTACTGGCTTGAGATTTTGCCGTAATGTGAGTTTGTTGTAACGAAAAAGGACAGAAAAGCGAAATCACGCTTTTCTGTCCTTTTATTTTGTGATGTCTGTGTCTGAGGGCGGTGGATCAAATTTGGCGGCGGCATGAAAGAAGCGAACATCCCGAACCTGTTCAAGCCGCAGTTCCCAGAAGGTTGCCTGAATGTCGTACCCTTTTCTCATCCAGCCGTTGTCTAAGGGGCTTAGATCAAAGACGCGCTCCCAATTTTTCTCTTTCATGCGGCGCTGCTCGGAAGGGGAAAGCGCCTCGTAGTGTGTCTCGAGGCAACGGTCTTCGTGCTCGGTATCGGAGAGGAGGCCGTTGTTTAAGATGATACACCAGTAGTCAAAATCGGATAAAAGAACATCTCGGTCGGGAATTTCGATTTCGAGGCAGGCAAAACGAGTCCCGTTGCAGCCGAACGCCCAGCGCTCTCTGCGGAGATCTAGCTTACGGTGTTTGCCGTCCTGTTGATAGAAGGCCCAGACCGGATAAGTGACCTCGTCAGGCGGCGGGCCGATGCGCCGTCTCATTTGCCGGACCAGCCAGTCGTACTGCTCGCGACAGTCTTTCATCAGTGAGAGATTAAAATCACAGCGATAGACGCCGGTTTTAAGAAGTTGCTGGTAGACGGCTTCTTCCTGACAAGTCCAAAGAATCATTCCGGCTCAGCTCTCCACGCGGTTCATATAGTAGTCCCAGCCGAAGACAGCCTTTTCGCAGCGGATACCAATCCGGTAGGAGGGGGTGACGAGCGTATCAAACTCTTCGGCCTGCGGGAATTCGATGCCGAGTTCCAAGAGAACACGGCCGTCGGCTCTTGTTTCGCTGAGAATCTGGAAGAGGTACACATCGCGGAACGAGGGGAACAGCGCCTCGACTTCGGCCGGGGAGAGCACGGTGTCCGGGACGGATTCGAGGAGCTTTCCGTCGGCATCGCGGTAGCGGTAGCCTTCTTTGACACTTTCCGTCAGCTGTCCGCCGATGAGGCGCAACTGTACGGGCCCCGCATAGCTCTTGGTGAAGTTTGTATTCTGCGAATTTTCCGGGAGGACAATGAGTGCCTCGAGTGTGAGCTGTATGCCGGCAGGGTTCAATTCGATTCCTGTGAGTACACAGTCGGAAAAAGAGAAGTGGGAGAATTCGTTGACAGATTGAAATTTCATGCTTGTCCTTTCGTAGGAGTGCAGTGCGCTCGGTCGGGTCCGCAAAGCGGAACGTTATCCAGTATAGTGTGCATGCGTAACAACTGCAATCATGACATTGGTACCGGGGCGAGGGGGGAGCGAAAGAAAAACCGGCACAGTCTGCTCGGACTGTGCCGGTTTGAAAAGAGGATTGCGTTGATGTCGGCTTAGAGCGCGGAATTGTCGGGAGCGCTGTCCTGTGCGGGTGGTTCTTCGGTGCCGTTTTCAGCGGTGGGAACTTCCGGCTCTTCAGGTGCGGGAGTTGTACTTTCCGGCAGCGCCGTACCTGTCGCAGCGTTTTCTGCCTGTGCGGCTTTGGCGGCCTTCGCTTCTTTGGCTTCCTTCAGCTTCTCACTTTCCTTCTTGATTTCCTCGGAAGCGGACTTTACAACCGTAGTGGTCGCCTGTGCGACGGTCTTGGAGAGATTTTTGCTCGCATCCATGACCTCGGTCAGTGTGTCCTTTGAGAGCTTGCCGCCGGAGAGTGCCATTGCGCCGAAAACGGCGGTCGCAATACCGGCGAGGAGGTCGAACAAGAAGCCGATGCCAATGTGAACGCTGACGCCGTAGCTTTTCAGCGCAGCGCCCTGTGAACCGAACACGCGGCTCAGGTTGAGGAGGTTGATCAGCATAATCAAGGTCTGCAGTGCGCCGATGACGGCAACGCCGGTCGCAAAGTTTCTCGGCAGCGCTGTTTTATTGTCCTGTAGGCAGGCGAGGACAATCGCGATAACGCCGAGTACTGCGATGAAGGTCCCGTCGCCCTGGGTGCCGCGAATGCTCATGGCGCCGAAGAATCCGGCAGAGACACTCGCCCAGGGGAGGAAGGCTCCGAGAATTGCAACAGCCGAGGAAATGATGATAAGCAAGCGATTTCGATTCATGACATATCTCCTTTCTATGCCATATAACTATAGCATACTTTCATAAAACGTGACATATTGAACATGATAGATCTGTTTAAGACCTTGATTGTGTAAAACACACAAAACGGATTCACAAAGCACTTTCTTTTTGGTACGATGATACAGAAGTCAACAGTTGCTCTCGAAAGGAGAACCCAATGGAACAGAAGCTGCCCAAGAGAAGTGAAGTTGCGGTGGAACAAACCTGGAAGCTGGAGGATGTCTACCCGGATGTACAGGCCTTTGAAGAAGATCTGAAGCGCGGCCTCGCCCTTGCGGACGAAATTGCAGGCTATGAGGGAAAACTCGGCGACGGTGCAGATGTGCTCTTAAAGGTCTATGAGCTCTACCAGGAGTGCAAGAAGACAGACTACCGCTTCTTCGGCTATGCGATGATGCGGAGTGATGTGGACACCGGAAATGCGGACAACCTCGCGCTTTTACAGAAAGCACAGAGTGCGGATGTAAAGATCCTCGAGAAGACGGCTTTTATCGAGCCGGAAGTGCTGGCGCTCGGCGAGGAGAAGATGAACACCTACTACGAGAGCTGCCCGGCGCTCCGCGCATTTAAGATTACGATTGACGATGCGATCCGTCTTGCGCCGCACACGCTGAATAAGAGCGAGGAGAAGCTGCTCGCGGCGGCAAACATCATGGCCCTCGCCCCCTATCAGAGTTTCTCGATGCTCCAGAATGCGGACATGAAGTTTCCGACGGTGAAGGACGGCGACGAGGAAGTGCAGATCACGAACGGCAGATTTACGCTGCTCGAGGCATCTCCGAACCGTGAGCTCCGCAAGGAAGTTTTTGAGCAGTACTACGGAACCTATAAGAGCTTCCGCAACACCATTGCGTCGCTCTACGATGCGCAGATGAAGCAGCTCTATTTCTTCGCGAAGGCGAGAGGTTATAAGAGCTCCTTTGAGGCGGCGGTCGGCAGAGACAATGTGTCTCCGCAGGTCTGTGAGCGGCTGCTCTCGAGCGTTCACAAGAATATTGCGCCCTTCCACCGCTATATGGCACTCAGAAAGAAGATGCTCGGCGTGGATGAGCTTCACATGTACGATATCTACGCGAACATGTTAAAGGACTACGAGCGCAGCGTGACTTACGAGGAGGCAAAAGAGATGCTGCTCGAGGGTCTTGCACCGCTCGGCGAGCACTACCTTGAGCTGCTCCGCGAGGCGTTTGAGAATCGCTGGATCGATGCGGTCGAGAACGAGGGCAAGCGTGTCGGCGCATACTGCAACTCGGTCTATGCGACCCATCCCTTTGTCCTGATGAACTTTAACAATACCTTTGAAGATGCCTTTGTGCTTGCGCATGAGCTGGGTCACGCAATGCACTTCTGGCACTCCGACCACAGTCACGACTTCTTCAACGCACAGTATAAGATGTTTGTCGCGGAGGTCGCTTCGATTACCAACGAGGTCCTGTTGAACCACTACCTGATCGGTAAGGCGGAGTCCCGCGAGGAGAAGGCGTATCTCATCAACCACCTGCTTGACAGCTTCAAGGGCACGCTGTTCCGCCAGGCAATGCTCGAAGAGTTCGAAATCGAGAGCAATCGGATGTCGGAGACAGGTGTGCCGATCACGGCGGATACGCTTTCCGAGCTCTATCTCCGCCTGAACAAGGAGTACTACGGTCCGGCTATGATATCCGACCCGCTGATCGGCGAGGAGTGGAGCCGTGTGCCGCACATGTACATGAACTTCTACTGCTACCAGTACGCGACGAGTTTTGCGGCTTCGGTTGCGGTCGCAAAGCGCATCCTGACCGAGGGAGAGCCGGCACTCAAGGATTACATCCGCTTCCTCTCCGCAGGTTGCACGGACGATCCGGTCAGTATCCTGAAGATTGCAGGCGTGGATCTTTCGACCGAGAAGCCGGTTGAGGACGCGATGAAGTACTTTGATGAACTGCTGACACAGCTCGAGGAGCTGGCAGAGTAAATCACGAGAGGCGCCCGAAGGGGCGCCTCTTTTTGTGCCGTGCTTCAGGCTGCTTAGGAGAGCAGCGGGGGGCACAGAGCAGAAGAGGGAGGAAAACAATGGCAGTTACATTTTTTGCGGCGCTTGCGCGCATGAAGTATATTGACCGCTGGGCATTGATGCGGGCGAGCCGGCGCGAGAACCTGAGCGAGCATGCGGCCGAGGTCGCGATTCTCGCCCATGCGCTCTGTGAGATCGGAAATTTGCGCCACGGCAGACAGCTAAACGCCGAGCGCGCGGCCGTGATCGGTTTATTCCACGACGCGAGCGAGATTATTACCGGCGATATGCCGACGCCGGTCAAGTACGGCAGCGCGGCGCTCCGCGAAGCGTATCATGCGGCGGAGGAGAGGGCGACGGAGAGTTTACTTGCGCGTCTGCCGAAGGATCTCGCGGCGGTCTATGCGCCCTTACTCGGTGTGGTCACCGCAGCGGAAGAAGGCGGAGAGGAAGAACTCTATCTTTGGCGGCTCGTCAAGGCAGCGGATAAGCTCTCGGCCTATATTAAGTGCCTGGAGGAGGAGAGTGCGGGTAACACCGAGTTCCGTACGGCAAAGCGCAGCATAGAGGCAGAGCTTAAGCGGCTCGCTGTAGAATTGCCGGAGCTTCGGGATTTTATGGAGAATTGCCTGCCGCCTTACGGCAATACGCTGGATGAGCTTTCCGTACAGGGTGACTGGGATGAAAAAAAGCATACGGAGACAGTGCCGGATGCAGAGGCGTAACGCGAACAAAAATTAGCGCCTCTAAAGTTAAAAAAATTTGACTTTTCCGGAAAAGATGGTATTCTGGAATAAACAAATGAACAAATGCTCATATGTTCAAATGTGATAGATGCTTGCAAATTCAGAGGAGGAGATATGCCGGAGAAAGTCAGACAGCAGGTGCCGAGCGAAGATCAGCTCTACGATCTCGCCGAGCTCTTTAAGGTTTTCGGGGATTCGACGCGAATCCGCATTCTATACCGCCTGTTTTCGGGAGAGTACGGCGTGAATGAGCTCGCGGAGAGTCTGAACCTGACGCAGTCGGCCGTTTCCCACCAGCTGAAACTGTTAAAGCAGGCGAGGCTGGTGCAGGCGCGCCGCGAGGGGAAGTCGATGATCTATGCGCTCGCCGATGACCATGTGAGCACGATGATCGGGCAGGGCTTGGAACACATTGCAGAATAAGGAGACGAAAGATGAAAAAGAAGTTTGCTTGTGAGATTGATTGTGCAAATTGCGCGCAGAAGGTGGAAGATGCTATCCGGAAGGTGGACGGCGTCGTGGATGTGAAGGTGAATTTCCTGATGCAGAAGTTCACACTTGAGGCGGAGGACGCGTCGTTTGAGCAGGTTTTGGATGCCGCAATCCGGGCCGGACAGCAGGTTGAGGCGGACTTTACGGTGGCGCGCTGATAGATAGGAGGAAGAGGCATGAATCGCAAACAACAGGCGTTGCTTCGGCGCATTCTGATTGCGGTGGCGTGCTATGTGGCGCTGCTGCTTTTTGAGAAGAGCGGCACAGCCGAACGACTGCACATACCGGAATGGTGTAGCGCCGCGCTTTTTCTGGTGCCGTACCTCCTGGTGGGGCGGGATGTCATTGTCAAGGCACTCAAAAATATCCGGAACGGCCAGGTCTTTGACGAAAACTTTCTCATGCTGATTGCGACGGTCGCCGCCTTCGGCATCCGCGAGTATTCGGAAGCCTGCGCGGTCATGATTTTTTATCAGGTCGGCGAGCTCTTTGAATCGCTGGCGGTCGGAAAATCCAGAGCTTCGATTACGGCGATGATGAGCATTGCGCCGGAATCGGCCAATGTGGAGCGGGACGGGAAAATCCAGGAAGTGGATCCGGATGAGGTAGAGGTCGGTGAGATGATTCTGATCCGCCCCGGCGAAAAGGTGCCGCTTGACGGCATTGTCCTCGAGGGAAGTTCTTTTCTCGACACGGCGGCGCTGACCGGTGAGCCGGTGCCGCGCGAGGTGCGCCCCGGCGATGCGGTGATCAGCGGCTGTGTGAACGGGGAGACCGCACTTCGCGTGAAGACAAGCAAGGCCTATGAGGACTCGACGGTCTCGCGGATTCTGCAGCTGGTCGAGAGCGCGAGCGAGAAGAAGACCCGCATGGAAAATTTCATCACCCGCTTTGCGCGCTGGTATACACCGATCGTGACGGTCACGGCACTCCTGCTGGCACTTATCCCGCCACTTTTCTTCGGCGCTCCGGCGGCGTCCTGGATAAAGCGCGCCTGCATTTTCTTAATTGTCTCCTGTCCCTGCGCACTGGTCATCTCGGTGCCGCTCGGCTTCTTCGGCGGCATCGGTGCGGCGTCCAAGCGCGGCGTTCTCGTCAAGGGCTCTAACTTTCTCGAGACCGCTGCGGAGTTAAAGACGCTGGTCTTTGATAAGACCGGTACGCTGACCCGGGGAGAGTTCCGTGTGGTCGGGATTCACCCCGCGGAAGGATGCAGCGAGGAGGAACTTCTCTCGATGGCGGCGCACGGAGAGAGCCTCTCTTCGCATCCGATTGCCCAATCCATTTTACAGGCCTATGGCGGTGAAATTGACCGCGCGCGTCTCGGTGAGATGCATGAGGCGGCCGGGCACGGACTCGAGGGCATGTTGGACGGCAGAGAGTTGCTTCTCGGCAATGAAAAGCTCCTTGCGAGCCGTGACATTGCCTTTTCGGCAGTCAAGGAGCACGGAACCGTGGTATACGCCGCACACGGCGGCAGTTATGTGGGACATATCATCATTGCGGATGTCGTGAAGCCGGGCGCCGCGGCGGCACTCCGTCAGCTCCGCGAAGTCGGCATCGAGAAGCTGGTCATGCTGACCGGCGACCGGAAGGATGCCGCAGAGGCGATTGCCGCGGAGGTCGGTGTCGACACGGTCTATCACGACTTGCTGCCCGCGGATAAGGTTGAGAAAGTCGAGGCTCTGCTCGCGGCCGAGAAGAAGAACGAAAAGATCGGCTTTGTCGGCGACGGTATCAACGACGCGCCGGTGTTGATGCGCGCGGATGTGGGCATTGCAATGGGCTCGCTCGGCAGCGACGCGGCCATCGAGGCTGCGGATCTTGTCATCATGGACGACGAGCTCTCGAAGATCGCGGACATCATCCGCATTTCGAGAAAGACAGTTCGCATCGTGCGGCAGAATGTCGCCTTTGCGTTGATTGTCAAGGCGGCGGTCCTGATTCTCGGCATCTTCGGTCTCGCGAATATGTGGGAAGCAGTCTTCGGCGATGTCGGCGTGACGGTGATTGCCGTGCTGAACGCGATGCGCGCGCTCACACCGCCGTCCGCTCGGCGCTGAGGCAGCGCTCAATTTCTTCGAGAAAATGAAGCATCAGATCATTCGGAACGGTTCCTTTTTTCAGGATGTAACCGATCCGCATGGTCTGATTTTTATTGTGCCTGTCTTCGCGAAACGGAATCGCGACATAGTCGGAGCCGTTTAAGTCGCGGCTTATGATGCCCGAGCAGAGGGTGTAGCCCTGAATGGAGCGCATAAGATTTAAGTTGGTCGCGCGGTCGGAGGTCTTGATGACGCGCGGGTAGTCGCGGTCGCTCAAAATTTCCTCGGCGAGAAAAGCAGAGCTGTCTTCGCCCTGGTCAAACTGAATGCAGGGGTAGGGCTGCAGTTCTTCGAAGCTAATCGAGGCGAGAGAGGCCAGCGGGTGGTCTTTGTAGAGATAGACATAGGCGTTGCACTCAATCAGCGGGTGGAATTCGAGTAGTTCCTCGCGGAAAATTTTTGAGAGAAAGCGGTGGTTAAAGCTGCTCTCATAGAGGATGCCGACATCGGACTTGCTGCTGATCACGTTGCGGATGACATCGATCGTGCGGGTCTCGAGCACCGAGAACTGGTACGCATTCGTGTCAAAGTGTCGGGTCATATTGGCAAAGGCCTGGGTCACAAAGGAGTAGTGCTGGGTCGAGATGGAAAAGCGCTGCCGGATCTGGCGGGAAGCGCCGAAGCGATCCATCAGGAGCTCATATTGCTGGTGAAGTTCTCTCGCGCGCGCCAGAAATTCCGTGCCGTCCGGTGTCAGGCTGATGCCGCGTGAGTTTCGGTTAAAGAGACGGAAGCCCAGTTCTTCCTCGGCCTCTTTGACGGCGTTCGTGAGAGCGGGCTGTGAGAGGAAGAGTTTTTCCGCGGCGCGGTTGATACTGCCGGCATCGGCAATTTCTGTGAGATAATAGATTTGCTGAAGAGTCATGACAGCCTCCCGATATATCTTGAATTGATAACGTAGCGTGTAATCGCATTTGATACTAACATGCAAAACCCGGCGAAACAAGGTCATCGCCGCGGCAAAACGGGCGCGGCGGCGCAACAGGAAATAAGCGCGGGCAAGATAGAGAGAAAGCGGTGAAGACAGAGCGCGATTGAATTGAAAGAGGCAGGGTTTCAGGACAGGAAAAGAGCTCGTCGCCGGAAAGACCGGAGACGAGCTCTTGTTGGATAAGTTGCAAGAAGAACTACGCTTTACTCTCCCCGAGCGCGTCGGGAGGAAAGCGAGCGTGTAAGTTCCGGTGTTCGCCGAAAAGCTTGTTCCGAATTTGTGCCATTCTCGCAAGCGGTCATTGCGGCAAAGGCAGGATCAGAGTTTCTCTAAGAGAGAAATCATCTCGAGCGCAGCGACCGCGCATTCGAAGCCTTTGTTGCCGGCCTTCGAGCCTGCGCGGAGCAGTGCCTGCTCGAGCGTGTCGCAGGTCAGAACCCCGAAGAGCACGGGGAGACCGCTCTCCAGGCCGACAGCGGCCAGACCCTTGGAGACTTCGTTGCAGACATAGGTATAGTGGTCGGTATCGCCGCGAATGACCGCGCCGAGCGCAAGGACCGCGTCGTACTTGCCGCTCTCCGCCATTTTTTTTGCGACGAGCGGAAGCTCAAAGGCGCCGGGCACCTTGACCAGTGAAATCTGTGCGGGGAGCACGCCGTGGCGGAGCAGAGCGTCCTCCGCACCGTCAATCAGACGGGAGACCACAAGGTCGTTAAAGCGCGCAGCAACGATACCGATGCGGATTTTTTCGGGGGACTCGAGATGTAAGCTTCCTTCGTAAAGGTTCATGGCAGTATCCTCTCTTTCACGGATTCGGTTTTCTGGGTGTCTGTTCGCAAAGGGGTTCAGCAGCTCTCGCGGAGCAGGGTCGCATCCAAAAGATGCCCCATGCGGTGCCGCTTGGTGCGGAGGTAGCGGATATCATGGCGGTTTGCGGGAATTTCGAGCGGGACGCGTGCCGCAACCGGAATGCCGAAGTCCGTGAGCTGGGCGATTTTATCGGGGTTATTGGTCATAAGGTGCAGAGACCGCACGCCGAGGGCGCGGAGCATGGCGGCCGCCGGGGCGTAGTTCCGGAGATCGTCCGGAAAACCGAGCGCGCGGTTGGCCTCGACGGTGTCGAGCCCCTGTTCCTGGAGCGCATAGGCTTTCAGCTTGTTGAGGAGGCCGATACCGCGTCCCTCCTGGCGGAGATAGAGGAGCACGCCCTCACCCGCCGCCTCAATCTGCCGGAGAGCGCGCTGTAGCTGTTCGCCGCAGTCGCAGCGCTTCGAGCCGAAGACATCGCCGGTCATGCACTCGGAGTGCATGCGGCAGAGCACTGCCTCTTTTCCGGCAATATCGCCCTTGACGAGTGCGAGGTGTTCGAGCCCGCTCAGCGGATCGAGAAAGCCGTGAATTTGAAAGTCACCGAAGGCACTCGGGAGGGAAGCGTTCGCAACTTCTTCGAGCGCGTAGTCGTAGCGCTCGCGGTAGCGGACCAGATCCTCGATGCTGATGATGCTGAGGTCCTCGCGCTCGGCGAAGGTAAGCAGTTCTTTGGTCCGCATCATCTCGCCGTCCTCGCGCATTATCTCGCAGCAGAGGCCGGCTGGCTTTAGTCCCGCGAGGCGGCAGAGGTCAACGGTCGCCTCGGTGTGGCCGCGGCGCTCGAGCACGCCGTGCGGACGCGCGAGGAGCGGAAAGAGGTGTCCCGGGCGGCGGAAATCCGAGGGAACGGCGTCTGCGGCAACCAGTTTCCTTGCGGTCAGGGCGCGCTCGGCGGCGCTGATGCCGGTCGTGGTCTCGATATGGTCAATCGAGACCAGAAAGGCAGTCTCGTGGTTATCGCTGTTTACGGCGGACATCGGCGGCAGACCGAGCTTTTTTGCATAGTCCGCGGCCACCGGGAGGCAGATCAGGCCGCGCGCAAGTCCGGCCATCCGATTCACGAGTTCCGCAGAGGCAAATTCGGCGGCGCAAATCAGGTCGCCCTCGTTTTCGCGTGAGGGGTCATCGATGCAGACAATCAGTTTTCCGGCGCGAAGATCCGAGAGCGCCTGTTCAATCGTTGAAAATCCCATGGCAGAAGTCCTTTCTCTTATTGTGGCAAACGGTTTCAGTAACCGAGTTTGCGAAGCCAGTCCTCGCTGATCCGGTTCTTTGCGTCTGCGCCGCCCTCTCCTGCGAGGGAGAGGGCGCGCAGCACATATTTGCCGAGCAGGTCGGTCTCGAGGTTCAGCATGTCACCCGGCCGTTTTGCGGCGAGGGTTGTGACTGCGGCTGTGTGCGGAATCACGGAGACCGAAAATCGGTCCTTGTCGACGGAGACTACCGTCAGGCTGATGCCGTCGATTGCGACGGACCCTTTTTCGACGACGCCCTGTAAGATAGCGGGGACTGCGCGAATCGAAAAGAGCAGGGCGTTATTCTCGCAGTGGATGCCGAGCAGTTCGCCGGTGCCGTCGATGTGGCCGCTCACAAAGTGCCCGCCGAGGCGCCCGTTGACCGGGAGCGCGCGCTCCAGATTGACCTGACTTTTTGCGCGAAGCATACCGAGATTCGAGCGCCGCAGCGTCTCCGGCATGACATCTGCCGTAAAAGACTGCGCGGTGAAAGAGACGACGGTGAGACAGACGCCGTTGACTGCGATGCTGTCTCCCATAGAGAGGCCTTCAAGCACCGTTTGAGCGGCGATGGTGAGCTGATGCTTTTCGGAAAAGTTGAGAAGCGTGCCGCGCTCCTCAATGAGGCCGGTAAACATAATCAGAGATCTCCTTCGATGCACACATCGGCGCCAATAGAGCGGATGTGCAGATTTTTGAGGGCAAACGCATCCGGTGGGTACGGCACGCCGCTTCCGCCGAGCGCCGAGGGGGCGGTTTTCCCGCCGAAGAGTTTCGGGGCGATATAGGCCTGTACGCGCTGCACGAGACCGGCGCTGAGCAGTGCCCAGCCGAGTTCCGCGCCTCCCTCGACCAGCACCTCGTTGATGCCGCGCGCGCCGAGCGCTGTGAGCAGGGCGCGGAGGTCAACGCGCTTGCCGGGAAAGGTGAGGACTTCACAGCCGGCGGCAAGATAGGCTTTGTGGCGGGCCGTATCGCTCACGCAGCAGGCGAGCAAGGTCGGGACTTCTTTGGCGGTCTTTACGAGGGCACTGTCAAGCGGTGTCCGGAGACCGGAGTCACAGATCACACGGAGCGGATTTCGCCCGCCCGGAATGCGGCAGGTCAAGAGAGGGTCGTCCTGCAGTACGGTATTGATGCCGACCATCACGGCGCCCACCGCAGCGCGGGTCCGGTGCACCTCTGCGCGCGCGGCCTCGCCGGTAATCCAGCGGGACGCGCCGGAGGCACAGGCGGTTTTGCCGTCGAGTGTCATCGCGTATTTCAGAACGACAAAGGGGAGGCCGGTTCTGATATGGTGAAAAAAGGGAGCGTTCAGCGCATCGCACGCGGATTCCGACACATGTTCCGTGACGGCGATACCGCCCTGCCGGAGCGCGGTAATGCCCTTGCCTGCGACCAGCGGGTTCGGGTCGCTGCTTCCCACAAACACCGCGCGGATGCCGGCAGCGAGAATCGCCTCGGTGCAGGGGGGCTGCTTGCCGGTATGACAGCAGGGTTCCAGTGTCACATAGAGTGCGGCACCCGTCGGAGAGAGGCCGCGCTGAAGGCAGTCTTCGAGCGCGGCGCGCTCGGCGTGCAGGCCGCCGTAGACGGCGTGATAGCCCTCGCCGATGATTTCGCCGTCTCGTACGAGGACTGCGCCGACCAGCGGATTCGGCGCGGTGTGACCGCGGCCGCGCTCTGCGAGCGAAATGGCGCGGCGCATAAAAGTTTCGTGCATGAGACCTCCTTTCGGCAATGAAAAAAGCCCCGGCGTAAAGCTCGGGGCAAGTAGAAAAAAGCCCTTGGAATTTCCATTCCAAGGGACTTTTGACTATGGAGGGTGCGTTGCTTCTTCCATCCAGACTATACTGTCGGCTCCGGAATCTGACCGGATCATGCCTTTCGGCTCGCGGGCTGTACCGCCGGTAGGGACTTTCACCCTGCCCTGAAGACTACAGGCTCAGTATAGAATAGCAGAGCAGTTCTGTCAAGATTCGCGATACTTGGCCATCATACTTTTGAAGAGCTCGGCGGTGGAGGGCGGTGTGAAGGTGATCGCATTGGCGCCGGCCGCGATGGTTGCCTGAATGCTCTCTTCGGTATTGCCGCCGCTCGCAATGATCTGGACTTCCGGAAAATCGCGGCGGATTTTCTGTACCAGCGCCGCGGTGCCGGGACCTGCCGCGACATTCAGGATACTCGCGCCGCTTGCAAGGCGCGCGGCGATATTGGTCTCTTCGCTGATGACCGTGATGATGACCGGAATATCCACGACCTTGGTCACGGCGAGGAGGTTTAAGTCGCTGATCGGCGCATTCAGGACGATGCCCATGGCACCCTGGCCCTCGGCATCCTGTGCGAGCGAGAGCGTGCGAAGTCCCTTCGTCGTGCCGCCGCCGCAGCCGCAGAAGACGGGGATATAGGAGCCGTTGATCAGTGCGTGACTGATGGCCGACTGCGGGGTAAACGGGTAGACCGCGAAGACCGCATCGGCGTCACAGTTCCGGATAATCGCGAGATCGGTCGTGAAGACCAGGGACTTGATGCGCCGCCCGTTGACCACGATGCCGCTTGCCTGATAACAGGAGAGAGGCAGTTGTTCAAACCAAAAAGTTTCTTTCTTTATAAGGCTGTCGCTGAAAAAAGACAAGCGGATTTCCGGTTTACACTTTTCTGTTTGCAAAAAAAGTTTTATGATAAGGAAATCTTAAGGCAAGCAAGGTAAAGGAAGAATCGGAACATGAGATTGATGCGACAATTCGGCATTATCGCGGGCATGACTTGTGTCGGCGAGTTAATGCATTATTTTATACCGCTGCCGGTGCCCGGCAGTATCTACGGCCTGGCGCTCATGATGATTGCGCTGATGACAGGGATGATAAAGCTGGAGAGTGTGCTCGAGACCTCGCAGTTTCTGATTGATGCGATGCCGCTCATGTTCATTCCGGCCGGTGTGGGACTCATGACAGCCTGGGGGCAGCTCCGGACCATCATTCTGCCGGTCACCGTCGTGACCTTTGTTTCGACCGTCCTGGTCATGGGTATCACAGGGCGCGTGACCGAAATTCTGCTCGCCGTGACGGCGCGCGGACGGGCAAAAGGCGAGACAGCTTCTCAGGAATTAAAGGAAGAGGTTCTCGCCGAGGAAAATGTAATCGCCGAAGAGCTGCGGGAAGCGGCAAAACACGAGACGGAAAAAATCAAGCACCTGTTGCACGGCGAGGTGACCAAGAGCGAAGAGACAGAGGCAACGGGCGGCGCCGCACGGTCAGAGTCTGCCGCAGCGGGAGAGACAGCGAAAACGGAACGCACTGCCGCTGCGGAAGCGGCAGCGCACGGGAAGAAAAGGAGGAAGCATCATGGGCATGGATGAGGCGATGAATGAAGTGATTCGAAACTCGACCATCATAGGCATCGTCATCAGTCTGCTCGCCTTTGATATCGGCAGCGTACTGCGCGCCAAGACGGGGCTTGCGGTGCTGAATCCGCTGCTGATCTCGATTATTCTGGTCATCGGCTTCATGGTTGCGTTTAACATTGACTACGGAAGCTACATCCGGAGCGCGCGTTATCTCAGCTACCTTCTGACGCCGGCGACGGTGGCGCTCGCCGTGCCGCTCTACCAGCAGCTGCAACTTCTGAAGGACAATCTGCTTGCGGTCGTGCTCGGCGTCCTGGCAGGTGTGCTCACAAGCCTCGGTTCGATTCTCGTGCTCTGCGCGCTGTTTCATATGAACCATGTGGAGTATATCACGCTGTTGCCGAAGTCCATCACGACGGCAATCGGTATGAGCGTAGTTGAGGAGCTCGGCGGCTATACGACCATCACCGTGGCTTCGATTATTGTGACCGGTATTCTCGGCAATGTGCTTGCCGACCCGATTTGTCATCTGTTCGCGATTCACAGCCCGATTGCCAAGGGACTCGCGCTCGGCACTTCGGCACATGCAATCGGCACCTCGAAGGCAATGCAAATCGGTGAAATCGAGGGTGCCATGGCAGGACTCGCGATTGTAGTCAGCGGTATCATGACCGTGGTCGGCGCTTCAATCTTTGCCACGTTCCGCTGAGACAGCGCAAACACTGCCGCAGGTTTAATGCAAGGCAGCGGCCATTTCATAGAGAGGTCCGCTTTCATAGGCGGGAAGCAAAGCGCAGGCATAGTCCCGCGCTTTTTCTGTTTCCGGGGGAAGTTCCAGCGTTTCGGTTTTTTCGAGCAGCTGCGCGCGACCGCTCTGCCGGAGATACTCCCGGAAAGAGTTGAGTTTCAGCGCAGAGAGCGGGTCGGAGAGCACGGGCATGAAGATGCGGTCACAGAGTTCCAGGAGCTCGAGTGCGCGGCGACCGAAGGCGCCGAAATCCAGAACCATGCTGCGGTAGCCGCTCTCCCGCGCGATGCGCTGCAAGAGGGCAGCGAATTCTTCCGGGGGGAGCAGAGACAAATCTTCCGCACAGCGCACCGGCGGCAGCAGATCCAGCGCGCCGAAGACGGAGAGTTTGCTCTGTAAAACGGGCCAGCTGTAGCGACCGCTGCTGTGGGCAAATAAAAGTTCCGAGAGACTTTCGGCGGCATCCGGCGCAATTTGCGCATAGACGCCGGCGTAGTCTTCGAGCGAGAAAAGCAGGGTCTTGCCCTGTGCGGCGCGCGCGAGTCCGAGGGAGAGGGCGAAGGTGGTCTTGCCGCAGCGGTGAACGGGAGAGTAGATGCCCAGGATTTCGCAGTCGCCGCGCTGAACCGGGGAGAGAGCTCCCGGTCTTGCGGTTGCATAGAGTTGCATGACGCGGCGCGCAAGGGCGTCGGCTGGGCGATAAGAAAAGACAGCGGGAACCGGGAGCGCATTTTGACAGCGCTCGCTGACAAAGCCGTCTTCGCTCAGCAGGATGGCCATGCTTTGGCCGAGCAGGCCCTGCATTTCTTCGGCAAAGTGCTCGGAAAACAGCAGTAACTCCACATCGGCACGCGTGCGAAAGGCGCGGAACGCTTCGAGTGCGGAGAAGGCGTAGACGGGAAGGCCGAGACTCTTTCGCTGGTTCCAGAAGTCGGCAAGGCGTCCGGCGTAGTCGGCGTCGGGGTGTAAAAGAACGGCACAGCGTCGCATGAGAAAAACCTCCTTTGGGGGTGTCAGAAGAAAAGGGTGTGAAGAAGCGGGGTTTCGGAGAGCAGCTTTAGGAGCGCAAAGCCGACAAAGAAAAAGGGGGCAAGCGGCAGCTGTTCACAGCGCCGATCGGCGAGCAGCAGCCAGAGCGCCGGCAGAGTGGCGGCGAGGAGGCTCAGAAAAAAGAAGCCTAGAAAAGCGGAGAGCCCCAGATAGGCGCAGCAGAGACCGAGGAGCTTGACATCGCCCGCGCCGAGGAGATGCAGGCGGAACCAGGGATAAAAGAGAAGGGCAGCGAGGCAGAGGCGGAGCAGGAAGTGCGGATTCTGTGTCGCCATACCCGGGAGCAGGGCCAACAGGAGAAGGCGGTTTGGAATACGGCGTTCTTTCAAATCCGAAATCGAGAATAGTGGCAAAAAGAGGGCGAGCGGAGAGAGTTGTAAAAGCATAAAATCCTCCTTTTATTGCTTTGTCAAATGTCGGAAAAAAAGCTATACTTGTAGCATAAAAAACAATCGTTGCGCGGAGGGAGTATGGCAGAAGTCAACAGAGGTATGGGTGTCATCACAGAGACGGATTGTTATCTGTTCGGGCAGGGAACGCACTACGAGATTTATAAGAAGCTCGGTGCACATCCCATGACGCGGGACGGCGTAGCAGGGTATTACTTTGCGGTCTGGGCGCCGCACGCGCGCGCGGTGAGCGTGGTCGGCGAGTTCAACGACTGGCAGGCAGAGGCAAACCCGTGTGCGGAAATTTTTGAGGGCGGCATCTGGGAGTGCTTTATCCCGGGACTTCATGCGGGCATGCTCTATAAGTTTGCCCTGCGGAGTGCGGCGGGAGAACTCTTATTTAAGGCGGACCCCTATGCGCGGAGCGCGGAATTCCGCCCGGGAACGGCGTCGAAACTTGCGGACGAACCCTGGGAATACGCTTGGAAGGACGACGCGTGGATGCAGCAGAGGGCAAAGCAGAATCCACGGCAGGAAGCGATCAGTATCTACGAGTGTCACCTCGGTTCCTGGCGGCGGGGCGATGAAAACGAGCGGGACGGTTTTCTCTCCTATGAGACCCTGGCGCGGGAACTTTCGGCCTATGTCAAGGACATGGGCTATACCCATGTGGAACTCATGGGCATTGCGGAGTACCCGTTTGATGGGAGCTGGGGTTATCAGGTGACCGGTTACTATGCGCCGACTTCCCGCTACGGGAGCCCGGCGGAATTTCAGGCCTTTGTCGATACGCTGCATGTAGCAGGCATCGGTGTGATTCTCGACTGGGTTCCGGCGCATTTCCCGCGCGATGCCTTCGGCCTTGCGGATTTCGACGGACAGGCGCTCTATGAATATGCGGATACCAGAAAGGGAGAGCATCCCGACTGGGGCACCAAGGTCTTTGACTACAGCAAGACGGAGGTCAAGAACTTCCTGATTGCGAACGCGCTCTACTGGATGAACGAGTACCATGTGGACGGACTCCGCGTGGATGCCGTCGCGTCTATGCTCTATCTGGACTACGGTCGCCGGGACGGACAGTGGTGCCCGAACCAATACGGCGGCAACGAAAATCTGGAGGCGATAGAGTTCTTCAAGCACTTAAACTCTGTGATTGCCGGTCGCAAGGACGGCAGCATGATCATCGCGGAGGAGAGCACGGCTTGGCCGCTGGTCACCCACAGTCCCGAGGAAAACGGGCTCGGCTTCACCTTCAAGTGGAACATGGGCTGGATGCACGACTTCCTCGAGTACATGAAGTTGGATCCCTACTTCCGGCGCGATAACCACAACAAGATGACCTTCGGCCTCACCTATTTCACGAGCGAGAACTATGTGCTTGTGCTCTCGCACGATGAGGTGGTGCATCTCAAGTGCTCGATGATCAATAAGATGCCGGGCATCTACGAGGACAAGTTCTCGAATCTGAAGTGCGGCTACAGCTATATGATCGGTCACCCGGGCAAAAAGCTGCTCTTTATGGGACAGGAGTTTGCGCAGTGGCACGAGTGGGATGAGAAGGTCTCGCTGAACTGGGAGCTGTTAAACGAGGCGCCACACCGGGATATACAGAACTTTGTGCGGGGGCTCCTGCAGCTGTACCGCTCGCATCCGGCGCTGTACCGTCTGGACAACGACTGGCAGGGCTTTGAGTGGATCAATGCGGACGATGCGGACCGTTCGATCTTCTCTTTCCTCCGCCGAGATGAGAGTCGGAAAAAGTCGCTGCTCTTTGTGATTAACTTCACGCCGGTTGCGCGCGAGGACTATCGTGTCGGCGTGCCGCACGCAGGAAGTTACCGGCTGATTCTGGATGAGCACGAGGGGCTCTATACGCTTCAGAAGAAGCGCGCGGTCTCCTATCGCGCAAAACCGGGTGAGTGCGACCAGAGACCGTTCTATCTGGAGGCGCCGCTGCCGGCGTACGGTGTGCGGATTTTCGAGTTTGATGAGACGAAGAAACCGGCGGCGAAGAAACCGGTGGGAAGTAAGAAAGCCGCGACCGAGAAGGTGACGGGAGCAAAGAAAACGGCGGCTAAGAAGGCAACGGGGACAAAGAAACCGGCAACCGAGAAAGCGGCAAGGAAGAAAACCGCGGCGAAGAAGACTCAGGGTTCGCGGAGTGCCTCCAAGAAGACGGCATCTTCCGCGGAGTGATTCGGTTCTTCCGTGCGGTGAAAGAGGCGGCGGAGCAATCCGCCGCTCTTTTTTTGCGGAAGTTCCTCGGCACTGACCTCCCGGACTTCGCTGACGAGGGGATCAAGCGGCGGCGCGGCATCGGCAGCAGGGTCTGCCGCGCGCGGCGTTGTCTCTGCGGCAGTCAGAATGCGCTCCAGATAGTCGAGAGAGTGCGGATGTGAGAGACTTTCCTGATAGAGGCGGTAGGCGAGCACCATGTGTCGCTCTTCATTCTGATCGGTCAGCGCGAGGAGCGCATGTAAAAAGGCGGAGAGACTGCCCGCAAAGGCTGCATGTTGTCCCGGGTGATAGAGAAAGCAGGGGGCGCGGCTCTGCGGATCCAGGTAAATCGCGTCGGCATCGAGGACCAGGCCGTCCGGAGACAGGAGATAGGCCGGGAGACGGGAGAGCGCCTGAAGAAGATAGAGCAACAGGCGGCGAAGATCTTCGGCGCGAAGCTTTTGCTCGGCTGCGGCGTCGGAGAGAGAGAGAAGGCCGGTCACATCGTAGGAGAGTGTCTCGGGCAGTGCCTCACTGTCGGGGCGGAGCGGCAGAAAACCGGGAATGCGGTTTTCTTCGAGCATGCGGCGTGGAAAGCCGGATGCATCGGCGGGGGAGAGAGGAAGTTCGAGGGTGCTGTGTGTCGCACTATGAACCGGTTTCATCAGGGGTTTACCTCCTTTGTGCTGTCTGGAAGCGGACTGTTGCTGCGAAGCGCTGTTTCCGGGCGCAGCAGTTTGTATTCGATGCGCGCCGAGAAACGGGGCGCGCGGAGCTCGACACCGCCGACCTCCTGTCCGCACCAGACGGTGAAGTTACCGTCGCTCACGGGGAGCAGGGAAGAGAGACGGCGCAGATAGTGTGACTTCAGCTCTGCCGGGACAGCGGCGATGTCGCCGGTGCGGGAATCCGCGCGCGAGGCCTGTACCGCGAGATCTTCGAGCAGAAAGCCGGCAGTGCAGCGGGCCTGTTCCCGATAGACAAAGCGGGTCGCTGCGGTCAGCGATAAAAAGAGAAGCGAGAATACATAGAGTGCTTCCACGGTGAGGGAGGCGCGAAGACGCAGGGACAGAGGCCGTCTCATGCCGGAACCCTGCCCGAAGCAAAAAGAGTAAAAAGGGCGGGGAGCAGAAAAAAGGGGAGCAGCGGGATGCGCTCTGTCCCTGCCTTTTTCGGGCGCCCGAAGCGGCGGCAGAGCAGGAAAAGGGAGAGGAGTGCCGCAGATAAAAAACCGGTTGTCAGCAGAAACAGCAGGCGGTGAAAGCCGGCGCCGAGACCGAAACAGAGGAGAAACAATGCGTCGCCGAGCCCGAGGGCTTCGCGGGACAGCAGGGAAAAGGCAAGCAGCGGAAGAGACAGGCAGAGCGAGAGCAGAAGCTCTGTCGGCACGGTCGCGTGGACAAAGAAGAGGCGCCACAGATAAAAGCCGAGCTCCAGAAGGAGCAGAAGCTCAAAAAAGCGGCGAGGTACGGTTTGATAGAGAAAGTCCTCGCATGCACAGGCAAGTGAAAAAAGCGTGAGACTGACGCAACCGAAGAGGGTGGTCGCAAACATCGGAAACTCCTTTCAGGGATAGCAATAACTGCAGGGGCCAAGCTGCTCCACTTCGCGTTTCGGCACAGCTCGAACATAGGCGCGAATCGCGCGGCAGGCCGGATCGCGGTGCCAGGCGGTGCCGCTCGGCATCAGGTAGACAGTACCGCCGCTTGCGCCGCGCGCACAGACCGGGCAGGCGTGATAACGACCGCCGGAGGTATTGCGCGCAGCCGTCGCTTCGGAGAGAGACACGGCGCGCAGGTCGTTGTAGAGATAGTGGCAGCGGGCAGTCTTATGGTAGCGGGTCGAGTGCCTGCCGACATAGACAATTTCCTCTTTCGGATTTGCCGCGACGCAGTTTTCCGGATCGGTTTCCCCGATCCAGGCGCGCCGCCATGCCGTGCGGCTGCAGCGGACGGCGGGCAGACGAAACAGAGGAATCGGGAGTGTGTAGCTGTAGTCCAGCACGACGCGAACCGTTTCTCCGTCCGCGAGGAAGCTCGAACGCTCGGCACTGAGCCCGCTGAGATTCGGATCGGAGACAGCGGCACGCGCGGCCGCAAGCGCCAAGGCGCTCAGCGAATTTCTGTATTGCGCGGCCTCCGGCGTTGACAGCGCGGCTAGGGCAGCGGCGCGGTCACAGACGGTTTCCGCAGCGCGCTGCATCTGCCGCTCGGTGGTCATGATGCGGAAGGGCACGGAAAAGAGGAGGAGCACAAACAAAAAGAGAGGCAGCACGAGCGCTGCCTCTACCGTGAGCGAGGCAGAGAGCGGGGCGCGGCGCCTCAGCGCTGCGCTCCTGTGAAGAGAAAAAGAGACGGAAAGTCGGGATTGTGCCTGGAGAGCTGTTTTCCGATTTTGATTGACAGTGGTTTTCATGTGGCCGTCTCCTCTGTTCACAGAAACGCAAGGTTGAAGCGCCGCGCGCCTCCTCAGTAGGCCCGGAAACTCTGCACGGAAATCTGAAACCGGTTCGGCGCGGCGGCGGGCAGGGAAAAGAGTGCGGTGAAGAGATGTGAGGCATTGCAGCGGAGCTCCGCGCGGAGCGAAACCAGGCAGTGCGTGATCCGGAAGGGCGTCTGTCCGTTCGAGAGCGCTGTTTCCATGAGATCGAGCATGCGGTAATTCCGCGCAGCGCGGGAAGTTTGCAGGTAGAAAAAGAGCAGAGCTTCCCGGTAGGAGAGCCCTTCTCCGCTCTCCGAAAGGGCGGGGGTGGGAGGCTGAAAGCCGCCGCCTTGCAAGAGCCGGTCGGCGGAGATACGGGGGACGGGCGCAAGCGTGAAGAGCGGTGCTTTCTGTCCGGCGAGCAGCAGGGACAGGTCTGTGAGACTGTCATAGGCTGCGACGGCATAGAGCAGCAGGAAACGGAGCAGGGCGCGAAGCCGCGGGGAAGCAGTCGCGGTACAGAGGCTGTCGGCGGCGCGCTCCGCGGCCTGACAGGCAGCCGGGTCCGAGAGCAGCGCGAGCAGGCGGAGGCTTTCCTGATCCGCAAAGAGGCGGGAGCAGACGGCGGAGAAGTTTTCGCGGTCGGTCTCCTTGCCGGCGCTCAGATATTCCAGCTGGAGGCTGAGACCTGCCTGCGCCGCCTCTTTCGTTTGGGTCAGATAGCAGGGGAAAAAGGAAGCCGCATAGTGCGCAAAGAGACAGTCATCTTCATCACTGCGCAAGGCGCCCGGCTCCGCCGCCGCAAGCTGTGCGGAGGGAAGCTCGGCGAGAGACAGGCTTCCGGCGGGAACGGCCGCGTTCGCCGGGAGGCAGAGCGCCTCGCGGGTCGCGGGCTCGGTTCGAAGGAGAGCGGCGAGTGAGAGGGGAGAAGCGTCTTGACGGAGACCCGAGGCAGCGCTGAGAGTCGGCAGACTGAGCGCCGCGGAAAAGTCGGCGGCAAGTGATTGCCAGAGGGCTTCGGCATCGATGCCCATGCCGTCGTCTTCGTCATCCTCTTCGGATTCTTCGGCGATGCGCGCGGCAAGCTCGGCGGCTGCCGTCTCGTAGGCGGAGACCGCCGCTGCGAGAGCGGGTGCGGCCGTCCCGGCCGCGGAAA